>JBBRYR010000001.1:0-136523 GCA_038237415.1 Burkholderiales bacterium
CCAAGGCCTGGGGCACCGCGTAGCTTTTGGAGTCGTTCATGCGCCCGCGCATGTAGGGGTCCAGGCTCAGGAAGTGGTGGCGCACCAGCACCTGGCCGTCCTGCAGGGGCGGTGTGTCGCTGGAGGCGAGTTTGAAATTGCTGGCGACCGCTTCACCGGTGGGGCGGTTGTCGAGAATGATCTGCTGGTTGGTTGGCATGGTTTTTTCCTTTAGCGAATGGAGTGGTTAATCCGTGGAGATGCTGCCCGTCGCACTATTGAATGCGTTGCTGGTTTTGAGTCCGGTGGGCAGTCGCTTCACAAACTTGAAGGTGCCGGTGGCGTGCGCGCAGGCGCGCCCGGCGGCGTCGTACACGGTAGCCTGTGTGAACGCCATGGTGGCCGTGCGGTGCATCAACTCACCCCGCGCCTTCAGCGGGCCCACGGCGGGTTGCATGAAACTGGTCTTCATCTCGATGGTGACCACGCCCATCTCCGGCGCGATACTGCGCGCTGAGGTGGCCATGGCGACGTCCAGCAGCGTCATCAAGGCGCCACCGTGGGTGACCGCGAAAGAATTCAGGTGCTCTGGCTGGGGGTCGTACCCCAACTCGGACCGGCCACCGCTGAACGCGAGGAGCTCAAAGCCCAGGAGATCCACAAACGGAATCTGCACGCCAAAGCCCAGGGCTTTGCTCCATGCGGCCGGGGTCACTTCAGCCACCGGTAACCACGCTGACGCCACCGTCTACCGCCAGCCACTGGCCGGTGATGTGCTTGCCAGCGTCTGACGCAAACAAAACACACAGGCCCTTGAGGTCTTCGTCGTCACCCAGGCGTTTGAGGGGTGCGCCCGCAATCAGCTTCTCTTCCCCCAGCGCCTTGAGCGTGCCCATGGTCATTTTGCTGGGGAAAAATCCGGGGCAAATGGCGTTGACGTTGATGTTGTACTTGCCCCATTCAGCGCCCAGGGTGCGGGTGAAGTTGATGACCGCGCCCTTGGAGGTGTTGTAGGCAATGGTGTTCATGCCTTCGGGGTTGCCGCCCAGGCCGGCAATGGAGGCGATGTTGATGATGCGGCCACTGCGGCGCGCGATCATGCTCTTCTTGGCGATGACCTGGCTGAGCAGAAAGTAGCCCCGCACGTTCAGGTTCATGACCTTGTCCCACGCTTCAATCGAATGGTCTTCAGCGGGCGCGCCCCATGCCGCGCCGGCGTTGTTGACCAGAATGTCCACATCGCCCATGCGCTGCAGGGTTTCATCGGCCAGGCGGTGGATCTCGGTGTCTTTTGCGCAATCGGCGGCAATCCAGCGGGCATCAATGCCGGCGGCTTGTAGTTCGGCGGTGGCCTGCTCCAGGTCTTCGGCCTTGCGCGAGCTCAGCATGATTTTTGCGCCGGCTTCACCCAGCGCGTGGGCCATTTGCAGGCCAAGGCCGCGCGAGCCGCCGGTAACGAGGGCCGTCTTGCCCGTAAGGTCAAACAATTGCTGGATGGTTCGTGCGGTCATAGGGGTACTCTCCTGCTATTTATCGGTTGGATCAATCGTGGCGCGAAGGCCGCATCACGATACGGTTTGCGGCCCGGATTGTGCCGCGGACAGACCATTTCTGCGTGTCCCCGGCGCGATAACAGCTCCGGATTACGTTTACCCCCGCATTCGGGAGCGGACCCCTATCAGAATCACGCCAGCGGCAACAGCAATGCCGCCGCCAGCCAGCAGTTCACTGGCGTCCTGTGCCTGGGATGTCTCCAGAAAATACCCGAGTACAAGGGCGATCAGGCCGCCATAAATCAATGTCCAGATGAGCCGCTCCATGCGGACCATCCGAACGTCGGTACTGCCACTGTATTTTTTGAAAAACGTCATTAGAAAGCCTCTTGGGGAAACGCGGCACAGGTTGTGTCCCGTGATTCCACCACACCCAGCCAGGCACCGATTTTGGGAAGCTCGTAGTGGTAGAAAAAGCGGGTAGCGCCCATGCGCCCCTGCGTGGCCACGTTGGCCTGTGCCGGGTCGGCTTTCAGTGCGGCGGCTGCTACATCCAGCCAGATCCAGGCCAGCACGGTGTGCCCAAACGCCTGCATGTAGGGCACCGCATTGGCCAGTGCGTCTGATGGATTGCCCGTAGCCCAGGCTTTTCGGGTTGCCGATCCGATGTGCTGCAAGGCCTTGCCCAACGCCGTTGCGTGGTCGGCGAGTTCGGGCTGTGCGGACACGCGCTCGATGGTCGCGGTCATGCGGGCAGCCAGCAGCTGCAATCCCCTGCCCTCCTCCATCAGCACCTTGCGCCCAAGCAGGTCGGTAGCCTGGATGCCGTGGGTGCCTTCGTGGATCATGTTGAGGCGGTTGTCGCGCCAGTATTGCTCCACCGGGAAATCGCGGGTGTAGCCATAACCGCCATGGATCTGGATGGCCAGCGAGTTGGCCTCCAGGCACCATTCGCTGGGCCAGCTCTTGGCAATGGGGGTGAGTACCTCCAGAAGCAGGCGGGCATCGTCAGCCACCGAGCCACCGGCCGTGTGGTGCTCGTCCACCAGCCGTGCGCAATACAACTCCAGCGCCAGCGCGCCTTCGCAATACGATTTTTGCGCCAGCAGCATGCGTTTGACGTCGGCGTGTTCGATGATGGCAACCTGGGGCTGTGCCGCATCCTTGCCCGCAGTGCCCGAACTTCCCGCCTTGATCGGGCGGCCCTGTGGCCGGTTACGGGCGTAGTCCAGCGACGCGTAGTAACCCGCCATGCCCAGCATGGTGGCAGCAATGCCCACACCAATACGGGCCTCGTTCATCATGTGGAACATGCACTGCAAGCCCTTGCCGGGCTGACCCACCAGATAGCCCACAGCACCCGCGCCTTTTCCAAAAGGCCCCTCGTTACCGACGGGGAACTTGCCTTCGCCAAAATTCAGCAGCGTGTTGGTGGTACCGCGCCAGCCCAGTTTGTGGTTGAGCCCGGCCAGCGCGACGTCATTGCGCACGCCGGTGAGGGTGCCATCGGTATTGACCAGTTTCTTGGGCACCACAAACAGCGAGATGCCGCGCGTGCCGGGAACCAGCTTGCCGGATTCATCCGGAATCTTGGCCAACACCAGATGGATGATGTTCTCGGTCAGCTCGTGCTCGCCGGAAGAGATCCACATCTTGTTGCCCTTGAGGCGGTAGCGTGGGCCCAGCGCATCCGTCTCGAAATCAGGCCCATCGGGTACAGCACGGGTTGCCACATCCGACAGGCTGGAGCCCGCCTGGGGCTCGCTCAGGCACATGGTGCCCGACCAGCGGCCGGCAAATTCGTTCTTGGAAAACACCTCTTTCTGCATGGGGGTGCCGTGCTTCATCAGCAAATTGGCGTTGCCGGTGGTGAGCATGCCGGAACCAATGCTCACGGATGCACAGGCAAAAAAGGCATTGGCAGCGGCTTCCACGCTATAGGGCAACTGCATGCCGCCCATCTCGTAATCTTGCGCTGCGCTGAGCATGCCGGACTCGGCATAGGCCCGGTTGGCGTCGTGCGTCGCCTGCGGCAAGATGACCTTTTCGCCATCGAAGTGCGGCTCCTGCACGTCCACCAGGCGGTTGAAGGGGGCGTATTTCTCGCGGGCAATGCGTTCGCAGGTGTCGAGCACTGCATCGAAGGTGTCCCGCGAGTGGTCCTCGAAGCGCGCGCGCTGCGCAAGTGCAACGGTGTCGAGCCAGTCGTGAAGCAGAAAATCAATGGTCGGACGCAAGTTCATGGTGTTTACCGGTGCGTGAGGTCAAAAAAAAGGCCGGACTGCGCTTTTTTTGCAGTCTCGGCCCGTCCTGGCATGGGTTAAATGCCCGCTTTACAGCACTTCAAAAATGCCTGCAGCGCCCATACCGCCGCCAATGCACATGGTGACACAAACCCGCTTGGCTCCGCGGCGCTTGCCTTCGATCAGTGCGTGGCCCGTCAGGCGTTGGCCGCTGACGCCGTAAGGGTGGCCCACCGCAATGGCACCGCCGTTGACGTTCAGGCGGTCTGCTGGAATGCCCAGTTTGTCACGGCAGTAAAGCACTTGCACGGCAAATGCTTCGTTCAGTTCCCACAAATCGATGTCGCTGACCTTCAGGCCCAGACGCGCCAGCACTTTGGGGATGGCAAACACGGGGCCGATGCCCATTTCGTCGGGTTCGCAACCCGCCACCGCAAAGCCCAGGAAGCGGCCCAGGGGCTTCAAGCCTTTTTTCTCGGCCAGCTTTTCATGCATGACCACCACAGCACCGCCGCCGTCGGAGAACTGGCTGGCGTTGCCGGCCGTGATCAGGCCACCAGGAACCGCTGAGCGCAAGCCGCTGATGCCCTCTTTGGTGGTGCCGTCGCGAATGCCTTCGTCGTTGCTGACGGTCACTTGCTTGGTCGTAAGGCCCATGACCTTGTCAGCCACACCCATGGTCACGGTGATCGGCGCAATCTCGGCCTGGAACAATCCAGCAGCCAATGCGGCGGTGGCGCGCTGCTGGCTGGCCGCACCGTATTCGTCCATGGCATCGCGGCCGATGTTGTAGCGCTTGGCCACGTTCTCGGCAGTTTGCAGCATGTTCCAGTAGATCTCTGGCTTGTTTTTCACCAGCCACGGGTCCGCCAGCATGTGCTGGTTCATCTCTTGCTGAACGCAGGAAATGGCTTCGACCCCGCCAGCTACATAGATATCGCCTTCGTTGGCGATGATGCGCTGGGCAGCGGTGGCGATGGTTTGCAGACCGGAAGAGCAGAAACGATTGATCGTCATGCCCGACACGGTGACCGGGCAGCCGGCACGCAGGGCCACCTGGCGTGCGATGTTGGCGCCGGTTGCGCCTTCGGGTGTGGCGCAGCCCATGATGACGTCATCCACCTCACCGGCTTCAATGCCGGCGCGCTTGATGGCGTGCTCCACCGCGTGACCGCCAAGGGTCGCACCGTGGGTCATGTTGAACGAGCCTTTCCAGCTCTTGGCGAGCGGGGTACGTGCGGTAGAAACGATTACTGCTGAAGTCATGATTTTTCCTTATTCGGTAGGTTGCCTGGGCTTTTAGTTGAAGGTCTTGCCTTCAGCGGCCAGCTTGGCCAACAGCGGAGCGGGTTGCCAGAAAGAGGCATCGTCCAGAGGATTTTTGGCGAAACGATTCATGGCCTGCACCACGTTGAACAAGCCCACCTGATCGGCGTAGTTCATCGGACCACCGCGGTGCGGAGGGAAGCCGTAACCGAAGATATAGACGATGTCGATGTCGCTGGCCTTGTTGGCAATGCCCTCTTCCAGAATGTGCGCTGCTTCATTCACCAGTGAAAACACCAGACGCTGGACAATCTCTTCGTCCGAAATCTTGCGCGGGGTAATCCCCAGCGCCTTGCGGTGTTCTTCGATCATCGCAACGACTTCTGCATTGGGAATAGCGTCGCGTTTGCCGGCTACATAGTCATACCAGCCAGCGCCGGTCTTTTGACCAAAACGGCCCTTCTCGCACAGCAAGTCAGCCGTTTTGCTGTACTTCATGTTTGGCTTTTCCTGGTAGCGGCGTTTGCGGATCGCCCAGCCAATGTCATTGCCAGCCAGATCGCCCATGCGGAACGGCCCCATCGCCATGCCGAATTTCTCCATGGCCTTGTCGACTTGGGCCGGGGTACAACCTTCGTCCAGGAGGAAACCGCCCTGACGGCCGTATTGCTCAATCATGCGGTTGCCAATAAAGCCGTCGCACACACCCGAAACCACCGCGGTTTTGCGAATTTTCTTGGCAACGCCCATGACTGTGGCCATGACGTCTTTGGCAGTCTTGGCGCCACGTACCACTTCCAGCAGCTTCATGACGTTGGCAGGGCTGAAGAAATGCAGGCCCACCACATCTTCAGGTCGCTTGGTGAAGGATGCAATCTTGTCCACGTCCAGTGTGGAGGTGTTGGACGCCAGAATGGCACCGGGCTTCATGACGCGGTCGAGTTCCTTGAACACCGCTTCCTTCACGCCGATCTCTTCAAACACCGCTTCGATTACCATGTCGGCGCCGGAGAGGTCGTCATAGCTCAAGGTCGTGGTGAGCAGGCTCATGCGCTGATCGTATTTGTCCTGCTTCAGCTTGCCCTTCTTGACCTGGGATTCGTAGTTCTTGCGGATGGTGGCAATGCCACGGTCGAGCGCTTCCTGCTTCATTTCCAGCATCTTCACGGGAATGCCGGCGTTCAGGAAGTTCATGGCAATGCCGCCGCCCATGGTGCCGGCACCGATAACCGCTATAGAATTGATAGCGCGCTGTGCAATATCCGCGGGGACATCCGGTATTTTTGATGCTGCACGCTCGGCCACAAAAATATGGCGCAAGGCCTTGCTCTCGGCCGTCAGCATCAGGTTGATGAAGAGCTCGCGCTCATAGGCCATGCCGTCTTCAAATTTCCTCTTCGTCGCGGCTTCGACCACGTCCACGCACTTGGCTGGAGCGGGGTAGTTCTTGGACATGCCCTTGACCATGTTGCGGGCAAACTGGAAGTACGCATCGCCCAGCGGATGCTTGCACGGAAGGTTACGCACCAGCGGCAGGGGGCGCACATCTGCCACCGAACGGGCGAATGCCAAGGCCTCTTCGGCCAGGGATTCAGCGGATGCAGACAATTTGTCAAAGAGCTTTTGACCGGGCAGCATTGCCAGCATTTCGCTTTTCACGGGCTCGCCGCTGACGATCATGTTCAGTGCAGGTTCAACACCCAGCACGCGTGGCAGACGCTGTGTGCCACCCGCGCCTGGAATCAGACCCAGTTTGACTTCGGGCAATGCAATGGCAGTGCCAGGAGCCGCAATACGGTAATGGCAACCCAGCGCCAACTCCAGGCCGCCACCCATTGCGACGGTATGCAGCGCGGCCACTACTGGCTTTGACGAGTTTTCCAACACCGATATGACGCTGAGCAGATTGGGCTCCTGCAAGGCTTTGGGCGAACCAAACTCCTTGATGTCCGCACCACCCGAAAACGCCTTGCCGGCGCCGGTAATCACGATGGCTTTGACCGCTGCGTCTGCATTGGCCTGCGCCATGCCATCGGCAATGCCCTGGCGGGTCGCGAGTCCCAATCCGTTGACTGGTGGGTTGTTCAGCGTAATAACGGCGACGTCGCCATGAACCTGGTATTGGGCAGTCATGCTTGCATTCCTCAAAGATGAAAATTGGAACAACCAAAAAAAAGAACGATCGTTCTTTTTTAATTGTAGGTGGGTTTTGGAGCCGGTTCAACCCGGTTTGTCACGGTTGGGACAAACCAGGTCAGACTTCCAGCCATTCCTTGCGGATATCGGTGTTGTTGCGCAGTTCGTCGGGGGTTCCGTCAAACACAATACTTCCGTGTCCCATGACGAGACAGCGGTCTGAAATCTTCATGGCAATCGTCAGCTTCTGCTCAATCAGCAACACCGAGACGCCGCGGCGCCGAAGTTCCATCAGATACTCGGCTACCAATTCGACAACCATCGGAGCCAGGCCTTCGGTGGGTTCGTCAATGATGATCAAATCAGGGTCGCCCATCAGTGTGCGGCAAAGGGTGAGCATCTGTTGCTCGCCACCCGACAGGACACCCGCTTCCGTATGCTCTCGCTCTTTCAGGCGGGGAAACATGCGGTACATGTCATCAAATGCCCAGCGTGGATTGCCCTTGCCCCTCTTCTGCCCCAAAAGCAGGTTTTGGTAGACCGTCAGTTTCGGGAAAATGTCGCGGCTTTCGGGCACATATCCCAAACCCAGATGGGCTATTTGATAGGTCTTCAGGCCCAAGGATTCCTGGTCTTTCCAAAGAACGGAACCCTGGCAGTCCACCAAGCCCATGATGGCCTTGGCCGTGGTGGAGCGGCCTGATCCGTTTCGCCCTAGCAGAGCCACAATCTCACCGGCATTGACATGCATGTCCACGCCATGCAGCACATGACTTTTGCCATAAAAGGCATTCAGGTTGGAGACTTTCAACATGTTCAGTGCCCCCCCGCCTGTGCGTCGGCCACCGCGGACCCCAGATAGGCCTCTTGCACCCGTGCGTTGGCACGGACCGCATCGGGTGTGTCGAAGGCAATAACTTCGCCGTAGACAACCACAGCGATCTTGTCTGCCAGCCCAAAAACAACGCCCATATCGTGCTCCACGGTCAACAAGGTCTTGCCCTCGGTGACGGTCTTGATCAGGTCAATAAAACGGGAGGTTTCGCTTTTGCTCATGCCAGCCGTCGGTTCATCCAGAAGAATGACCCCTGCGCCGCCGCCAATAGTGATGCCTATTTCGAGCGCTCGCTGTTCCGCGTAGGTCAAATTCATGGCAAGCACATCGTGCTTCTTGTCGAGCTTGATCATCTGCATCAACTCGTCTGCGCGGGCGTTGGCATCATCCAGATCGGCCAGAAATTTGAAGAATGTGTATCGGTAGCCCAAGCTCCACAACACGCTGCAGCGCAGGTTCTCAAACACACTGAGTTTCGGAAATATGTTGGTGATCTGGAAGCTGCGGGAAAGCCCCAGCCGGTTGATTTCGAACGGTTTCTTTCCATCGATTCGGATTCCGTTCAGCAGCACTTCTCCACTGGTGGGCTCGAACCGGCCACTGATCAAATTGAACAACGTGGATTTGCCCGCTCCGTTGGGTCCGATGATGGCAACCCGTTCACCGGGATTGACGGCCAGGTTGATACCCCGAATGATCTCGGTCTTGCCAAAACTTTTGCGCAGATTCTTCAGTTCAAGCGCAGGTGTCAATTGTGCGCTCATGACAGACTCCTTCTATTGATTTCCTGTTCGATGTACCCCTGAATCTGCTCCCATTTGCGGGCGAACTTGCGCCTGGCGAACTCGAAGCAACCCAAGCCCACGATCATGACCACAACGGCTCCTACCCAGCTGCTCATGCTGGCGGCATCCAGTCGGACCCCCAAAAACACCAGTTCGGAACCCTGCCCGGCATTCAATTGGAGGTGGTACATCATTTCAACCATGGCTGCCGCACCTGCAAGGCCAACAATGCCAGTGATAGTCAGAACGCAATAGCTCAAAAGCAGCTGGCGGAGTTTGCCAAACGAAGCAACGCGCAAATTCATCATGATCAGGCTGGCGATTCCTCCGGGTGCGTACATCACCATAAAGAGGAAAATGAGACCGAGGTAGAGCAACCATGCTTTCGTGAACTCACTGAAAAGCACAAAGGCCAGCACCATCAGCACGGCTCCGATGATCGGGCCGAAGAAGAAGGTTGCACCGCCCAGGAACGTAAACAACAGGTAGGCGCCTGAGCGCGCAGCTCCAACCACCTCAGCCGTGACGATCTCAAAATTGAGTGCGCCCAAGCCACCGGAGATTCCGGCAAAAAAACCGGCAATGATGAATGCGGTGTACCGCACGCGCTGGGTGTTGTAGCCCACAAACTCGACCCGTTCGGGATTGTCCCGCACCGCGTTCAGCATGCGGCCCAGCGGCGTGCGGGTGAATGCGAACATGGCGACAACCGAAACAAAGGTGTATACCGCTATCAGGTAATAAACCTGAACCGGAGGTCCGTAGGTGATGCCAAGGAAGGCTTGCCCGATGACCCGGTTACCCGAAACGCCACCTTCTCCACCAAAAAACTCGGGGATCATCAGCGACATGGCAAAAACCAGTTCGCTCAGACCCAAGGTGATCATCGCAAAGGTGGTGCCGGACTTGCGGGTGGTTACATAACCAAACAGGACCGCAAAACCTATACCGGCCAATCCGCCGGCGATGGGCACCAGTGAAACCGGAATGGGCAAGGCGCCACTTGCAGCGCTGTTCAGCGCGTGGATGGCCAGAAAGGAACCCAGTCCGGTGTATACCGCGTGCCCAAAGCTCAGCATGCCGCCTTGCCCCAGTAGCATGTTGTAGGAAAGGCAGGCAATGATGGCGATGCCCATCTGCGACAGCACGGTGATGGCAAGGCCGCCGGTGAAGACCCATGGAGCCAGCGCCAGCAAGAGCGCGAATAGCCCCCAGGTGACCCAGCGTCCCGTATTGAATGGCTTGGATGTTGATTGGTTGCGCATAGTTCAGCCCTCCCGTTTGCCCAACAGCCCTTTGGGCCGGAAGATCAGGATGAGGACCAGGAAGAGATAAGGAAGGATGGGTGCGACCTGGGACAGGGTCAACTTGACGAAGGAGTTGTTTCGGGTTGCCTCACCCAGCTGGAGCCCAAGCTGCTGGGCCAGGGTTGCAACGGAATAGTCAAATGCAACGGCAAAGGTTTGTATGACGCCGATCAGCACCGAGGCCAGAAAGGCACCCGACAACGAACCCATGCCACCCACCACCACGACCACAAAAATGACGGAGCCTACGGTCGCAGCCATGGCAGGTTCGGTCAGAAAGGTGCTTCCACCAATGACCCCAGCCAGCCCGGCCAGCCCGGCACCTGCGCCAAATACCAGCATGAAAATCCGCGGAACGTTGTGGCCCAGCGATTCGACTGCCTCAGGATGGGTCAAGGCCGACTGGATGATCAACCCGATACGGGTTCGGGTCAACAGCAGCCAGACTGAGACCAGCATCACCAGTGCAACCAGCATCATGAATCCACGGGTCGCAGGAAACGGCGAGCACACAACCCGCACGGTTGCATCAGCGGCGCTGCACAGTTCGGCAGGTGCTGCGCCCCACAGCAGCCTCAATCCATTCACCGAATGATTGATCAATGTGAAAGCGGGGCCCTGCAGTGACTCTGGTGGCCGGAATTCAAGAGCGATGCGGCCCCATACAAGCTGCACCAGTTCAAGCACGACGTACGACAAGCCGAAGGTAATCAGCAATTCAGCGACATGCCCGTACTTGTGCACCCTGCGCAGGAACACCCGCTCGAACAACGCGCCCATGGCGCCCACAACCAGGGGAGCAATCACAAGGGCTGGCCAAAAGCCGACGAATCGGGATACGGTGTAGCCCACGTAGGCGCCCAGCATGTAGAAGCTGGCATGCGCAAAATTAAGGACGCCCATCATGCTGAAAATCAGGGTGAGCCCTGAACTCAGCATGAACAACAGCAGACCGTAGCTCAAGCCATTGAGCATCGAAATAATGAAAAACTCCATTGCCGACTAACCTTCCTCGTCACTAGAAATGAAAAAGCCCGATACGGCGATTCCGCTCGGGCTTCTGGGCTGACCGCAAGGGGTCAGGAAGGACGCTTCATCTGGCAGCTGGTAGGCGTGCTGGAAACGTAGTTGGGGTACTCTTTGAGTGGCACCAGCGTCATACCCGTGTTTTCAGGGCTGTAGGGATACTTTTTATCTGCTTTTTGCCAGACCGTCATGTACAGGGGTTGCTGCAACTGGTGGTCGGTTTTGCGCATTTCGACTTCACCATTGAAGGTCTTGACCTTGATTCCTTCAAGCGCGGCCGCAACCTTGACGGGATCGGTGGACTTGGCCTTGGCCATGGCCGCGCCCAAGGTTTCGTAAACGCGGATGATGGAGGAAGTGTAGAAGTCGTCGTTGTACT
Source organism: Burkholderiales bacterium (assembly GCA_038237415.1). Classification (GTDB taxonomy): domain Bacteria; phylum Pseudomonadota; class Gammaproteobacteria; order Burkholderiales; family Burkholderiaceae_C; genus Allorhodoferax. The sequence goes on from JBBRYR010000001.1 coordinate 11,450, forward strand.
TCGTCTTGAACTCGGTCATCCACTTGTCCATCTGGCCACCCATGTTGTAGTGGCTGTAGGACACCTGGTACACGCGGCCTGCGCCATTGGTACCCAGCGCAGAGGGTGTACCCGTCACGCCAGCGTAGTAAGTGAAGAAATTACCGGTATAGCCACCCTCGTTGGCAGCCTTGATCAACAGGGAGAGATCGGATCCCCAATTGCCCGTGATGACCGTGTCGGCTCCCGATGCCTTGATTTTTGCAATGTACGGAGCGAAGTCACGAACCTGCGCCAGTGGATGCAGGTCCTCGCCAACGATCTGGATGTCAGGCCGTTTACGGGCCAGGGTTTCCTTGGCAAACTTGGCAACTTGCACGCCATGCGAGTAGTTTTGACCCAGGATGTAGACCTTCTTGATGTCCTTCTGACCTTCCATGAAGCTGGACATGGCCTCCATCTTCATGGAGGTGTCTGCGTCAAAACGGAAATGCCAGTAGCTGCATTTGCTTCCGGTCAGATCAGGGTCTACCGCCGAGTCATTGATGAAAATCACTTCTTTTCCGGGGTTGCGCTCGTTGTGTTTGGAGATCGCGTCGGTGAGTGCCAAAGCAACTGACGAGCCGTTGCCCTGAACGATGTAGCGCGCGCCCTGGTCAATAGCCGCCTTCAATGCGTTCAAGCTCTCTGTAGGACTGAGCTTGTTGTCAATACCCGTCACTTCAAACTTCACACCGGCCGGATTACCAGCTCCACTGAATTTCTCAGCGAAAAACTGGTAGCTCTTCAGCTGGTTAACGCCAACGGGACCGAGTAAGCCGGACTGCGCATCAATTCGGACCATTTTCACGGTCTCGCCTTTTTGGGCCATCGCTGCGCTTGCGCAGACCAAAGCCGCTGAAACGGCAACAAGTTTGAACACAAATTTCATTAAAAAGCTCCTGTTAATCACAACCCTGCCAGCGTACAAGTTTTTGTGCACTGCAATGCGAGGGTTTCCCCTACGGCGTATCACCAATGTGACTAAAAACGGGACGAAAATGCAGGCTCAGAGACTTGGCAGCTTGTAGTCCTGCAACATTTCCCGCAGCTTGGTTTTTTGCATCTTGCCGGTTCCACCTAACGGAATGGCATCAACGAAGACCACATCATCAGGAATTTGCCATTTGGCGGTCTTGCCGTCGTAGAAAGCGATGAGTTCGTCACGGGTCACATCGCACCCAGGCTTCTTGACCACGGCGATGATGGGGCGCTCGTCCCATTTGGGGTGTTTCATACCGATGCAGGCCGCCATGGCGACGGATGGATGCGCCATCGCGACGTTCTCGACGTCGATGGAACTGATCCACTCTCCACCGGACTTGATGACGTCCTTGCTTCGGTCCGTGATTTGCATGTAGCCGTCTGCGTCAATAGTGGCCACATCACCCGTTGGAAACCATCCATCAACCAGCGGAGAGCCACCCTCGCCTTTGAAGTATTCGCTGATCACCCAGGGACCCTTGACCAGCAGGTCGCCATAGGCCTTTCCGTCCCACGGTAGCTCTTGGCCTTCGTCACTGACGATCTTCATGTCGACACCGTAAATGCCGCGTCCCTGCTTGAGGCGCACCTTCATCTTGTCGGCTGAATCCATTGCCAGGTGCTTGTTCTTGAGTGTGCAGACCGTGCCCAGCGGGGACATTTCGGTCATGCCCCAGGCGTGCAGCACTTCTACACCGTACTGATCATTGAACGCGTTGATCATGGCGGGCGGACAGGCCGAGCCCCCAATGACCGTGCGCTTCAGCGTGCTGAAACGCAGACCTCCGGCCTGCATGTGACCCAGCATCATTTGCCACACCGTAGGCACGCCCGCCGCGAAAGTGACCTTCTCAGACTCGATCAGCTCAAAAATGGATTTGCCATCCATTGCGGGGCCCGGGAATACCAGTTTGGCTCCGGTCATGGCCGCCGAGTAAGGAAGCCCCCATGCATTGACGTGGAACATGGGAACCACCGGCAACACGGAATCCCGGGCACTCATGCTTAAGGCGTCCGGCAAAGCACCCGACAACGCATGCAACATGGTCGAGCGATGGCTGTACAAAGCCGCCTTGGGGTTGCCCGTGGTACCACTGGTGTAACACATGCTTGATGCCGAGTTTTCATCAAACTCCGGCCAAGTGTATTCCGCGGATTGCGACCCCATCCAGGCTTCATAACTCTGCAAGCCCGGTATGCCCGTATCTGCCGGGAGTTTGTCCGCATCACACATGGCAATGAAATGCTTGATGGTGGTGCAACGGCTGTGAATCGCCTTGACGATGGGCAAGAACGACATGTCAAAGCACAGAACCTGGTCTTCGGCGTGGTTGGCAATCCAGACAATCTGATCCGGATGCAGACGCGGATTCAGGGTATGCAGCACCCGGCCTGAACCGCTCACGCCGAAATACATCTCCAGGTGGCGATAACCGTTCCACGCCAGCGTGGCGACGCGGTCGCTGAATGCCAGATTCATCTGGTCCAGCGCATTGGCCACTTTGCGTGAACGCTGGGCCACATCCTTATACGTGTAGCGGTGGATGTCGCCCTCCACTCGCCGCGAAACAACCTCACCCTCGCCGTGGTGGCGCTCGGCAAAATCAATCAGTGAAGAAATCAGAAGCTGCTGGCTTTGCATTAACCCTAACATGGCACATGTCTCCTCAATAGTTGGACTCGAAAATACGAGCGCGGCATCTGTTGCGCGTCGCCGCATGGTACCCGCTACAAGTCCCCGAAAATCGGCAGTGATAGTCATTTGCGGGACAATTCGCGCATGAATAATTTGGTAAGCGCGGCCAACCCCGTGGACACTGGCCTGACATGGACCAACAGCTTTGCTGATTTGGGTGATGATTTTTTCGTCGCATTGCCCCCTACGCCTCTTCCTGCCCCTTACTGGGTGGGTAGAAGTGCACAGGTTGCTGCGCATTTGAGCTTGCCGACCGACCGTCTGGATTCTCCGGAATGGCTGCAAGCATTGGCTGGAAACCAGGCACTTGCCGGAACACGAACTCTGGCCAGCGTCTACAGCGGCCACCAGTTTGGTGTCTGGGCAGGGCAATTGGGCGATGGCCGGGCGATTCTGCTGGGCGAACTGGCCGGTCAGGAAGTGCAGTTGAAGGGTGCCGGCTTGACGCCTTTCTCCCGCATGGGCGACGGCCGGGCTGTATTGCGGTCCAGTATTCGCGAGTTTCTTTGCAGTGAAGCGATGCATGGCCTGGGGATACCGACCTCGCGCGCCTTGAGCGTCATCGGGTCCGACGCCCCCATCCGAAGGGAGACAGTGGAAACCGCTGCGGTGGTGACCCGGGTAGCGCCCAGTTTTATCCGATTCGGGCACTTTGAGCACTTTAGCCACCATGGTCTTCACGATCAACTCCGGCAGTTGGCCGACTATGTCATTGATCGCCATTACCCCGAGTGTCGGACCAACCCGCGCTTTGACGACAACCCGTACGCGAATTTCTTGCACGCGGTAACGGAGCGTACGGCACGGATGGTGGCCCAATGGCAGGCCGTGGGCTTTTGTCATGGTGTCATGAACACCGACAACATGAGCATTCTGGGGCTGACCATTGATTACGGGCCATTCCAATTTCTGGACGCGTTCGACCCAGGCCACATCTGCAATCATTCGGATAACCAGGGCCGCTACGCCTTTTTCAAGCAACCCAACGTGGCGTACTGGAACCTTTTTTGCCTGGGCCAGGCTCTTTTGCCACTCATCGGTGAGCAGGAGTTGGCTATAGCCGCCCTGGAGACTTACAAGACGGCCTACCCAAGCGCGTTTGACGCCGCCATGGCCGCGAAGATGGGCTTTGCCACTGCCCAAGACGGTTTGCGTGGCACGGTTGACGACATTCTTCGACTCATGGCGACGGACCGTGTGGACTACACCATCTTCTGGCGACGCCTGAGTCAATGGGCGGTCCAACGGGATGCGGCCGACACGTCGGTGCGGGATCTCTTTTTGGACAGCTTGGGCATCGATGGCTGGCTGCTACAATTTTCGGAGCGCCTTGCGCAGGAGCCACGGGGGCATTCGGTCGAATTGATGCTGAAAACCAATCCCAAGTTCGTACTGCGGAACCATTTGGGCGAATTGGCCATCCAAGCAGCGAAGCAGAAGGATTTCTCTCTGGTTGCTCAGTTGCTTGAGGTACTGGAGCAACCTTTTGAAGAGCATCTGCAATTCGAGTCTTTTGCAGACTTTCCGCCTGACTGGGCGGGCGGTATTTCCATCAGTTGCAGTTCCTAACATCCAACCACCCCTACTTATGACCTACAAGATTCAGAAAACCGACGAAGAGTGGAAGGCCCTGTTGAAGGTGAAGGGGGCCGAGCCGCTGGCTTTTGACGTCGCGCGCCACGAGGCCACCGAGCGCGCCTACACCGGTCGTCTTGAAAGCAACAAGGCCTCAGGCACTTATCGCTGCATGTGCTGCGACAAGCCGCTGTTTACGTCGGATACCAAATACGAATCCGGCAGCGGCTGGCCAAGCTTCTTTCAGCCACTGGCTCCTGAAGCTGTGGGCACCAAAGTGGACGGAATGCTGTGGATGAAACGCACCGAGGTGCACTGCGCAGACTGCGGAGCCCACTTGGGCCATGTTTTTGAAGATGGGCCCGCGCCCACCGGTTTGCGGTATTGCATGAACTCGGCTTCGCTACACTTCACACCTGAATGAAAATACTGATCGACTTTTTCCCCATCCTGCTGTTCTTCGGCGCGTACAAGCTGTCCGACATTTATGTCGGCACTGCGGTCCTGATGGGGGCCACCGTACTGCAGATGGCACTGATCTATGGCATGGACCGCAAACTGCAAGCCATGCACAAGATCACACTGGTACTGGTGCTCCTCTTCGGTGCATTGACACTGGCCTTGCACGATGACCGTTTCATCAAATGGAAGCCCACCGTTCTGTACGCGGCCATGGCCATAGGTCTGGCTGTCGCGGTTTGGGGAATGCGGAAAAACTTCCTGAAACTGCTGCTAGGCAGCCAGCTAGCGCTGCCCGACCCGGTTTGGCGCCGCCTCAACATCGCGTGGGTTTTGTATTGCGCCTTTATGTCCTTGATCAACGCCTACGTGGTGATGAACTACAGCACGGAAACCTGGGTGAGCTTCAAGCTCTGGGGCTACGCGTTCCCACTGGCTTTCATCATTGGGCAAGGTGTATACATCGCGCCCCACCTACAGGCTGAAGAAGCCATCGACACAAAGCACAAATCATGAGCATGGGACCGACTGTCATCCAGCTGGAGGAGCGTTTGCGCGCCCGCCTGGCTCCCAGCCAGCTGGAGGTATTGGACGAAAGCCACCAGCACGGGGGCCATGCCGGTTCCAACGGCACCGGTTTTGGAACTCATTTCAGGGTACGCATTGCCTCCCCCTTGTTCACCGGCAAAAGCCGGGTTGCCCGCCACCGCCTTGTGTATGATTCACTTCAGGATTTCATTGATCAGGGCCTTCATGCTCTGGCCATTGAAACCGTAGAAACACCAACCGAAAAACCCGTCTAATCCGTCTAAGCATCCCCAAAGGAAAACGCATGAAGAAGCAAATTTTGTCCGCGCTTGCAGCTGCAGCCATGCTGGCAACCGCGACGCCCGCTGCCCTGGCGCAAAACATCGCCATCGTCAACGGCAAGGCCGTTCCCACGGCCCGCGTGGAAGCGCTGGCTCAGCAGGTCGCACGCTCCGGTCGCCCGGTAACGCCAGAAATGCAGGGCCAACTCAAGGACGAAGTCATCGCTCGCGAGATCTTTATGCAGGAAGCCCAGGCACGTGGACTGGATGCCACAGAAGACTACAAGACCCAGATTGACCTGGCACGGCAAGCCATTCTGATTCGCGAATTGTTTGCGGATTATCAGAAGAAGAACCCGGTCACTGATGCGGAAATTCAGGCAGAGTACGACAAGTTCGCTGCGGCCAACAGCGGCAAGGAGTACCGCGCTCGCCACATTCTTGTGGAGAAGGAAGACCAGGCCAAAGCCATCATTGCCCAGCTGAAAAAAGGCGGGAAATTTGAAGAAATTGCCAAGAAATCGTCCAAAGACCCAGGCTCTGGTGCCAACGGCGGTTCACTGGATTGGGCCAGCCCCAGCAGTTACGTGAAAGAGTTTTCCGACGCATTGGTTGCGCTGACCAAGGGCAAGACAACTGAAGTGCCAGTGAAGAGTCAGTTTGGATACCACATCATCCGTCTGGACGACATACGCGATGCCCAACTGCCCAAGTTCGACGAAGTGAAAGCACAAATTGCCCAGCAGCTGCAGCAGCAGAAAATGGCCAAATACCAGGAAGACCTTCGCAGCAAAGCCAAGGTCGAATAAGCTGTCCTGGGAACCATGTTCTCGATTCAAAAAACGCGGCCCAGGCCGCGTTTTTCGTTGTGGTTTAGTGGAAGATAGTTAAGCTGTGTCTTTTCAGATGAACCGCTTCAACTTGTGGCCCCGGCGCGCAAGGAGCCGGAAGCCGCGCACAATGGCATCCCCATGACTTTTCAAAAGACTCGACCATTACGCGAATCTTGCCACTGAGGCACACTGCACATAGATGTTCTACCGACTTGTTTCCAACTCGCGCACCCAGCGCAGCAACCGGCAACTCGGGGGCATCTTGGCGTTTGTGGCGGGCGCGGTCAACGCTGGCGGTTTCCTGGCGGTCAAGCGCTATACCTCTCACATGACGGGCATTGTGTCGGAAGTGGCGGACGATCTGGTTTTGGGCAAGGTGGCACTTGCATTGGCGGGTATGGCCTTTCTTCTGGCTTTTGTGTCGGGCGCGGCCACAACCGCTATTCTGATCAACTGGGCGCGTCGCCGGCACATGCATGGCGAATACGCACTCCCCCTGATGCTGGAGGCGGTGTTGCTCCTCACCTTTGGCCTGCTCGGCGCCAATCTGAATGTCCTGATTGAAGTATTTGTGCCCACTACCGTGCTGATCCTGTGCTTCATCATGGGGCTTCAAAACGCCATTGTTACCAAGATTTCCAGTGCCGTCATCCGAACGACCCACATGACGGGTATCGCGACGGATCTGGGCATTGAACTGGGTCGACTGCTGTACTGGAATTACTCCCAAAAAGCCAACGCAGCCCAATTCGTCAAGGCAGATCACGACCGCCTGGCCATCCATGCGACCATTCTGGGCCTATTTTTCACAGGTGGAATCGTGGGTGCCCTGGCCTTCCGCTCAATCGGGTTTTACGCAACAGTCCCGATTGCCGCGGTATTGATGGTGCTGGCCAGCCCTCCCCTGTTGAAAAACCTTAGCGCAAATGCTTGAACATCTTGGCGTTGAAACTCTCGGGAATGCTAAGGCGGCGCGACCCTGCCAGCAGTTCAAACGGTTCGCCTGAGCGAATAGTGCCGGGCACGTCCACGGCCAGGTAAAAGCCGCAAAAACCGCTTTTGGCCATGAGCTTGGAAGCCATGTTGAAGCCCAGGGCCGCATTGAACTTGTAGCAGGGTTCGCGGGGCTGGGTCACGCGGAGTTCACAATCCGCAAATCGCAGCACATCACCTACCCACACATCGGCTTCCAGCAGACCCTGCAACGTCAGATTTTCGCCCAGGGAGCCGTACGCCATTTGGGTATCGATATCGGCCACGCCTGCCTGTTGGCGAGCGTCTCGCCAGAAATCGTAGTGCTCCGCCGGGTAGGCATACACCGCCTTGTCCAGCCCCCCATGCACCGATAAATCGGCTTGCCGCCCTGCAAGCCCAGCGCGGCAACGGCCACCGGTCCGCCTACCGGCGTCTTGTGGATGCCAGTGAGAATAGATCTGCCGGAGATAACAACCTTGCGGGCTTGGGCGACCTGGATGCCCAATACGGACATGGCGGGCGTGGACACGGCAGCGCTCGTCATAATTGCTGGTGGATGACTTCGCCGCTACGGCTGGAGTAGCGTACCCCCGCATCCAGCTTTTCGATTTGCACCACGGCGTTGCGCTGGTGGTAGACGTTTTCCTTGAGCCATTCGCATTCTGCCCGCAGTGCATCGGCATCGCCAATACGGGTGTGCCAGACTTTCTGGTCGGCATTCCAGCGGTAGCCACGGGTTTTGAGTTTGTCCTTTGCGTCAAACGGCGCGTTGGTGGCCTGCAGACGGTAGCTGGGCTTACTACCTTGGCTGATCAGATGCGCCAGCCCCGTGTGTGCCAGTTTGGGCAAGGGCATCGCAAGCACCGCCAACAGCGCGTGGCAATCCATTTCGGCGCGGTGGGCATCGTAAAAGCAGCCCATCTCCAGCGCCAGATTTTCCAGTTTGGCGGAGCTGCGTCCGTGGTCTTTCCAGCCAATATCAGCAAATGAGCAGGCCCATGCCAGCTGCTGAAAACGGGGAATGCGCGCCTCTGCGAAGGGCCGATCGAACCCGGCGTTGTGTGCAATCACCAGGTCCACACCGTCCAGCAGCGCGGCAATACGGTCTTCATCCAGGCGCTGTCCACGAACCATATCGTTGTTGATGCCCGTAATGCCCTCAATTTCCTTGGGGATGGGGATGCCAGGGTCTTCCAGCCCATCGTAGACCTGCACCGAGCCCACTGGCAAGCCAGTCGCCATGTCCACGTCCACCCGCAACAAGGCGAGCTCAATGATCTTTTCTCTGGACTGGTCCAGACCGGTCGTCTCGGTATCGAGCACGATGACACGGCAAACACCCTGCCCCTCTCCTGCCTGCGGCCATTGCAGTCGCGGCTGCAAACGGCGCAGCACGCGGTAGTCCGGGTGGGCGTCCAGCGTGTTGGCGATGGACTCCGCATCTCCGGCCGCCACCGGAAGAATGGCTGGCGCGGCACCGACGGCGCTGATAGCCGCACTGGTTTCCAGCGCAGGGCCAGTTTCGGGGATGTGTGCCAAAGCCAAATCAGAGGCTGGCGCCACAGCTTTGCTGCGTGAAGCCCGTTTTTTGGAGGAAATGGGCGCTGTGGGCAGGTCCGCCACAAAGGCAAAGTCGAGCTGGTCGTTGTTCAAAGGTCCACCTTGCGGATCGGAAAAAGCGAATGGAAGAACTGCCATTATCATCGTCAGCAAGACTCATTGACGCCTATCCATGCAACTCACCATCCTTGTCGGCACGGTTCACGGCAACGCCCTTGGCGTGGCCCAAGCCATCCAGATGTCTGCGGACGACTTTTCCGCCAACATCACTGTACTGCCTATGGACGAACTGACCATGGAGGTGTTCGACCGACCAGGTGCCTTTTTGATCTGCACTTCCACCACGGGTGCTGGCGAACTGCCTGACAACGCCCAGGCTTTGTACTTTGCCATGGACGCCCAGGCGCGCTACCTGGGCCATGTGCACTATGGAGTGATTGCGCTGGGCGACAGCAGTTACGGGGATACGTTTTGCGGTGGCGGCAAGCGCTTTGACGAGCGGCTGCAAGACCTCGGCGCCCATCCGGTGGGTCCGATGTGTTGCCTGGATTCGCTCGCAAGCGCCCAACCCGAAGAGGATGCCCTGCGCTGGTGCAGGGAGTGGTTGCCCCAGCTGATGAGCCGCATCCCCAGAAATACAGAAGAAAACATGCTGTAGCCCCCGTGGAATATGCGCAGGCAGCTTCCAAATTGATAGCAAAATAATTTCATTTATTTACCATTTATGGCCACCACTCCGTCTCCCGCCGCCACTCCCAAACCGATCCGCCCGCTCAAGGGCGTTCGCATCCTGAGCCTGGCGCTGAACCTGCCAGGTCCAGCCGCATTGATGCGCTGCCAGCAGATGGGCGCCTCGTGCGTCAAGCTCGAACCACCGGCGCACCCTAGCGCACCGAAGGGCACGTCCGGCGACCCCATGGGGCTGTACAACCGCACAGCCTACGATGTGTTGCATGCAGGGGTACGCATCGCTACCGCGGACCTCAAGTCGGAAAAAGGCCAAAAAGCCCTGCACCGCGAGTTGGCCAAAACAGATGTGCTGCTGACTTCCTTTCGTCCATCGGCCCTGCAAAAACTGGGGCTGGAGTGGCAGGAGCTGCACAAGCTCTATCCCAACCTGTCACTGGTCGCGATTTTTGGTTCACCGGGGCTTCGGGCGGAGGAGCCAGGCCATGACCTGACCTATCTGGCAGAAAACAATCTGGTAGGCGGTCTGGAGTTGCCGCCGACCCTGTACGCGGACATGGGCGGCTCGCTCATGGCCTCCGAAGCGGTGCTCAAGGCGCGCCTGAACCAACTGCAAAAAGGCAAAGGCGCTCGGTTTGAAGTAGCCCTGTCAGATGCTGCAGCGTACCTGGCCCTGCCGCGCAGTTGGGGGCTGACCAAACCCGGCGCGGCCGTGGGCGGAGGCCACGCGGGTTATCGCGTTTACCCCTGCAAGGACGGTCGCGTAGCCGTAGCCGCACTGGAGCCCCATTTCGCTGCGGCACTGGGGGCAGCGGTCGGCTTGAAAAACTCCGGCATCGTGGCCATGTTTGCCCCGGAGTCACACCAGAGCACAGCCGCTTTTTTCCTGACCCAAACGCGCAAGCAACTCGACGAGTTGGCGGCCGACAAAGACATTCCCCTGCACACCCTGGCTTAGGCCAGACGTCAGGTGGTCTGTTCCGACTTCAGCGCCAGAACGGCGTCCTCGTACAACGCGATGTAGTCGCTGGCAGCGTGTTCCCAGGAGTAATTTTGGGCCATGCCGCGCAGCATCAGTTGGCGCCAAAGTGCCGGATTGCGATAAGCGTTGACAGTCCGGGTCATCGCATGTCCCAGCGCCACGATCGTGGCAGGGCCAAACATGAATCCGGTGGCGATGTCCGCTTGCACAGCACTGTCTGAAGCGTCCACCACCGTATCGGCCAACCCCCCCACACTGCGCACTACCGGCACGGTCCCATAACGCAACGCGTACAACTGGGTGAGACCGCAGGGCTCAAAGCGGGAAGGCACCAGCATGGCATCCCCGCCGGCAATGATTCGGTGGGCAAGGTGCTCGTCATACGCCAGCCGAACCGCCACCCGACCGGGGTACGCCAAGGTTGCCGCTTCAAACGCAGCCTCCAGAGCAGGATCGCCGTTGCCTTGAACCGCCAGTTGGGCACCTTTGGCAACAGGGCCTTCCATCAGCACGGGCAATGCGGCCAGAATCAGGTCCAACCCCTTTTGTGACGTGAGCCGGCTGACGACTCCAAACAAGGGTGCATCAGGATCCGGGTTGAGTCCCATCTCCTGCTGCAAGGCCGCTTTGCAGCGTGCCTTGCCGCTCAGGGCCGTGGCGGAATAGGTCGCCGCAATCAAGGAGTCATGGGCGGGGTCCCAAACGCCACCATCCACACCATTCAGGATGCCCGAAACCTCCGCGCTGCGTGCCCGAATCACCCCATCCAGACCGCAGCCGAACTCTGCGGTTGCAATTTCCCGAGCGTAGTTTGGGCTGACCGTTGTCACACGCTGGGCGTATTTCAAACCGGCTTTCATGAACGACAGTTGCCCGTGAAATTCAAGGCCGCCAGGCACCATCAGGCGTGATGGCAAACCCAGCAAATGAAAGTCACCCGAATCGAACAATCCCTGATAGGCCAGATTGTGAATGGTGTACACCGTGGCGGTACCTGTACCCGGGCGACAAGCCAGGTAGGCACACGCCATGGCAGCGTGCCAGTCATGCGCATGCAACACCTCAGGTTTCCAATCCGGGTCCAGCTCACCGGCAGCCAGATGGGCCGCGACCCAGCCCAGCAGCGCAAAACGCTGCAGGTTGTCTGGCCATTCCTGACCGTCGGGAGCGTGATAAGGGTTGCCTGCACGCTGGTAGAGGTAGGGGGCATCAATCACGTAGGCTGCAACCCCGTTATGCGCCAGTCGTCCGACCCGCAGCGTCACACGGCCTGCGCCAAACACGGCACCCAGTTCACACACCACGGTCTGCTGTTCAACGCCCGCAAGAATGGCGGGAAGACCGGGCAGCACGAGCCGGACGTCGGCACCCGCTGCAATCAGCGCCTCGGGTAGCGCACCCACCACATCGGCGAGGCCCCCTGTTTTTACCAATGGAAACACCTCTGCCGCAGCATGCAATACCCTCATGTTGCAATTTTCGCCAGCATGTCGGACGTTACCAGCGTGATGCCGTTGGCGCTGCGGTGAAAGCGTTCAGCGTCAAGCACCGGATCTTCACCAATCACCATTCCATCGGGAATGCTGACGCCCCGGTCCACCACGACCCGGTTCAAGCGGGCGCCACGCCCTACCTGGACGGCCGGCAATAGAACCGACCAGTTAACGGTGGAATAGGAACCCACCCGAACACTCGAGAACAGGACCGACCTGAACACGTGGCCCGACACAATGCAGCCACCCGAGACCAACGATTCAATAGCCATACCGCGACGATCATCCTGGTTGTGGACAAACTTGGCGGGGGGCAACTGGTCCTGGTAGGTCATGATCGGCCAGCGGCGGTCGTACAAGTTGAGCTGGGGCTCGGTCGCAGTCAAATCCATGTTGGCGTCCCAGTAGGCATCGATCGTACCTACGTCACGCCAGTACGGTGCTTCATCCGCATCGCTTCCAGGCACGCAGCTGAGTTCAAACGGATGTGCTGCAACGTCGCCATGGCGAACCGCGTGGGGAATGATGTCCTTGCCAAAGTCGTGGCTGGAATCCGGATCTGCCATGTCCCGCGCCAGTTCCTTGTAAAGATAGTCCGCATTGAAAATGTAGATGCCCATGCTGGCCAATGACATCTCTGGCTGGTCTGGCATGGCTGGCGGATCGGCCGGTTTCTCCAGAAAGTCAGTCACCTTGCTGTCTGCGTCGACCGCCATGACGCCAAAGGCGCTGGCTTCGCTGCGTGGCACCGCAATGCAGGCTACGGTGCAGTTACGCCCTTTTTCAACGTGATCAGCCAGCATCAGGGCGTAGTTCATTTTGTAAACATGGTCACCTGCCAGCACAACAATGAAATCGGGTCGATAACTCTCCAGAATGTCGCGATTCTGGTAGACCGCATCTGCGGTGCCGCGGTACCAGCTCTCGTCGTCATTGCGCTGCTGTGCCGGCATCAGATCGACAAACTCGTTCATTTCGGATTTCAAAAAAGCCCAGCCACACTGCAGGTGCCTGAGCAAACTGTGCGATTTGTATTGGGTGACAACACCGATACGGCGAATGCCCGAGTTCAGACAATTCGAAAGCGCAAAATCCACGATACGAAACTTACCCCCAAAATAAACCGCGGGCTTGGCCCTGCGATCGGTCAAGTTCATCAGACGGCTGCCTCGTCCCCCCGCCAGCACCAAGGCCATGGCGCGTTTGGGCAACTCAAGATTTTGTGCACGCTCGGTTCGGTTCATAGGGGTTCTCGTTATAAGCGCAATTGGGACATACACCGGCATCTTAATACCCGCCTCCCCACCACCGCAAATCGGTATGACGGCCTTCCACCCATGCGAGAATCAAATGGCTTTGGCGAATGGCTCGATCCTTGCTGCTATTCTTTAACCTGACTCGAAACTAAAGGATTTCACCGTGTCTCCCATTTCACCGATCGCCAAACATGCCCTCGCCGCCCAAATTGAAGAACATCTTTTAAGTACAGTTGGCGTGGCATCGGAGGACGCAAGTCGTACTGACCTGATGCAGGCTGTGGCTCAAGTGGCGCGCCAGCAGCTGTCGCGGCGGTGGGTGGAGACCCAGGCGCAGGAGCGCGCAGACAAGGCCCGTCGCGTGGTCTATCTGTCCATGGAGTTCCTGATGGGGCGCACCTTGTCCAATGCGCTGGCTTCACTGAATTTGACAGGCGGCGCCGCTCAGGGCCTGGAGCAACATGCCCAGACCATGGAGGATGTCGCCGACAGGGAACCCGACGCCGCGCTGGGCAACGGCGGCCTTGGACGCCTGGCAGCGTGTTTTCTGGATTCCATGGCGACACTCGGTTTACCGTCGTTTGGATACGGAATCCGTTACGAATACGGCATGTTCGCGCAAGAAATCCAGAACGGCGCGCAGGTTGAATACCCCGACCCCTGGTTGCAGGACGGCACACCGTGGGAGTTTCCCCGAGCCGAGATTGCCTACCCCGTGCGGTTTGGTGGCTGGGTTGAACACGTTAATGGCACCGCCACCTGGCGGCACGCCGGGGAAGTGGCGGCCAAGGCGTACGACATGGTGGTACCGGGTCATGGTACCGAGCACGTCAGCACGTTGCGCCTCTGGAAAGCTGTGGCACCCGCGCACATTGACCTTGGCGCTTTCAACACCGGCGATTACGCCCGTGCCGCGAGTATCAAAAATGAATTTGAGAATATCTCATGGGTTCTGTACCCCAACGACAGCACGCCTGCCGGGCGCGAACTGCGCCTCAAACAGGAGTACTTCTTTGTTGCCGCGTCGATCCAGGACCTGGTGAAGCGCCATCTGGGTGAACACCCCACCCTGGACAATCTGGCCGACAGGGTTGCCATTCACCTCAACGACACCCATCCAGCCATTGGTGTGGCGGAATTGATGCGTCTGCTCTGCGACGAGCATCAGATGCCGTGGGACCAGGCGTGGCAGCTGTGCTGCAAGACTTTTTCGTACACCAACCACACGCTGATGCCTGAGGCTCTGGAAACCTGGCCGGTGAGCCTGATGCAGCATGTATTGCCGCGCCATCTGGAAATCATTTTCCGGATCAACAAGGAATTTTTGGCGCTTGCGGCGCTTCACCGCCCGGACGACAACGCATACCTCGCCCGTCTCTCCCTGATTGACGAACACGGTGAGCGCCGTGTGCGCATGGCGCACCTGTCTGTTGTGGGCAGCCACAAAGTCAATGGCGTCTCGGCACTGCATTCGAACCTGCTGGTGCAGACCATTTTTGCTGACTTCGCGGACCTGTGGCCCGACCGTTTTACCAACATGACCAATGGCGTCACGCCGCGGCGCTGGCTGGCACAAGCCAACCCCGGCTTGTCAGACCTTCTGGATAACACGCTCGGAAGGGCCTGGAGGCTGGACCTGGAAGAGCTCAAGCGCCTGAACGGCTATCGGACGGACCCAATTTTCAACAGCAAGTTCCGGGCGATCAAACGCGCCAACAAGGTGCGACTGGCCGCCTACATTGTGCGAACGACCGGCTTCAAGGTCAACCCGGACAGCTTGTTCGACGTGCAGGTGAAACGGATCCACGAATACAAGCGCCAGTTGCTCAATGTGCTGCATGTGGTTACGCGCTATCAGGCCATTCTGGCCAATCCGGGGGCCGACTGGGTACCCAGAACCGTGATCCTGGCAGGCAAGGCGGCCTCGTCCTACGACACGGCAAAATCCATCATCAGGCTGATTCACGACGTGGGCAGCATCATCAACAATGACCTGCGTGTGGGCGACAAACTCAAACTGATCTTTATCCCCAACTATGGGGTTTCAGTGGCCGAAATCATCATGCCGGGCGCTGATTTGTCAGAGCAGATTTCTACTGCAGGCACTGAAGCATCCGGCACAGGCAACATGAAGTTGGCGCTCAATGGCGCACTCACCATCGGCACCGATGACGGCGCCAACATTGAAATCCGCCAGAACGTGGGCGATGACAACATCTTCATCTTCGGGCTGAAAACACCAGAAGTACGCCACCTGAGGCAAATTGGCTATCAACCGTTGCGCTACAGCGAACGCCTGCCGCAACTCAAAGCAGTGCTGGACGCGATTCTTGGCGGCCAGTTTTCTCCGGACGATCCGGGGCGCTATCGCGCATTGATTGATTCCTTGCTGTGGGGTGGAGACCACTACCTGCTGCTGGCCGATTACGAATCCTATGTCGCTGCGCAATCCCGGGTGGATGATCTGTACCGTCAGCCCACGCAGTGGGTTGAGCGGGCCATTGCCAACGTGGCCGGTATGGGCGCTTTTTCCTCTGACCGCACCATCCGCGAATACGCCAGCCAGATATGGAACATCAAGCCTCCCGCACACTGAGTACACGGTTCGCCGTACTCGGCGACATGGATGTCTGGCTCCTTCGGGAGGGGACGCATCTGCGGCCCTATGAGATTTTGGGCGCCAACCCCCGGGTGATTCATGGCGTAGCCGGCACCGCATTTGCCGTATGGGCACCCAATGCGTCTGGCGTCAGCGTAATAGGCGATTTCAATGAATGGGACGGTCGCCGTAACCCCATGCAGCTGCGCCGTGAATGCGGGGTATGGGAACTGTTTCTGCCGGACGTGTCGGTAGGTGCCAAGTACAAATTCGAGATGCATTCCGGCGATGGTCACCTGTTGGTTGCCCGCGCCGATCCCTATGCCCGGCAGTCCGAGTTGCGCCCGGCTACGGCCAGCATCGTGGCAGCCATGCCGCCACTGGTGGCCTCATCCGATCAGCGCCGACAGGCCAACGCGCTGGACGCGCCCATGAGCATTTACGAAGTACACCTCGGCTCGTGGAGGCGCATCGTGGCGTCTGATGGATCGCAGCGCTGGCCCACCTGGGACGAACTGGCAGAGTTGCTGGTGCCGTACACGCAGGATATGGGGTTCACCCACCTGGAGTTGATGCCCATCAGCGAACACCCATTTGACGGATCCTGGGGTTACCAGCCCATTGGTCTGTATGCACCGACTTCGCGCTTTGGCGATGCCGAAGGCTTTGTACGTTTTGTGAAGTCCTGCCATGCAGCAGGTATTGGTGTGCTGCTGGACTGGGTGCCTGCGCACTTCCCCACCGATGCCCATGGCCTCGCCAACTTTGATGGCACCCATTTGTATGAATATGCCGATCCGCGTGAAGGCTTTCACAACGACTGGAACACGCTGATCTACAACCTGGGCCGCACCGAGGTGCGCAACTTCCTGATCGGCAATGGCTTGTATTGGCTGGAACGCTACGGTGTGGACGGTTTGCGCGTGGATGCCGTGGCCTCCATGCTGTACCGCGACTACAGCCGCGAACCCGGTGAATGGATTCCCAACCAGCATGGCGGGCGCGAAAACCTGGAGAGCATCGCTTTTCTGAAGCGCATGAACGAGGTGATTGGAAGCGAGCGCCCCGAGGCCATCACACTGGCAGAAGAGTCCACCGCATTTCCCGCTGTGTCACGCCCCACTTATGCCGGTGGTCTGGGTTTTCACTACAAATGGAACTTGGGCTGGATGCACGATACCCTGCAATACATGGCGCGTGACCCGGTGTACCGCAAGCACCACCAGAACGAAATGACGTTCGGCATGGCCTACGCATTTACGGAAAACTTTGTGCTGCCCATTTCCCATGACGAAGTGGTGCACGGAAAAGGTTCGCTACTGCGCAAGATGCCTGGAGACCGCTGGCAACAGTTGGCCAATCTGCGGGCCTACCTGGGCTTCATGTGGGCGCACCCCGGCAAGAAGCTGTTGTTCATGGGATGTGAATTTGCCCAGGAGCGCGAATGGAACCATGACCAGAGCCTGGACTGGCATTTGCTGGAGAACCCCGAGCATGCCGGCGTGCAGCGTCTTGTGCGCGACCTGAACCATCTGTACCGCACAACACCTGCGCTGTACCAGCTTGATTTCGTTTCGGACGGATTCGAGTGGATTGACCACCAGGATGCGGCGCATTCCGTGCTGAGTTTCATCCGTCGTGGCACCGATCCGGGTACTTTCATTGTCGTGGTGTGCAACTTCACGCCCACCGTCCATCAGGGGTACCGAATTGGCGTTCCCAATTCGGGTGTCTACCGCGAGTGCCTCAACACGGATTCAAGCCATTACGGAGGCAGCAACACCGGGACCCCATGGGGCGCGGCGACCGCAGAGCCCATGGGGTGGCACGGCAAACCCTATTCCGTGCTGTTGACCCTTGCGCCTCTGGCCACCGTGATGCTGGTATGGAAGCCCTGACCCCCGCACTGCAGCAGGGGCGTCCCTGGCCACTGGGTTCCAGTTGCGACGGCAAGGGCGTCAACTTTGCCGTCTTCTCCGCCCACGCGCAGGCCATCGAACTGTGCCTCTTTGATGAAACCGGCACGGTGGAGCTCGCCCGGCTGGCGCTACCCAACCATACCAACGACGTCTGGCATGGCTTTTTACCCGGAGCCAGACCAGGCCTTGTCTACGGCTATCGGGCACACGGCCTGTGGCAACCCGATCAGGGGCACCGCTTCAATCCATTCAAACTTTTGCTGGATCCGTATACCCGTGAGGTGGTGGGCGCATACAGTTGGCAGGAGGCACACTTTGCTGCTGACCGGGACCATCCGCAGAAGATGGACATGCGGGACAACGCGGCCAGCGCCCTGAAGTCACGGGTCGTGCTGGACGACTATGACTGGGGAGACGACACACCTCCGATGGTTTCCCGTCAAGACACCGTGCTGTACGAACTGCACGTCAAGGGTTTTTCGAAAACGAACCGGCGCGTTGCCGAGCCCCTGCACGGAACCTACGCAGGCTTGGCGGAAGACGCGTCCATTGCCTACATCAAACGGCTGGGAGTCACGACGGTCAGCCTGCTGCCCGTGCACTACGCTCTCGATGAAGAACGGCTGGTCGCCATGGGCCTGGTCAATTACTGGGGCTATAACACCCTCGCTTTTTTTGCCATCAACCCGCGCATGGCCAAAGGGCAACACGGTACGGGCGCACGCGACGAATTTCGCAATACGGTCAAGGCGCTGCATGCCCACGGCATTGAAGTGATGCTGGACGTGGTTTACAACCATACCGCCGAGTCCGACGAAAACGGCCCTAACCTGAGTTTTCGGGGTCTGGATAACGCGAGCTACTACCGGTTGCAGCCGGATAACCGGGCACTCTACGAGAACTTCAGTGGTTGTGGAAATACGCTGGACATCCGCCACCCCCGGGTTCTGCAATTGGTCATGGACAGTCTGCGCTACTGGGTCACGGATATGCATGTGGATGGCTTTCGTTTTGACCTCGCGCCCATCCTGGGTCGCGGAGACCATGGGTTCGAGCGTGGAGGCGCTTTTTTTACCGCGATCGCCCAGGATCCCGTGTTGTCGCGGGTCAAGATGATTGCCGAGCCTTGGGATATAGGGCCAGGCGGCTACCAGGTCGGTCAATTCCCACGCGGCTGGCTGGAGTGGAACGACCACTTTCGGGATGTGATGCGCGGTTTCTGGGTGCATGGCGGCCACCCGGCCCGCACACGCGACCAATTCGCACTGCGCCTGTGCGGGTCTTCCGACCTCTACCAGCACCGCCAGAGACGCCAGCGTGCACCGGCGGAGTCGGTCAACTACGTGGTCTCGCATGACGGATTCACGCTCAATGATCTGGTGAGCTACAGAGAGCGCCACAACGAGGCGAACGGCGAGAACAACCGGGATGGACACGCGCAGAACCTGAGCTTCAACTGCGGGGTCGAGGGCCCCACTGACGACCCGGCGGTGAACGCCCTGCGCGGTCGACTCCAGCGCGCCTTGCTGGCCACCACCCTGCTGGCCCAGGGGACCCCCATGCTGTGCGCCGGTGATGAACTGGGACACAGCGGCAACGGCAACAACAATGCCTACTGCCAGGACAACGAAACCACCTGGATTGACTGGGCCCATGCCGACCTGGATCTGATCGACTTCACCGCATGGGTCATTTCATTGCGCCGCCAGACACTTCCGTTTGGAAACCACTGGTACAGCGGGCTGCCCGACAGCAACGGCTTGGGCGACTTGACATGGCTGCAACGCAGTGGCGGCCCGTTACCGGACCAAGCCTGGAGTGACACGCAGGACTGTGTGCTGGGCTGCCTGATCGGCAAACCGGGGCGCGCCAAGGCCCCCGTGTTGTTGTTGGTGAACCCGGAGGCTGTCGCGCATGCTTTCATGCTACCGGCGGGCGTGTGGCGCGCAGTCCT
The DNA here is from genome assembly GCA_038237415.1 of Burkholderiales bacterium. GTDB lineage: Bacteria > Pseudomonadota > Gammaproteobacteria > Burkholderiales > Burkholderiaceae_C > Allorhodoferax. Next base: position 31,249 of record JBBRYR010000001.1, read on the forward strand.
GGACACGACACACCCGCGTGGCATTGCCCACTGGCACGGGCAAGGCGAAACACCCTACCCGCTTGCGGCGCAGAGTCTCGTATTGCTGGTGTCGGCCGGTACCGATGTGCATTTCTACTGAGCACCGTTCACCATGATATTTCCCCGCAGCAGCGGCATTCTGCTCCACCCGACCAGCCTGCCTGGCCCCCATGGCAGCGGAGACTTCGGGCCGTCGGCTTATCATTTTGTGGACTGGCTGGCCACGGCCCAACAAAAGCTGTGGCAAATCCTGCCGCTGGGCGGCATTGGCCCCGGTAACTCGCCGTACATGAGCAGTTCCGCGTTTGCGGGCAACCTGCTGCTGATTGACCTGGCCAACTTGCAACAACGCGGCTGGCTGGACGCGGCCGATCTGCTAGCGGGCCCAGATTTCAGCGACGCCCGGGTTAACTACGCAACCGTCGTGCCCTGGCGTATGCATCGCCTGCACAAAGCCGCACAGGTATTTGCGCAGACATCTGCGCACGCAGCTTCTGCAGAAGACCAAGCCGACTTCGCGGCCTTTTGCCAGCAACACGCCAGCTGGCTCGACGACTACGCCCTGTTCATGACAGTGGCCGAACTGCAGGATTGGCAAGACTGGTGCGATTGGCCGGTACCCCTTGCACAGCGCCAGGAACAGGCCTTGCAGCAGGTCAGGAATGACAACGCATCGCAGATCGCCTTCTGGCAGTTTTGCCAATGGTGCTTTTTCAGCCAGTGGAAGCGGCTCAAACACTATGCCAATAACCGCAGCATCCAGATCGTGGGCGATGCGCCCATTTTCATTGCCTACCAAAGTGCCGAAGTCTGGGCCCGTCCGGAGCTGTTTGAGCTGGACTCTGACGGTCGCGCCACGGTGGTCGCGGGTGTTCCGCCCGATTTTTTCAGCGCTACGGGTCAGCGTTGGGGCAACCCACTGTACCGCTGGGGTGCCCATGCGGATGAAGGCTACGCCTGGTGGATCGAGCGCATTCGGCGCACTTTCGAACTGGTGGACATCGTTCGCATTGACCACTTTCGGGGTTTTGCCGGATATTGGGAGATACCCGCCGCGGAGCCGACGGCCGTCAAGGGTCGCTGGCAACCGGGCCCGGGAGCGGCGTTGTTTTACGCAATCCGCGACGCGCTGGGTGAACTGCCCATCATCGCCGAGGACCTGGGCGTCATTACCAAAGAGGTGAATGCCCTGCGCCGCGCGTTCGATTTGCCGGGCATGCGCATCCTGCAATTCGCCTTTGGAGAAGGCGCCCCCGATGACAACGCCAATCCCTACCTGCCGCACAACTACGAGGCCAGCACGGTGGTCTACACCGGCACGCATGACAACGACACGACGCAGGGTTGGTGGGCCGATATTTCACCCGCCATGCGCCAGCATGTCCTTGACTACCTGGACTCCAGTGAACTTGACGGCCATGGCATGCATTGGGAGTTGATACGCGCTGCGTGCGCCAGTGTGGCGAACACCGCGATTCACCCTTTGCAGGATGTACTGGGACTGGGTGGAGAACACCGCATGAACTGTCCGGGCCAGGCAGAAGGCTACTGGGAGTGGCGCTTTCACTGGGATCAGGTGGAGCCATTGCATGCGGCGCGACTCGCCCAATTCGGTCGGCTCTACGGTCGCGGGTAGCGCCCAAAATATTCATTCACACGACCGACGCTGGCTGACGCATGCACACCCCAACCACTGCAGACACCCTGTCCACGCTGATCCGCTCCCGGCGCAGCGTGCGCGATTTTTTGCCCACCCCTATTCCCGAAGACGTGCTAAACGCGGTGCTGTCCGACGCCAACCACGCACCCAGCTGGTCCAACACGCAGCCCTACCGGATTGCTATCGCCACCGGCCCCACGCGCGACAAACTCGCAGCCGAACTGACCGCACGGTTCAACCAGGGCATGGTCGCCCAGCGCGGCGGATGGATGGGCAAACTCAAACTGCTGGCCACACCGGGTGCCATGCCGGACGGTGATTTCAAGGTCAACTTGGAGTACCCACCCGCCCTGCAACCGCGCCGCCGTGCCACGGGACATGGTCTGTATGCGTTGCTGGGCATCGGCCGCAAGGACCACGCCGCCCGCGAGGCACAAATGCGCCGGAACTTCGAATTCTTCGGCGCGCCCACCGTAATCTTCGTGTTTGCGCATGGCTGGCTGCGCGAGTTCTCGGTGCTGGATGCGGGTATCTTCATCCAGACACTGATGCTGTCGGCCCATGCCCACGGGCTGGGCACGTGCGCGCAGGGGGCTCTGGCTACGTGGGGTGGGCCGGTGCGAGAAGCGTTTGATGTGCCCAAGGACTACAAGCTGATTTGCGGCCTGTCGATTGGCTTCGCTTCACCCCACGCAGTCAACGACTACAACCCGGGACGCGGAACGGTTCCAGAACTGATTACCCGTCAGTTGCTATAGGCACATTTCAACGCGGCTTGCGCGGCGATTTGCTGGCGAGACGACCCGCACCGGTGTCGCGCGGTGGCAAGCCGGTATGCTGCGTCAGCATGCGTCCCTTAACGGGCTTGGCTGACACCGCCGACGGGGCCGCTTTGGTTGACGACAAGGCTACGGATGTTTTGGCACCCAGCGCGGTGGAGTTTTTCTTGCGCGCACTGTCGTACGAGCTACCCGGCAGCGGCTGGTAGGTGGGAATCAGGTGGTGCTTGCCATTGCCCACCAAGTCGGCCCGGCCCATGGATTTCAACGCCTCGCGCAGCAGCGGCCAGTTGTTGGAGTCGTGGTAGCGCAAAAAGGCTTTGTGCAGGCGGCGGCGCTTTTCGCCGCGCACCACGTCCACTTTTTCGCCACGTTCATCACGGTGAACACCCTTGAGCGGATTGACGCCGGAGTGGTACATCGCCGTCGCAGTGGCCATGGGGCTGGGGTAAAAGGTTTGCACTTGGTCGGCTCGAAAGCCGTTTTTCTTCAGCCACACCGCCAGATTCATCATGTCTTCATCGGTGGTGCCCGGATGGGCCGCGATGAAATACGGAATCAGAAACTGCTTTTTGCCCGCCTCTGCAGTGAACTTGTCAAACAGTGTTTTGAACTTGTCGTAGGTGCCCATGCCCGGCTTCATCATCTTGCTCAGCGGGCCTTGCTCGGTATGCTCGGGCGCAATCTTGAGGTAGCCACCCACGTGGTGCTGTACCAGTTCTTTGACGTACTCAGGGCTCTGCACCGCCAGGTCGTAGCGCACGCCGGAACCAATCAGAATCTTCTTGATGCCTTTGAGCGCACGCCCGCGGCGGTAGATCTTGATCAGCGGGTCGTGGTTGGTGGTCAGGTTCTGGCAAATGCCGGGATACACACAGCTCGGCTTGCGGCAGGCGGCTTCAATCTCGGGCGTGCGGCAGCCCAGGCGGTACATATTGGCCGTGGGGCCACCCAGGTCGGAAATGGTGCCGGTAAAGCCCTTCACCTTGTCGCGGACATCCTCGATTTCTTTGATGATCGACTCTTCCGAGCGGCTCTGGATGATGCGGCCTTCGTGCTCAGTGATGGAGCAAAACGTGCAGCCGCCAAAGCAGCCGCGCATGATGTTGATCGAGAAGCGAATCATCTCCCAAGCCGGGATTTTGGTGGTGTGCTCGTGGCTGCCATTCTCGTCCGCATAGGCCGGGTGCGGGCTGCGGGCGTAAGGCAGATCGAACACAAAGTCCATCTCGGCCGTGGTCAGCGGAATGGGTGGCGGGGTGATCCACACGTCGCGTGCGGTTACGCCCTCGCCGTGGGCTTGCACCAACGCGCGGGCGTTTCCGGGGTTGGTCTCTAAATGCAGCACTCGGTTGGCATGGGCATACAAGATGGGGTCGCTCTTGACCTGCTCGTAGCTGGGCAGGCGAATGACCGAACGGTCGCGTGGCGGCACCTTGAGCTTGCCTTGCAAGGCCGGGTTGGCAAAGAAGGTGATGGGTGAAATGCTGGCGTTCACCTCCGGTTTTAAGGCTTTTAGGGCTGTAGCCCCCGTACTACCTGCGGAAGCAGCTATTGAATTAATAGCAACAGATGCCGCACCACGCGCTTCAGCGGCTTGCGCCACGGCTTTGGCGTCATCCTCTTTCGCGCAGGTGCTGCCCTGCGACGCCGCCTGCTCTGAGGTGGTCATGTAGGGGTTGACGTGGGCTTCGACGCGTCCAACCTCGTCCACACTGGTGGAGTCAATCTCAAACCAGCCTTTGCCGGTTTCGTCGTCCGGGCGGCGCACAAAGGCCGTGCCGCGCACGTCGGTGATGCTGTGAACCGGCTCTTTCGCGCCCAGGCGGTGGGCAATTTCGACAATGGCACGTTCGGCATTGCCGTAGAGCAACAGGTCGCACTTGGCATCCACCACGATGCTGCGGCGCACTTTGTCAGACCAATAATCGTAGTGGGCAATGCGGCGCAAAGAGCCTTCGATACCCCCCAACACAATCGGCACATCCTTGAACGCCTCGCGGCAGCGCTGGCTGTAGACGATGGCGGCGCGGTCAGGACGTTTTCCGCCCACGTCGCCCGGCGTGTAGGCATCGTCACTGCGAATTTTGCGGTCTGCGGTGTAGCGGTTGATCATGGAATCCATGTTGCCCGCGGTCACACCCCAAAAAAGGTTGGGCTTGCCCAGCGCTTTGAAGGCCTCGGCACTGGTCCAGTCGGGTTGGGCAATGATGCCGACCCGAAAACCCTGGGCTTCGAGCATGCGGCCTATCACTGCCATGCCGAAACTGGGGTGGTCGACATAGGCGTCGCCGGTGACCAGCACGATGTCGCAGCTGTCCCATCCCAACTTGTCCATCTCGGCACGGCTCATGGGCAAAATGGGGGCTGTGCCAAAGCGGGCCGCCCAGTACTTGCGGTAACTGGTCAGCGGCTTGGCGGCGCGCGCGAAAAAGGAGACGTCAACAGGGGCGTTCATGGCACTCACGGGGTTAACCCAATATTTTAAGGTTTTGCGCTTGGCAGCGCACCTTAAAGGGGTACTTCAGTGCAATGGCTACAGCCAGCCACCCACGCCAACAGGTGCACCCACGGATACAAACTGCCCGAGGGTCGCACTGTGCTCACCCTGGGCCAGCAGCCGCATGGCCATTTCCACCTGCTCCGGGGTTACCGATGGCGCAGGTGCGCGCCCTTGCAGGTGCTCACACAGTTGGGCGTAATAGGCCAGGTAGTTGCCCGCCCGGTCGGGTGCTGGGGTGACCATCAGCCCACGTTCTGCGTGCGTCGTCACGCTGCCCACCAGCGGATCATGGCCCCAGGCGGCGGTGTCGCCCCAATGCGGCCGCCCACCCGCCTTGAGCGCGTCTTCCTGCACATCCAGCCCATATTTCACAAAGGAACCCAGCGTGCCGTGCACGACAAAACGCGGTCCCACCGCCGGAACCAGCGCGCTGGCATGCAACAGCACGCGCAGACCGGGATGGCGTATGGAATCCTTTGTGGAATAGCGCAATTGGGCGTGGAAATAGTCGTTCACCTGTGCGCCGTCACGCTGACACGCCAGATCCACCTGAATGTCGTCAGGAGCACCAAATAGCTGCAGGCACTGGTCAACCAGGTGGGCGCCCAGATCAAACCACAATCCGGAACCTGGCAGGTTCTGTTCGCGCCAGCGATCGGGCACGACCGGGCGGTAGCGATCGAAATGGGATTCGAAAGATACGATTCGACCCAGCACCCCGCTGTCGAGTACTTGTTGCAGGGCCAGAAAATCCGCGTCCCAGCGCCTGTTCTGGAACACGGTCATCGTTTTGCACGCATCCTCGGCGATTTGCAGCAATTCCTGCGTTTGCGCCAGCGTCACGGTGCAAGGCTTGTCCACCACCACATGCTTTCCCGCCAGCAAAGCTTCGCGTGCCAGCGGGTGGTGGCTTTCATTGCTGGTAGCGATGACGACCAGTTCGATGGACGGATCCGCAAAAACCGCCTGCGGGGTGCTCACGACGCGGACCTGTGGCCAGTCTGCCAACACCGCTTGGGGTTTGGAGGAACAAATACAGTCCAAACTCAAGCCCGGCACTCCACTGACGAGAGGCGCATGAAAGATGCGGGCGGCGTTTCCGTAGCCAATGAGGGCGACATTAATGGGTTTCATAGCCGCATCATCGCCCAACAACAAAACCCAGGCCAGCGCATCACCCACAGTAGAAACCCCAACACCATTCTTTTTTTAGGCATCGAAATTGCATGCTTTGACCCGTAGAATCATTTTTTTGAATTCTTCAACCCGCCCAAGGCACGCTTTGGGCCCATACGGAAACCAATATGAAAAAATTGCTCTTGGCACTTGCCATTACTTCGATGCTCGCAGCATGCGGCAAAAAAGAAGAACCCGCACCAGCCGCTGTTGCGCCGCCCGCTGCAGCACCCGTTGCAGCCGCACCTGCACCAGAAGCGGCTGAACTGAAGGTTGCCATTGACCCAACCTACGAGCCTTTCACCTTCAAAACCGCTGATGGCAAGCCAACCGGCTTTGACGTTGACATTGCCAGCGCGCTGTGTGAGCAAGTCAAGCGCAAGTGCGTTTTTGTTGAACAAGTGTGGGACAGCATGATCCCCGGTCTGAACGCCAAGAAATATGACGTCATCATCAGCTCGATGTCCATTACCGACGAGCGCATGAAGGAAGTTGACTTCACTGACAAGTACTACAACACACCCAGCCGCATTGTTCTCAAGAAGACCGTCAAATTCACAGACGCGGCTTCCATCAAGGGCAAAAAGATCGGTGTTCTCAAGGGCAGCACCCAGGAAAAATACGCCATGGGTGACTTGAAGCCTGCCGGCGTCGTCGTGAACTCGTATGAAGCACAAGACCAGGTTTACCTGGACATCAAGTCCGGCCGTCTGGATGGAACCGTGGCTGACTTCATGGAAGTCACCGGCGGATTCCTGAGCAAGCCAGAAGGTGCCAACTACCAGCTGGTCGGCCCTGATCTGAAGATGCCCCAGTACTTCGGCTACGGCGCTGGCATTGCATTGCGTAAGGGTGAAGACAAGCTCAAGGCTGACCTGAACGCCGGCATCAAAGCCATCCGCGCCAATGGTTCTTACAAGACGATCGCCGACAAGTATTTCAGCAAGTACAACATTGACGTCTACGGCGAATAATCGCTCTAGACTGGTTGCGACGGCGTGCAGCTAATGCGCGCCGTCGTTTTTACTTGTCATGTTATGAACCCATGAACGCATATTACGCAGGCATCCTTCAAGGCTCACTCCTGACCGTAGGCGTGTCGCTTTGCGCATTGCTGGTATCTATCGGTTTGGGCTTGTTGGGCGCGGCGGCAAAACTCTCGGGGCGCCCGGTGATGGTTGCACTGGCAACCGGCTACACCACAATTATTCGGGGCATACCCGACCTGGTGGTCATGCTGCTGGTCTTTTACGGTGGAACGATTGGCATCAACCATCTGCTTGAATGGTCTGGCAGCAAGGCCACAGTCGATATCAACCCCTTTCTGGCGGGTGTGTTGACCATCGGATTTATCTACGGCGCCTATATGACCGAAACCTTTCGGGGGGCCATCCTGTCCATCCCCAAGGGGCAAACTGAGGCTGCCTGGGCTTTCGGCATGAGCCGGCCCCAAACATTTCTTCGTATCACCATGCCACAAATGGTGCGCTACGCCCTGCCGAGTTTCACCAACAACTGGCTGGTATTGATCAAAGCGACTGCACTGGTTAGCCTGATTGGACTGAAGGAAATGACCTACCTTGCCAAACAAGCCAGCGCAGCTACCCGCTCGCCTTTTGAATTCTTTCTTTTCACGGCCGGTTTGTTTTTGATCTACACAACCGTTTCCCTTTATGCCCTGCGCAGACTGAATGCCCGCTATAGCCTGGGCACCAAAAGGGGGCAGCTGTAATGAAGTGGCATGTCATATTCGAGCCCCAAAACCTGGAGCTGTACGGCACCGGGATATTGACCACACTGGGATTGCTTTTTTCATCATTGGCGGTCGGTGGCGTGCTTGCCCTGATTTTTGCCCTGCTTCTGACAGGCCCCTGGGCGCCCCTGCGGTGGCTGGTGGGCGCCTATACTTATGTCATTCGTGGCACGCCGCTGTTGATTCAGGTGTATCTGATCTATTACGGTCTGGGTCAGCTGGAGTGGATCCAGGCCCGATGGGATGACGTCTGGCCCTGGACGCATTTCAAGGAACCATTTTTCTGCGCCCTGCTGGCCTTCAGTCTGAACACAGCGGGGTATACCGCTGAAATGCTGGCCGGCGCCATTCGCGAAACCAGCGCGGGCGAGATTGAAGCCGCCCAGTCATTCGGCATGAGCCGTTTTCAAGTGATGCTGCGGGTTGTGCTGCCCAGCGCCATGCGCCGCACTCTGCCTGCCTACAGCAACGAAGTAGTCATGATGCTGCAAAGCACCAGCCTGGCCAGCGCCGTGCCCTCCATGCTGGACGTCACGGCTGCGGCGAGCCGTATTTACTCTGACCACTACCTTCCGTTTGAGGCCTATTTGGCAGCAGCGGCAATTTACCTCGTCGCCTCGTTCTGCCTGATTGGAGCCTTCAAGCTCGGCGAGCGGCATTGGCTGGCTTATCTGGCACCACGGAAACTCTGAATTACCATGCAACGCATTGACCATCCGCTGCTATCACCCAGTTTGGGTAGCCACAAGACGCTGACCAGTTTTCACTTTGGCGAAAGAAGTGAAGGTAGTGACCGTGGGCCCAAGGTCTACATTCAGGCGAGCCTGCACGCCGAAGAACTGCCGGGCATGCTGGTGGCACACCACTTGCGCGCCCTGCTGGAGCGCGCGCAGGCGGCAGGGCAAATCAGGGGCGAGATCATTCTGGTGCCGGTGGCCAATCCCATCGGATTGGCGCAGCGTGTGGACCACAAGCCCATGGGCCGGTTTGAGCTGGATACCTCCGAGAACTTCAACCGCCACTACCCTGACCTCGCCAAAGCCATTGGCCCCGTGGTGTCAGCCAAGCTGGGCAGTGACCCGCTGGCGAATGTTCAAATGGTGCGGACGGCCATTGGGAACTACTTGCAATCCTGGGTGCCAACTACCGAATTGGAAAGCCTGCGGCGCACCTTGTTGACGCTCGCCCATGACGCCGATTTTGTGCTGGATTTGCACTGCGATTGCGAAGGTGTCATGCACTTCTATACGGAGGAGACCTGCTGGCCTCAGCTGGAGCCACTGGCGCGGTTTCTGCATAGCGAAGCGATTTTGCTGGCCAAGAACTCGGGAAGCGGACCGATTGACGAGTGTCTATCGGGAGTCTGGTGGCGGCTGGCCGATGCATTGAAAGCGGCGGGCAGCAAGGCTCCCCTGCCCCAAGGCTGCTGCAGTACCACTGTTGAGCTGCGTGGTGAACTGGATGTTTCCCACGCCTTTGCACAAGCCGATGCGGCAGCCATCTTCGCCTACTTGCAACATGCCCAAGTGGTGGATTGCACGGTGCCGCCCGTTATGCCGCCGTTCAAATGCCAACCAACGCCTCTGGCAGGTTCGCAAACCCTGAACGCGCCCGCCCCCGGCATTGTGGTGTTTGCAGCCCAGGTTGGCCAGTCACTTCGAGTGGGAGATCTGGTTGCAGAAATCATTGACCCGATCGCCAACCAGAGCCACCGGGTTTTGGCCGGCGTTGACGGAACGTTCTATGCCCGAATCCGCGACCGTTACATCACGAGCGGAGGTGAACTGGGAAAAATTGCTGGCGCTACGCCTTTTCGAACCGGAGAGCTGCTGGGCGCATGAGCCCACGGTTTTTCCGCACCCATTTTCAATACCCCAATGACTTCCAAGCCCCTCAAACTCCAGGTCGAAAATATCCACAAGCGTTTCGGCAGCAATGAGGTGCTCAAGGGTGTGTCCCTTACCGCGCAAGCGGGCGATGTGATCAGCATCATTGGCAGCTCGGGCTCTGGCAAGAGCACGTTTTTGCGTTGTATCAATCTGCTGGAAAAGCCGCATCAGGGGCGCATCATGGTTGCGGGCGAAGAACTGAAGCTCGTCGCGCAATCCAACGGAGAGTTGGGCGCAGCCGATCCAAAACAACTGGCCCGCATGCGCACCAAGCTGGCCATGGTTTTTCAGCATTTCAACTTGTGGGCACACATGACCGTGCTGCAGAACATCATTGAAGCGCCGGTCCACGTGATGGGTATTCCGCGCGACCAGGCTATTGAGGTCGCCCGTAAATACCTCACCAAAGTGGGGCTGGAAGGTAAGGAAGACAGTTACCCGGCTCACCTGAGTGGTGGTCAGCAACAACGCGTCGCCATTGCGCGTGCCTTGGCCATGGAGCCTGAGGTGATGCTGTTTGACGAGCCGACCAGTGCACTGGACCCGGAGCTGGTTTCAGAAGTGCTCAAGGTTATGAAGAATCTGGCGCTTGAAGGCCGGACCATGGTCGTTGTCACGCACGAAATGGGCTTTGCGCGTGAGGTAGCCAACCATCTTGTCTTTCTGCACAAGGGTCTGATTGAAGAAGAAGGCAATCCTGCGCAAGTGCTGGCAAGCCCTAAAAGTGAGCGCCTTGCGCAATTCCTGTCGGGTAGCCTTAAGTAAATTCGATGTTGTTAAATTGGCTGCGATTTCGCAAGCCGGACGCATAAAAACAATGCAAATTCACCCGAATGGGGGATATTCAAAATCCTGTTGAGCGATAGACTGAATCCCTTCAACCTGTCAAAGGATTGTTGGTGTGAAGGTCCACGAGTTTTCAACGCTGTTTGACTTGCTGCCTATTGGCGCGTACCGGTCCAGTCCTGACGGTGAGATCGTGTGCGCCAATGCAGCGTTGCTGCGGATCAATGGATTTGCCAACGAAGCAGAAATGAAGGCCGACGTGCACAGCATCGGCCCAGACTCCTACGTGAACCCGCAGCGGCGCGAAGAGTTCACGTTCCTGTTGAAAACACAGGGACAAGTATCCGATTTCGTGTCCGAAATGGTTCGCCTGAAAACTGGCGAGCCTATGTGGGTTCGCGAGCATGCACACATGGTCCGCGATGAGAACGGGAACGCGCTGTATTACGAAGGAACGCTGGAAGACATCACCAAGGAATACTTGTCAAAGTCCGCCTTGCGTCAAAGCGAAACCTTGCTCAAAAGTGTTCTCCAGACTATTCCGGACCGGGTTTGGCTCAAAGACATGAACGGTGTCTATCTGACCTGCAACGATGCGTTCGCGGCCAACCTGGGGGTTACAGCAGCGGAAGTGGTTGGTACCACTGACCGTGATTGGGTTAATGAATCGTTTGCCGCCGAATTTCGGGCGACCGATCAACACGCGTTGCAGTCCGGGAAAACTGTCATGACTGAAGAGGTGATGCCTTCGCCTTTTCACCCGAGCCCTGACCTTTATGAAATCGTCAAAACGCCGATGCGGGACCGCCATGGCAATACCGTAGGCCTGTTGGGCATGGCGCGCGATATCCAGTTACGCAAAGACGCTGAAGCACTGCTGCGCGATACAACGGAACAACTTGAGCTGGCAATGATGGGTGCCGACCTGGGGCGCTGGGATCACGATCTGACCCTTGAAAAGGGCTACCGCATGGATGAACGCGCCTGCCTGATGCTGGGCTGCGACACCCGCATGTGCGAGCTCAGACAGGTATGGGGGCACCTGATTCATCCCGATGACTTGCCCGCCACCTTCCGGGCAATGCATGCCCACATACATCATGGGGCGCCAGCCTACGAGGTGGAATACCGTGCACGTCATACCGACGGCCACTGGGTGTGGTTAAGCAGCCGGGGCAAAGTGGTTCAGAGCGACCAGAATGGCAAGCCACTGCGTCTGGTGGGAACGCTCATGGATATCTCGGAGCGCAAACTGGCTGAAATCAAGCTGCGAGCCGCCCAGGCGGAGTTGCAGGCAACACTCAATGCACTTCCAGACTTGGTGATTGAAGTGACCGTTGACGGACGATACCGCGCCATTCACAGCCAGGATGTGTCTGACCTGATTCAGCCTGCTGAATGGATCATTGGCAAATTCATGCGCGACGTATTGCCCAGAGAAGCAGCCGCTATTTGTCTGGAGGCACTGCACGAGGCACGCGACACAGGCCGGTCATCGGGGAAGCAATACAGTCTGTCGCTTCCGCAAGGTCTTCAATGGTTCGAGTTGTCGGTGGTTCCCAAACCCACCGAGCCTGGTGAAGAAGTGCGCCTCATTGCCATCGCCCGTAACATCACGGAACGCAAGATTGCCGAGCAGGCGGTTCAGCACATGGCATTCCATGACAGCCTGACCGGCTTGCCGAACCGGCGAATGCTGACGGATCGCCTGCAAAGTGCCGTGTCTACCAGTGCCCGACGCCAGCAGCACGGAGCCATGCTGTTTCTGGATCTGGACCAGTTCAAGCAACTCAATGACACCCATGGCCATGATATGGGGGACCTGCTTCTGCAGGAAGTTGCACTTCGACTTGAGCTCAGCGTGCGGGCGATTGACACGGTTGCGCGCCTTGGAGGCGATGAATTCGTGGTGCTCCTGCAGGATTTGAGCGCCGACTGTGCTGATGCCCGAATGCACACCGCTGCACTTGGGGAAAAGATTCTTTTGAGCCTGAACGACCCCTATACCCTGAAGGGGCAGCGCCACACCTTAACGACCAGCATAGGCGCAACGCTGTTCAAAGGGGAGGCCATTGCACCCAGCGACATCTTCAAACGGGCAGACACCGCGATGTACGAAGCCAAGGCCCGCGGCCGGAACACCCTGTGTTTTTATGAAGAAATAGGGCCCAAGCCCCCGTATATACTGCGCAAAGAGCTATCAATTCAATAGCGAAACTCTGGGGCACGCCAGCGCCCACTACGCAGGAATCCATCCGTCATGCTTCATTTTTTGCCAGCTACGCTGATTGGCATGATCGCCACCGTTCTGATGGTGCTCAACGCACTGTTCTGGGTGCCAATCCTGCTCGTTTTCGCCGCGTTGAAGTTGATCTTGCCGTTCAAACCGGTGCGTCTTTTGATCGACCCGATTCTGCTGTCCATCGCCGAGAACTGGATCGCGGGCAATAGCGCCTGGATGGCGCTGACCCAAGACACCACATGGGACGTGCAAGGTATTGAGGGCCTGAACCCGAACAGCTGGTATCTGGTCAACAGCAACCACCAGTCCTGGGTAGATATTCTGGTGCTGCAGCGTTTGCTGAACCGGCGCATCCCGTTGCTCAAATTTTTCATCAAGCAGCAACTCATCTGGGTGCCGGTGATGGGCTTGGCCTGGTGGGCGCTGGAGTTCCCTTTCATGCGTCGCCACAGTGAGGAGTACCTGAAAAAGCACCCCGAGATGCGCGGCAAAGACCAGGAAACTACGCGCAAGGCCTGCGAGAAATACGCGCTCATTCCCACCAGTGTGATGAACTTTCTGGAAGGCACACGCTTCACGCCAGCCAAGCAGGCAAAGCAGCAGTCGCCCTACCAGCACTTGCTCAAACCCAAGGCTGGCGGCATGGCGCTGGCCCTGGACGCCATGGGCGACAAATTCCAGGCTATTCTGGATGTGACCATCGTCTACCCGGACGGCCCTGTTGCGTTTTCGGATTTTCTCAAAGGCAAACTCAAGCGCGTCACCGTTCGTGTTCGTACCCTGCCCGTGCCACAGCATTTGCTCAAGGGCGATTACGCGCAGGATCCCGCTTTTCGTGAGGCCTTCTCGCAATGGGTGCAACAGCTCTGGCGCGAGAAAGATGCCCAGATTTCCGCCCTGCTCGACGCAGCCAACGCTCCCGATCATCCTGTGCAATGAGCCGAGGAATGGCAACCGCGCCTTTTCGAAATTACGCCGTCATGCCATAGCATTGACGTTTTGACGGCACTTATTGGGGTCGTCTGTGAACCGTGACGGGATACACGAAGACTCCCTCTCTCCTGCATCATTTCTTCGATGTAACTCAAGCTCTATTGAGAAGCCTTGTGCCACTGCACACAAACGAAGCTATTGACCACGCCAGTCTTAAGCAACGCGGTTGATGCGGTAGAAGATTTCGTAGGCGCTGGACTCGTCTTCGCTATAGTAGTTTCGCTTTTCCTTGTATTGGGTCGCCAATTTCTGAAGTGGTGTGGTGTCCACCACAATGCCTCCGACGGTGGTGAAGTTCAAGCGGGGGGGCAGGTCAAAATTAGGGCTGGTGAGCTGCGCCAAGTCGCCCAGCGAATAGCCAGTCGGGTCTTCGATGATCAAGTCAGCCGGCGCCCAGGCCGCGATGATGAGATCAATCGCCAGCGTCACCGCAACTGCAATGGCCCCCACCACGATTTGCGTTGTGCCCAGCGCTTTCAGCGCCGTGGCCGTAACGCCCGCAGCCGAGAGTCCACCCGCGATGAACTTGACCTGCTCCTTGACTAAATCGAAAAAAATGTCGGTGACCGATGTGACCATGTGGTCGTAGGCATCTTCGCCATCGACTTCGTGGCCCAGCACCAACAACGCCACGCCAGCCATGGGCACCGTTTGTTCGAAGATTTTTTGATCGATGTCGCGGCTATCGCCCGAATCTACGTCGCCAAAGCGGATTTTGGTCTCTTGCGCCGGACCAATGGAGAGATCAGCGTTCAAGACCATGGCGAGAAAACGCAGACCAACTTCATCCGAGCCGAACGACGCGGGCGAGGTTTCGCCGCGGCAATGCAGTTTTTCTGCCGTGATTTGGAAGCGCGCGGTGACGGCGGGTAACACCTCGATGACTTGCGAGTTCGAAACCAGACGATTGCCCAGCGAGGCGAAGCCAGTGGAGTTCGGCACGGATATGCTGATGAAGTACACCGCTGGCGGCAGATCAGCGGGCAAGGTGACGCTGATGCGATCGTGCACGCGGCAATCGTTGATGAGGCGCGTTTGCCCGTTCACCGTCTCGGTGATCGGCGTGTCCAGGTCGCCCACGACGAAACAATCCAGCTCAAACGACCCGGATGCCGGTGGACGCGCGTCCAATAAGACCTTGGCATTCACGCTGAAAAAGTTGACACCTTCAAGCAAGACGCCGTCGCCAGCCACGACGGTTGGCAGGGTGAGGCATTCGCCTCCCGCACTGAACCCGCTCAAACAATTTTCCGTGCGCACCTGACAGGTGACCTTCGGTTCACCATTGACCATCGTTATGACGCAATCTTTCGCGATTTCCTCCGGACGGTAAGCGCCGGCCGGAATCAGGGGAATGAAATTGCTGCTGCGCAGACCATTGATGCTGCAAATGCGCACTTGAGAGAAAAAGTCTTCGCCTACCGGCTCATAAACCCGAACCTTGCCCGGCCTCTCGTCGACATTCGCTTCGCCAAAGGCAGCAATACCCGCGCGTTTCACGATTTCGGCACCAAACAGCTTGTTGAGCTGAACCGGATCGAGCGCCGCATCAGCTGTTAAGCCCAAGATGCGGGGGTCAAACAAATTGCCACGCAGTTTGTCGCCCAATCCGTCAACCTGCTCGGCTGCGCAGGCCAAGGTTTGTCGCAACGATTGCGGTGCTTGCGCGAGGCGTGCAAATGCGGCTTGTTCGAGCGGGTTGGCCGGGCTGGCGTCGGCCAGAAACCGCCGCACCAGATGCATCGCACCGGCAGCCAACACACCGGGCACTCGGTTGTGGGCGGCGAGTTTGGCAAACTTTTGCGCTGGGCTGGCCTTGTGTTTTCGCCCGGCGATCGGCGGCAAGCACGTGTTGCCCACACCGACCGGCACACAGCAGGGTGCTGGTTCTGTCACAGGTGGGGCTGATGCTGTCTCGCCCGCACAGTGATTGTGAATGTGCAGGTCCCCTTTGACGTTGATTTCAAACGCAAAGCCACAACCCTTGGCGGCTACAGGATCCGGTTTCGGGTCACTTTTGGTGTCAGTGCAACTGACAGGTGCGCGCGGCTCAGAGGGAGGCTTCATGCCGGTGGCCGGCTCGCTGCTATTGCCGTTATGGGGTTGGTAGCTGGCGTTTTCAGCTTTGGTGATGGCCTTATTCATGGTGACTCCTTAGACGGTATGACGGGATAGATTCTTTTGCCGTGACTTCAGGGCGAAAAAATGGACCCGTGCGCATTGAAATCAACCGCTTGGTCGAAGAGATAGAGCGATGAAGGTGCCTGCTGACGAAGCCGCGCTCGCAGATTTAGGCGTTCCTGCGCGGTTGTGAACGTCTTCTTGGTGTCTGAGTCGCTGATTGACATCACCGTACCTCCAGAATCGCAATGATTTCACTCAAGCTGAGGGGGCAGTCAAGCCTTAATGCCATGCCTGCCGGGTGACGATTTTTATGCTCCAGCCCATCTTTGTCAACTTTCACCCCTTTTCCCGGCCAAACCCGCAGCAGAAAGTCCGCCGAACCCTACACGGGGCCGTCTCAAAAAAATGGAATTTAAAGCACGTTAAGGCCCAGCGTGCGCTCACTGCCCCCCAGCCAGCACAGGGCGAAGGACGCGCCGTCCAGTTCGGACTGTCGTGTCTGATCATGGGCTTGAGCGCGTCGTAACTGGCTTCGCTCTGGTGAATTAACATCGTGGTGTCGCCCACGTCCCGGATGACCGGCTTCAGACGACGCTACTCCGAGTAGAGCCGGGGGCCTGACTGGCTTTCTGATGGCCCACCGGTGTCCGGGTCAATCCAGTCTGAGATGCCGATTTCGTCTTCCGCTTCCTGCAGGGATTCACCCGGTTCGGGGGACTCTCCCTCGGCGAGTTCCATGTCGGACAACGCCAATTCCCGGCTCTCAAAAGGACCTATCTCCTGTCGGCCGTCTGGCGCGACCCAGTAATAGCCGTCTGGCCTGGAAACAATCTCAATGTCATCGGTTTCTTCGTCCATACCGGCGACTTCTTCTTCACTGGGGGGTTCACTGGAGACCGACGTCTTTTTCAAGTTGAGCATGGAGTTGCCCCTTCAATAGAAAAATTGAGCCTACGACCGGCAACCATGCCCGAAGCTTTTGCCTTCGGGCACTGCTGCATTCACAGCCGCAGGATACTCCAGGAACGACCCCAGCGGCAATGAACCTGGCGCCGTGCGGGCTCCGGGTTCATTGCATGGTGCATCAGACTTCGGTGATGAATTGCTCGCGCGGACGGCGAACCTTTTTCAGGTTGACCAGCCAATCCTTGTCTTCCTGACGATAGCCAATGGGCATGATCACCACGCTGCGCAAACCGCGCTCGCGCAGGTTCAAAATCGTGTCCAGTGCGCTCGGATCAAAGCCTTCAATGGGCGTGGCATCCACCCCTTCAAACGCCGCTGCAATCAGGGCGGCGCCCAGGCCGATGTAGGCCTGGCGGGCGGCATGCTGGTAGTTCACCTCGGCATCGCGCTGGGGGTACATGCCCAGCAGCATCTGGCGGTAGTTTTCCCAGCCTTCGTTCTTGAAACCACGGATCTCGTTGGTCAGGTCAAACATCATGTTGATGCGCTCGACCGTGTAGTTGTCCCAGGCGGCAAACACCAGCAGGTGCGAGCCGTCGGTGATCTGGGCCTGGTTCCATGCGATGGGCTTGATTTGCTCGCGAACCGCCTTGTTGGTAACCACGATGATCTCGAACGGCTGCAGGCCGCTGGATGTCGGTGCGAGGCGCGCAGCTTCCAGAATGCGCTCCAGCTTGTCTGCAGGCACCGTTTTGGTGGCGTCCATGCCTTTGGTTGCGTAGCGCCATTGAAGCTTGTCAATGAGGGGGTGAACTGAGTTTTGGGAATGGCTGTCGCTCATGTGCGTTTTCCTGGTTCTAAATGTGAATCGAATGCATATCAATGCAACCAGGTTGCACTGTAGACATCTATTTGTTGCTTGCATAGATTCAATATGACAAAATTAAGTTGCATTTTTATCAACAATCAATTTTCATGCTAAACCCCCAACACCTTGCAACCTTTTCTGCCATCGTCAGCGCGGGCAGCATCAGCAAGGCGGCAGCCCGTCTGGGTTGCGGAAAATCCGTCATTTCCCGGCAGCTGGCGAAACTGGAGGCCGACTTGGGTGCACGGCTGATCCAGCGCACGACACGCAAACTGACACTGACCGAAGTTGGCGAAGTGGTGCTGCTGGAGGCCCAGCAAATTGATCGCTCACTGGCGAACGTCGAACAGATCTCTGGCCAGTTCCAGCAGGAAGTCAGGGGTCGCCTGCGCATTGCCTGCCCCCGACCGCTCGGCCAGCGCTACCTGGTTCCCCTGCTGACGGAGTTCACCCAACGCCATCCGCTGGTCGAAATGACATTGATTGTGGAAGACCGCCTGACCGATCTGGTCGCGGAGCAGATTGATGTGGCCGTTCGCGTTGCGCACATGGAAGACTCGACGCTGATCGCGCGCAAGCTGGCCGACAACCCCCGCGTTCTGGTTGCCGCACCGTCCTACCTGCAGCGCGCGGGCACCCCGACGACACCAGCGGATTTGGCGCAGCATGAATGCCTGCTGTATGTCAGTGGCGCAAAAGTGTGGGACGAATGGAGCTTTCATGGCGGCGATGACACCACCCAGGTCACCCAGATTCGGGCCAATGGCCGCATCCGGGTCAACGATGGCATGGCGCTGGTCGCCAGCGCCTGCACCGGCGCCGGCATTACAGTGCTGGACCGCCTGCTGGCACAGCAGGAGCTCTCCAGTGGTGCACTGATCGAACTGCTACCGGCTTACCGCCTGAGCCCTGGTCCGTCGATCTATGCGGTGTACCCGGCGCGCAAGTGGCTGGCTCTCAACACGGCGACTTTTGTCACATTCCTGCAGGAGCGCCTGTTTGGGGCTCTAGCCCCCGCAGGTACTGCGCAAGCAGCTATTTAATTGATAGCACCCTGCCTCGCCAGGTAACGCCCAAACTTCTGCACCCGGCCCAGCTCCGGGTTGACCACATCGTTGCGCATGGCCACGTTGCCGTTGATCAGGGTGGCTTTCACCACGCCATCGCTGCGGTTCACCACGCGCAGCAAACCGCCCATCACCGCCATGGGCGATTCGGCATAACGCATCAACGTCGCCTGCTGAAGAGCCTTGGGGTCCAGCACCACCACGTCCGCCTGTGCACCCACCTGCAATTTGCCAGCGTCCAGGTTGTACCAGTCTGCAATCTCGCCGGTCAGGCGCCACACCGCTTTCTCGGGCGTCATCACGGGGTGCTCGGTCATGGCGAGCTGCAGCATGCACAGGCCAAAGTTGTAAAACGCCATGTTGCGCAGGTGCGCGCCCGCGTCCGAGAAGCCCACCAGCCCGCAATCGGCATTGACATTCACCGCCACGCGTGCCGGGTTGTGGTTGCCAATCAAGGTGGACCAGCGCAGCTGTTTGCCGTGGTCTATCAACAGGTCAAGAAACGTGTCCACCTCGTGCACGCCGCGCTGCAGGGCAATGTCGCGCACGGTACGCCCCACCAGCGCCGCGTCGGGGCAATCAATGACGCGGGCATCGCCAAAATCGCGGTGCCACACACGGCCGCCCCATTTGCGCTGGTAATCGCGCTTGAACTGTTCGCGGTAGGCCGGGTTGGAAAACAGCTTGTTGCGGTCAAAGTCTTTTTTCAGATGCAGGGCCACTTCACCGGCCGGAAATTCCTCAAAAATGATGAAGTCGATGCCGTCGGCATACACCAGAAAGGGCTGCGGCAATATTTGCCACTTGAACGAGGCGCCCAGCAGCTTGTTGAACGCACGGGTGGCGGCCGACATCACGATATCCAGCTTGGGCTTGGTCTTGACATCCATCAGCGTGATCAGCGTGGTGCGCAGCGTGCGCCGCAATGCCAGGCTGCTGGATGTGACCATGAAGAACAACGCGTTCAGCGGATTGGTCAGATTGGGAGCCGACTGCAAAATGGCATTGCGCTTGCGCAGCAACCGGTGCAGGCGGCGGTATTCGCTCCAGCGCGCATACACCGACGGCAAAGCGGCCGAACGGTAGCGGTCGCCATCGACCTTGTCCCAGGGGTTGGTCATGCTCGACAGCCCCAGCAGCCCGAGGTCGATGCCTTCGTTGAGGTGTTTTTCCATCAACTGCATCTCGGCCTCGCTGGGTTTCTCCTTCGGGTCCACCGCACGCCCCAGGCCCATGACCGCCACGCGCAAATCGGAATGGCCCATGTAGCTTGCAATGTTGGGGCCAAAGGGCTGGCTCTTCAGGTAGTCCACATAGCCCTTGCTGTCGCGCCAGGTCTTGGTCTTCTCCAGCACCGGCAGCACGTACTCACGCGGGATGGACTCCACGCGGGTGAAGATATCGGACGCATCCTCGGGGTCGCTGTAGATCATGCTGATGGAGCAGCTACCCACAAAGCAGGTCGTGACCCCATGGCGAACCGACTCCTCCAGCGCGGGCGCCAGAATCATCTCGGCGTCGTAGTGGGTGTGGATGTCGATAAAGCCGGGTGTGACCCACTGACCTTGCGCGTCAATCACCTCGTCCGCATCGGCCGTATCCAGTGGCGTGTCACTGATGGCTGCAATCCTGCCGTCGCGAATGCCGACATCGGCGATGCGCGAAGGCCCGCCGGTGCCGTCAAAAACCCGCCCACCGCGAATGATGGTGTCAAAAACCTCGCCCATGCTGTTGCCCCTTTCTTTATTTGCCGCCCAGTCCCATGGCCCGGGTGATCACTTCTTTCATGATTTCGTTGGTACCGCCGTAAATGCGCTGCACACGGGCGTCGGCATAGGCGCGGGTAATGGGGTATTCCCACATGTAGCCGTAACCGCCAAAGAGCTGCACGCACTCGTCCATCACCTTGCACTGCAGGTCGGTAGTCCAGTACTTGGCCATGCTGGCGGTGGCGGTGTCGAGCTTGTCCTGCACGATGAGTTCACAGCATTTGTCCACGAACACACGGGCGACCTGTACTTCGGTTTGCAATTCGGCCAGGGTGAAACGGGTGTTCTGGAACGAGGCCACGGGTTGGCCAAACACCTTGCGTTCCTTGACGTAGTCCACCGTCCAGTCGATGGCAGCCTGCGCGGCCGCCACGGCGCTGATGGCAATCTGCAGGCGCTCCCACGGAAGCTGTTCCATCAGGCAGATGAAGCCCTTGTTCTCTTGTGGCTTTCCGCCCAACAGGTTCTCGGCGGGTACGCGCACGTTATCAAAAAACAACTCGGAGGTGTCTTGTGCCTTCATGCCCATTTTCTTCAGACGTTTGCCCACCGAGAAGCCGGGCATGCCGCGCTCAATCAGCAGCAGGCTGGTGCCCTTGCCTCCCGCAGCCGGGTTGGTTTTCGCCACCACGACCACGAGATCGGCATGCCATCCATTGGTGATAAAGGTCTTGCTGCCGTTGAGCAGGTAGCTGCCATCGGCCTGTTCGATGGCGGTGGACTTGATGCCCTGCAGATCCGAGCCGGCTGCAGGCTCGCTCATGGCAATGGCGCCAATCATCTCGCCCGTGGCCAGCTTGGGCAGGTACCTGGCTTTTTGCTCGGGTGTACCGTAGTGGAGGATGTAGGGGGCCACGATCTCGCTGTGCAGGCTGAAGCCGATGCCGGTGTAGCCGGCACGCGCCACTTCCTCGAACTGGATCACCGAGTACAGCTTGTCGGCCTCCGAGCCGCCGTACGCCTCGGGCATGGTCATGCACAAAAAGCCGTTTTCGCCGGCCTTGTTCCAGACCGCGCGGTCCACGTAGCCCTGCTCTTCCCACTCGGCGTGGAAAGGGGCAATCTCCTTGTCAATGAAACGGCGAAAACTGTCGCGGAAGGCTTCGTGGTCTGAAGAGAAAAGGGTTCGTTCAATCATCGGGGCACCTGTGGGTTGGGACGTTTTTATTTATACAAAGCATTTGCTTGGTAAAAAGCAATATACTCCAAATCGAGAAAATTCCAAATTGATCCGTCCGTTCCCATCGACCTATTTCCCCGGAGTACCACCATGACCGAAGCATTTGTATTTGATGCCATCCGCACCCCGCGCGGCAAAGGCAAGAAAGACGGTAGCCTGTACGAGGTCAAACCCGTCAACCTGCTGGCAGGCCTGCTGACCGATCTACAGCAGCGCCACCAGTTCGATACCGCACGGGTTGACGACGTCGTGATGGGCATCGTGTCGCCCGTGGGCGACCAGGGCTCCGTGCTGCCCAAAGTGGCCGCACTCAAGGCGGGCTGGGATTTCCAGTGCGCCGGTGTGCAGATCAACCGCTTTTGCGCCTCGGGCCTGGAAGCCGTGAACATGGCAGCGCAAAAAGTGCGCTCAGGCTGGGAAGACCTGGTGGTGGCCGGTGGCGTGGAAAGCATGAGCCGTGTACCGATTGGCTCGGATGGCGGCGCCTGGGCTCTGGACCCCGAAACCAATTCGGCCACTGCGTTTGTGCCGCAGGGCATTGGCGCCGACCTGATTGCCACGCTGGAAGGCTTTACCCGAGCCGACGTGGATGCCTTTGCGCTGGAATCGCAACGCCGCGCCACCAAGGCGCAAGCTGCGGGCTACTTTGACCGCTCGGTCATGCCAGTGAAAGACGCCTTGGGTCAGACGATTCTTGGCAGAGACGAATTCATCAAGCCCAACACCACTCTGGAAGGCTTGGGCGGTCTGAAGCCCGCCTTTGAGCAAATGGGCGGCATGGGTTTCGATCAGGTCGCGCTCACCCGCTACCCGCAGGTGGAACGCATTCACCACGTGCACCATGCCGGCAATTCATCCGGCATCGTGGACGGCGCTGCGGCGGTACTGATTGGCTCTGAAGCGGCCGCCAAAGCCCATAACCTGACGCCCCGCGCACGCATTGTGGCGGCGGCCCTGAGTGGCGCAGACCCCACCATCATGCTCACCGGCCCCATGCCCGCGACGCGCAAAGCGCTGGCCAAAGCCGGCCTGACGGTGGATGACATCGACCTGTTTGAAGTGAACGAAGCCTTTGCCGCTGTGGTGATGCGCTTCATGAAAGAAATGAAAGTGCCGCACGAGAAGGTCAACGTGAATGGCGGCGCCATTGCCATGGGCCACCCGCTGGGTGCCACCGGCGCCATGATTCTGGGCACCGTGATTGACGAACTGCACCGCCGCAATTTGCGCTACGGCCTGGTCACGCTGTGTGTGGGTGGCGGAATGGGCATTGCCACTATTGTCGAGAGAATATAAGTAAAAAAGGCCTCTAGCCCCCGTATTCATTGCGCAAGCAGCTCCTAAATTCATAGCATTCACACCATGAAAACCATTCAATACGCTCTCTCGGACGGCATCGCCACGATCACCTTTGACGAGCCCGACTCGCCCGTCAACACCATGTGCCTGCAGTGGCAGGAAGACATGTCGGCCGTGGCCGAGCAGGTGCTCAAAGACAAGGACGCCATCAAAGGCATCCTGCTGGCCTCTGCCAAGTCCACCTTCTTTGCCGGTGCCGACCTCAAAGGCGTCATGCGCCTCAAGCCTTCGGACGCCGGAACCATCTTCAGCGAGATTGAGCGTGTCAAAAAGAACTTTCGCACCATCGAGACCCTGGGCAAGCCCGTAGTCAGCCTGCTCAACGGCACGGCCTTGGGTGGTGGCTGGGAAGTGGCACTGGTGGGCCACCACCGCATTGCCATTGACGACCGCAAAACCCAGTTTGGCCTGCCCGAAGTGACCCTGGGCCTGCTGCCCGGCGCCAGCGGCGTGACCAAGATGACACGCCACCTGGGCCTGATGGGTGCACAGCCCTACCTGGTGGAAGGCAAAACCTTTTCACCGTCCGAGGCCAAAGGCCTGGGCCTGGTGCACGACCTGGTCGCCCCGGGCGACAACGCCGCTGCCGAGATGCGCACCCGGGCCCTGGCCTGGATTGCCGCCAACCCAGGCGCGCAGCACCCCTGGGAAGCCAAGGGCTACAAGGTGCCTGGCGGCCTGCCCTCCTCCCCCGCAGTAGCGGGCATGCTGGCGGTGGCACCGGCCATGATCAAAAAGCAGACCCGCGGTCTGTACCCCGCGCCCGAGGCCATCATGGCCTGCATGGTTGAAGGCCTGCAGGTGGACATGGAAACCGCCCTGCGTCTGGAAAGCCGTGCGCTGGCCAAGCTCATGACCGGCATCAACGCCCAGGCCATGGTCAACACCTTCTTTTTCAACCTCAACGCCATCAAGAGCGGTCAGAGCCGCCCCGGCACGACACCGCGCTTCAAGCCAAGCAAAGTGGGTTTACTGGGCGCCGGCATGATGGGCGCCGGCATTGCCTATTCGCAGGCCAGCAAGGGCATTGCCACCGTACTCAAAGATGTGAGCCAGGAAAAGGCTGACCTGGGCAAGAGCTACAGCGCCAAAATTACCCAGGCGCGTGTCGACAAGGGCCGCATGACGGCCGAGGCGCAAAAAACCATTCTGGACCGCATCCAACCCACCGGCTCGGTAGACGACTTGAAAGGCTGCGACCTGATCATTGAAGCCGTGTTCGAAAACCGCGAGCTCAAAGCCAAGGTCACCCAGGAATCCGAGCCCCTGTTGGCCGCCGGTGGTTTCTTCGCCTCCAACACCTCCACCCTGCCCATCAGCGGCCTGGCCACGGCAAGTGCTGCGCCCGAAAAGTTCATTGGCATCCACTTCTTCAGCCCGGTGGACAAGATGAAGCTGGTGGAGATCATCCGCGGCAAGCAGACCGATGACGAAACTGTGGCCCGTGCGTTTGATTACGTGCAGGCCATCGGCAAGATCCCGATTGTGGTGAATGACTCGCGTGGCTTCTTCACCAGCCGCGTGTTTGGCACTTTTGTGATGGAAGGCGCTGCCATGCTGGGCGAAGGCATTCCCGCTGCGGCCATCGAGAATTCTGGCATTCAATGCGGCATGCCGGTGGGCCCGCTGGCCGTGATCGACGAAACCTCGCTCACGCTGAGCCTGCATGTGATGGACCAGACCAAAGCCGACTTTGAAGCCGAAGGCAAAACCTATGTGCCCGGCCCTGGCGAGCTGCTGATCGCCGACATGGTGCGCAAGCACAACCGCCCCGGCCGCGCAGGGGGTGGTGGGTTTTATGAATACCCTGCGGAGAAAGGCGCCAGGAAGTTTCTGTGGCCTCAACTCAAGTCACTGTTTGAAAAAGCCGATGCCCAATGGACCATTACTGACCTGAAAGACCGCCTGCTGTACCGACAGGCCGTGGAAACCGCACGTTGCCTGAGTGAAAACGTGCTGACGACGGTACACGACGCCAATATCGGGTCAATCTTCGGTATTGGATTCCCCGCGTGGACCGGCGGCGCCATGCAGTTCATTTATGGCATGGGCGTGGAGGCATTTGAGACCCGTGCGGCAGAACTGGCGGCGCAGTTTGGCGATGGATTCAAACTGACCGACGAGGTCAAGGCGGCCATCCGCAAGTACCAACCGCAGTACTGAACAACCCAACATGGATGCATACCAGTTTTAAAAAACATGAAAAACGCTCAATTCGTTGCATGGTTTTTGGCTGATACCAGATGAATAGTATTGAATCCATACCAATGAAAAAGTGCAATCAATCGCAACTTTGAAAGGCAATAAACGGTGCGAGAAATATGAAACATGGAAATGAACTTATTTCATAAACTTGCACCCAGCGGTTAACCACCGCAATGACCCTGTCTGCCACGTCCGTGGAAGGAAGGCCCGAATTTGCCTGCGCAAGCTAACCATGAACACTGAGCACTTTGACGTACTGATCGTGGGAGCGGGACTATCGGGCATCGGTGCTGCGCACCACCTTCAAACCCGGTGCCCAGGCAGAACCTATGCCATTCTTGAGGGCCGTTCTGTCATCGGTGGAACGTGGGACCTGTTTCGCTATCCAGGGATCCGGTCCGACTCAGACATGTACACCCTGGGCTACGAATTTCGGCCTTGGACCGATCCGAAAGCCATCGCCGACGGCGCCAGCATTCTGAACTACATCCGGGAAGCTGCCGACGACTACGGTATCCGCCAGCACATTCGCTTTCAGAGCAAGGTGACGCATCTCGCATGGTCGAGTGCTGACGGACGCTGGACGGTCGACGTGCAGCAGGACGGTGTGCCCACGCCCGTGCAACTGACCTGCAATTTTCTCTTCATGTGTTGCGGCTACTACCGGTACGACCGCGGTTACACGCCGGACTTCCCCGGTGCTGAGCGGTTCAAAGGGCGGATCGTCCATCCCCAGCAATGGACAGACGACATCGTCACCGCAGGTAAAAAGGTGGTGGTCATCGGGAGTGGCGCCACTGCCGTAACGCTGGTTCCCAGCATCGCACCCAGTTCCGCTCATGTCACGCTGCTACAGCGCTCACCGACCTACGTCATGGCGCGCCCCGGCCAGGATGCCGTTGCCAACACCTTGCGCAAAGTCCTGCCAGACAAGCTGGCCTATGCAATGGCACGGTGGAAGAACGTTTTGATGGGCATGTACTTCTTTCGTATGAGCCGCAAGCGGCCGGAGCAGGTCAAGCGCTGGATGGTGAAACAGGTACAGGATGCCCTCGGGCCGGACTTTGATGTGGGCAAGCATTTCACGCCGAGTTACAAGCCCTGGGATCAACGGGTATGTGTCGTTCCGGACGGTGATCTGTTCAAAGTGATCAAAAGCGGAAAAGCGTCCATCGTCACCGATCACATCGACACATTGACGGAAACGGGAATCCGTTTGAAATCTGGTATCCACCTGGATGCGGATGTCATCGTCACCGCAACCGGCCTGGTCATGGAGCTCATGGGGGGTGCCAGTCTGACCGTCGATGGCCAGACCGTCCGCATTGCAGACACTCTGAACTACAAGGGAATGATGTTCAGTGGCGTGCCTAATCTGGCCTACAGCCTGGGCTACACCAACGCCTCGTGGACGCTGAAATGCGACTTGACTACCGCCTATGCCTGCCGCTTGCTGAACCACATGCAAAAAGAAGGCTTCAGCCAATGCGTGCCGCGTAACACCGACCCGACCCAGGTGACCGAGCCGGTCATGCAATTCACCTCGGGCTATGTCCAGCGGGCGTTGAGCGGACTGCCGAAGCAGGGATCACACGCGCCCTGGAAGCTGAACCAAAACTATGCGCTGGACCTGATGGACCTGAAGTTCGGCAGCGTGGCCGACAACGCAATGGAGTTTTCAAATCTGGCGCGCCATTCACGTTCCGCAATATAAGGCCATGAACAAGATCAAGAAAACCCTGTTGGGCGTCGCCGCCATCGCATTGACAGGAGCTGGATGCGCTGTTGTGTTCCAGAGGCAGATAGGTACCGTGCTGCTGCAGCGCGTGGCTGCCTACAACGTGGGCCGCAACATCCTGCCCACCCTGCCCGATGGCTTGCACATTGCGCTGTGCGGGAGCGGCTCGCCATTTCCCGATCCAACGCGTGCGGGCCCTTGCACCGCCGTTGTGGCCGGCGACCGGATGTTCATCGTGGACGCGGGTGAAGGCAGCATGCGCAATGTGGCCCGCATGGGGTTTCTGGCGTCCAGCATCGAAGCAATTTTTCTGACGCACTTCCACTCGGACCACATTGACGGCCTGCCACCGTTTTTATTGCAACGCTGGGCCATGGCCACAGCACAGAGCCCATTGCCGGTGTACGGTCCCACCGGCGTGGACAAAGTGGTGGACGGCTTTCGTGCTGCCTACGTGCTGGATTTTGGTTACCGCGTAGCCCACCACTCCGAGAAAATCATGCCCGCCGGGGGCAGTGGCGGCAAAGGAATGCCTTTTGCACTCCCGGCCGTGGGCGAGGGAGATGCCGTGGTGGTGGTGGACGACAGGGGCTTGAAGGTCACCGCGTTCCGGGTGAACCATGCACCCATCGAACCCGCCGTGGGCTACCGGTTTGACTACAAGGGCCGTTCCGTCGTCATTACCGGCGACACCAAAAAAACGCCGTCGGTAGTCGCCATGTCCAAAGACGTTGATCTGCTGGTGCACGAGGCCCTGCAGCCCAAGCTGGTGAATCTGCTGGAGCAAGAGTTCAACCACAAGAACATGCCTAACATCGGCCATGTGATGCGCGACATTCTCAACTACCACACCACCCCTGAAGAGGCAGCTGAACAAGCCAGCGCTGCGGGTGCCAAACAGCTGATACTGAACCACATCGTGCCGCCCATGCCGTTTCGTTACGCTTACCCCGCATTTCTGGGTGACGCAGCCAAGCACTATGCCAACCCCATCACCGTGGGCGAAGACGGCATGCTGTTCAGCCTGCCCACGGGCGGGACTTCCATCAACCAACAAAAGCTATTTTGACCATGCGCACACTCAAAGGCAAATCTGTCGTGATCACCGGCGCGGCTTCTGGCATCGGCGAAGCGCTGGCAACGGGTATGGCGCAACGCGGTGCCCGGCTGCTGCTGGCAGACATTGACGCAGTCGGCCTGCAGCGGGTCGTAGGCACCATCCAGAGCATTGGCGTGGAGTGCCATGGCCTGGTCACCGACACCGGCAGTGAGTCGGCCATTTACACACTTGCCGAGGAGACCCGTACCAGGCTGGGCGGTGCCGACGTGCTGATCAACAACGCAGGCGTTGCCCTGGTGTCTCCCGTCGAAGGCATGCCGACCGAGGACGCGCACTGGCTGATGAACATCAACTTCTGGGGCGTGGTGCATGGCTGCCAGGCCTTTTTGCCCCAGCTGCGCGAGCGACCCGAAGCCGTGCTGGTGAACGTATCCAGCATCTTTGCCATGGTGTCCATGCCGACACAAAGTATTTACAACGCGTCCAAGGCCGCGGTACGAGGTTTTAGCGACGCGCTGCGCGAGGAGCTGCGCGGCACCCCCATCAACGTGCTGACTGTGCACCCGGGCGGCATCAAGACGAATATCGCCAACAAGGCGCGCATTACCGACTCACGCATGGTGGCCTCATCAGACCAGGCGTTTCGCAGCCACTTCGAGCAAGTCGCCCGCACCACACCGGCACAGGCGGCTGAAGCCATCATCCAGGCCATTGAGACCGGAAAGACCCGCTTGCTGATCGGCGCAGATGCCCGGGTGCTGGACTGGATGTTCCGACTGGTGCCCACCCGGTCGTCCAGATGGTTGACGGATATCAGCAGAAGCATGAGTAAAAGAGCCAAATGACCCCAACAACCGTTCTACCCGCCATTCAGAAAGACCGCGTGCTGCGCACCCCGGAGGCGCGTTTTGCCCATCTGCCGGATTTTCCGTACCAGCCCCACTACCTGGAGCTGGATGGCTTGCGCATCGCGTACATCGACGAAGGCCCGCGCAATGCAGCCCCCGTGCTGCTGATGCACGGCGAGCCCACCTGGTCCTTTTTGTATCGCAAGATGATCCCGGCTTTACTGGCTGCGGGCCACAGGGTCATCGCGCCAGACCTGGTGGGTTTTGGCCGATCGGACAAACCCTCGCGCCCATCGGATTACTCGTACCTGAACCATGTGCAGTGGATGACTGCCTGGATGGAGAGAATTGACCTGCAGAACGCCACCCTGTTTTGCCAGGACTGGGGCTCTTTGATCGGGTTGCGCATGGTGACCCAAAGCCCGCATCGGTTTGCCCGCGTGGTGCTGGCCAACGGTGGCCTGCCTACCGGAACCCAGGAACAGACGCCCAAGGCGTTCAAAGTGTGGCGCGCGTTCGCCCGGTTCAGCCCCTGGTTTCCGATTGGCCGTATCGTCAATTCTGGTTGTGTAAACAAGCTCACCCCGCAAGAAATTGCAGCCTATGACGCCCCCTACCCTTCGAAGCAATACGAAATGGCGGCGCGGATGTTTCCCGCCTTTGTACCCACGACACCCACAGACCCGGAGCGCGAACGCAACGAGCAGGCGTGGGAAGTGCTCACGCAGTGGAACAAACCCTTTTTGACCTTGTTCAGCAGCCGCGACCCCATTACCCGTGGCGGTGAAAAAATATTCCAGAAGCGTGTGCCGGGTGCGGCAAAACAGCCCCACGCGGTGACCCGCGGTGCAGGCCACTTCCTGCAAGAGGACAAAGGCCCCGAGTTGGCGCAACAGATCACAGACTTCATTTCCTCCACACCCTTTCAACCCCTCTCACCATGAACACCTTTCTCAAAGCCAACTGCGTTGCCATCTACCTGCTCGCCGTTATCAGTTTGCTGATGGTCCTGCCGTGGGGCAGTGGCCCGATTTTTCAGAAGGTGGCAGTGGCCTTTCTGGCAGTTCATGTGCTGGAGGCCGTTTTTGCGTTCAAACACATCAAGACATACAAGGGCCCCTTGCTGACCAGTCTGCTTCTGGCTCTCTTGTTTGGCCTGTTGCACTGGCTGCCGCTGGCCAAGGCCAGCCAGATTGGCCGCAAAGCCTGACGATATGGTGACTCGCAACGCACTGGCTTCAAGGCCCTTTGCCAAAGGGCTGCTGATCACCGCAGCAATACCCTTT
Source organism: Burkholderiales bacterium (assembly GCA_038237415.1). GTDB lineage: Bacteria > Pseudomonadota > Gammaproteobacteria > Burkholderiales > Burkholderiaceae_C > Allorhodoferax. Next base: position 61,461 of record JBBRYR010000001.1, read on the forward strand.
CTGGTCGTTGCATCGGGCCACGTGGTCGCAGAAACCAGACGCCCCAATATCGTTCTGCTGCTGGCAGACGACTGGGGTTTTAGCGATGTGGGTGCCTATGGCAGCGAAATTTCAACCCCCAACATTGATGCACTGGCCGCAAAAGGCGTGCGCTTCTCCAACTTCCATGTCGCAGCATCGTGTTCGCCGACCCGCTCCATGCTGATGACGGGCGTGGACAACCACCGCAATGGCGTGGGCGACATGCCCGAGAGCATTCCCCAGTCGCACATCGGGAAACCCGGTTATCTGGGGGTGCTTGATACCAATGTGGTCACCGTCGCCAGCATGCTCAGGGACAGTGGATACCACACCTACATCTCAGGCAAATGGCATCTGGGCAAAGAAGCGCACAACCTGCCTGGCGCGCGGGGCTTTGAGCGCTCTTTCATTCAGGCCGATAGCGGCTCGGACAATTGGGAAGACCGTGTTTACCTCGACATCAAGGACAAGGTCTATTGGTTTGAACAGGACAAGACTGCAACCATCCCCAAAGACTTCTATTCGTCCTCCTACTACGTGGACAAGGCCATTCAGTACATCCAGTCGAACCAGGGCGACGACAAACCCTTTTTCTCGTATGTGGCTTTTCAGGCCAACCACATTCCCCTGCAGGCGCCAAAATCGTTTGTGGATAAATACCGGGGCGTCTACAAAAACGGCTGGACGGCGCTGAGAAACAGCCGACGAGAGCGAGCAATTGCGCTGGGTCTGATACCCCCAGGCGCGCCCATGGTAACCATGTCCACGACAACGGATTGGGATGCCTTGACTCCGGACGAGAAAGCCTACCAATCCCGGCGCATGGAAGTCTATGCCGGCATGGCCGATGCGATGGACCATGAGGTCGGCCGCCTGGTCAGCCACCTGAAGTCGACCGGGCAATATGACAACACGGTATTCGTGTTTATGTCTGACAACGGGGCGGAGGCGTCCGACCCCTATGCAACGCTGTCGGGTCGCCTCTGGCTGGACTGGAAGTACAACCGGGACCTGGACCGCCTGGGATCGAAAGGTGCTTACGCGGTGCTGGGCCCCAGTTGGGGTAGCGCCGCAGCGTCTCCGCTGAATACCTACAAGTTCTATGGCGGTGAAGGTGGCCTTCGGGTGCCACTGGTTATCTCCGGAAAAGGCATGCAGCAAAACCAGATCAGCAAGGCTTTCACCCATGTCAATGACATCGTGCCAACGCTTCTGGCGGTGGCCGGTGTAACACCCCACACCGGAACCTACCGGGGTCATCCGGTGGAGCCCTTGACGGGCAGCAACCTGTTACCGCTACTGCAAGGAAAAGCGCAACAGGTGCACCCGGACGAGCAGCCCATCGGGTACGAACTCTCGGGTAGCTCTGCATTGTTCAAGGGTGACTACAAGCTGGTGCGGGTCCTTCAGGGCGTGGGAGACGGCCAATGGCACCTCTACAACATCCAGAGCGATCCCGGCGAGACAAAGGACCTGCAAGCAGCCATGCCTGCTCGTTTTGACGCCATGCGCGCGGACTATGACGCGTACGCCAAAGCCAACCAGGTTCTGGACATGCCAGCGGACTATGACCCCATCCGGCAGGTGCAGATCAATGCCCTGGTGAACGTCTATGTGCCGCGGTTCAAGTCCTATGCCCCTGCCATCCTGGCCGGGCTTTCACTGATTGCCTGTGCAGGCTGGTTGATGCGCAAGCGCAGACCTGCGGCATAAGCTGAAAAAATAACGATGAAAAAAATGACGATGAACAAGCCCCTCTACCAAAGTCGTTCCAGGCGTATCGCCATAGGTATTGCCCTGTACCTGAGTGCCGTGGCAGTGGGGCTCGGTTCCGCTTGGTGGGTCTTGACAAAAGCACCCTGGCTGAACGCCACGGTGCAGACTGGCGCATGGAAAGCCAATTTGCGCGCAGGCAGCCCGGACGCCGACATGTACACCCGCGCCAGCATCGCTCTCAATGCACTTTTGGCGCTGGATCGGGATGAGACCATGTACTTTGTGGCGACCCACGACGACACTGGCAAGTCGCTCCGGTCAAGCTGTACTTACCGCGTGGAAGGTATACCTCCCAAAGCGCGCTGGTGGAGCATCACCGCATACGCCGATGACAAGTTTTTATTTGACGCACCCGGGGGTCACTACAGCCTGAATGGCAGTACGGCGACGCTTGACAAAAATGGCCGGTTTGCCTTCACAACGGGAGGCAAGGAGCAGTCGGGTACCCACTGGCTTCCAACACCGGGGGACCGTGGCCTGTTCCTGACTTTGCGCCTGTATAACCCCGAACAACAGTTGCAGGCAGCGCCCACCACCATGGCGCCTCCTACCATCACCCCCACAGGAGCCTGCGCATGAAGCAGATGTCAAGCCGCAAGCGCCTCTGGTTCTACCGCGTGTTGACGCTCATTGCGACAGCCGCCATCGTTCACCTCGTAACCGTATGGGCGGCACCTCGTCTGATCATGCGGGTCTTAATGGATGGGCCCATGGCCCATGCGCTCAACATGCAGAACCAGGCGGCATTTCCTCCCCCCGTCAACGCAGCTTCACGCTCCGTCGTCATGCCCAGCCCGGACATGCTCTACTCGGTTTGCGTCTATGACGTATCTGCTGGCCCTGTCCAGATCAAGGCCAATCCGGGCCTGCAAACTTACTGGTCCGTTGCACTCTACTCTGCCAATAGCGATAATTTTTTTGTCCTGAATGACCGCAAGGCTGCTGGCAAGCCTGTGGACTTGTGGCTGGTGTCCGAGCGTGGAAGTCCTGATGGCCGGGTGGTGCCTGAAGGGGTGCAGGTGGTGGTTTCGCCATCCACCAAAGGTTTTTTATTGATGCGCGTTTTGACAGGGGACTACGAGGCGGAGAAATCCGTTCTGGAACCTGCCCGACGTACACTGGTTTGCAACAAAGTTTAGGTAACACGATGCTGGCACAACTTCTTCGTCGCGTGATAGCCACGCAAATTCTGATCGGTACGGGACTGGGTTTCCTGTTATTCAAATTGGGACATGGCCCGGTCTGGGGTGTGCTGGCATGGGCTGCTGCCATGCCATTCGTTGGCATGATCCTGATTGACATCGTTACTGCGGTTCAATCCAGGGGGAACGAAGGCAACAGAGTCTGGTGGCGGTCTTTGTTTGGTGAGTTCAACGCGGGCATCCAGGTCTTTTTGTTTCGCCAGCCTTGGGCGATTGCACCGCCCACTTGGCAACCGGCGACTGGGAGCGTGCCGAAGGTTCCGGTTGTGCTGGTGCACGGCTTCATGTGCAATCACCGCATTTGGGACGATATGTCGAATGCACTTCGCGCCAACGGCCATCCGGTTTTTGCTGTCGATCTGGAGCCACTGTTTTCATCCATCGACAACTACGCGCCTATTGTGGAAAACGCGGTAGAAGAAATTCGCAGGCAAACCGGCGCATCCCATGTGGCATTGGTCGGGCACAGCATGGGTGGATTGGCCATTCGTGCCTGGATGCGCAGGTTTGGGTCGGACCGGGTTGCGCGCATCCTCACCTTGGGGACGCCGCATGCGGGTACCCGCGTGGGGCCGTTTTTCAACACGACCAATGGAACCCAGATGGGCTGGAAAAGCCAATGGCTTGCCGATCTGGCCGCATCTGAATCAGACGCTTTTCGCGCGCTCAAGCGCATCGCCATTACGCCGCAGGACAACATCGTCTACCCCCAGCGAGCACAGGTATTGCAGGGCATTACCCCAACCGTATTCGACGGAATTGGTCATGTCCAGATGTGCCTCAATGTGCCGGTCATCCAGTGGGTAGTGCAACAGTTGGATGACATACCGCCGGGCTGAGCCGCAGATCACGCGTGGATGCCTGCTGCCTCGCGCTTTACCAGCTGATGGACATAGCCGTCCACCAGATCCGTCAGCGCCTGCGCAAATTGGGGCGCGCTAGTGTCGGCCTCATCATTCCAGATAGCCGTACGCAGCGTGCCGAGAAAGCTCCGGGAGAGCACAAACATTTCGGTTGGATTCAGAAGCCGGTCAAACTGCAACCCTTGCGATCGGACCGAAACGCTCGCCAGCATTTGCCCCAAAAAAGTATTGCGGCCCTCAATGGACCGCACTTCGCGTCGGGACAATGCCCACTCAATAATGGCTTTCTGGGCCGCACGGCGCTGGGTAAATGCGAACAGCATCAGATTAACCAGGTCTCGTGTTCCCAGTGCCACACCCCGTGCGGCCTGGTCGCTGAACGCGGCCAGCAGCGTCTGCCTCTGGCGCTCACTTTCCAGATCAACCAGTGCCAGCATGACGGCGTCGATATTTTCAAAGTACTGGTACAAAGTACCCACGCCATAGCCCGACCGTTCAGCCAGCGTGGCAACCTTGAATCCTGCCAGACCTTCTGTTTCAAGAATCTGAAAGGCACTCTCAAGTATGGCCTCAACCGTTATCCTTGCGCGATCCTGTTTTGGGGCTCTTACTATTGATTTAATTGAAGTTTTTGCTATTTTCTTCGCCATGATTCCCGCCGGCAAAAATCTGAAACATTTTAATGAAATACGTTCATAAACTATATCCTTGAACCCCTTGTGTTTATCAAAGTCCAACAACCATGTCGCGATTAAAACGTCTCAAGGCGTCATTGACCCAGTTTCCAGACATTCCAGCCCCACCTGTGTGGCTGCTGGTATCGGAAGCGCGTGTATTTTGGGAATACGTGAGCGGCGCTTCCCTGTTCGGAATCCTGCGGCGTATGGCACCCAAAGGGGATGGGCACCCGGTTCTGGTGCTACCGGGTCTGGGTGCGTCCGATGTCTCGACCGCCCTGCTGCGACGCTTTCTTGACGATCTGGGCTACGTTACCTACCCGTGGGGCATGGGTCGCAACAAAGGCATCAACGACGCCATCCCCGGTGCCATGGACAAGCACCTGCAGTTCATTTACGCTGAGCATGGGCAAAAAGTCAGCGTGATTGGGCAAAGTCTGGGGGGGGTCTTTGCACGCGAGGTCGCCAAGTTATCCCCTGACAAAGTGCGTCAGGTCATTACCTTGGGCGCGCCCTTTACCGGCCACCCGCTCGCATCGACAGGCGCTCGCTTCTATGAATGGCTCTCGGGTGACCGCTTCGACGATATGGATTTCAAAAAGCACGTAGAAATCCGCATCAAGCCGCCGGTACCCACCACCTCCATCTACAGCAAGGTTGACGGTGTCGTGGCATGGCAGTGCTCGATTGAAGAAGGACAACCTGACGGTGAAAATATCCACCTGCGCGGCAACACCCATTGCGGCATGGGGTGCAGCCCGGGGGCTTTGTATCTCTTGGCAAAACGCCTGGCCCAGACCGAAGATCACTGGCAGCCCTTCAAGCCCAAAGGCCTGGAGCGCGTTCTGTATGGCGTTACCGATCACCTGAGCACACAAACATGACCGATCTTGTTGTCCGCAAACTGTTAATTGACCTCACTACGCCCTTCCCCGCCCGGTGGAATGGTGGCGATGCGTTTCGCTCGGCATTTTTCAGCGCCCTGTCCATGAGCTTTCCGGTAGGCGAGCAGTATTTCATGGACTCCGTTCGGGCCGGGCTGAAAAATCTGCCAGACGCCGACCGCCAACGGCTTGCACCTGAAGTGCAAGGCTTTGTTGGGCAAGAAGCAACCCATCGGCGCATCCACGCGCTGTTCAATGGTCAGCTGGAAAAACTGGGGCTCGATAACGAACTGGAACGCCGCGCCACCAAGCGACTGCGGGACAACGCACACCGGGATGTGCGCGTACACGTAGCGGCCACAGCAGCCACCGAACATTTGACCGCCATGTTTGCCGACTGGATGTTTCGCCACCCTGAAGCACTGGAAGGTGCCGAGCCCCGCCTGCAGACCTTGTGGATGTGGCATGCAGCAGAAGAGTCAGAGCACTGCAGCACGGCGTTTGATATCTACACCGCGCTGCAAGGGAGCCTCGAATGGCGGGTGCGCCTGCTGCGCTATATCACCCTCACCTTTGCCATGGATATCACACGCCAGACCATCCGCAACCTGTGGCACGACGGCAGCCTGTTCAAGTGGAGCACCTGGCGCAGCGCTGGCAAACTGCTGTTTGCCAAAGACGGCATGATCCGGGGCAATTCGGCAATGTGGCGTGCCTACATGGAGCCCGGTTTTCACCCCCGCCAGCAGGATACGTCCCTGTCGGAGCAATGGCTGCGTGACAACACCCAGCGCTTCGCGGTAGTGGGGCAGCCCGCCTGAGCGCGGCGCACCCATGCGCAACATCCTTCTTTTTATCGTTCTCTGCGCGCTTTTCATCTGGCTCGGGTTGCCACTAGTGCTCACCGCGCTGGGGCTGCATCCGCGCTACTCTGGACAGACCTATGCGTTGCCGGGAAAACGTGCGCTGATCATCACCACGAGCCACAAAACATTGGGAGAAGGTGGCAGAGCGACCGGAGTTTTCGGGTCAGAAATGACGGCACCCTACTATGCGTTTCAGGACGCCGGTATGCAGGTGGATGTCGCAAGCGTTCAAGGCGGCGAAATTCCAATTGAGCCAGGATCGTTTCTCTGGCTGCTGGCCGCCCCGTCCGACAAGCGCTATTTGAAAGATCCCGAATTTCAGGACAAAGTCAAAGCCTCGCGAAGGATCGACGATCTGGACTTCACCCAGTACGACATCATTTTTCTGGCGGGTGGCTGGGGCGCCGCGTACGACTTGGGCACATCGGTCGCGCTGGGTCAAAAAATATCGCAGGCCTGGGCCGCCCAGCGGGTTATTGGTGGCGTGTGCCACGGGCCCCTTGGCTTGTTGCTGGCAACGGATGCCCAAGGTGTACCCCTCGTCAAAGGCGGGCGTCTGACGGCTGTGACGAACCGGCAGGTTCGGCAATTGGGCATCACCCTCACCCCGCAGCACCCTGAACGGGAACTGCGTGCCGCGGGCGCCTTGTTTGAGAGCAGCAGCGCGCTGCTGGACGTGTTTGCCAATCACACGGTAGTGGATGGGCGTCTGGTAACCGGGCAAAACCAGAACGCAGGGGTGGAGACGGCGCAGAAAATGCTGCTCGCTGCGGGTGGTCGACCCCAATCCTGATTGCAGGGCATCAAAAGAATGAGCACAAAAAAGAAGGCGGCCATCGCACTGGCTGTTCTGGTACTTCTGGTTGCGGGCGCATATGCCAACCGCCTGAAGCTGCTGCAGTATTCGCTGGGCTGGCAGACTGACATCCTTCACCCGCGTGACGCTAACCATCCGGTGCCCTGGGTCGCAGGTCCCGCCGAGGCGGGCAAACCCCTGGCGCAAAGGCCGCCCAACATCATTGTCATTCTGGCAGATGACCTGGGTTTTAACGATGTGACCACCTATGGCGGCGGCCAGGCGGCCCTGGGCGTTGCCACCCCCAACATCGACTCCATTGCACGCGACGGTGTGCGTTTCGACAATGGCTATGCTGGTAGCGCCGTGTGCACCGTCTCGCGTGCGGCTTTGATGACCGGGCGCTATCCGTGGCGCTTCGGCGTGGAATTCACCCCTACTCCGGGTGCCATGGCGCGGGTTGCGGGCAAGTTGTATGAAGATGCCGACGGCCTGTATCCGATTGTTATCGACAAGGAAAAGGCCAGCCAGGCCAAAAGTTTCAACGATCTGGGCATGCCCCCCTCAGAACAAACCGTGGCAGAGCTCCTGAAGACACGCGGTTACCACACCCTGCACATCGGCAAATGGCACCTGGGCAGCACGCCCGAGATGCGCCCCAACAACCAGGGCTTTGATGAAAGCCTGTTCATGGAAAGCGGCTTGTATTTGCCGGAAAACGATCCCAATGTGGTGAACTCCAAGCAGGACTTTGACCCGATTGACAAGTTCCTCTGGCCCAACATGCGCTTTGGCGTCAGCTTCAACAATGGCAAATGGTTCAAACCGGCCAGGTACCTGACCGACTACTTCACCGATGAAGCGGTAACCGCCATCAAACGCAACAAGAATCAGCCTTTCTTCCTGTACCTGGCGCACTGGGGCGTGCATACCCCGCTGCAAGCGAGCAAGGCCGACTATGACGCCTTAAGCAACATTCCCGACCACCGCAGGCGCGTTTATCTGGCCATGGTGCGCGCTATTGACCGCAGCGTGGGCCGCGTGCTGCAGACCCTGCGGGATGAGGGCCTGGACGACAACACCATCGTGATTTTCACCAGCGACAACGGCGCACCGGGCTACATTGGGCTGCCGGAGGTGAATCGGCCTTACCGCGGCTGGAAGCTCACCCTGTTTGAGGGAGGCGTGCATGTGCCCTATGTGGCCAAGTGGCCGGGCCATATTCCAGCCGGAACACGTTACCAGCCCCCCGTATCCAACATCGATGTTCTGCCCACGGTGGTCTCTGCGGCAGGTGGAACAGTGCCCACCGATCGCGTGATGGATGGCGTGAACCTGTTGCCGTACCTGAGCGCCAAGCCCGCAACGCAACCGCCACGTCCGCTGTTCTGGCGTGATGGCCCCTACCGCACCGTTCAGGATCAGGGCTGGAAGCTCATTTCAGCGGAACGACCCAAAAAGAACTGGCTCTTCAATCTGAACACTGATCCCACCGAGAAGATCAACCTGGCAGACCAGCAGCCACAGAAGCTGGCGCAACTCCAGGCGCTGTTGACCACCCACAACGCCGGCATGCCTGCACCGCTGTGGCCGTCGTTTCTTGAAATACCCGTGGCAATCGACAAGACATTGAACCAACCAATGACCCCGCAAGACGAATACACCTACTGGGTCAACTAAAGCGTGCACTGTTCAACATGAATAAGCGCCGGTTGGCCCTCTTTGCAGCCTTGCTGGCCCTTCTGGCAGTTGCTGCGTGGATCGGCTTGGGTGCGCAAACATCCCGCCACACGAATGCCGAGCGTTTGCAGTGTCCGTTGCCTGCGCAAGACGCCACAGCCCCCCATCCGGGCATGGTGTGGGTGCCGGGCGGAAGCTTCGCATTTGGCGACACGGTTTACCCCGAAGAACAGCCGGTTCATCCCACCCGGGTAGCCGGGTTCTGGATGGATCGCACGGAAGTCACCAATGCTGAGTTTGCAGAATTTGTGAAGGCGACGGCGTACGTCACTGTCGCTGAGCGCGCGGTGGACACCCGACTGCACCCCGGCCTGTCGGCCGAGATGCGCCTGCCCGGTGCCGTCGTCTTCGTCATGCCCAATGATGTGAAGGGCACTGGCAGCGTGACCCAATGGTGGCGCTACATCCCGGGTGCCAACTGGCGCCACCCCGGTGGCCCCGACACCCGCATTGATGGCCGCGGTGCATTCCCCGTGGTCACCGTCACTTTTGAAGATGCCTCCGCCTACGCAAAATGGAAAGGGCATCAACTGCCCAGCGAAGCGCAGTGGGAGTGGGCGGCACGCGCGGGCAACACCGGTGCAGCGGCCGACCATGACCAGCCCAAAGACGCCAATACATGGCAGGGCTTGTTCCCCGTGGCGAACTCGGCTGAAGACGGATTTGTAGGCCTTGCCCCCGCAGGGTGCTATCCAGCAAACGCCTGGGGACTGCTTGACATGATTGGCAATGCCTGGGAGTTGACCCGCGATGCCTATACGTCCACGCATGCGGATGACGAAGCGATAACACCCGACCAGGTGCCACCAGACTTGCGGCCCCGTTCCAGCGGGCAACGCGTCATCAAAGGAGGCTCGTTCTTGTGTGCGCCGAACTACTGCATGCGATACCGTTCCGGGGCACGTCAGCCCCAGGAAGACGATCTGGGCGCGAGCCATCTGGGTTTTCGCACTGTGCTACTGGCTCCGGGCCCTTAAACTGAATAGACTGGACTCGGGAAGCCCTGACCAGGCAAAAAAACAAGAGGAGGACACAACCATGCAAGCACTGAGCCCCACCGACTCCGCATTCCTGTGGATGGAAACCCGCAACCAACCCATGCATGTGGCGGGACTGAGCATTTACACACCGCCGCCGGGATCAAGCCACGATTTCGTCAGCAAACTGCTGGCCGATTGGGGCAGGCACCACAAGGCCGTCACCCCCTTCAATTTGCGCCCGGTTTTGCGCTTGGGTCTGTGGTTTTGGGAGGAGGACAAAGACTTCGAACTGGACTACCACTTGCGCCACCTATCACTGCCGCAACCCGGACGCATTCGCGAGCTACTGGCCATGGTGTCCCGGTTGCATGGCAACCTGCTGGACCGCAACCGCCCGCTATGGGAAACCTATGTCATCGAAGGCCTGCCCGGCGGCCGGTTTGCCGTGTACAACAAGATCCACCACGCGCTGGTGGATGGCGTAACAGGCGGCAAGATGGCGGCCAATGGCCTGTGTCTGAATGCCTCGGACCACAAACCGCCCTTGTGGGCGCTGCCCTACAAACAACACCCGGCATCCCGCCCCAAAGTGGCGTCGCCCGGGCTACTGGAGCAACTGGGCAGTGTGCTGAAAGCCGGCAAGGAGATTCTTCCGGGTGTTGGCATTGGCCTGTGGGACATCGTGCGCGCGGCGGTTACCGAGACCACGGCAGCCCTGCCCTTTCAGGCACCGCCCTCACCCTTCAATGTCGAGATTTCAGGCTCACGGCGATTTGCGTCGCAGTCCTATTCACTGGCGCGGCTCAAACACATTGGTGAGGCGACCGGGGCCACGGTGAACGACGTCACGCTCGCCATCTGTGCTGGCGCACTCCGCGAATATCTGCTGTCGCAGAACAAATTGCCCAAGAAACCGCTGGTGGCGATGGTGCCGGTATCACTTCACGCCGAGACGGACGCCGGAGGCAACCAGGTATCGCTGCTATTGGCGAGTCTGGCAACCAACATTGCGGACCCACTCAAGCGCCTCCAACGCATCGTCGAGTCCACCAAACATGCCAAAGACCGTCTGGCGGCAATGCCTCGCCTGCAAAAATGGGCCCACGGCGTCACCACCATCTCCCCGCTGGCTCCTGGCATGGTCACGGGCCTGGCAGAACAGCACCCGGTGTTCAACCTGGTGATATCCAACGTACCGGGGCCCCGGGAGACCCTCTACCTCAATGGCGCACGGCTGGATGAGGTTTATCCGGTATCCATCCCCACCCACTACCTGGCACTGAACATCACCATCAGTGGCTATGGTGACCGACTGGGCTTTGGCTACATTGCCTGCCGCCGATCGGTGCCCGCTTTGCAGCGCATGCTGGACTACACGCATAACGCCATCCTGGAACTGGAGGCAGCGCTGGGGATCGGGGCACACCCGGCATCGAAGGAAACGCCCAAGCCGGCGTCCAGGGTAATAAAATCAACGACGCCAAAGACGGCCACCCCAAAGGGCGCCGCCAAACGGGCACCCATGAAAAAACCGACGGCAAAAACGCTATCAAAACAGTAGCTGCCTGCGCAGATTCCACGGGGGCTAGCGGCACAAATAACCCCTCATTCCCAGCCCATGTCATCCCAGCGCCCCCAATCCAAGACCGACCTTTTCCTCTCGTTTTCCATTTTGGCGCTGCAGGGTTTTGGGGGCGTGCTGGCCGTGGTACAGCGTGAGTTGGTGGAAAAGAAGCAATGGCTCACCCGTGAAGAGTTTCTGGAGGATTGGGCTGTTGCCCAGATTTTGCCGGGCCCCAACGTCGTCAATCTCTCGCTGATGATTGGTGACCGCTACTTCGGTCTGCGCGGCGCGCTGACGGCGCTGGCGGGCATGCTGACCTTTCCCCTGTTGATTGTGCTGGCTCTGGCCGTGCTGTTTGGCGGAATCGCCGACACACCGGTGGCCCAGGGCGCGCTGCGCGGTATGGGTGCCGTGGCGGCTGGCTTGATTGCCGCTACGGGCCTCAAGCTGATGGCAGGCCTGCAGCGAAATGTCATGGGCCCGGTGGTTTGCTATGCACTGGGAATCGTCAGTTTCGTGGCCATCGGTCTGTTCAGGTTGCCGCTGGCCGCGGTGCTGCTGGGTCTGGGTGGCCTCGCCTGCGTCTGGGCTTACAAGCAGCTGGGCGATATTGCATTGGCTCAAAAGATGGCCGGAGGCAGCGAATGATGGCGGGGTTTACCAGTGCCGACTGGCTGGCGCTGTTTGTGCACTTTATGTCGCTCTCACTGCTGGCCATTGGCGGCGCCATCACCACGGCGCCTGAAATGCACAGCTACCTGGTGAATGAAAAATCGTGGCTGACCGACAGCCAGTTCACGTCATCCGTTGCGCTGGCGCAAGCAGCGCCTGGCCCCAACGTGCTGTTTGTCGCCCTGCTGGGCTGGAACGTGGGAATGAACGCCGGTGGCGGCATGGCCGCTGGCCCGCGCGCCTGGGGTATGGCCGCTACCGGGGTGCTGGTCACCATGATTGGCATCATGTTGCCCAGCACCACCCTCACCTTTGTGGCTGCGCGCTGGGGACACAGAAACCGCGAACTGCGCGCGGTGCGCGCTTTCAAACAGGGCATGGCGCCCATCGTGATTGCCCTGCTCATTGCCACCGGCTGGATTCTGGCCGCCAGCCAGGGCAGCCCCCTGGAGCACTGGCGCGTGTGGCTGCTGACCGCCATTACCGCCGTGCTGGTGTGGCGTACGCGCCTTCACATGCTGTGGCTACTGGGTGCCGGAGCTCTCTTGGGTGGGCTTGGCTGGATTTGAAGGGCTAGTCACATAGCTTCCTGCGCACCAAACCAAACAACTTGCCCAGCAAAAACAGGACGATGCCCAGCCATTTCAACGTCGAACTGATCCCTGCAACGGCGTAAAAAAAGCGGTCGAGGTGGACAACCCATAGCCCATAGCGCAGTGCGCCATAGCAAAACAGCAAGACGCCGTCGACCGGCAGATGCGCACGGTAGCGCAACGATGTCGGGATTCAGGGGCGCCAGGTAGCTGGCCAGTGTCCAGTTGGCCTTGGCCATCGCGGCAAGGTGCGGGTTGAGTTCGGGGTCGTCTCTGAAAACAGAAAATAAAGCACGCTAAGCCGGTTGCATCGGACTTATGGCCACCTAAATTTCCGACCGCCGTCGCCAGATTGACGACGGATAACCATTTGTTTACCAACGACTCAAAATGCCTCGTTCCGCTCGCATTGCGGCGATCGTGGGGCAACGTGCCGGTCTTTTCTGACAGCCGCAGTGGGATGTGACACGTACTTCAGCGGCATAGTGACAGCTACAAGGCTGTATAAAACTTTATTACCCGGGTATTATTTGACATTTATATTTACCCGGGTAAAATTAGTACTTTAAATTCCTGACGGTATTGCGATGAGCACTATGGCCCCACCATCCTTCACCAGCTTTGACGGCTGGAAACGTATTGCCGATGGCAATCTGGAAACCAACACGCTAGCAGTAAAACGGGCGGCGGAATCTGGCTCCTCACGGCCGATATTGACCTTTAACGACCATACGGGCTGTGTCTTGGAGGTCGACACCCGTGGAACTGACGCTGAGGCGCTCGCTCGATTACACAAAGAGTCCCCGAACGACGCGGTAAAAGAAATTGAATCTGTCGAAGCCGATGAATCATCCGTTCAGCCGCGTGGTCGCGGGAGGCCAAAGCTCGGCGTGATCGCACGCGAGGTCACGCTTCTGCCTCGTCACTGGGATTGGTTGTCGGCGCAGCCGGGAGGAGCTTCTGTCGCTTTGCGCAAGCTAGTTGAACAGGCCAAGCGCAGCACCGCGACCCGCGAAGACAGGCGCAGGACTCAGGAGCGTGCTTACCAGTTCATGTCTGCAATGGCGGGCGACATGACCGGCTTCGAGGAAAGCACGCGAGCGTTGTTCGCCGGAGACTCACACAAATTCATCCAGCTCGTTGCCGAATGGCCTGGCGATGTTCGCGACTACGCGCTGGCTCTGGCCTCTTTCGACAAGACTGAATTGGAGCACAACACAAAATGACAAACAAACGAATCCTGAAGCAGCAATACCTGGAAACGAAGATCCGGGCTGGGGTCTATGCGATCAGAAACTTGGTCACCGGCCGTGTGCTGGTAGCTGGAAGTACAAACGTACAAGGGGTGCTGAACCGGCACCGCTTCGAACTTCGCCAAGGAACCCATCGCAATCCACTTTTGAGCCAGGAATGGTCGTTGCACGGTGAATCCAGCTTCAACTTCGAAGTGCTCGACATGGTCAAACCCAGCGAGGACTCGGCGTTTGATGTCGCGCGTGAACTGGAAGATCTCGTTGCCTTGTGGCGCCAAGAGATTCCATGTCAAGGCGAAAGAGGTTATGAAATTTCTCGGAGAACATCATGAGTAACCTAAACACCGACGTCTTACTGAGCTTTCATCGGACCTACGCCAAACTTCGTTTACAACTCGACGAAGAGTTGGGAATCTTTCATGGCATAGATTTTGACGATTTCGCGTTGCTGCAGGCGCTTGCGAGCACCGACGACCCAACGAGCCTCGCGAGCCTTGCCACCGAGCTCGGTATCTCGCGCTCGGTCATGCTACGGCGGCTACGGCCTCTTGAGAAGATCGGACTTGTTGTCGTTCAAGGCGGTGTGACCGATCGTCGCATCGCGCTCCGCACGGCGGGTCTTAGCCTGATGAAGACGGCGCACGAGACAGTAGAGGGCGTTTGTGCTCAGCAACCCCTCATCGCAGATCTAGAGCGGCTCCATAAAACTCTGCTAAAGCCGGAATTAGTACGGTGTTCTCCAACCGGAATGGAACTTCAATAATGACTACTCACAAAGTAAATGGCATAGACCTGAGCTTCGACAGTTTCGGCGATCACAATGCCACGGCCATTCTTTTAATCGCCGGTCTTGGAACACAAATGATCCGCTGGCCGGTGCTGTTTTGCGAAACGCTGGTAGCAAAAGGCTACCGTGTGATCCGCTTTGACAATCGAGACGCCGGTTGTTCATCACACTTTACGGACTATCCCGCGCCGGACTTCGCCGCGTTGGCTGCTGCTCTCGCGGTCGGACAACGGCCAAGCGTGCCCTACACATTGCACGACATGGCCAGCGACGCGATTGGATTGCTTGATGCTCTAGGGATAGAGCGCGCGCATCTTGTCGGCAGGTCTATGGGCGGCATGATTGCTCAGATAGCAGCAAGTCAATATCCGCAGCGGGTAATGTCGCTCACATCGATTATGTCCAGCACGGGGAATCCCAGTCTTCCTTCAGCCTCGCAGGAGGTTATGACCATGCTGACACGGAGTGCACCCAATCCGCTGGAGGATGAAGCCGGATTTCTCAAGCACAGCCTCGCTTTCGCCCGGCGGATAGCAAGTCCTGGTTATCCGTTTGACGAGGTAGCCCACCGCGCCCTCATTCTGGAGGAGACCAGGCGTGCCTATGATCAAACCGGTTTTGGAAGACAGATTGCTGCGATCGCCGCCACCGGTGATCTTCGGCCGCTGTTGGCCAAGATCACCGTTCCTTCATTGATTGTGCATGGGACAGACGATCTTTTAGTACCTGCTGCCTGCGGCAAAGACACGGCCTCTTCAATTCGAGGCTCGGAGTTCATGCTGATCGATGGAATGGGTCATGATCTGCCGTCTTCGCTTTATGAGAGGGTGGCCGACGGGATTGATAGGGTTGCACGACGCGCTATCAACACCGGCGCGAATGATTGAGAACGGCTAAAACCCAATTCGCTCGTATTTCCACTTCACCGGTACTTTTGGCAATGTCAATTTGAGCTATGCCCTATCCTGACATCAGGTACTCCGCTCATGCAGCGTCAGAAAAAGACTGGGTTTGTCATTCAGTGACGCACACCGCCAAACCCCGTAGATTCTTTCCTGACACATTCAGCATCGGAGGCGTCTTGAAAGGTCAAAGTATCGGCTATGTCCGGGTCAGCAGCTTCGACCAGAACCCGGAGCGGCAACTTGAACTGGACTTCACCCGCTTCCGTCGACATATTTCAACTTCCAGTTCGAAGTTGCTCGAATGCCAGCGGGCTCGATTGTAAAAACCCCTGGATGTAATCAAACACATCTGACTTGGCATCCTGCCTTGTCGCTTATATGTGGCGCTCGATTCGCTCCTTCTTCAGACTGCTGAAGAAGGACTCTGCAACCGCATTGTTCCAACAGTTTCCCCGACGGCTCATGCTTGGCACCAATTGGTTGTCCTTGCACCAACGATTGAAGTCATCACTGTCGAACGACTGTCAGAGACGCTGGCGCAGTGCCTCGTAAAGGCAAATGCCGCTCGCCACCGACACATTCAGACTCTCAACCGCGCCATGCATCGGAATGCTCACCAACTGGTCACAGGTTTTGGCGGTCAGCTGGCGCATGCCATCACCCTCTGCGCCCAGCACCAACGCAACCGGCCCTTTCAGGTCGGCCTGGTACAGAGTGCCCGGTGCCGCGTCGCTGGTGCCAATGATCCAGATGTTGCGCTCTTTGAGTTCATTCAAGGTGCGCGCCAGGTTGGTCACCATGAAGTACGGCACAGTTTCGGCCGCACCGCTGGCCACTTTGGCCACCGTGGCGTTGATACCCGCCGCGTGGTCTTTGGGGGCAATCACCGCATGCGCCCCGGCGCCATCGGCCACGCGCAGGCACGCACCCAGGTTGTGCGGATCGGTCACCCCATCCAGCACCAGAATCAGGGGCTGCACACGCTCGGCAACCGGCAAGGCCAGATTGGCGGCCTCCAGGTTTTCCAGCAACTCATCCAGCGAATGAATCTGCTCCAGCGCATGGACGCGCGCTGCCACGCCCTGGTGCCCGTGGCCGCCACACATTTTGGAAAGCCGCTCGCCATCGCTTTCGATCAGCCGAACACCCGACTCATTGGCCTTGTCCAGGAACTGCCGCATGCGTGCGTCGCGCCGGCTGGGCTCGTAATAGATTTCGATAATGGATTTAGGCGCGGTTTTGAGACGCACGGCCAAGGCATGGAAGCCGAATAAAACTTTGGGTGAAGACATGCCGTGATTATCGCGGGTTCGCATCCGCTATCAAAACAGGAGCTACCTGCGCATACTCTCCGGGGGCTAGAGGCCCATATCGTTTAAACCTCGGCCAAAGAATCCACCAGTTTCCCTGCTTCAATAGTAATGCGCCGGTCGCACCGGGCTGCGATGGCGCGATCGTGGGTGACCAGAACCAGCGTCGTGCCCTGCTCGCGGTTCAGCTCGAACATCAATTCCATGATTTTTTCACCCGTGGCAAAGTCCAAGCTGCCCGTGGGCTCGTCCGCCAGCAGGACGGCGGGGTGCACGACAAAGGCACGGGCCAGGGCCACACGCTGCTGCTCACCGCCACTGAGGACCTTGGGATAGGCCATCAGGCGCTGGGACAGACCCACCCGGGCCAGCATCTCCGTGGCGGCTTTGCGGGCGTCTTTGCGGCCATCCAGCTCCAGCGGCAGCATCACGTTTTCCAGCGCAGTCAAATTGCCCAGCAGCTGAAAGCTCTGGAACACAAAGCCCACCTTGCTGGCCCGCAGTGCAGCCCGGTCATCCTCGTCCATCGCGAACAAATCGACCCCTGCCAGCCGCACCGTGCCGGAAGTGGGCGTGTCGAGCCCGGCAATGATGGACAACAATGTGCTCTTGCCAGAGCCCGAGGCGCCGACGATGGCAGCCGTCTCTTTCGCTTTTAGCGCAAAATCGATGTCGAGCAGAATCTGCAATGTGCCGGTGGAGTCGGTAACCGACTTGCACACGTGCTCAACGGAAATAATGGAATCAGTCATGGGGCCTTCTTTGAATCGACGACACTTTATCGCGCTTGGCGTTTGGGCTGCTTCGGCAGGGCTTTCAACCGCCCAGTCCGCCACGCCCAAACCGCACACTCCCAAACTGCTGGTCGTGGGAGACTCTCTCAGCGCCGAGTATGGCCTCAAACGCGGTACCGGATGGGTCGCCTTGATGGAGCAGCGACTGGCCCAGGAAAAAATCACGGCCCAAGTTGTCAATGCCAGCATCAGTGGCGATACAACATCAGGCGGGCGCTCTCGTCTCCCGGCGCTTCTGACCCGGCATAAGCCCACCGTCGTCATCATCGAGCTGGGCGGCAATGACGCCCTGCGCGGGCTGCCTTTGCAGATGACGCAGGACAACCTGCAGGCCATGACCCGAATCGCGCAGGCCGCGGGGGCCAAAGTCATGCTGATAGGCATGCAGGTGCCGCCCAATTATGGGCAGGACTATGCGCAAAAATTTGCCGCCACTTTTGTTACCGTGGCCAAAGCGGGCAAGGCGACTCTGGTGCCGTTTCTGCTGAAGGACGTGGCCGATGGCCCCAATGCCGCGCAACTCTTTCAGAACGACCGCATTCACCCCAATGAAGCGGCGCACCCCCTGATCCTCAACAATGTGTGGCCCACCGTGAAGAAACTGCTTGCATGAGCCTGACCATTCTGAGCGCGCCCGAAGTACTGGCGCAACTGAACACCTTTGACACGATCATTGATGCCCGCAGCGAGGGTGAGTTCGCGGAAGACCATCTTCCGGGGGCCGTGAACTGGCCCACGCTCAACGATGAAGAGCGCAAGCAGATTGGCACGATGTACGTACAGGTCAACCAGTTTGAAGCCAAAAAACGCGGGGCAGCCCTTGCTGCGCGCAATATTTCCAGGCACATCGAACGCGATGTCATTGACAAGCCGCGCGACTGGAAACCCCTGGCCTATTGCTGGCGAGGCGGCAAGCGCAGTGGGTCACTGTCCCTGATCCTGGACCAGATCGGCTTTCGCGTCACTCTGGTCGAGGGCGGTTACAAGGCGTTTCGTGCCGCGGTGTTGCTGGACATTCCGCTGCAGGTCGCCAGACTGGATTTTCAGGTCGTTTGCGGCACAACGGGCTCGGGCAAGACCCGCCTGCTGCAGGCCCTTGCCGAGCATGGCGCGCAGGTGCTGGACCTGGAGGCCCTGGCTAACCACCGCAGTTCAGTTCTCGGTGCTATTCCCGGCGTACCGCAGCCAACCCAAAAGCGCTTTGATATGCTGGTTTGGGATGCATTGCGCCAGTTCGACCCATCGCGCCCCGTTTTCATCGAAAGCGAAAGCAAGAAAGTGGGTAACGTGGCCGTTCCAACGGCGTTGATTGACCGGATGCGGTCGAGTCCGTGCCTGGATTTGACCCTGCCCATTGATGAACGGGTCGCCTTGCTGCTGGAAGACTACGACTTTTTTGTCAAAGACAGTGCCTACTTCTGCACTCGTCTGGATGTTTTGGCGACTTTTAGGGGCAAGGCGGTTGTGGAGGCCTGGAAGGCCCAGGTCCTGGAGGGAAATCTGGACCCGGTGGTGCGGGATTTACTGACCGAACACTACGACCCGGTATATATACAGTCGATGAAGCGCAATTTCAGCCAGTATCCGCAAGCGCAGCCCATCACGCCAACCAACCGCTCCGCGGAGGCGATGAGCCAACTGGCGGAGCAGTTGCTATCGCCCGGACTATCGGGAAGTTGACGTGGGCCGCAGGGGGGTCAGGGAGCGTCTGGAGTGGCGGTTTGTGGTGTCTCCGGATTTTGGCCATCTTCAGGAGCGCCGTCTTCCGGACCGTGGGTCTTGCGCTCATTTTTTTCTTTGAGCTTGTCTTCTTTCTTGCGTTTTTTCGCCAGTTCTTTCTGACGTTTTTCGTATCCGTAATTGGGTGTTGCCAAGGTTTGCTTTCAGTAGTTGCCAACACTTTACCACCTCAGGCCTGCTCCTCTGCCTTGTCGGGATGCCAATGCACCGCGCCGCGGTAAGCATGCCAGCTTGCGTGGCCCAGCAGTGGCCCCACCAGCAGCAAACCCGCCCCCCATGGCAGCAGCAAGGCGGCAACCACCAGTGCCGCAATCAGGGCACCCCACATCAACATCACAAAGGTGTTGTGAAAAACCACCTCGATACTGGTGATGGCGGCTGAAATGGCATCGGTATCCCGATCCAGGATCATGGGAATGGACACGACCGAAATGGAAAACACCAGAGCGGCAAACCCGCCACCCACAATGGCGTAGGCCGCCACAAACTCCCAATTCTCGGGATTGAATACCGCCTGCATCACGCTGGAGGTGGACGGCATGCCGGTATTGAAAAACACCGCAAACACGACCAACGAGGCCCTTCCCCACAAAAGTTCCAGCACGATGAGCACCAGTACCAGCATCCCCATGCTGCGCAAATGGGACTCCCAGCAGGTCAGGGACGCTCCCAACTCGGGTTTGATACCCAGTTCACGTCGGCGGCTCACTTCATAGAGCCCCATTGCCAAAAATGGGCCAATGAGCAGGCAGCCAGATGCAATAGACATGGTGTATTCCGGCCTGGACCGGAATACGGCACCCAACACCAACGCCATAAACCAAAAAGAAAATCCGAAAAACGCACTGATACCGGGGTGAGCCCGCATGTCACGCCAGCCAGCGGCAAGCCAGTGCAGGAGATGCACTGGGCGCAGGGGCAATATGTCTTTGAGCGGCGCGTCGGAAGGCGGTGGAACGTAGGGCGGTGGTTCTTGCGTGGGAAATGGTTGGCTCATGCCAACAGACTAGCGCGCACTGCCTGCCCTGGCTATTCAGGAAAACACGGGGTCAGCGCAAAAACTTCAATGCCCGCGCCAAATCGGCTCGCAAATCCTCAAGCGCTTCAAGGCCGACTGCAAAACGCACCAGCGTGCCCCTCGCGATATGGTTGGGCCAACTGCTACGCATGGTCGCCAGGTCATAGGGAACCACCAGACTGACGGGGCCAGCCCAGCTATAACCCAATCGGAACAATTTCAGCGCATCGCAAAATGCATCCGTCTGCGCCTGAGTGAAGCGCGCATCCAGGACGACGCTGAAAAGGCCGGCCGCACCGCCGGGACCGTTCACGCAAAGTGCCTTCCAGTGGTCATGCCCCGGTGAGCCGTTCAGGGCGGGGTGCAATACCTGTAGGAACTCTGGCTGTGCCTGGCACCACAGGGCCAGCGCGCGCGTGGTCTCATCGTGTGCACGGTACCGCAAGGCCATGCTGGGCAAGCCCCTGAGCACCGCCTCTGCATCATTGGCACCCACACCCAAACCCAGGCGCATATGCGTCAGCTTGAGGCGCAAATGCAAACCCCGATCGCGCGTGGTGACGCTGCCCATAAGCACATCGCCACCGCCGCTGGGGTATTTGGTCAGCGCGTGGGCAGAAATATCTACTCCCAAGCCCGGATCAGTTCCCGGCAGCAGGTGAAAAGGCTTGAAGGCCAGCCCGGCGCCCCACGTATTGTCTATTGCCACCAAAACGTTGCTGGCCTTGCAGATGCGCACCAATGCGGGCAGGTCGGGAAACTCCAGGCTCACTGACCCAGCTGCTTCCACCCACACCAAACGGGTGCGGCTGGTCATCTTGGCCTGGAGGTCCAGCGCATCCATCGGGTCATAGTATTGGTGTGTGATGCCCCAATCCGAGAGTTCCCCTTCCGCCAGGGCTTTGTTCGGGCCATAGGCGTTGTCGGGCATCAGGACTTCATCCCCCGACTTGAGCACAGACAGCGCCACCAGTGCGAGGGCCGCCAGGCCACTGGGCACCAGCAGGCATTGTTGGCCCCCTTCCAGCGTGCACAGGCGCTCCTCCAGCGCGTAGGTGGTGGGCGTTCCATGAAGGCCGTAGGTGTACGCCGATTTGTCTTTCCATTCGCGGCTGCGCATGGCTGCCACGGATGGGAAGAACACCGTTGACGCCTTGAAAACGCCCGGCTGGGGCGCCTCAAATCCCTCAGGAGGAACGTAGGCGTGGTGGATCAGTTCGGTGGTGAGGTGCGCCATGGCAAACCGGACGCGTCAGACGCTCCACTTTTTGATGAGCTGTTCTGGCCGCATGGAGTCGTAGCTCTCAAAGGGCTGGTGGATCCAGGGGTTGGTGGGCAAAAACTCTACTGCGTAATCGGGTGTGAACGTGGACAGCGCCTTGGTCCAGATGACTGCGCTGCGCAACTCCGTGATGGGTGCGTAGTTGTTCTTGAGCATGTTGATTACCGCGTTCAGCGTGTGCCCGGAATCTGCGAGGTCATCCACCAACAGTACTTTGCCGGCAATCTCGCCCTTGGGAGTGGTGATGAAACGGGCAATGTCCAAGTTGCCCTGCACGGTACCCGCATCCGATCGATACGAACTGGTCGACATGATTGCTAACGGCTTGTCAAACACCCGCGACAAGATGTCGCCAGGGCGCATGCCCCCACGTGCCAGACACAGGATGGTGTCAAATTCCCAACCCGACTGGTGAATCTTGATCGCCAGTTTTTCGATCAGGTTGTGGTATTCGTCATAGCTCACGTAAAGGTGCTTGCCGTCTTCTGTCAACATCTTTTTGCTCCTGATTTCATAGCTGCTTGCGCAATATCCACGAGGGCTAGAGCCCTATTTCTCTTGAAACAATCCGCTGCAGCCTCAATCGGCCAAGTAGGGGTGACGCATCATGATGGTGTGATCCCGATCCGGACTGGTGGACACCATGTGAATGGGTACGCCGGTAACCTGCTCGATGCGTTGCAAATACAACCGGGCGGCCACAGGCAGACGGTCATATTGCGTGACGCCCACGGTGCTGTCACTCCAGCCATCCATCACTTCATAGATGGGCTTGCAACGCTCGATGTCGTCGGCGCCCATGGGCAGAATGTCAAGAATTTCCCCATCCATTTCGTAGCCCGTGCACAGCAACAATTCCTTGAGTCCGTCCAGCACGTCCAGCTTGGTGATGCAAAGGCCCGACAGGCCGTTGACCTGAGCGGAACGCTTGAGCAAGGCGGCGTCAAACCAGCCACAGCGTCGCGAGCGGCCCGTGGTGGTACCCCTCTCGGCTCCCACGGTACTCATGTGGTAACCGGGCGTGCCGGGTGTTGCCCAATCCAGTTCAGTAGGGAACGGTCCGCCTCCCACGCGCGTGCAGTAGGCTTTGGTGATACCCAAAATATAGTGCAGCATGCCAGGGCCAACGCCCGACCCAGCGGCTGCGTTGCCTGCCACGCAATTGCTGGAGGTGACATACGGATAGGTTCCGTGATCCACATCAAGCAAGGTGCCTTGTGCGCCTTCAAACAGAAGGTTTGCACCTTTGTCATGGGCTTCATTCAGTTCACGGGACACGTCTGCAATCATGGGCTTGAGCAGTTCCGCATGCTGCATCGCTTGTGTGTACACGGCATCAAACTGCACACTGCCATTGGACATGAAAGGCGCAAGTGCCTCACCAAAATCAAAGTCGGCCGAACCCAGATACGTGGTGAGCACGTGATTGTGTAGATCAAGCAGTATCTGCAGCTTGGCAGCGAAGCGCTCAGGATGCTTCAAGTCCTGCACCCGCAAGGCACGGCGTGCAATTTTGTCCTCGTAAGCGGGGCCGATTCCGCGACCCGTCGTACCGATTTTTGCATCACCCCCTTTTTCACGGGCAGCTTCGCGCGCTTGATCCAGCGCAGCGTGAAAAGGCAGAATCAACGGACAGGCTTCGCTGATGCGCAAACGCGAGCGTACTTCCACGCCAACCTTTTCCAGACCTTCAATTTCTTCAAACAACTTGGCAGCCGACAACACCACTCCATTGCCGATATAGCATTTGACACCCGGGCGCATGATGCCGCTCGGGATCAGATGCAACGCAGTTTTGACACCATTAATAACCAGCGTGTGGCCGGCATTGTGACCGCCTTGAAAGCGCACCACGCCTTGGGAGCTTTCGGTGAGCCAATCGACCAGCTTGCCCTTGCCCTCGTCACCCCACTGGGTACCCACGACGACAACGTTACGACCTTTGGTTGCATTCATTTGGAAATTTCTCAGATAGCTGTAACAACCCACTGCCCCGCCGCCTGAAGCAGCTCGCGGTCGCAATGGAACTCATCAACTTGACTCTCATGGCCCGGCAGCACACACACCACAGTTTCGCCATGACGGCGCAAAGAGGCGATCACGGCACGCAAATCAGCACCCTCACCCCAAGGCGCACGAATGGCAGCCCGCAGAGGACGATTGCCCGCAACCGCGGTCAGAGACTTGATGTCCAGGCTGAATCCGACAGCTGGACGCTTGCGCCCAAATACCAGGCCCACTTCATCGTAACGTCCGCCGCGCGCCAGAGCATTGCTGGCCCCTGGCGCATACATGGAAAACATGGCACCGCTGTAGTACGCGTAACCGCGCAAATCAGCCAGATCGAAGGAAACGCCCGCGCCATCAAGATGACTCGCCAGCCACTTCAGGTGCGTCAAAGCGTCATCGATAGCGGGCAATGCGGGCAATACGCGCCGGGCTTCCTGAAGGACATCGACATCGCCATACAGTCGCACCAAGTCCTGCAAAGCTTGGGCTGTCACCGCCGGTGCCTCGCGCGTCAACAATTTGAGTTCACTGGCATCCTTGGCAGCCAGCGCAGCGTGAATCAGCGCCAGTTGGGACGCGTCCAGCGACAAATCCTTCAGTAAGGCATGAACAATCCGCGCATCGGCCATATCCACCTTGATGGAGCCTACTTGTGCAACTTTCAGGGAGTCCAACGCCAGCGTCAGAATCTCCAGATCGGCTTCAAGCCCGGTGTGTCCATACAGCTCGGCACCAAATTGGAGCGGTTCACGTGTTGCATGGGGGCCACTGGGCCGCGTATGCAGCACGGGCCCGCAATAGCAGAGGCGCGTGACGCCTTCGCGGTTGAGCAGATGCGCATCAATGCGGGCGACTTGGGGCGTACTGTCGGCTCGCAAGCCCATCATGCGACCGGAAAGTTGGTCGACCAGTTTGAAGGTTTGGAGGTCCAGCGCTTTGCCGGTGCCCGAAAGCAGAGACTCGAGATGCTCCAGCAAAGGCGGCATGACCAATTCATAGCCATAGCAGCGAGCCATGTCCAGCAGGTCTCTACGTATTTCTTCGATGTGGCGCGCCTCGGAGGGCAGCACATCGGCAATGTAATCCGGAAGGACCCAAGCTGACATGTGAAAAGGGCAGGCTATTAAAACCGTGATTTTACCGGGCTTGCACCCTTCTTTTCAGGGTGCAAGCAACCAAATCAGCAGCAAACCGATCAATATGCTGAACATGGCAAAAAACCGGATCTGCCCATCCGTCAGTTGCAGCAACTGGGCAAACATCTTGCGCCACCCCGACGGAGACGCAAAAGGAAACAATCCTTCAATCACCAGCACCAGGGCCAGCGCCAGCCACACGGAATCGAAGTCCAACGCTTACTTCTTGGCCGCAGGGGTTGCGGCGCCACCACCCCGAAAAACCTTGAAGAATTCGGATGAGGACGGATCAAGGACCATCACATCACTCTTGCTGTTGAACGTAGCCTTGTAGGCATCCAGACTACGGTAGAACTGGGCAAACTGAGGATCACGACCAAACGCTTCCGCATAGGTGCGGGCAGCCTCAGCATCACCTTCGCCCTTGATTTTCTGGGCATCACGGTAGGCATTCGCAATGGTCACCTCCCGTTGCCGGTCTGCATCCGCACGAATCTTTTCACCCTCAGCCGCTCCGGTGGATCGCAATTCATTGGCAACCCGCTTTCGCTCCGCCTCCATGCGGCGATACACCGACTCGGTAATGGCTTCCACATAGTCCACGCGGGTTATGCGCACATCCACCACATCAACACCCCAAGGTTTGGCTCCACGAACCTTATCCAGCACCTCTGTCTTCACCTCGGACATCAAAGTTTCACGTTTCAATGAAAGGAGTTCCTTGACCGTGTACTTGTTGATCTCCTGCTGAAACGCATTGCGCACGACCCGGTTCAACTGACTGGCACCCGCACCTTCGTTCAGACCTACGTTGCGGATGTATTCTGTTGGCTCCGATATGCGCCAACGCACATACCAGTCAATAACGACCCGCTGCTTTTCCGCAGTCAACATCGGTTCTGCATCGGTGCTGTCGAGCGTCAATAGGCGTTTGTCAATATACGAAACATTCTGAAAAGGCGGTGGCAGCTTGAAATTCAAGCCTGGCTCGGTGATGACTTCCTTGATTTGACCCAAGGCGTAGACCACACCGAATTGCCGTTGGTCTACTACAAACAATGTTGAACTTGCGAGCGCTATCAACACCAGCAAGGAGGAGAAAAATAATCCAATTCGATTCATCAGTGGCTCCTAGCGTGTTTCACGTTCGCGCGTACGCGCGGCTTCACGACTGCGTGCATCATTATTGGGGGCGGTGTTCACAGGCGCCACCTGAACAGGTGCTGCTGCTGGGGAGACGGCGACTCCCGCATCACCGCCCATTTGAAGGAGCTTGTCCAGCGGCATATACAAAAGGTTTGACCCTTGCCGGGAATCGACCAGGACCTTGGTCACATTGCCGTAAATCTGCTGCATGGCATCCAGATACATCCGGTCTCTCGTCACTTGTGGTGCTTTCTGATACTCGGCAAAGACGGAACGGAAACGCTGGGCATCACCTTGCGCCTGCGCTACCACTCGAGCCTTGTAGGCATCCGCCTCTTCTTTCAAGCGAGAGGCAGAACCAACCGCCCGAGGTATCACGTCGTTGGCGTAGGCCTGCGCTTCGTTTTTGGCGCGCTCACGCTCCTGTCCGGCTTTCAGTACATCATCAAACGAAGCCTGCACCTGCTCCGGCGGCCGCACGCCCCCTTGTTGCAGGTTAATGCCAACGACCTCAACGCCGACCTTGTAGCGATCAAGAATCGATTGCATCAACGCTCTGACCCGTGGAGCGATCTGATCACGATCTTCTGAGAGAGCGGCATCCATCTTCATTTTTCCGACGACTTCACGCACAGCGGTTTCAGCCGCCTGCACGACCGCATCACCTGGATTTTTGCTTTCGAACAAGAACGCACGCGCATCGCTCAGGCGATATTGCACTGCAAACTTAATATCCAGAATATTTTCATCTTCCGTCAGCATCGCTGATTCACGCAGTCCAGTCGCCTTGAGGACGGTATCGCGACCCACATCAACAGAACGAATCTGGGTAACGAAAATCAACTCATGACGCTGTATGGGATACGGCAAACGCCAATTGAAGCCGGCATTGACGGTTGTCTTGTATTTGCCAAATTGGGTGATGACGGCCTGCTGCCCTTCTTGCACAATGAAAAAACCGGTGCCAAGCCAGATCAATACCAGCACCGCTGCAATCAACCCGATACCGATCCCGGCATTTTTCATGTCAGGCTGAAATCCGCCGCCTGTTCCGCCGCCATTGCCCCTGGGTGGCTGTGACTTGCCAAACAAACCGCCGAGCTTGCGATTGACATCCCGCCACAATTCATCCAGATCGGGTGGCCCCGAATTGGAGGAGCCATTTCGACCGTTGCGGGAACCAGAATCTGCTGGCGGTTTGACGGGCTCGCCCTCTGGAGGTGGCCCGTCAGCCTTTTCATTGTCACCCTGTTTGGATTCACCACGGCCCCAGCGGGAATCGTTCAAACTGAACATTCCTTTTAGCCACTGCGGCAGATTGGCCGAACCAAAATCAATCACGCGATTGTGAAGTTTCATTTCTTCGTTTCTCGTTTATCTAAATCCGATTGTGCCCAATCATCGGTCAGCCCCACAGTATCAGGGGGATCCACCGCAACCTCTCCAGCAGACTTCAACGCGATGCTGGCCAAGCGGCTTCGCAATGCCTGCAATCCCAACGAGTTTTTTGCGCTCACAAATATACGTGGCATTTGTACACCATCGATCTCGAATTCGTCTTCCATTCGCAGCGGTTGATGCTCCTGGTCCAAGGCGTCGATCTTGTTGAAAACCAGCAACTGGGGAATTTGATCAGCCCCGATTTCCTTGAGCACCCGTTGCACTTGGGCAATTTGCTCCACAACGTTCGGATTTGAGGCGTCTATCACATGCAAAAGAAGGTCCGCATCCACCGCTTCCTGCAAGGTAGCCTGAAACGCATCAACCAATCCATGAGGCAGATCACGAATAAAACCAACCGTATCAGACAGGGAAACCGATCGCCCCGCCTCACCCAGGTATAGCTGTCGCGTCGTGGTGTCCAGCGTCGCAAACAACTGGTCTGCCGCGTAGGCGCGCGCTTTGACCAGTGCGTTAAAAAGCGTTGACTTCCCCGCATTGGTATAGCCGATGAGAGAGATATTGAAAGCGTCCCGACGCTCGCGCTGGCGCCGCTGAGTCTGTCTTTGGCGCTTGACCTTGGTCAATCGCTCTTTGGTCTTTTTGATTGTTTCTGCAATCATCCGACGATCAAGCTCAATCTGTGCTTCACCGGGTCCACCTCGCATGCCGATGCCGCCACTCTGGCGCTCCAAATGGGACCAACGACGCACAAGTCGCGTGCTCAAGTATTGAAGACGAGCGAGCTCCACCTGCAATTTCCCCTCGTGGCTCCGGGCGCGCTGGGCAAATATTTCCAGAATCAGGTAGGTCCTGTCGTTTACAGGAAGCTCAAGGTGGCGCTCAAGATTGCGTTGCTGGCTAGGACTCAAGCTTTGGTCGAACAGGACTTCCTTGGCACCCAATTGAGTTGCCAGGAGTTTGATCTCATCGGCTTTGCCCGACCCGACAAACAAAGCTGCGTCGGGAGCTTTACGCTTACACGTGACCCGGGCGATTGGTGTCAAACCAGCGGTTTTCGCCAACAAGCCCAACTCCTCCAGCTCGCTGTCGAAATTGCGGTCACCCAAGTCAACACCAACCAATATGGTTGGGGCGTCGGTAGTTTGATGCGCTGCTGTCAAATGAGGAAGAGAGAAACTGGCGTTTCAGCTGATATGGCCAGTGCGGCCGGGACTCTCACGCAGCCTCGGGCTCGTCTGAACCAGGGGAGGTGAAATTCACAGCCCGCCCAGGAACTATTGTTGAAATGGCATGTTTATATACCATTTGAGTGACCGTATTTCGCAGCAAAACCACGTACTGATCAAACGACTCAACCTGCCCCTGCAGCTTGATTCCGTTGACCAAATAGATGGAAACTGGAACATGTTCACGACGCAAAGCGTTGAGAAATGGGTCTTGAAGTAACTGACCTTTGTTGCTCACGATATTCTCCGTGTTCAAAAAATTAATAAGTGTTAACGATACCACACGATGCAACCGAAGTTGCTACCGAATCAACCAACCCGTGTCTCAGCAAGGGAAACACCAGGAGATAAATGACTAGGACTAATCCTTGTCAGCGTAGGGATTTTGAGCGGATTTCATCTGGATTCGCATTGGCGTTCCAACCAGATCAAACTCCTTACGAAAACGCCCTTCCAGAAAGCGCTTGTACGAGTCCGTCACATGCTCCAGCGAGTTGCCGTGAATGATGATGATCGGAGGGTTCATGCCACCCTGGTGCGCGTAGCGGAGTTTTGGTCGGTACATGCCCGACTTCTTGGGCGTTTGAAACTGAACTGCTTCCAGCAGTAAACGAGTCAAAACGGGGGTCGACATTTTGCAGTTTGCAGCTTTGTGCGCCTGCGCAATTGAATCCCACAATGGACCCAGTCCCTGGCGCTTTTGGGCCGATATCAGATGCAAAGCAGCGAACTTCAGGAAACCAAGTCGCGTTTCAATGGACCTCTTGACGAGTTCACGCTGATACTCATCGATAGCATCCCATTTATTGACCGCAACAACCACCGCACGCCCTGACTCCAGAATGTAACCTGCTATATGCGCATCCTGGTCGGTAACGCCTTGAGTAGCATCGATCAGCAAAAGAACCACACTGGCTGACTCAATGGCCTGGAGGGTTTTTACAAC
Source organism: Burkholderiales bacterium (assembly GCA_038237415.1). GTDB lineage: Bacteria > Pseudomonadota > Gammaproteobacteria > Burkholderiales > Burkholderiaceae_C > Allorhodoferax. The sequence continues at coordinate 91,052 of JBBRYR010000001.1, forward strand.
CGAGAATTTTTCGATAGCCTCGAATACCTGCCCCTTGCGTCTCAGGCCAGCAGTATCGATCAATTCAAAACGTTGTCCATTGCGTTCAAAGGGCACGGAAATCGCGTCACGGGTGGTTCCGGGCATATCGAATGCCACCAGACGCTCCTCGCCCAACCAGGTATTGATAAGGGTCGACTTGCCCACGTTTGGACGACCAGCCACTGCAAGCTTGATAACGCTGGGATCGGCCTCTGCCTCGTCTTCATCCTTGTCTTTGAGGCCTAACGGCGCCAGGGCAAGCTCCACCAGAGGGCGGATACCTTGACCATGCGCCGCTGATATGGCAATCACCTCGCCCAAACCAAGTTCAAAGAACTCGCCGAGTTGAGTCCCCTCCGCCATCCCCTCTGACTTGTTTGCAACGAGAAGGCAGGGTTTTCCTAGCTTGCGCAAATACTTGCCAATTTCGTAATCCTGCGCTGAAAGGCCCGCACGGGCATCCAGTACAAACATGACTACATCCGCCTCGGCTACAGCCTGACGCGTCTGTTTGGCCATCTCTTTGTAGATGCCAGTCGTTGCGTCTGGCTCGAAACCACCGGTGTCAATCACAATGAATTCGAGATTACCGAGCTTTCCCGTACCGTAATGACGGTCGCGCGTCAGCCCGGCAAAGTCGGCCACAATCGCATCCCGGGTTTTTGTCAATCGGTTAAAAAGCGTGGATTTGCCGACGTTGGGACGTCCGACCAAAGCAATAACAGGTTTCATGGTTTGCGCCTAAACTTTCACTCAGGCCTGAAGCCAAAAATACCACCACGCTGCGTCACTACAACCAGTGTTTGTCCAACCAATACAGGTGCAGAAACTACCGGTGATCCATCGGTTGACACGCGATTCAGAGGTGCACCATCCTCTCGGGATAGAAAATGAACCGTGCCGGACTCGTCTCCCACCACAACCGACCTACCGGCCAATAACGGCTCAGTCACAGACCGGAAACGCAATCGCTCCGACACCCACAGACGCTCACCATCTACACGCTTCCAAGCGATCAGCTTCCCGTCACTCTCTGAACCAAACAAGGCCACATCGTCGCCGCCCAATCCGGTAGCCCCAGATGCAGGCTTACTCCACACTAGGCTACCCTTGACACCATCCACGCAACCAACAGCTGCTTGAAACGCGCGCATGCAGACCTGATCGCCTATACGGCTCACGCCAGATACCAGATCAACAAGCCTCTCAACTTCATTGGTTCCACGGCTACTGGCGACCCCAACGTCCCAGCGCACATTGCCGTTAAGCGGATTCATTGCTACCAAACGGCCGCTCAAACCCGCAACCAATGAATCACCCAAAGCAAAAATCACCCCGGATTGCCCAAGTACCAATGCGTCACTGCTTCGTTGCTGATTCCATAGCTTACGGCCGGTCGCAGCGTCATACGCGGAAACAGACCGATCGGACGACAAGACAAAAACTCTTGCCCCTGCGACCAATGGCGCGGTGAGCGTCACGGCATTGAGTTTCTGACGCCAGATCTCTCTGCCTCCTTCGAGCGTGATCAATTGGTTTTCACGACTGACCACGGAAGAATATCGACCGTCGCTTCCCACCCCCGCAGACAGGTTCGTACCTAAAGCAACGCGCCAGAGGTCACCACCCGTTCTGCCGTCTATCGCCGCAATGGTGCCGTCAGAACCGGCGACCATAAACGTGTTGCCGATGACCCGAATATCAAGCGGGAAATTTACCTCACCAATAGATGTGGACCACACAGAGCGAACGCCGATCAAAGCGGTATTCGCCCCAAGGTCGGCCGGTTTAGCCTTCTCTGGACCAGCGCATGCGGCAATCGTCACGGCGAAGCCGACAATCAAAACTCGGCGAAACAGGCGCACAAGAAACAATGAAAAACCCATCACCGGGCCCCGTCCGCCACGATTACGCCACCCAGCGCGTTCAGCTTGACCTCGACCAGACGGCGGTAGTCGGAACGCCCATCCAACGCCGCATAAGCCTTTTGGTATTGCTTCTTTGCTTCCGCTGGATTGCCTTGCAGCGTGTATATATCCCCGGTTCGGTCAGCGACCAATGCAACATATGCTTCTGCGACACCCGTAGATAACAGCTGGAGCGCCTTGTCATAAGACTTGCTCTCCATCAACACGGCAGATAACCTGAGCCGCGCGGCAGAGGCGTACCCTTTGTCCGAACCCTTTTCAGCGACCCAAGTCAATATCGATTGGGCCGAATCGGCTTTGCCTGATTCGTAGGCCATTTTGGACACCAGAAGACCGGCCTGTTGCGTGTAGACGGCGCTAGAAAAGCGCTCTTTCATATCAGCGAAAGCACGCTCCCCCTTCTGTACGTCCCCGCCACGCACGACTTTTTCAACTTCATCGTACATCGCAGCGGCCTGTGCCGACTGGGTACGTTGCCAAAACTGGTAACCATTCCATGCTGCAAAAACACTTAGTAGAGCAATCAACACCCATGTGATCAAGTTGCCATACTGCTTCCAAAAATGTTTGAGCTGATCGAGTTGCTCTTGTTCTTCGAGGTCTAGATGATTTGCCATGGAAATATTCAGTTAAGCCTAAGATTGTAGGCTTTTGGCCCATTGGGCCGGGTTGCTCAGAAGTTGAGTGACCTGAGGACCGCCACCCTCACGCAAAGCCTTCACGGTAACTAGCCCATTAGCAAGCTCATCGGTTCCAAACACCAGCGCAAAACGCGCTCCTGAACTGTCTGCGCGTTTAAATTGAGACTTCATGCTTGCCAGGCCGGCGGCAGATCCAGCGTGCATTTGTACCGTCACACCCAAAGCTCGCAGCGTTTGCAGGCAGACCATCACCGCAGGCAGCCCACCTGCATCCGGCACGATGGCATAGGCGTCGATCGGGGAAACCTCAGTTTCAACAGACTGCTCACTGATCAACTCCAGCACACGCTCAACCCCCATGGCCCAACCCACTGCCGCTGCGGGCTTCCCGCCAATCTGCTCTGTCAGGTAGTCGTAACGGCCACCAGCGCAAATCGTGCCCTGCGCACCAAGCCGGGTGGTCACAAACTCGAAGACGGTCAAGTTGTAGTAATCCATGCCCCGCACCAGCCGAGGATTGATGGAATACTCCACGCTATTCGCGTCCAGGATGGAGGTCACTAACAACAAGTGGGCGCGAGATTCCTCACCCAAAAAATCCAGTAGCTTGGGGGCAGCCTCAATGACGCCCTGCATTTGAGGATTTTTGCTGTCCAGCAAACGCAAAGGGTTGAGGTGCAATCTCCGCTTCGCATCTTCATCCAGGCTGCCCGCATGCTGTTCGAAATGCGCCACCAATGCGGCCCGATGCAACACGCGCTCGGCAGGTTGCCCCAAACTGTTGATCTGCAAGGCAACCTCCGTCAACCCCAACTCTTTCCAGAGTGCATGAGCCATCAAAATGAGTTCGGCATCAACTTCGGCACCAGAAAAACCCAACGCCTCCGCACCAATCTGATGAAACTGCCGATAGCGACCTCGCTGCGGCCGTTCGTGGCGAAACATGGGGCCCATGTAATAGAGTCGCTTCCCACCGTTGTACAACATGGAGTGCTCAACAACCGCACGAACGACCCCCGCGGTGTTTTCAGGTCGCAAAGTCAATGCTTCGCCATTCAAGCGATCGTCGAAAGAATACATTTCCTTTTCGACAATGTCAGTTGCGTCGCCCAGACTGCGCACAAACAACGCGGTCTGCTCAACAATAGGCGTACGGATGTTCTCATAGGCATAACGGCGCATTAACGCGCGTACCTTGCCTTCCAAAGCCTCCCATCGAGCGGACTCGGGCGGCAAAATATCATTCATGCCTTTCACGGCAGCCAGTTTTTCGGTGCCACGTATAGCAGTTTTCTCAACCATTCGAAGTCTTACTATTTAGATGAAGTGACAGGTGCGCCAAAGCGCTGCTGTATGTAATTTTCGACAACCAACTGAAAATCAGCGGCGATGGATTCCCCACGCAGGGTCATCCGTTTCTCGCCGTCAATGAACACTGGCGCTGCCGGTGCTTCTCCCGTTCCAGGCAAACTAATACCAATGTCTGCATGCTTACTTTCGCCAGGTCCATTGACAATGCACCCCATCACCGCAACCTTGAGGTTTTCTACACCGGGATAGGATTCACGCCACTCAGGCATTTTCGCTCGGAGAAAGTCATCAATTTGTTGAGTTAGTTCCTGAAAAGTCGTGCTTGTCGTACGACCGCAACCGGGGCAGGCAGTAACGCTGGGAACAAAGGTCCGCAGCCCAAGTGCCTGAATTATTTCGGACGCAATAACAACTTCTTGGTTGCGAGACTCACCCGGGGCGGGTGTCAGGGACACGCGAATCGTGTCACCGATTCCTTCTTGCAGCAGAACGGCGAGTGCAACAGAAGACGCAACAGTCCCCTTGGTTCCCATGCCGGCCTCAGTAAGCCCCAAATGCAGTGGGTAGGTACACCGCCGACCCAACTCACGATAGACCGCGATCAGGTCCTGCACGCCACTGACCTTACATGACAGGATGATTTGACTGGCTTTCATGCCAATCTGCTCCGCGCGCTGGGCCGACTCAATCGCGGAGGTGATCAGCGCCTCGTACATCACTGGCTTGGCGTCCCATGGAGCAGCTCTTTGGCTATTTTCGTCCATCAGGGTTGCCAGCAATTCCTGATCCAGGCTGCCCCAGTTGACACCAATCCGGACGGGTTTATCCCATCGCATCGCTGCCTCAATCATCAGCGCAAACTGTTTATCCCGTTTGTCGCCCTTGCCAACGTTTCCTGGATTGATTCGGTATTTGGACAGCGCCTGTGCGCAATCCGGATGATCCGTGAGCAATCGATGTCCATTGAAATGGAAATCTCCGATCAACGGCACGTCGACTCCCATACGATCGAGTTGCTCGCGAATGTAGGGTACGGCTTGTGCGGCCTCAGGTGTATTCACGGTTATTCGAACCATCTCCGAACCTGCGATTGCCAGTTCCTTGACTTGTATCGCCGTTCCTACTGCATCTGCAGTGTCCGTATTGGTCATTGACTGAATGCGAACCGGTGCACTGCCGCCGACGGTTACAGTGCGCCCTCCCCAAAGGACTCGCGCTTGTAATGAATTCCGCTTTAATGGAGCCGCCAGGGCAATGGGTAATTTCGAATCCACTATTTCACCTCAAATCGCGCAACGTTGTCTTTGACAATACTGGCCAGGCTGAAGATTTTGCCACGGACTTCAACATCAGTGACATCCGCGCGCCCTATGACGACCATCAATGGCAGCGATCCGCCCGCGCCAATTACTTCCCCATTTGCCAGGGTCTTGCTGAGCTGAACAGTTCCCTTGGCGTCAACAACCTGAACCCAAGTCGATCCATGCGCCTTGAACACTACAAATTCGGCAGAGTTGCCCGCCAATGGTTCGGGCAATTGACTGGATGCCGTTTGGGGCGCGGTGGCAGTTAGGGTTGTCAGACTCTCCTGCGTTACCCCCCCTGTTGAACTGTTTGGCGGCATTGATACAACGGTGCCGGCCAAACCGGGAGAGTCACCTGGGGGAGGCATCAAAGCAGCACCAGCGTCATCAGACTTCTTTGGTACTTCAGAAGTCAGCAACGCAGAACTTGCCTTGGTCTGAGTTCCACTCAAATCCAAAGAGAGTGCCATATTCTTAATATCTGGAAGAAAAAGCAGCACGATCGCTGCCATCAACAAGCCCAGAACTACCAAAACCACAGGCCTGGCCAGAATGGCTGAAAGCGAAAAGCCGGAAATAGCGCCGGTCCTTTGGAACGGCTCGTTGATGTCGCGATTGCCAACACTGAGGCTCACTGCACTGTTTTTTGGCAGTTTCGCCAAAATGGGAACTGGATCGATTTTTAACGTGCGGCACACGCTCGACGCCAAGGCACGGACAAACACGGCGTCCGGCAAGAGATCAAATCGATCACTTTCCAGCGCCTCCAGTTTTTTGACTGGCACCTTCATCGAAACGGCCAAAGCCGCAACGTGCAATCCTGCGGCCATTCTGGCCTTGCGCAGCATCGCTCCCGCTGTCAACGAAGTCGTCGACTCCATCTCACTTACGCTGGCCGTCTGGTTTGCTGTCATCGGATCACTCATCAAATGCGCCTCGCTCCAAAGCAGACGATTCGACCGATTGGGAGTAACGTTTTTTTAGCTGTGAGCCCAATTGCGCCACAGCATCCCGGTTACCCAGTCGCCGCTCCACTTTAATGCCCAGCCAGAGCGACTCTGCATTTGCCAATTCACTGTTATTCAGTCGGCGTAAATAGAACTGGGAGCGCACAAAATCCCCTCTTTGGAAGAGCAGCAGCGCAAGGTTGTAGCCCGTTACAGGGTTACCCGCATCCAGTTCGAAAGACCTCAACAGACTCTGTTCTGCATCGACGGGGCGACCAGCCTTGAGCTGACAAAGGCCCTGATTCATCAGCGTTTTGGCGCGACCCACGTAGCGAGGGTTGGCAAGAACCTTTGTGAAGTATTGCATCGACTCCACGTGCCGTGACTGCTGACACAAAAACCAACCGAAATTGTTCAGCGCATCGCTGTCTTGGGGATCGATGCTCAAGGCCCGCCGAAAACTCTCTTCGGCGAGTCCGGGGTCGTTCAGCTTCATGTAGATCAGGCCCCTGACGTTATAGGCGTCAATGTAAGTGGGATCAGTCGTCAAGGCCTGTTTGATGTTGTCGAGGGCAAAAATGGGCTTACCTTCTTGCAGATACGCAACGGCAAGTTCAAGTCGCTTGCTAGCGCGCTGGCGCACATCTGTCTGATCAGACTCAGTCACCATATCTGACCGCGCAGGCAGGCCAGTTGAACTCGAGGCACAACCCGTCAACATTGTCAGAAGCAGAATCGACCACACCATTGATGCAAGCGCCACTGTGCCACTCCGAACTTTAATTGTCATTGACCATATCCTTGCTTTCTGGTGGAGAGAAGTCTTTCACTGGCGTGAGCATAACGGTCCGTTGTCGGGAAATCCGCTTGTTCACGTCAGTTCTGTCTTTCACATCCCCAGCAAGTTGCCCACAGGCGGCATCGATGTCATCACCGCGCGTCTTTCGAATCGTTGTCACCAGACCCGCGTCGCTCAGAACTTTGGAGAACGCCAAAACCCTGCCTTGAGGCGACCGAACAAGGCCTGAGGCAGGAAACGGGTTAAAAGGAATGAGGTTGAACTTGCACCAGGCTCGTTCACCAGTTTCGGGACGGACAATTTTTACGAGTTCAGCAGCCTGTTCGGGTGAATCATTCACACCATCCAGCATGCAGTATTCAAACGTGATGAAGTCACGCGGTGCATGGGCGAGGTAGCGTTTGCAAGCTTCCATCAGCTCAGCAATCGGATACTTGCGGTTCAAGGGCACGAGGTCGCTTCTCAACGCATCGCTTGGTGCGTGCAGCGATACCGCCAACGCAACAGGACAGTCCTGACCCAATCGGTCCATCATGGGAACCACGCCCGAAGTGGAAACCGTGACACGCCTGCGGGACAGGCCGTAGGCATGATCGTCCAACATCACCTTCAGGGCCGGTACCAGTGCAGAGTAATTCTGCAAGGGCTCGCCCATTCCCATCATCACCACATTCGATATGACCCGCTCGCTCGATTGCAAGTGTTTACGCAGGAAATGTTCAGCAAACCACAGTTGGGAAACGATCTCTCCCGATGTCAGGTTACGACTAAAGCCTTGATGCCCGGTCGAACAAAACCTGCATCCGACCGCACATCCGGCCTGCGACGATATGCACAGCGTCCCGCGATCGTCCTCGGGTATAAACACCGCCTCAACGGCATCTCCACCGCCAACGTCAAACAACCATTTGATGGTTCCGTCGTTCGATATATGCTGTTGAACAATACGCAGTGGCTGAACAGTCGCCGAGGCTTTGAGCTTTTCCCGCAAAGACTTTGCGAGGTCGCTCATCTCATCGAAATGGTCGACACCTTTTTGATGAATCCAACGGAACAACTGGGTCGCGCGAAATCGCTTCTCCCCCAGCCGTTCGCAAAAAGCAACCAATCCCTCCAGATCGTAGTCGAGCAGATTGGTTGTCATTGCATGAATTAACGTGAGTAGACGTTCATGCCGGCGAAGAAGAACGCGATCTCGGCGGCCGCGGTTTCTGCGGCATCAGAACCATGCACTGCATTTGCGTCGATGCTGTCCGCAAAGTCGGCGCGGATGGTTCCTGCATCCGCCTTCTTTGGGTCTGTTGCGCCCATCAGGTCACGATTCTTCAGGATAGCGTTTTCACCTTCAAGAGCCTGGATCATGACCGGGCCGGAAATCATGAAATCCACCAAGTCTTTGAAAAATGGACGGGCCTTGTGGACAGCATAAAACGCCTCGGCTTCACCGCGTGACAAATGAGCCATGCGTGCAGCAACAACTTTCAGGCCTGCGGCTTCAAAACGTGCGTAGATCTGGCCGACGACATTTTTCGCAACTGCATCGGGTTTGATGATAGATAGGGTACGTTCGATTGTCATAATATTTCCTGAACTGAATGTTGAATTAAATTTGCTGCAAGTCAAGCAAAGCCAACTATCTTAGCATTCACTGCTAACGACTGCGTCCGTTGCGACGCTGGCCGCCCGGCGCGCCCCGCGGTCGCTGCCCAACCTCCTGTCGCTGGCGGGTAAAACTGTCAGCACCGATGTATCCGAACGCCGTCTTCATCGGGTCCGGCTGGCTGGATCCGTCTTTTCGATCGCCCGTTTTATCCTGTCGATTCTGATCTGGTCGTCCACCGCCTCTTGTATTGGCAACGCCTCCAGGGAAAGGCGCTTGCGGTGCTGCGCGCTGACTGTTGTTACCCGCACGAGGGCCGCCAGTGCGCCCGCGGCGCGGTTTTCCGTCTCTCGGTGCATTGCGCGGCAAACCTTCCCCGCGGCTTACTGCTCCATCCGCCCCGCCCGCCTGCGCAGCGCCACCGCCGGCGGCCTGCACAAGACCGCGAATGTCCGCCTCATCAAGCTCCATCCATGCACCACGCTTCAGACCGCGTGGCAACACCATGGCACCATAACGGATTCGAATAAGGCGGCTCACAGCGTGCCCGACCGCCTCGAACATCCGTCTCACCTCCCGGTTGCGACCCTCTGAAATAGTGACCCGGTACCAACAATTGGAGCCCTCGCCACCTCCCTCTTCAATAGATCCAAACTGGGCCATTCCATCATCCAGTTTGACACCGCCGAGCAACACCTGCTTCTCCTCCTTATTGAGGGATCCCAGGACGCGAACGGCATACTCACGTTCTAACCCGAATCGCGGGTGCATCAGGTTGTTCGCAAGTTCCCCTGAACTGGTAAACAGCAATAGACCTTCCGTATTCAAATCCAGTCGACCCACCGACTGCCACTTGCCCTGGTGCAGCTTCGGAAGACGCCTGAACACCGTTGGCCGATTTTGAGGGTCATCGTGGGTAACTACTTCGCCAACCGGCTTGTGGTACGCGATAACACGTGCGGGAGGGGGATCAATGCGAAACCGGATGGGCTTGCCATTGACCTTGACGTGGTCGCCAAACTGAATTCTTTGACCTATGTGGGCAGGTTCGTTGTTCACGGAAATGCGACCCTCCAGAATCAGCTGCTCCATTTCCAAACGCGAACCCATACCTGCTTGCGCGAGGACTTTGTGCAGTTTTGGGGTTTCTGCTAAAGGCGCAAGCACACGTTTGGGCGGGACCAGTTCTACCAATTCCTCGTCGGCATCAAACTGACCCGAGATCACATCGCTGAACCGGTTATCAGTCGTAACACCTGGTACGACTGTTGCCGATTCAAGGACATGGTCGATCGGCAGTTCGCCTCGGGTCACCGCGTCAGGAGCTGCGCGATTCATCGCGGTCAAATTGGCACTGTCCGCGTCGTCCGCAGGGCCGGTTTCCGGTCCGGCGCCAGACGGTGCCGCAGAGGTGATTTCGTTCATTCTGAAAACCCATTCATTAGTGTGTTCATGTCTGGAGTCAAAGCATCCAGTGACATGTTCAGTTGTAATTCCCCATCACCTTGCACTGCGCTTTCCGTTGCCAACGTCACGGGAGCTTCGTCTATGACGCTGACAAAAGCGTCCAAAGTGTCGCCCTTGTGCTCCAGACTCTCCAGCAATGGAAGCTGATCCAGAGAAGCCAGCCCGAGGTCGTCCAAAAACTGCCGGGTCGTCGCGAAGAGTGCCGGTCGTCCCGCAGCCTCCCTGTGGCCAATAACCTCCACCCACCCGCGATCTTCCAGTTGCTTAATCAACAACGAATTGATGGTGACGCCACGGATATCCTCCATGTCACCCCGTGTAACTGGCTGGCGGTAGGCAATGATTGCCAGCGTTTCCAGCGTCGCCCGCGTGTATCGCGGAGGCTTTTCAGGGTGAAGCCGATCCAGGTATTCGCGCATCTCCGGCCGACTCTGAAACCGCCAGCCTGTCGAAACAGTGACCAGTTCCGCCCCTTTATCCATCCAGTCGTTCTTCAGCGCTTCCAGCAGCTCTTTAATTGAGTCTGCTCCCAGGGTTTCATTGAAAAGCGCACGCATATCGCGCAACGGTAAGGGTTGCTGCGAGCAAATTAGTGCGGTCTCCAGGACCCGCTTTGCTTCCGCCATATTCATAATCAGGCTATTCCGGAAACGTCACCAATCAGGTGATCAATCAATGTGATCCCATTCGGATGGCCGCAGGTGTGAAGGAGACACCGAGCCTACCTTGAGCCATGCGCCAAGGCAATTAAGGGCATTCCAGCCTCTCACCCTCATTGTAACGTAGGCCCCATGCAGTCAACAAACCACTGAAATCGTCAGGCAATGGTGCCTCGAAAACCAACGAATCTCCTGTGAAAGGATGCACCAGCGCCAGGCGACACGCATGCAACGCCTGCCTGGACATTCCCGGAACGCATGTGCCGCCGTATACGACGTCGGCAACGAGGGGATGCCCCAGTGAAGCCATATGCACCCGAATCTGGTGTGTTCGTCCAGTGTGCAAAATACATCGAACAAAACACCCAGCTTCAGAATTACCCAAAAAGACCACGTCAGTCTTCGCCGTTTTTCCCGGTGATTTTTCAAGATCAACAACAGCCATACGCAAACGGTTTCGCGGATCACGGCCGATCGGAGCTTCAACGCTTCGGCGTGGTGGCCCAACCCATGGCCGGTGGGCAAGCGCCAGGTATTGCCGGCTGACCTCGCGCGCCGCAATGGCCTGCACCAGGGAGTCCATCGCTGCCCGGGTTCGCGCTACCACCATCAATCCACTGGTGTCCTTGTCCAGTCGATGGACGATTCCGGCTCGGGGAACCAGTGCGCTTCCCTTGTCGTAGGCCAACAGACCATTGAGCAGAGTCCCACTCCAGTTGCCAGGCGCAGGATGAACCACCAGGCCCGCCGGTTTATTGATCACCAGGATGTGTTCATCCTCGAAAACAACCCGGAGTGGCATCGTCTCGGGCTTGAAAGCCTGACTTTGAGGGGTTGGCCTCAGTTCCACCGTGATCGTATCACCCGCCTTTACGCGATGCGACGCCTTGCGCACTGGCAGGGCATTGACCACCACAAGGCCTGCTTCGATTAGTTGCTGCAAGTAACTGCGCGAGAACTCGGGGGTGGCATCAGCCAACGCACGGTCAATCCTATCCCCGTGCTGTGAGGCAGTGACTGATACATTGCGCCATTCGACGTCCGCCGATACGTCCTCAGTGTCTTCGGCGTCTGTTGCAAGCAGAGTGCTCGATATAATTCCCGCGGTCTGTTTCAAGAAAGTTTCCCCAAATGCTTCGAGTCAAATTATCGGTCGTTTGCGTATGCCTGCTGACGACCAGCGCATTTCTGATGACAGGCTGCTCAACTGCCCCAGTAGACAAAACTGCAGGAATGAGCCCCAACACGTTATATGCAGAAGCGAAAGACGAAATGAGTACCGGTCAATGGGACAAAGCCGTTCCATTACTTGAAAAACTGGAAGCACGCGCTGCGGGAACGCCCCTTGCGCAGCAAGCCCAGCTGGACAAGGCGTACGCCCAATACAAGGCAGGCGAGCAGGCGCAGGCGCTCGCCACACTGGAGCGCTTCGTAAAGTTGCACCCGGCCAGCCCTGCGCTGGACTATGCACTTTACCTGAGGGGCATCATCAACTTTAATGATGATCTGGGCTTGTTCTCGGACCTGACACGCCAAGACCTCGCAGAGAGAGACCAGAAGGCATCCAAAGAGTCGTTTGAAGCATTCAAGGAGCTGGTGGCACGTTTTCCGGATTCGCGTTATGCGCCGGACGCCAGACAACGCATGGCTTACATCGTCGGTTCGCTCGCTCAGTATGAAGTGTATGTGGCACGCTATTACTACAAGCGCGGGGCCTATTTGGCCGCCGCAAACCGGGCGCAGCAGACGGTAACGGACTATCGTGACGTTCCTGCGGTGGAAGAGGCGTTGTTCATACTGTACAAGTCATACGATGCCCTCGGCATGCCGCAGCTGCGAGACGATGCCAAAAGAGTGTTGGAAACGAACTATCCGCAGTCGGAGTTCTTGTCCAAGGGTTCCAGGTCTACCCAGAATCCTTGGTGGAAGTTCTGGTGAGCGCCAGCAGCGCCGCCTCGAACTGACCATGGTTTGCAATAGCCTGCATGGCAGGTAACGCGGCCTGCATTCGACGGCCATAGGCCATCTGACTCAAGCGCACGTCGCAAACAACCAGGACCCCTCGGTCAGTTTCCCTGCGGATGAGTCGGCCAGCACCCTGCCTGAGCGCAATCGCGGCCTGTGGCAAGTGATAGTGTTGAAACGGGCTTTTCCCCAGCGACTCCACATGCCGCGCCCTTGCTTCAACCAGCGGATCTCCCGGTGAAGCAAAGGGCAGCTTGTCAATGACGACCATCTGCAAAGCGTCACCAGGAACATCGATACCTTCCCAAAACGAAAACGAGGCAATGAGAATGCACTTGGGAACTGCACCTCCCTCTGCGCCGCAAAAACGTTCTATGAGTTCTCGCTTGGGGGCCTGCCCCTGGACCAGCACTTCAATGCCTTGTGATGGAGGAAAGTGAATGTGCAAAGCCTCCCCAATGGTTCGCATGGCCCGCAGTGACGTCGTCAATACCAGCGTTCGCCCCCGAAGTATTTCAGCCCCGCGCGCCACCAGCAAAGCTACGCAGGCACTATGCGACGGATCGCTGGGCTTTGGCATATGTGCCGGGATGTACATGGCAGCCTGAACTGCATAGTCAAATGGGCTTTCGACATGAAGCACTTGCGCACCCTGCAAGCCACAGGACTCCAGAAACCATGACATGCTTACATCGCTGCCCAGCGTTGCCGATGTAAAAATCCAGGACTTTCTACTGCCAGCGGCTGACTCTTGCCCGACGACCCTGGTTTGCATGGTCTGCGCGATATCCAGCGGCGACTGAACCAGCCGGATGTGGTTGCCCGTCTCAAGCCAGCGCACAAAACCCGGCGGCATGGGCGACGCAAACAAATCAAGCGTGGACATCAAGACCCCCGTTCGCTCACGCAAGCCCTTCAACACAGGAGACGATTCCTCCAGGTTACGCAACGTCATGTCCAGTAGCTGCAAACACGCATGAATATCCGCCAACCTATCGGCCCACGGCGCAGTGGGTACACCCAGCGGGCTATCCCCAAACCAGGACCGCCGATCGGATTCGCCAGCGCTACACAAATCACGAAGCGATGCAATGGAGTCACCCAGTTCATCCAGAAGTCGGCGCCAGTCGGCTGATCCCAAAGCCAGTTGAGGGCCTTGAAATGCAATGTCCCGACGCAAGCCGTCCAATTGCCCGGTAGTCAGCTGGCGCCCGAGAAACTGCACGCCAATTTCATTGAGCTGGTGTGCTTCATCAAAGACAACGGACGTGACCGTTGGCAACAATTCGGCAACCCCCGATTCACGAATGTTCAGATCAGCGAAAAAAAGGTGGTGATTAATAACGACCACATCCGCATCCATCGCTTCTCTGCGGGCAAGATTGACATGGCAGACATGTACTTTGGGGCATTGCCCACCCAGGCAGTTCTCGCGCGTAGAAGTAACGAGTGGAATAACTGGTGAACGGTCGTCCAGTTGTACCAGTTCCGCCAGATCCCCGGAGCGCGTGGCTGCTGACCATGCTTCTATTCGCGCCAGATCACGCTGCACCAACGGAATGCCGGCCTGCACGTCGTGCCTGGCCGATTCCAGGCGTTGTACACACAGATAGCTGCTTCGCCCCTTCAACATGGCCGTGCGGACCGGCAAACCCAGCACCGCAGCCAGACGTGGAATGTCGCGACCAAACAACTGATCCTGAAGCGCTTTCGTTGCCGTGGAAAGTAATACCCGCTCACCGCTCAGCAGAGCGGGAACAAGGTAAGCAAAGGTCTTCCCGACCCCTGTACCCGCCTCCACTGCCAACACGCCACCTGAGTCCATAGTCCGTGCGACCTCTCTTGCCATCAGGGTCTGACCCGGACGAGGTTTGAATTCCGCTACGGAACGGGCCAGCGGGCCATCGGTGTCAAAAGCGCGCCCAACGGCATCTTGCAAACCCATGTTTCAAGCTGGCTCATTGGGCTGTAACTGCAACTCCAAACGCGCAATGTCATCGCGCAAGGCAAGGCGCCTCTTCTTCAGGCGCCGCATCATCAGCTCATCTACCGGTGCATGGTCTGCGGCGCGGTCGATCAACGCATCCAGGTCGCCATGCTCCATGCGCAACTCAATGAGCATTCGACCGGGGGAATGAAGATTGGCGTCCACGAAAAAAACAGGTAAAAGTAGGCGGTTAAACTGCGACAAATAAGCTGGACTGGATAATACGTCCAGACTACCCCCTTTACCCAAAGTATTGCTCTGCAATCAATCCGAACATGGCCACTGGTTACCGACTTACCGCTTCAACCGGAATACACAAAGGTGACCGCGAGTACCAGCAGGATCAGGTCGCGCTGCTCAAACACCCGCGCATTAATGGCTGCATCCTGGCCGTGGTTGCCGACGGAATGGGCGGGCGCAGTGGAGGCAGAAAAGCATCAGACCAGGTGATGATGACTGCCAAGCAACTGTTCGATCGCTATGACCCGGAGACCGACGACGCAGCGGCTACGCTGACGCAACTGGTGCAAGAGGCCCATATCGTCATCAAATTGACCGCTGTGTCCTCAGAGGAAGAACCCCACAGTACGTTGGCTGCATTTCTGATCAATCCAAAGGGTGACTGCCACTGGGCACATACAGGCGACTCTCGCATTTACCATTACCACGGTAACCGCTTCGTCAAGCGGACAATGGACCACTCCTATGTTCAGGCCTTGGTAAATCGCGGAGAAATTACCGAAGAACAAGCAGCAGTCCACCCTCAGTCCAACATCCTGATGGGGTGTTTGGGCACCGACAATGATCCTCCTGTGGACCTGCATTTCATTCCCCAGTTGCGGCCGGGTGACGTATTGATGGCCTGCAGCGACGGCGTATGGCACTATTTCAATACAGGGGAAATTGGCTCTGTTCTAGCGACACTGTCCGCTCGCGAAGCAAGCGAATTTTTAATCGAAAAAGCACGCTCGCGGGGAAACGGGGCGGGCGACAACCTCTCTATCGTGATTGTCAAACTCGAGTCATTGACCTGACTCTCCCAGTCACAGGCGGCAGGCCTTCAACGAATCAGGGCGGTACAGGTAGCGGCTGATTGCGCAGGTTGCTGTCCTTCAACCTTTTTTCCTTGTCTGCTCGCCGCTCTGCTGCAGCCTTCTGCTTGGCTTCATAGTCCTTGCGATTGGCCTCTGCTACGGACGCATCCATACCAGCCGGTTTTTCGCGACTGCCCGCAGGGGCCGCTGGCGAAGGGAGTGGCTTGGGAGGCTTAGCCTGTGGTTCGGCTTGCGGCTGCTGAAGTGCGTCCGCTTCAGCTTGCGCCCTCTCCTTTGCCTGGTCCGCCGCCTTTTCCTGGATCAGCCGCAACTGGTCTTCGCCCTTTTGACTGCGCTGCAAGCCGTTGAGGACGGTCTCTTGCCGCTTCAAATCGACCAGCATGGCACGGCGGCGCGCCCGTACTGAATTCACACAGTCAGTGACGACGAATCTCGCTTGACAGGCCGCTTCCTGTTCATTGAACAGGGCATTCTGCTGCTGGCGAATGGCCTCGATGCGCTGGCGCTCCTGGTCGACACTGTCCAGGCTTTGCCCTAGTCCTTCCTGACCCCACGCATGGGCGCATACGGTCAGTATTGCCACGAAAATCCCTAGTGACCTCATGTGAGCCGCGTATCCACAATACGCCTCTCCAACGCCAAAAATTCTTTGGACTGCATTTCATTGAGTCGTGAAACGGTGCGCGGAAACTCATGCGCCATCGGCCCCTCTGTGTACAGTTCTTCGGGCTGCACCGCTGCGGACATGATCAACTTGACGCGCCGGTCATACAACACATCCACCAGCCACGTAAACCGGCGGGCCTCTGAAGCCAGCCTCACGGGCATATGCGGCACATCACTCAGGAAAACCGTATGAAATCGGGAGGCAATTTCCAGATAGTCGTTTTGTGAACGGGGTCCACCGCACAGGGCTTTGAAATCAAACCACACCACCCCACCGGCCATGCGTCGGGCATGTATCTGGCGCGACTCAATATGCAGAACCGGATCCTCGTCGTGGGTTTCCGCCAGTGCATTGAACGTGCTTTCCATGGCCAGATCAGCAGCTCCCCACATCGGCACATGGTAGAGCTTTGCCGACTCCAGCGTACGTCGCCGGTAATCTGTTCCGTTGTCCACGTTGATCACGTCCAGCCGCGCATTGAGCAGCGCAATGGCGGGCAATACGCGATCCCTGTGCATTCCACCCGGGTACAAGTCATCGGGCCGGAAATTGGAGGTTGTGACAAATCCAACACCATTTTCGAACAAGGCGGCCAACAGGCGGTGCAGGATCATCGCGTCGGTGATATCAGCCACGTGAAACTCGTCGAAACAGATCAGACGGTACCGTTTGGACATCCGCTTGGCTAGTACATCGAGCGGGTTGACCGTGCCCTGCAAGTCTGCAAGTTCCCGGTGGACCTCGCGCATGAACTCGTGAAAGTGCAGGCGCGTCTTGCGTTTCAGAGGCACCGCGTTGTAGAAGCAATCCATCAAGAAGCTCTTGCCCCGCCCGACGCCACCATACATGTATACGCCGCGCGGAATATCAGGGCGATTGATCAACTTCTTCAGGGCGTTGGACCGCTTTTCCTTGAACGCAGCCCACTCCGTGGCACACCGCTCCAGCGCATCAATCGCCCGCAACTGTGCAGGGTCGGCAACATAACCGCGGGTTGCCAGCTCGGCTTCGTAGGTTTGCTTGACGTTCAATGAATAGATCCTCTAAATGCTATCAATAAAGTAGCTTCCTGCGCCCAATGCACGGGGGCTGGAAGCCCTTTTAATCACATAACAATCAGAAGTTCAGTGTACGTTTGTCCACCGCGAGCGCGGCCTCCTTCGTGGCCTCGCTGAGGGATGGATGCGCGTGGCAAATGCGGGCAATGTCTTCAGCACTGGCCTTGAATTCCATGGCCACGACAGCCTCGGAGATCAACTCACTGGCTTGTGGACCGACAATGTGCACGCCCAGAATTTCATCGGTCGTGGCATCGGCCAGGAACTTGACGAATCCGGTGGTGTCACCCAGTGCACGGGCACGGCCATTGGCGAGGAATGGGAACGAGCCCGCCTTGTAGGCGCGGCCGCTGGCCTTGAGCTGCTGCTCGGTCTGGCCCACCCAGGCAATCTCGGGACTGGTGTAAATCACCCAGGGCACGGTGTTGAAATTGACATGCCCGTGCTGACCGGCAATGCGCTCGGCCACGGCCACGCCCTCTTCCTCGGCCTTGTGTGCCAGCATCGGGCCACGCACCACGTCGCCCACCGCCCAGACGCCCGGCAAATTGGTCTTGCAGTCACCGTCGACCACAATGGCTCCGCGCTCGTCCAATGCCAGACCCACGGCCTCAGAGTTCAAACCAATGGTGTTGGGCACGCGGCCGATGGAGATGATGAGCTTGTCAACGTCCAGCGCCTGCGCTTCGCCCTTGGCGTTGGTGTAGGCAATGGACACCCCCTTCTTGCCGGACTTGATTTCACCGACCTTGACGCCGAGTTCGATCTTGAGACCTTGCTTGGTGAAGGCCTTGAGCGCCTCTTTGGCCACCTGTTCGTCCACTGCGCCCAGAAACGTGGGCAAGCCTTCCAGAATGGTGACGTCGGCACCCAAACGGCGCCAGACAGAGCCCATTTCCAGACCGATGACGCCGGAGCCGATCAGACCCAGCTTTTTAGGCACCGCGCCCACGCGCAACGCACCATCATTCGAGAGAATATTTTCCTCGTCAAACGGTGTTCCCGGCAAAGCACGGGCGTTAGAACCCGTGGCGAGAATGATGTTTTTTCCGGTCAGCGATTCTTCAGCGGCACCGGCCACCTTCATCTCGTACCCGCCCTCAACGGCCTTGACGAATGAGGCGCGACCATGGAAGAACGCAATCTTGTTCTTCTTGAGCAGGTACTGAATGCCATCGTTGTTTTGTTTCACAACCATGTCCTTGCGGGCCAGCATTTTTGCCACGTCCATCTTTACGTCTTTGGCGCTGATGCCGTGCTCGGCGAAGTGGTGGTTGGCGTGGTCAAAATGCTCCGACGATTGCAGTAGCGCCTTGGAGGGAATGCAACCCACGTTGGTACAAGTGCCGCCCAAAGCCGGTCCACCTTTTTCGTTCTTCCACTCGTCAATACAGGCTACGTTAAAGCCCAGTTGGGCCGCGCGAATGGCCGCAATATAGCCGCCGGGGCCGCCACCGATGACGATGACATCAAACTGTTTACTCATAGTTTTCTCACTTTATTCAAAACCCGCATCGAAGTGCGTGCCCTCATGCGAAGGCAAGCACAGCGAAGCCCCTTCCAGGAACACCGCGGCCACACGCAGGGGGCAAGCCGGGGCGTGTGCTCCAACTCTAAATATCAAACAACAAGCGGGCAGGATCTTCCAGCGCTTCCTTCATCGCCACCAGGCCCAGCACGGCTTCGCGGCCGTCGATGATGCGGTGGTCGTAAGACATGGCAAAGTAGTTCATTGGACGAACCACAACCTGGCCGTTCTCGACCATCGCACGGTCTTTGGTGGCGTGCACGCCCAGAATCGCCGATTGCGGTGGGTTGATGATGGGTGTGGACATCATGGAGCCGAAGGTTCCGCCATTGGAGATGGAGAAGGTTCCGCCGGTCATTTCTTCCATGCCCAGCTTGCCATCGCGCGCTTTGGTGCCGAATTCGGCAATCTTCTTCTCAATGTCGGCAAAGCTCATCTGGTCTGCGTTGCGCAGAATCGGTACCACCAAGCCACGGGGCGAACCCACGGCAATGCCCACGTCAAAGAAGCCGTGGTAGACGATGTCGTTGCCATCCACCGAGGCGTTCAACACGGGGAACTTCTTCAGTGCGTGCACAGCGGCCTTCACAAAGAAGCTCATGAAGCCCAGCTTGACGCCATGCTCTTTTTCGAAACGTTCCTGCATGCGCTTGCGCATGTCCATCACCGGCGCCATGTTGATTTCGTTGAACGTGGTCAGAATGGCGTTGGTAGATTGCGACTGCAGCAACCGCTCAGCCACACGGGCACGCAGACGGCTCATCGGCACGCGCTGTTCAGGTCGACCAGCAAGCGAATCCGCCATGCTGCCTGGACGGGTTACTACTTGAGGCAAAGAAGTGGTCGGAGCCCCCGTGGGGATTGCGGAGGCTGCTACTGTTTTTGTAGCAGGTCCCGCCGCTACAGCACCCAGCACGTCACCCTTGGTGACGCGGCCATCTTTGCCTGTACCGGTGACGGCACTGACTGACAGGTTGTTGTCGGCCAGCAGCTTGGCGGCTGCAGGCATGGCCACGTCACTCTTGCTATTGGATGTGGCTGCGGCCGTCGCTTGCGGTACGGGCGCTACAACCGGTTCAACCGCCTTGATTGCCAGCGGGCTGGTCTGGGCTGAACCCTCGGTGTCAATGCGCGCAATCACCTCTTCACTGACGACCTGGGAGCCGTCCGCCCGAACGAGTTGGGACATGATGCCAGCGACAGGTGCCGGGACTTCGAGCACGACTTTGTCAGTCTCGATTTCCACCAGAATTTCATCGATTGCCACGGCTTCACCGGGCTTCTTCTTCCATGTCAACAGGGTGCCTTCTGCCACTGATTCAGACAGCTGGGGAACTTTAACTTCAACGATTGCCATTTTGAACTTTCCGTGTTTTGTTTCTGAGGTTTGCTTTGGAACTTGCTTCGCTTACTTGGTAAGCACGAAGCCTTTGAGCTTGCCAAACGCACCCTCAACCAATGCTTTTTGCTGTTCCTGGTGCAGGTGTGAGTAACCCACCGCAGGTGACGCCGATGCGGCGCGGCCGGAGTAGCCCAGCTTCTGGCCGTCAGCCATGTTTTCATGGATGTAATGCTGAACGAAGAACCAGGCACCCTGATTCTGTGGCTCGTCCTGGCACCACACCACATCCGTGGCATTGGGATATTTTTTTAATTCCGTCGCAAATGCTTTGTGCGGGAACGGATAGAGCTGCTCCACGCGGATGATGGCAACGTCTTCGATACCCTTTTCTTCCCGCTTCTTGACCAGGTCGTAATAGACCTTGCCCGAACACGCCACAACGCGCTTGACCTTGTCACCCTTGAGCTCTTTGTTCTCAGGAATCACGGTCTGGAAACAGCCCTTGGTGAACTCGGACAACGGCGACGCGGCATCCTTGGCACGCAACAGCGACTTCGGCGTCATGATGATCAGCGGCTTGCGCAGATTGCGCACCATCTGGCGACGCAAAATGTGGAAGATCTGGCTGGCCGTCGTGGGTTGGATCACCTGCATATTGGTGTCAGCCGACAACTGCATGAAACGCTCCAGACGCGCCGAGCTGTGCTCTGGGCCCTGCCCTTCATAGCCATGCGGCAACATCATGGTGATGCCGTTCACACGGCCCCACTTCACTTCGCCGGATGCAATGAACTGATCAATCACAACCTGTGCGCCATTGGCAAAGTCGCCAAACTGTGCTTCCCAGATCACAAACGTGTTGGGGTCGTTAGAGGCATAACCGTATTCAAAAGCCAGCACCGCTTCTTCGGACAGGATCGAATCGATCACTGTGAACGAAGACTGGTTGGGTGCCACATTTTGCAGGGGGGTATAAATGCCTTCGTCAAACTTTTCACGATTCTGGTCGTGAATCACTGCGTGGCGGTGGGTAAAGGTGCCGCGACCACAGTCTTCACCGCTCAGGCGAACCGGGTAGCCGCTGGCCACCAAGGAGGCAAAAGCCATGCTCTCGCCCATGCCCCAGTCCACGGGAATCTCGCCGCGACCCATGGCTGCACGGTCGTCATAGACCTTCTTCACCAGGGAGTGCGGGGTGATGGTGGCAGGAATGGTGGTGAGCTTCTCGGCAAGGCGCTTCCACTCCGTCAATGGAATGGC
Organism: Burkholderiales bacterium; assembly: GCA_038237415.1. Lineage (GTDB taxonomy): Bacteria > Pseudomonadota > Gammaproteobacteria > Burkholderiales > Burkholderiaceae_C > Allorhodoferax. The sequence continues at coordinate 112,591 of JBBRYR010000001.1, forward strand.
CGTATCGCCTGCGTCGGTCCACTTCTTGTTGACGAACGGTGTCCAGTCCACTGCGTATTTGCTCTTGAAGTTGGTCAACACCGGGTTGAAGGTGTTCTTGCCCGCATCCAGTGCTGCGCGCATGGCCTTGACCATGTCATCACCCAGCGTTTCGCCAAAGCCCTGAGCCGACAGCTTGTCCGCATAGAGGCGGCGTGTACCGGGGTGAACCGCAATTTTCTTGTACATCAGCGGCTGGGTCAGCGCCGGTGTGTCCTGCTCGTTGTGGCCCAGTTTGCGGAAGCAGATGATGTCGACCACCACGTCTTTCTGGAAGGCCATGCGGTATTCCAGTGCGAGCTGCGTGCACAGCACCACAGCTTCCGGGTCATCGCCGTTCACGTGCAACACGGGCGCTTCAATCATCTTGACCACGTCCGAGCAATACAGCGTGGAGCGGCTGTCGCGCGGGTCACTGGTGGTGAAACCGATCTGGTTGTTGATGACAATGTGCACCGTGCCGCCCGTGGAGTAACCACGGGTTTCGGCCAACGCCAATGTCTCCATGACCACGCCCTGGCCTGCAAAGGCGGCATCGCCATGCACCAGCACCGGTAACACCTGCAAGCCTTTGGGGTCGCCACGGCGGTCCATGCGCGAACGCACGGAGCCTTCGACCACCGGATTCACAATTTCGAGGTGCGACGGGTTGAATGCCAGCGTCAGGTGGACCGGGCCGCCAGGGGTCGTCACATCGGAACTAAAGCCCTGGTGGTACTTCACGTCACCGCTTGGCAGATCTTCTGGCGCTGTGTGATCAAACTCGGCAAACAAATCGGCAGGCACTTTGCCCAGCGAATTGACAAGCACATTCAGGCGGCCGCGGTGGGCCATACCGATCACGATTTCCTGCAGGCCGACGGAGCCGCCGCGCTGGATCAGCTCATCCATACAGGCGATGAAACTCTCACCTCCTTCGAGGGAGAAGCGCTTCTGCCCCACATACTTGGTGTGCAGGAAACGCTCCAAGCCTTCGGCGGCCGTCAGGCGATCCAGAATGTGAAGCTTTTTCTCTGCGGCAAAGTTGGGCTTGCTGCGAATGGCTTCGAGCTTTTGTTGCCACCAGCGTTTCTGGTTCTGGTCCGTCGTGTACATGTACTCGGCACCGACTGTGCCACAGTAGGTTTCACGCAGGGCATTCATCAGCTCGCGTAAAGCCATGCGGTCTTTACCGAAAAAGGTGTTGCTGGTGTCAAACACCGCTTCCTGATCGGCATCACTGAACCCGTAAAAAGCAGGGTCCAACTCGGGAATATTGGCGCGCTCGGTGCGCTTGAGTGGGTCCAGATCGGCCCAACGGGCGCCTACGTTACGGTAGGCAGCAATCAGCTGTTGCACAGCAGTGCGTTTGCGGCCCATTTCGGCATCGGCGCTGGCAACGACCACTTTGGTGCCGCCCTGTTTGGCGCGCTCGGCAAAAGCATTGACTACTGGCAGGTGAGGAACGTCTTTGGCATTGCTGCCGTCCACTGCGGGTACGTGCTGAAGAGCATCGAAGTAATCGCGCCAGCTATCGGGCACGCTGCCGGGGTTGGCAAGGTAGTTTTCGTACATCTCTTCGACGTATGGCGCATTGCCACCGAAAAGGTACGTATTGCCTGCATAGGCTTGATAAATCGACGCGGGCGTCGTCTTCTGGGACGTTGTCTCACTCATATTCCGCTGACCTCCGTTTCCCTGTAGGAAACATAAGCTGGTTAAAGCTGGTGTTGATTAACCTTCCGCGGCACGGCTGGACCGTTTGGCGGATGCGACTGTGGCATGGAAGGGGCCTAGTAACTGCACGCATTGTGCCACCGAATGCGTGGCACAGAGCCACCCAGTATCGGAACGCCCGCTTACAGATGGCTTGCGTTGGGCTACTTCGCGACCAGCTTTTCGTCCACCACGCGTTCGCCTGTGGCCTTGCCATGGGCCACGGCTTCGGCTTCAGTCAGGAAGAAGTCCAGATCTGCGAACCGGCGCTCATGCACTGAGTTTTCGGCATCCTCGGCAACCACCACTTGCGCGCCAAAACGGCCGTCCGCCATGGCGATAGGGCCGCAGTGCAAGTGATGCCCACGGTATTTGAAACTGTGATCGGTAGCCATCGTGCACCACTCCCTTGAAGCTAAAACACCATTCTAGGGGTCCAACTACCCCATTTGCGCCCAGGCCTTGTCCAGTCGTTTCACGCTCACCGGTTGCGGCGTGCGCAGCTCCTGTGCAAAAAAGCTCACCCGCAGCTCTTCCAGCAACCAGCGGAACTCTTGCATGCGTTCGTCCACTACGCCCTTTCGCTCCGCCACCAGACGCCAGTAGCGCTGCTCCAGCGGTCGCAACTCGGCCAGGCGGGTGGCGTCGCGGGCAGGATCCGCACGGTATTTGTCCAGACGCTGGGTGATGGCTTTGAGGTAGCGCGCCACATGCTGAAGGCGAGGCCAGGGAGCCGCCTGCAAAAAGCGTTTGGGCACCAGGCGTTGCAGTTGCTGGGTCGTGTCGGCCACGGCATCCGGGGCACTCTTGGTGTCCTTGATTTTCCGGGCTGCTGTAGCGTATTCCAGCAAGATGGTGCTCGCCAAGCGGGCAACCTCGGTGGCGATCAGGGTCAGACGACCACGACCCTCTTCGATCCGGCGCTTGAAGGCGAATTCGTCGGTCGGCAGCGGCTCCAGCAAAAAGGCACGGTCCAGCGCCACGGCAATGATCTGGTCGCGCAACTCTTCCAGCGTTCCCCCGCCGGTGCCGTTGTCCGCCTTGCCCACCAGCATGTAGGTCACCGCCATTTTTTGCAGGTCAGGGATGTTTTTTTCCAGGTACTTCAGCGCGTCCTTGATCTGCAGCGCAAACAGGCGACGCAGGCCCGCACGGTGCCTGGTTGACGCGCTTTCAGGCTCGTCGAATACTTCCACGGTGACGGCGTCGCCGGCATCAATCAGCGCCGGAAAACCGATGAGCGTCTGGCCGCCCTTCTGAATCTCCAGAAGCTCCGGTAGTTCGCCAAAGGTCCAGGCAGTGTAGCGCTGCCCAGTGATGGACGGCGACGGTGGCAGAGACTTGGATTGCGCGGAAGCCGTCGCCGACGTTGCTCCTTTTTTGATAGCTGCTTGCGCAGGTTCTACGGGGGCTAGCGGGCTATTTGATGCTAAACCCACGTGCGCCAGCTTCAAACTGGCCAGCGCCTGAAACGCGCCACGCGCCTGTGCGCCCAGTTCGGCCTTCAAGGCCCCCAGATTGCGACCCTGCCCCATTTGTCGGCCATGTTCATCGACCACGCGAAAGTTCATGAAGAAATGTGGCGTCAACATGTCGGCCTTGATGTCGGCCCGGGCAATGTCCAGCGACGTGGCTTCGCGCACCAGCTTCAACACGGCGTCAATCAAGGCCCCGTGCCCAAACCGTTCGGGCTCGTTCAATTTTTCGGCGAATTTGCTCGCCGTATCGGGCAGCGGCACCAGGCGTGACCGCGGCCGCTGGTGCAGCGTTTTAAGCAGGGCTTGTACCTTGTCCTTCAGCATGCCCGGCACCAGCCATTCGCAGCGCTCGTCGTTCACCTGGTTGAGCACAAACAGCGGCACGGTCACGGTCAGCCCGTCACGCGCATCACCGGGTTCGTGCAGGTAGGTGGCGGCACAGTCCACGCCACCCAGGCGCAAAGTCTTGGGGAAAGACGCAGTCGTGATGCCCGCCGCCTCGTGGCGCATGAGTTCTTCCCGAGTGAGCAAGAGCAGTTTGGGCTGCTTCTTGACCTCTTCCCGGTACCAGCGCTCGAAACTGTAGCCGCTGCAAACATCGGCGGGCAGTTGCTGGTCGTAGTAGGCGTAGATCAGCTCATCGTCGATCAGCACGTCCTGTCGACGGGCTTTGTGCTCCAGGTCTTCCACCTGGCGCACCATCTTCTGATTGGCCGCCAAAAAGGGCAATGGCGTTTCCCATTGGCCGTCGACCAGGGCTTCTCGAATGAAGATTTCACGCGCACCGACCAGATCGACCCGGCCGTAGTTGGTGCGCCGCCCGCTGTAAATGACGATGCCGTACAGCGTGGCGCGCTCCAGCGCGACTACTTCGGCAGCCTTCTTTTCCCAATGCGGGTCCAGCAACTGTTTTTTAAGCAAATGGCCGCCCACCTGTTCCAGCCAGGTGGGATCAATGTTGGCGATACCACGGCCAAACAGTCGCGTGGTTTCCACCAGCTCGGCGGCCACAATCCAGCGGCCCGGCTTCTTGGCGAGGTGCGCACCGGGGTGCGCAAAAAACTTGATGCCACGCGCACCCAGGTATTCGCCCGACGGGCCTTCGGTTTCCGCCTTGTAGCCAATGTTGCCCAGCAAACCCGCCAGCATGGACAGGTGCAATTGCTCGTAGGTGGCGGGCGCAGCATTGAGCTGCCACTTGTGCTCGGCCACTACCGTATGCAACTGGCTGTAGATGTCTTTCCACTCACGCACGCGGCGAATGTTGACGAAGTTCTGGCGCAGCAGTTGCTCGTATTGGCGGTTGGTCAGCTTGTGCGAAGGCGCAGTGCCCGCGGTCTTCTCGCCCCGCGCATCGTGAATCCACTTCCACAGCTTCAAATACCCAGAAAACTCACTCTTCTCGTCATCAAACTTTACATGCGCCTGATCCGCCTGCTGCTGCGCTTCCATAGGCCGGTCGCGCACGTCCTGAACGCTGAGCGCAGAGGCAATCACCAGCACTTCGTCCAGGGCTTGACGTGATCGGGCTTCCAGAATCATGCGACCCACCCGCGGGTCCAGAGGCAGCTTGGCCAACTCATGGCCCATGGGAGTCAGCTCGTTGGCATCGTCTACCGCCCCCAGCTCGTTGAGCAGCTGGTAGCCATCAGCAATGGCGCGCCCGCTGGGCCGCTCCAGAAACGGAAAGTCTTCCACGATCCCCAGGTGCAGCGACTTCATCCGCAGAATCACCCCGGCCAGCGAGGACCGCAGAATTTCGGGATCGGTAAACCGGTCGCGTCCGGCAAAGTCTTTCTCGTCGTACAGCCGGATGCAGATACCGTTGGCCACCCGCCCGCAGCGCCCGGACCGCTGATTGGCGGCTGCCTGGCTGATCGGCTCGACCAGCAGCTGCTCTACCTTGCTGCGAAAACTATAGCGCTTCACGCGCGCTGTGCCTGCGTCAATGACGTATCGAATGCCTGGAACCGTGAGCGATGTTTCAGCAACATTGGTAGCCAGCACCACACGCCGGCCGGTGTGGCCGTCGAAAATGCGGTCCTGCTCGGCGGGGCTCAGGCGGGCAAATAGCGGCAACACCTCGGCGCTGCGCATGATGGGCTGGTGGCTCAGGTGCTTGCGCAGGTGATCAGCAGCCTCGCGGATCTCTCGCTCACCGGGCAGGAACACCAGAATGTCGCCACTGTTGTGCGGATCGCGCCAGAGTTCGTCCACGCCGTCGGCAATTGCGTTGTTCAGGTCGTATTCGCGGCTCTCTTCAAAGGGCCGGTAGCGCGTCTCCACCGGAAACATGCGGCCCGACACCATGATGACGGGTGCGGGCCCCTTGCTGGATTTGAAATGGTCCGCAAAGCGCTGCGCGTCAATCGTTGCAGACGTCACCACCACCTTCAGGTCCGGGCGGCGCGGCAGTATCTGGCGCAGGTAGCCCAGCAAAAAGTCAATGTTCAAAGAGCGCTCGTGCGCCTCGTCAATGATGATGGTGTCGTAGGCACTCAGCAACGGGTCGGTCTGCGTCTCGGCCAGCAAAATGCCGTCGGTCATCAGCTTCACGGATGCATCGCGACCCAAACGGTCCTGAAAACGCACCTTGAAGCCCACCACATCGCCCAGCGGCGTCTTCAATTCCTCGGCAATGCGCTTGGCTACGCTGCTGGCGGCAATGCGTCGCGGCTGCGTATGGCCAATGAGCTTGGGCCGCGTGCCTGGCGGGTAGTTGAGCTTGCCACGTCCCATGGCCAACGCAATTTTGGGGAGCTGGGTGGTTTTGCCGGAGCCGGTTTCGCCACAAACGATGATCACCTGGTGGGCCTGCATGGCGGCCGTGATCTCGTCGCGTTTACCCGACACCGGGAGCGATTCAGGAAAGTCGATTTGCAAGGGGCAAGTGGTCAAGGTACTAACTTCGTAGAGAATCGCAGATTATCCCTGCGTTGGCCTGCCCGTGGCCGCCCTGTTGCTCTCAACCGTTCCCACTGTCTGCGAACCATGACCTCTGTTTTCAATTTCACCTTCGTACCCTGGTTTCGCTCGGTGGCGCCCTACATCCACAAGTTTCGCAACCAGACCTTCGTGGTGGGCATTGCCGGCGAAGCCATTGCGGCGGGCAAACTGCACTATTTGGCCCAAGACCTGGCCATGATCCAGAGCATGGGCGTCAAAATTGTGCTGGTGCACGGCTTTCGGCCCCAGGTCAACGAGCAGCTTCAGGCCAAGGGCCATGTGGCTCGCTATTCGCATGGCATGCGAATCACGGACGAAGTGGCGCTGGACTGCGCACAAGAGGCGGCCGGCCAACTGCGCTACGAAATTGAGGCCGCCTTCAGCCAGGGTCTACCCAACACGCCCATGGCCGACTCCACGGTGCGCGTCATATCCGGCAACTTCATTACCGCCCGGCCGGTGGGCATTGTGGACGGCGTCGACTTTCAGCACTCGGGCCTGGTACGCAAGGTGGATATTGCCGGCATTACCCGCGTGCTGGACATGGGCGCCATGCTGCTGCTCTCCCCGTTTGGCTTTTCACCCACGGGCGAAGCCTTCAACCTGACCATGGAAGAGGTGGCGACCTCGGTGGCCACGGCGCTGCAGGCCGACAAACTCATTTTTGTCACCGAAGTGCCTGGCATCCGCCTGCGGCCCTTTGAAGTGGCATCGGACGACAACCCCATCGATACGGAACTTCCTTTGGCTGCAGCCGAAAAGCTGTTGACCGAGTTGCCTGCTGCCAATCAGCCCACGGACACCGCCTTTTACTTGCAGCATTGCGTCAAGGCCTGCAAGAACGGCGTCGAGCGCAGCCACATCATTCCGTTTTCGGTGGACGGCTCCATCCTGCTGGAGGTCTATGTGCACGACGGCATTGGCACCATGGTGGTGGATGAAAAGCTGGAGAGCCTGCGTGAAGCCACGGTAGACGATGTGGGCGGGATTTTGCAACTGATTGAGCCCTTTGAGAAAGACGGCACGCTGGTGAAGCGCAGCCGCACCGAGATTGAGCGCGACGTCGGCAACTACACGGTCATCGAACACGACGGCGTGATCTTTGCCTGCGCAGCCCTGTATCCCTACCCCGAAGCCCGCACGGCGGAAATGGCCGCTTTGACCGTGTCGCCCGACGTGCAGGGCCAGGGCGACGGCGAGCGGGTACTCAAACGGGTGGAACAACGGGCCAAGGCCTCGGGACTGGACAGCATCTTTGTGCTGACCACGCGTACCACCCACTGGTTTCTTAAACGCGGGTTTGCGCTGGTGGACCCGGAATGGCTGCCCGAGGCGCGTAAGCGCAAGTACAACTGGGACCGCAAGAGCCAGGTGCTGGTGAAGAAGCTCGGATAGCTTGAGGCGCCTGCAGGTTAGCAGAAGGCCTTCAAAATCCTGACGGTGCTGACTCCCGCCGGCCGGAGTTGAATTTTTTTCTCTGGCTGTAATCGATAGCACAGCGGCCATTCAAGTTCGCCCGTTGGATCTCGGTACCCAACCCGGGCCTGCCAGGCAGTCGAACATCAAGCATGCTCGTTCGGCATCAATAAGCCGTGAATCGAAACACCTTCAAACGGACAAACGGCAGCCCAGCGATCCGAGCGATCCCGCTGCGCATGTGACCTGAGCTGACCGAAACGGTGGTTCGCTACCGAACAGACTTGCGCCTGGGCCGCTCGTAAGCTCGTGATCAAGGAGGCGGCCGACAATCTGGCCCTGAAATGGCTATGACACCCACTGATCCTTCCAATACCGGCTTGGTGCCCCAAAGCGAAGTGACCGCCCCAGTGGTCGGCCCTGGATCGGGTCTGTCCACTGCCCAGGCCGCTCAGCGCCTGGCCGAGGACGGCCCCAATGCGCTGCCCAGCGGGCAGCACAGAACCTTGCTGTCGATCGCTGTGGAGACCGTGCGCGAGCCGATGTTCCTGTTGCTGCTCGCGGCGGGCTCCCTGTACATGCTGTTTGGGGACCTGCGGGAGGGATTGACGCTCTTTGGGTTCGTGGTCATCACGGTGGCGCTCACGCTATACCAGGAAGGCAAAACCGAGCGCGCCATCGAAGCGCTGCGCGACCTCACCAGCCCGCGCGCGCTGGTTATCCGCGACGGGCAGCCCCTGCGTATCCCCGGGCGTGACGTGGTGCGTGGCGACCTGCTCAAGCTGAGCGAGGGCGACCGCGTTCCGGCCGATGCCCTGCTGGTGTCCGCCGACGGCGTCCGGATCGACGAATCGCTGCTGACCGGTGAGGCGGTTCCGGTCGGCAAGCGGGTGGCGCTACCCGATGAACTGGCGGCCCAAGGGACTGTGACGGCCAAGCCTGCCGACAGCGCGCGTGTTGCGCCTGGCGGCGACGATTTGCCGGTGGTCTACGCCGGCACACTGCTAGTGCAGGGGCACGCGCTGGCGCGGGTGACGGCCACGGGGGAGCGAAGCGAGATCGGACGCATTGGCACCGCGTTGGGCAAGGTGGAGAACGAACGCTCCCCCTTGCAGAAGCAGACGGCCCGGCTGGTGCGCAACCTGGCCTTTCTGGCGTTGGCGCTCAGCCTGGCCCTGGTGGTGGTGCATGGGCTGATCAAGGGCGACTGGCTGCAAGCCCTGCTGGCGGGTATTGCCCTGGCCATGGCCCTGCTACCCGAGGAATACCCGGTGGTGCTCACGGTGTTTCCGGCGCTTGGCGCACGTCGACTGTCGAAGGAAGGCGTGCTCACCCGGCGCATCAACGCGATTGAGACGCTGGGCGCCACCACGGTGCTGTGCAGCGACAAAACAGGCACCCTGACCGAGAACCGCATGACGGTGACGCACCTGGCCGCCGGCGGTGTCGACCTGGCTGATCGCCTGGCGTTGGAGTCGCTGGCCGAAGGCCCTCTGCCCGAGTCCTTCCACGCCCTGGTGGAGGTGGCGATCTTGGCCAGCGTGGTCGATCCCTTCGATCCGATGGAGAAGGCCTTCCATCAACTCGGCGAGCGCTTCCTGGCCAACACCGAACACTTGCATCACGATTGGCGTCTGGTGCAGACCTATGCGCTGAGCCCGGCGCTTCGAGCGATGTCGCACGTGTGGGCGGCGTCGAGTGACGGCGTCCAGACCGTCGCCACCAAGGGCGCGCCGGAAGCGGTGATGGATCTGTGCCACCTCGACGATGCGCAGAGGTCCCGCATCGCCAGCGTGGTCGATGAACTCGCAGCCGAGGGACTGCGCGTGCTGGCAGTGGCCCGCGGAACGTTTGCGGGGCAGGAATGGCCCGCAGACGAGCACGGCTTCGACTTCGAATTCGTCGGGCTGCTCGGTCTGGCCGACCCGGTACGCGCAGAGGTGCCCGCTGCCGTGGCCGAATGCCGTGCCGCTGGCATCCGGGTGGTCATGATCACCGGCGATTACCCGGCCACGGCGCGGGCCATCGCACATCGGGCGGGATTACTCAAAGAAAACCGCGAACACGACGGTGACGTGCTAACCGGCGACGAGATCGCAGCGCTCAGCGACGCGGAACTGCGCGAGCGCATGGCCACCGTCAGCGTCTGCGCCCGCATCGCGCCCGAGCAAAAGCTGCGAATCGTCCAAGCGCTGAAGGCCCGGGGCGACATTGTGGCGATGACGGGTGACGGCGTGAATGACGCCCCTGCGTTACGCGCGGCGCACGTGGGTGTGGCCATGGGCGGGCGCGGCACCGATGTGGCGCGCGAGTCGGCCTCCCTGGTGCTGATCGACGACAACTTTGCATCCATCGTCGCCGCGGTGCGCCTGGGGCGCCGCATCTTCGACAACCTGCGCAAGGCCATGTCGTACATCCTGGCGGTGCACGTGCCCATCGCAGGCATGGCGATGTTGCCGGTGCTGTTCGGCTGGCCGGCCTTGCTGTACCCCATGCACATCGCCTTGCTCGAGCTCATCATCGACCCGGCCTGCTCCATCGCGTTCGAGAACGAGCCCGCCGAAAGCGACGTGATGCAGCGCCCACCGCGTGATGCCACAGCACCCCTGTTTGGCGGCGCCACCCTGGGCCTGGCGCTGGTTCAGGGCCTGGGCGTGCTGGCCGTGGTCATGGCCGCATTCGCATGGGCCAGTCCGCGCATCCCCGAGCCCGAGGCCAGAGCCTTTGCGTTCGCGACCCTGGTGGTGGGCAACCTGGCCCTGATCCTGTCCAACCGCTCGGCCACCCGGTCGCTGTGGGCGACGCTGCGCACACCCAACCGGACACTGTGGGGGGTGGTGGGCCTGGCGTTGGCGCTATTGCTGGCTGCGCTCTACATCCCCTGGGCTGTCGGCGTGCTGCGATTCGCGCCCCTTCCAGCACATGAGCTGGCCGCCGCCTGCGGACTGGGCGTGCTGAGCGTCGTGTGGTTTGAAGGCATCAAGTGGGCCCGGCGAAGGACCGGCAAATCCCATGGGCCCGGCGGCACCAGCCAAATCGCTTCCACCCGAGGTGGCGCCCAGAGCCAACCCCAGCGGTAACGGAGTCATTGCGGTGAACCTGGAGCCGACACTGCAGCGAATCACGCCGTTGTTCCAAGCGATCCCAGTGCGCGGCGATCAAATCGAGGCACCATGACCATGAAAATACATCGGATTCTCTTTTCCACTTCAATGGGTCGGTTTCGTCACCTTGCGCGTGTCGGCGCGCTGTGTCTGCTGGCATCAGCGTCGTTCAACACCGCAGGTGCTACGGTCTATCGCTGGGTAGATGACTAGGGGAGGGTCTACTACTCAGAAGTCGTGCCGCAGCGATACCAAGGCGTCGCCAAGCCAATTGGTGCACCAGCCAACGAGCCGACTGCCGAGCAGCACCGCGAAGCGCTAGAGCGAGCTCAAAACGCGAAGGCCAAGGCGGCAGCAATGGCCGCCGATCGGCAGCGACTGCCCGCGAGCGCCCGAAAAGCAGATGCCACGTCCCAGCCAGCGGCCAAGCGGCCCGCCCAAACACCTAACGACCAGACGGACTGCGACACTTGGCAGCGCTTGTATCTGGAAAGCATCGAGTGCTTTGGTCCATTCAGGACGGTGCACGGTGCCACCAAGCCGGAGGCCTTCGAGGTTTGCAATGTCGTGGAAGAACCTCCTGCGACCCTCTGCAGACGACTCATTCCCTGAAACTGCAAGCAATGCCTTCATCACCCGGTGCGTTCACGACGCGCTCAGCAGCATCCCTCCTGGCATTCTTCGCCCTTGCGTTTGCTTGGCCCTGGACGTGCTGGTTGCTCGCGCCCACGCTAAAGGCGGACTACCCCGTTGCGTCCACCGCGATGTCGTTAACGGGCGGCTTTGGGCCGAGCCTCGCGGCGGTGGCGGTGGTGGCTTACACCAGTGGCTTTGCAGGTCTGCGCCGCTGGTTGATGAGGTGCATTCGGTGGCGCGTGGGCTGGCGCTGGGTCTTGCTGGCGTTCGTGTTCCCGGTTGTCTTTATGGGGCTGGCGGCCGCCGTCCACCTGGCCCTTGGTGGCACCTTGCCGCCATCACCGGCCGCGGGTCATGCGGGGTTGGCTGCCGCGAACTTCTTACTCGTCTTCTTGGTGGGCGGCCCGCTCGGAGAAGAGTTCGGCTGGCGTGGATACGCCTGGCCAGCTTGTTTTTGGGCGTGGTTTGGGCGGTCTGGCACCTGCCGCTTTTCTACAGCGTCGGCACGGTGCAGAGCCATCTACCGATGGGCTTGTATGCGCTGAGCGCAATCGCCTCGTCGGTGCTATTCGCTTGGTTGTTCAATCGAAGCCAGGGAAGCGTCGTTCCGGTGATGGTGCTGCCGGACGGCAGTGATCTACGCCCGTTTCAGATCGTCTTCGGCATCCTGGTCCTGACGGCCGTCGCGCTGTTGTTCCGCGGCGAGCGAACGCTCAACAAGGCCACGTGTCCTGAATAGGGCCTCGCCGCAAATGAAGATGGAGTACCGGCATGTTGCCCTTCACTCGTGCGCAATTTCTGGCTGTCTTCGTCGCCTTCAACGAGTCAGTGTGGCCCGTCCAAGTGCTGGCTTACCTGCCCGGACTGCTGATGGCGATGCTGATCGTGCGACCCCCCCGGCGCACCGTAGCCAGGCGGTGGCGACCGGACTGGCTGCCATGTGGCTTCGGACAGGCGTTGCGTACCACGGCATGAACTTCTCGGCCATCATCAATGGCGCGTAGGGATTTGCAGCGCTGTTCGTGATCCCGGTCGTCTGGTCCGTGATCGGCGCGCAGAGCAGTGCCGGTCGCCAGGCGGCCAGCCTGATCCTGAGGTCTTTCGCGCTTGTCATGGCGTCAACGCAACTTTGGGCATGCAATAGCGTTCTTGGCTAAACAGATCATCAGTCGCCTCAATGATCCATCAGGGAGCTGGATTGTGAACCAGCACAGGGTTCTGGGCTTGCGCGCCCTATGCCTGCGAAAGATTTGCCGGCATGGTTGGCTGGCAAGCGGACGGCGGCTGGAAGGCCGTCGCGATGGTGCACCGAACGGCTGTATCAACCTAATTCTTGCCAATAGGTTGGAGCGTGAAATTGTCCGATTCCAAACCGGTCACTCGCCAATACCAGCAGCCGGCCCACACTTGAGATAGATTCAGGCTTCGTGTATGACAGTAATCTGAACCTGATCGGTCATACGAATTCAATTTACGGATGACTGCGCCTGTTTAGGTTTGAGTCAGACAGTTTTATACCCCTCAGACCGTGACGCTTCCATTCAGCGACACTCGGCCAGGCGCGCTTTACTCATCTGGTCCAGATGAACCACTGCCCTAAACCGCATCGTGTGCGAGACCTCCTGACATCCTATTTCTGGAGTGGCGACGCCATTCGCAGTCGAAGCGTGAGTGATGTCGTGCTGTGCGGCATGCTCGACGTACCGATACCCCCTGCACGCCTGATTGCGGATTGGGACAGGGAGGTGTCGCGCCAGGGCCTGGAGCCCGGAGACGTCGAGCCATTGCCTTTGGCGCGAGCGCGCGTGCGCTGGCCTGATTACGCTTGCTGCGTGAAGGCGGTGTCCGATTGGACGCATACGCTCGAACTGCTTGATGTGCTGTCTACAAGTGATGTAGCCCTCATGGCCTGCCGCGGCGCGAGGTACCACCTTGACGCTACGCACTATGGTGGGGCGGCCTTCTGCAATCTCTTCCTGAGCGAGGATAGGGGTCTTGACCTGCATTTTCCGTCTACCGGTCGTCGAATCCCACTGACCCGGGGTACGGCTGTGATATTTGATACCGGCCATCCTCACGCCGTCATTCAGCGCGGTAGCAGCGGCTTTAATGGGGTCGCTGTCGACATCGACCCTGTGAACGCGTTGCAAATGAACGAAGAGCAAGTCTGGCTGAACGGCGCACGGGCCATTGTGTGCCCGGATTCAGGTCGGTGTAGCCGCGCTGACTAGGCCTGCCTCTTGCCACCGGGAGCGGGCGGGCCGGGAAAGTGCGTGAGCATGTAAGGCATTAGCGCAAATAGCAACAGTACGAAGAGGTAAACAGAGCCAGACACTGGGTCGCGGCTTGCTATGTACTGCGCGACTGAGACACTTTGAAGCGCAGCAGCCAAGAGCAACTCGGCAAGCACCGCCAGGGCCAGTGCCGCGAAGCCAACCATCAGCCGGATTGATGCGTTGGGAGGCAGGCTGAACCGTCGCACGACGTAGCGAGCAGCCAAGACGATGACGACAAACATGATGGGCATTTCCAGAAGCTCGGCATACCGTTCTCCGAGTCGGGGGACGAGAAACGGGACGCGAACAGTCCCCAGGACGAAGCCTGTGCCCAACACGAGGGCGAAATACACGATGACGGCCTTAAAGTGCGCTCTCAGTGTTGGCATGGTGAGAATATTTTGCGAAAGGTCCTCAGCGAGAACGCGAACGGCGCCACACCATCAGCGCCCCAACCAAGGCCATCGCGCAAAACCACAAAAACGACCAGTTGGCGATGGAGCCGCCCAGAAAGGTCCAGTCCACCTGGGAGCAATCACCACCGCCCTTGAAAATCATGGGAATGGCGCGCTGCAGGGGAAAGGTCTCGATCATTCCGTACAGGTCGCGCCCGCAGGACACGACCTCGGGCGGATACCACTGTAAAAAACTCTGGCGCGCCGCCACATAAGCGCCAGCCAAAGCCAGAATCACCATGATCACGCTACCCGTTAAATGCAAGCCTTTTCGGCCGCTAGCCCCCGTCAATGCTGCGCAAGCAGCTATCAAAACAAGAGCATAACGCTGCACGATACACATCGGGCACGGCACCAGTCCCACCACATGTTGCAGGTAGAGGCCAAATGCCAGCAAGGCCACACACGCAGCGCTCACCCACAACAGAACACGCCGGGGCGCGTTGTCAAACTGATCCATCACGAAGTTCAAAATCACGGTCCTTATTGAGAATTGCGCCATCCGGCATTGCTGCGCGAGGGTTGGTGTTCATTTTGCCCCTGAAGTTCCCACCGGGAACATCCTGCCCCGCCGAGCCACCGCGACAAACCGAATAAAATTCGCCCGTCGGTGTTCGAAGACACCCCTCATTTCAATCAAAGGTTATCCATGGCACGTACTGTCAACTGTATCAAGCTGGGCAAAGAGGCCGAAGGTCTGGACTTTCCGCCCTACCCCGGCGAACTCGGCAAACGCATTTGGGAGGGCGTCAGCAAGGAAGCCTGGGCTGCCTGGCTCAAGCACCAGACCATGCTGGTCAATGAAAACCGCCTGAATCTGGCCGATGCCCGCGCCCGCCAGTACCTTGCGCGTCAGATGGAAAACCATTTCTTTGGTGATGGCGCCGACGCGGCTCAGGGCTACGTGCCTCCCGCCGCCTGATCACACCCACCGTGGATGCCACCGCTCCAGTGGACAGGTTGGCATCCTGTGGTCTTCCCGACGCGTGGGCCGACGCGGTGGCCTGGACGGTGCTGGACACAGCCTTTGCCGATGGCTCTCAATTCCTGGAGACATGGTGCGCCTGGCTGATGGATGCTCGCAGGCCGCGCATGCTGCACTACGTCGGTATTGCGGCGATCGCACCTGCTATTGACCCTTCTGCGGCGGCTGTGTTCCAGCGAGGAGACGCCGATCTGCATCGCTTGTCACTCGCACTGGTTGAACAGTGCTCGGATCTGGGTCCAGGTTTTCACCGGATCAATCTGGACAGTGGCCGTGTCTCTTTGACCTTGTGCCTGGGTGAAGTGAACGCCCTGCTGGGGGAGCAGGTGTTTCAGGCGGATACGGTCCTTGCCAACGCGCCCGACAACAAATGGGGGGCTCAATTGTTGGCGCGCCGCTGCAAGCGCGGTACCCGCATTTGCGTCACGGCGGCGCCAGGAGACTCGCCCGGGTTTGCATTGATGGAGGCTGCAGGTTTTCAATGGAACGCCCGCGCGACCGATCAGTCGTTCACCAAAGGCACCTTCAATCCGCGCTGGGAAATACCGACCAGCCGCAACCCCTCGCACCATGCGACTCCGACCCCTGCGCGATGCGCGGTCATTGGCGCTGGCATTGCGGGAGCCAGTGTGGCGCAAGCCATGGCGGTGCGCGGTTGGCAGGTCACCGTTTTCGACCAGGAAGCCACGCCGGCCGGCGGTGCGTCGGGCTTGCCCGCGGGTCTGGTGGTGCCCCACGTATCGGCGGACGACAATCCGCGCTCTCGCCTGTCCCGCAGCGGCACCCGTTTGATGAAGGAACATGCCAGGCGCTTTCTGGTGCAAGGGCAGGACTGGGATCCCACCGGCGTCATGGAACGCCGTGATACCGCCCCACCCCTTTGGCACCCGCAAGCGGCCTGGATCAAGCCGGCACCGATGGTGCTGGCCTGGTTGGCCCAGCCCGGTGTCCGCTTTGTCGGGCAAACCAACGTCCACCGGCTAAGCCACCCTGACGGTCTTTGGCTGCTGCACGACCCGCAAGGCCTGGAATTGGGCCGGTTCGAAGTGGTCATTGTGGCCAACGCCGTGGGCTGTGCTCCACTGCTGAATGGCTTGGGCCCGGACCACCGCACAGGGCCAGACCTGCAAGACAAACTGGCCGCGTTGCAGGCGATTCACGGCACGCTGAGCCATGGCACCTATGCCGAGATCATTCCCGATTTGCCCAGCACACCGGTGAACGGCCATGGCTGTTTCATACCCCATGTACCCACTGCCAGCGGCGAGCAATGGTTTGCAGGCTCCACGTTCGAGGTTGACTCCTTGGTCGCTGCCGACATCTGGGCGCAGCATGCGGCCAACATGGAGCGCCTGCAGCACCTGATGCCCGAGGTGGGTGCCGAACTGGCAGACACGCTTGATCGTGGACCCGTGTCACTGTGGTCTGCCACGCGTTGCGTCACCCACGATCGCCTTCCCTTGGTCGGCCCCATTGACATTGCATCGTGCCCCGGTCTGTGGCTTTGCGTCGGCATGGGTTCACGGGGATTGAGTTTTTCAGCGTTGTGCGCCGAACTGCTGGTGGCGCGACTGGGCGCTGAGCCCTTGCCTGTGGAGTTCAGCCTGTCACGTAGCCTGGACGCCAACCGCGTACGCCGCAAACGCGCAGCGGAGCCCACTACCCACGCCGATTCTCAAACTTTTTGAAGCAGGCCCAGCACCTGGCGTGGGTTGAAGGGAATCTCCAGCAGACCCGTGCAGCCCAACCGTTCCGCTTGCTCCATGGCAGTCCAGGACGGCATGGACGTGACCACAATCACCGCGTGGGGCGGAGCCAGCAGGCCCTTGAGTGTGCGTACCAGCGCCCAGGGGTCGGCGTCCTTCAACTCCAGGCTGACGACGACCAGATCGTAGTGGCGTTGCGAAATACGGGTGACCGCGTGTGCAACGCTCTCGGACTCATCCACATCCGTCAGACCGGCCAGTGCCAGACGGGTGCGAAGATAAAGTCGCTCGTCGCGTGCCATTCCCACCACGAGCGAAACCTTCACGCCAGCGGGCACAATTTTGTCCTGGAGGTCATCCCAGCCAAGATCAATGTCCACCTCTGCCTGTGAGGCAAATAAGCCATCAAGTACCTGAACCAGCGCGTTCCAGTCGACCGGGCGCTGAAACGATCGCCACGCCTTGGCAGGCGATTGGGCTCCAACAGAGATGATCTTCAGGTTGGGATTCAGACTGGGTGAGGCCAGCTCCATACCAGATTCATAGCTGTCCACATCGATCAAGGCCACATGCGCAGGGGAAGCCACCTCGGGAGTCCACAAGCTGTAGGAAGGTGACCGGCGAAATGACAGGCGGAAAAGGGTGTTGAGCGAGTGTCTTTCAACATCGCTGAACCCCACCACTTTGACCCATACATTGGACTTCATGGGCTCCCCGCCTACTGGCTTGCGGCTACCGGACGGCGGCTACGCACGTAGGCGTCTGTCGGCTGGTAGCTCTTGCCATCGGCATAGCGCCACTGCACCATGGTGCCCTTCTGGCCACGCAGATCCAGCTTGCCAACAAAGGCGCCCATCGTGGACTGCTGGTCAATTGCGCGAAACTCGGCGGGACCAAACGGCGTCACGAACTTGAGGCCGCGCATGGCGGCCACCAGTTTTTCATTGTCCGTACTTTTGGCTTTGTTGATCGCCGCAAAAATAGCCTGCATCGTGGCGTAACCCACGACCGAGCCCACCTTGGGGTTTTCGTTGAACTTCTTGTAGTAGTTGGCTGCAAAAGACGCATGCTCTTTGGTGTCAATCTGGTCCCAAGGGTAGCCGGTAACGATCCAGCCCTTGGGGGTTTCGTCCTTCAGCACGTCCAGATACTCCGGCTCGCCGGATAGCAAAGACACCACCGGTGTTTTGGGGAACACATTGCGCTGATTGCCTTCGCGCACCAGTTTGGCCAGATCAGCACCAAAGGTCACGTTGAAAATAGCATCGGGGCGTGCCTGCATCACCGCCTGCAATGTGGTGCCTGCATCCAGTTTGCCCAGGGCGGGCCACTGCTCCGCAACAAACTCCACGTCCGGGCGGCGCGCCTTCAATAGCTCCTTGAAGCTGGCCACCGCGCTTTGACCGTACTCGTAATTGGGCGCAATCGTGGCCCAGCGTTTGGCAGGCAGTTTGGCCGCTTCTTCGACCAGCATGGCAGCCTGCATGTAGGTGCTGGGGCGCAAGCGAAAGGTGTAACGGTTGCCTTTGTCCCAAACGATGGCATCCGTCAAAGGTTCACTGGCTACGAACAAGCGCTTGTTCTTGGCGGCGTGATCCGCCAGCGCCAAACCCACATTGGACAGGAATCCTCCCGCCAATACATCGACCTTTTCATTGGACGTCAGCTCAATCGCATGGCGAAGCGCTTCTTCGGGCTTGCCCGCGTCGTCTCGCGCCACAACCTCTACCTTGCGGCCCAGCAAACCACCAGCGGCATTGATCTCTTCGACTGCCAGTTGCCAGCCCTGCCGATACGGCGTGGTGAACTGGGGCATGCTGGAGTAGCTGTTGATCTCGCCAATTTTTATCGGTTTGCTCTCGGCCATTGCGCCTACCGACACAGCCACTAACAACGTCATCACCAATTTCTTCATACATTCTCCATGGGCCTGCACTCTAGCAGCGTTTTGTTGCCAGTCCTGCCTAACGCTCCTTCACATACGGATGACCCAATGCCTGCGGTGCGACGGCCTTGCCAATAAAACCGGCGAGCAAAACCACGGTCAGTACATAGGGCAATGCCTGAATCGCCTGCACCGGGACTTCGCCAATCCCTGGCAGGTGCACGCCCTGCAAGCGAATGGCAGCAGCGTCCAGCAAGCCAAAGAGCAAACAGGCCCATAACGCGCTCACAGGGTGCCAGCGGCCAAAGATGAGCGCAGCCAGCGCCATGAAGCCCCGCCCGGCTGTCATGTTCGGAGAAAAGCTGGCGCCTTGGGCAAGGACCAGATAGCTACCCGCCAGACCACACAGCATGCCGTTCAAGGTGAGCGCCGTGTATCGAAGCCTTGCAACCGACACGCCCGCGGCATCAACCATCTGCGGATTCTCTCCCACCGCACGAAGGCGAAGGCCAAAACGTGTGCGAAACAGCAGCCACCACACTGCGGGCACCAGCAGTAGTGCTACATAAACCATGGCGTTGTGACTCAACAGCCCCTCCCCCACGATCGTTCCCACCAGCGGAATATTACGCATGGCCGCTACCGCGTTCAAAAACAGCGGTTGAATGCGCACATCAGCGGCCACCGGTGGTGTTTGCCCGCCCTGCGAAAACCAGGCAATGCCCAACACCACGGTCAACCCTGCGGCGATGATATTGATCGCCACACCGGAGACGACCTGGTCCCCGCGATGGCTGACGCAGGCCAGTCCATGCATCCATGACAGCGCCGTAGCAACGGCCATCGCAGCCATCAACGCCAGCGTAGTGGAGCCAAACATCGCCCCGGCAGCGCCAGCTGCAAAAGCGGCGAACAGCATCTTGCCTTCCAGGCCAATGTCTACCACGCCAGAACGCTCGGACAACAGGCCCGCCAACGCACAAAAAATCAGTGGAGTTGACAGGCGCAACGTGGACGCCAGCATGGTGCCAATCAGTGTTTCATCCATTGATCGCACCTTGTCTGTTGAATAGCGCCAGCACCCAGGCCACCATGGGGGCAATGACGTAAGCCATGGCTCCGGAAAACAGCACGATAAAACCCTGCAACATCACCACCATGTCGCGGCTGAAACCCCGCACTTCGAAAGCCACCTCGGCCCCCCCCTGGAACAACGCGCCAAACAGGATGCTTGCCAAGACAATACCCACCGGGTGGTTGCGCCCCATCAGCGCCACTGCGATACCGGTAAACCCGGCTCCACTCACAAATTCGAGCAAGAGCTTGCCATTGACCCCGGCGATCTCGTTCATACCCACCATGCCAGCCAAG
Source organism: Burkholderiales bacterium (assembly GCA_038237415.1). Taxonomy (GTDB): domain Bacteria; phylum Pseudomonadota; class Gammaproteobacteria; order Burkholderiales; family Burkholderiaceae_C; genus Allorhodoferax. The sequence goes on from JBBRYR010000001.1 coordinate 132,583, forward strand.
GCACCCGATATAGCCATGGCCACCATGATCTGGCGCCGCCCGCTGATTCCCGCGTACTCCGCAGCACCCGGACTGGAACCCACTGCGCGCAAATGGTAGCCACCCCGCGTTCGCCACAAGAACAGGTACACGCCCACCGCAGCGAACAAAGCCAGCAATACACTTAAATTCAACGGGGATGCAGGCCATGCAATTCCGATCCAGGCCAATGCTTCATGCATGCCCGGCAGCTTGGCCGAGGGGCTGAACGGCAAGCTCTCGACCGCCATGGTGCTGGCCGGTCGGAGATGATTGACCAGCAGATACACCAAAAGTGTGCTGGCAATAAAATTGAACATGATGGTTGTAATCACCACATGACTGCCGCGATAAGCCTGCAAATAGGCCGGCACCGCCGCCCACGCCATACCGAACATTGCGCCCGAAATCAGCATCAACGGAAGCATGATCCAGGCCGGTAGAAAAGCCGAAAACCACAAGGCAACGAGCCCGGTACCCAACCCACCCAATATGGCCTGCCCCTCCCCGCCAATATTGAAAAGGCCGCAATGATAGGCAACCGCTACGGCGAGTCCGGTAAATACGAACGTCGTGGCGTAATAAAGGGTGTAACTGAAACCCCTTGCTGATCCAAAGGCGCCACGAACCAATGCATTCATGACTTCCATGGGGTGCTGGCCGACCAAGGCGACCACACCCGCCGCGGCCAGAAGAGCCACGCCCAGACACACAGCGGGCAATACAACCAGATCAGCCCAGCGGGGCAAGACCGCCGGCGCGCTCATGCTGTCTCTCCAACCATCAAGAGCCCAAGCCCTGCTTCCGTGCATTCACCTATGGGAAGTTCTCCCGTCACACGCCCCTGATTCATCACAATCACCCGGTTTGACAAGGCCAGTATTTCGTCCAGCTCGCTCGACACTACCAGCACGGCGCAACCTGCGTCGCGCATGGCTCGCAATTGGGAATAGATGAACTCAATGGCGCCGATGTCGACCCCGCGGGTAGGTTGCCCCACCAGAAGCACTTTGGGCATTTGCCCCAACTCACGCGCCAGAACCAGTTTCTGCTGATTACCCCCGGAGAAACTGCTACAGAGTAGCTCCGGGTCGCGCGGACGCACATCAAAACGCTCCATCAGATCCGCCGTCGCATGGCGCATCCGGTCATGGTCCATCCAGCCCATTCTGGAATACTGGGCAAGCCCGTCATAACCCAGAGCGACTGATTCCCAGGCAACAAAATCCATCACCAGCGCCCGCGAATGGCGGTCTTCCGGTACATGTGCCAGACCCAGCTCGCGGGCTGTCAGCGGATCAAGCCAGGCATCGGGTTCAAACGACTCGCCAGCCAACTGCAGATGCCCCTGCGTGGGCGTCAATAGCCCCGAGAGAACATCCAGCAACTCGCTTTGACCATTGCCTGAAACACCTGCAACGCCCACGATTTCACCGGCACGCAATGCGAGATTCAGGCCATTGAGCCGCATCACATTCAGGGAGTCCCTCACCATGATCCCCTTGGCCTGCAGGAGCACGTCACCCGGAGGCTTGGTGTCTTCGTCAACCCGCCCCATATGGACCTTGCGCCCCACCATCACTTCAGCCAGCCCCTCGATGGATGCACCCTCTATCGGCAGCTCTTGCACAATGCGACCCGCACGCATGACGGTGACGTTGTCGCACAGGCGCATCACCTCCTTGAGCTTGTGGGTAATCATCAGAATAGTGGTCCCCTGCTGGCGCAGCAACCGCAAAACGTCGAACAAATGTTCGGTTTCCTGTGGTGTCAATACCGCGGTCGGTTCGTCCAGAATCAGAATTTTTGCACCGCGGTACAGCGCCTTGAGAATCTCCAGCCGCTGTCGGTCGCCTACGGGTAAATCGGCCACCAAGGCGTCCAGTCTGACGCGCAGGCCCGTGGACTCCATCAGCGTCTGGAGCTTTGTGCGCACTTGCGCTTCTGCACGCAGAAGCAACCAGTGCGGCTCAGCCCCCAGCATGACGTTTTCCAGAACAGTCAAGGTGTCTACGAGCATAAAGTGCTGGTGCACCATGCCAATGCCCAAGGCAATCGCCTCATCCGCGTTGCGAATGGCTGCGGGTTGGCCAAAAACTTCAATGGATCCGCTGTCGGCCTGGTAAAAGCCATACAAAACCGACATCAGCGTGCTTTTACCTGCGCCGTTTTCACCCACGATCCCATGCACCGTGCCTGCCTGCACGGACAAACTCACTTCGGCATTCGCAGCCACCGCCCCAAAACGCTTGTTGATGCCGGTCATGCGCACCGCCAGGCGTGCTTGACCGGAGGCGACTGGCATCAGTATTTGCAGGCGTTGGCGGCCATGTAATCGGCAACTTTGATTTTGCCGCTGATGATGTCTGCCTTGGCGGATTCAACCTTTTTCTTCATGTCGGCTGTTACCAGCTTTTCGTTGTTGGCATCCATTGCGTAGTCCACGCCGCCTTCCTTCAGGCCCAAGACGGAAAGTCCGGATTTGTGTCCTTTGGCCACGTTGTAAACCGCAACATCCACACGCTTGAGCATGGAGGTAAGCATCGTGCCCGGTTGCAGGTGATTCTGGTTACTGTCCACGCCAATGGCCAATTTTCCGCTGTCTTTGGCTGCCTGGTACACGCCTACCCCTGTACCCCCGGCCGCAGCGAATACCACGTCAGCACCCTTGGCGAACTGTGCTCTGGCGAGTTCACCACCACGCGCCGGGTCGTTCCAGGCAGCGCCCGTGGTGCCGGTCATGTTCTGAAAGACCTCTGCCTTGGGGTTGGCAAACTTGGCACCTTGTTCGTAACCACATTCAAACTTGCGGATCAACGGAATGTCCATACCTCCAACAAATCCGACTTTGCCTGTCTTGCTGGCAAGGGACGCCATGGCTCCTACCAAAAAGCTGCCCTCCTGCTCCTTGAATACCACTGACTGCACGTTGGGCAAGTCAACCACCATGTCAACAATGGCGAACTGAAGCTTGGGGAACTCCTTGGCAATTTTCTCGATGCTCGAAGCCTGACTAAAACCAATTCCAATGATGGGGCTTGCACCGCGCTCCGCCATGCGGCGAATAGCCTGCTCGCGCTGCGATTCGCTGGAGATTTCGAATTCAAAGTACTGCTTGCCTGTTTCCTTCTTCCATTTTTCCATGCCGTTATAGGCGGCTTCATTGAACGACTTGTCAAATTTCCCCCCCATGTCGTAAACAATTGCCGGCTCGGCCATGACCTGAAAAGTAGCGACCAAAGCCGCCGCCAAGAGGCCCAAACGTGCAGTGTTGTTGAATTTCATGGTTTCTCTCTCTGTACTTTTGTGGTTAATGAATCAAATCAGGTTACTTCGCTCGGGTCACCCCTGCAATCAGGGTGTTTCCCTATCCCTCCGATACCAATGCCCCAAGGGCAACCAGGTCGGCACCGATCGCTGCTGCCAGCCTTGCGTTGTTCAGAACCAGCTGAATATTCGCTGCCAGACTATCGCCCCCCGTCAACTCACTCACCCGGGCCAGCAAAAATGGGGTTGACTCCTTGCCGCCAATCTTCTGGACCTGCGCATCACGCAAGGCCTGCTCAATGGCTTGATCTATGAGCGCACGCGGCATCGCGAAGGCCTCCGGTATCGGATTAGCAATCACCATGCCACCCTTAAGTTCCATGGACCATTTGGCATGTAAAACGTTTGCAATTTCGACGGAAGTGTCCATGCGGTAATCCACGGGAAATCCACTTTCCCGTGTGAAAAACGCAGGCAAAGAATGGGTCTGATAGCCCACCACGGGTACTCCATGGGTCTCCAGATACTCCAGCGTCAGGCGCAAGTCGAGAATTGACTTGGCCCCCGCGCACACCACCGCGACAGGCGTATTTGCCAACTCCTGCAAATCCGCCGAAATATCAAAACTGTGCTCGGCGCCGCGGTGTACGCCGCCG
>JBBRYR010000002.1:0-120215 GCA_038237415.1 Burkholderiales bacterium
GGCAGGCCGGTTGGTAAAAATCGCTTTTATGGTGCCAATGATCCCCGTCGCAACACGGGCCAGGCGCTGGGCTACTGAACTAGGAGTTAACCATGTCACTTCTCGCACGCTGGGCTCTGGCCCTTGTCCTGTCGGTAGCCCAACTCCCTACTGCGTTCGGCTTGACGGACACGCCCGCCAACGCGGTGCCGGTGGTGCCGTCCGTGCTGGTTCCTTTCGCATCGGAAGAGGGGCTTGCGCGTTTGGCGCGGTCCACTGCCCGGAGTGACTTTGGGGCGCTGGCCAACCAGTTTGAAGCCCAGTCCAACGGCGCCTTCTGCGGCCCCACCTCGGCAGCCATCGTGCTGAACGCGGTTCGGGGACGCAGCAGCGAACTGCCCCGTGACCGCAGCCGTTTGCGCCCGGAAGACCTGCAATTCATGCCCGCCAATGCCGATCTCAGCGTTCCGCGTTTTACCCAGGACAACGTAATTCTCCAGGGCAGAAAGACCCGTGCGCAAGTGCTGGGGGAGCCGGTAACCATCAACGGCAAGCTGATCAAGGACTTTGGCTATCAGACCCGCCAACTCGACGAAATGCTCCGGGCCAATGGGCTGGTCACGCGCCTGAAAATCGTTGACGACGGCAAGCCCGAGCAAGACATTCGTACCGATCTGATCGAGAACCTCAGCCGCCCCGGTGATTACGTCATCGTGACTTACCGGCGCGAGGCCGTGGGTCAACCGGGCGGCGGGCATATTTCACCGCTGGGTGCCTACGACGCACTGTCTGACGCATTCCTGGTGCTGGACGTGAACCCCACCAGCGCGGGCTGGGTCTGGATGCCTGCGGCCACGCTGATCAACGGCATGCGCACCTTTGATACGGTGGAGAACCGCGGCTACATCCTCATCGATTCGCGTTGATGCGTGGCCGACACCCCGCAGCACACTATTTTTGCTTCGGCACGCGTCCCATCAAATAGAACTCGGGGTTGGGCAGCATGCCCGACATATTGGCCATGCGGTTGGACAGGCCAAAGAACGCGGTGATGGCGCCAATGTCCCAAATGTCTTCGTCGTCAAAGCCGTGGGTGTGCAGGGCGGCGAAGTCGCCTTCTTCAATCTCATCCGCTTTCAGGCACACCTTCATCGCAAAATCCAGCATGGCGCGCTGCCGGGGCGTGATGTCGGCCTTGCGGTAGTTCACGCTTACCTGGTCTGCGACCAATGGTTTCTTCTCGTAAATGCGCAGAATCGCGCCGTGGGCCACCACACAATACAGGCAGTGGTTGGCCGCGCTGGTGGTGGTGACGATCATCTCGCGGTCGCCCTTGCTCAGGCTGGAGCCCTCCCGCAGCATCACCGCGTCGTGGTACGCAAAAAACGCGCGCCATTCGGCGGGACGGCGGGCAAAGGCCAGAAACACATTGGGCACGAAGCCAGATTTCTCTTGCACCTCCAGAATCTTGGTGCGAATGTCCTCAGGCAGGGTATTCAGGTCGGGCAGGGGGTAGCGTGGTGTTTGGGTCATGGTATGGGCTGAAATTATGCCAAGTCGAAACGATCCAGATTCATCACCTTGTTCCAGGCCGCCACGAAATCACGCACGAATGCCTCCTGCGAGTCGCCGCAGGCATAGACTTCTGCCAGCGCCCGGAGCTGGGAGTTTGAGCCAAACACGAGATCGACGACGGTACCGGTCCATTGGGGTGCACCGGTTTTGCGGTCGCGCCCTTCCATCACGTCTTCAGACGTGGCAGACTTTTGCCACTGCGTGTTCATGTCGAGCAGCTTCACAAAAAAGTCATTGCTCAGGGTCTCTGGGCGTTGGGTGAACACACCGTGCTGGGCCTGCCCGATGTTCGTGTTCAGCACGCGCAGGCCACCGATCAGCACCGTCATTTCGGGCGCAGTCAGCGTCATCAATTGCGCCTTGTCCACCAGCAGCTCGGCCTGTACGCCTTCCAGGCCTTTGCTCACAAAATTGCGGAACCCGTCAGCGTCGGGCTCCAACACCGCGAACGCGTGAACATCAGTCTGTTCTTGCGACGCGTCCGTGCGCCCCGGCGCAAAGGGAACGGTCACCGAAACACCGGCTTTCTTTGCCGCAGCCTCGACAGCGGCGCAGCCGCCCAGAACGATCAGGTCAGCCAGCGAGATTTTTTTGCCGTTGGATTGCGCGCCGTTGAATGCGTGCTGGATCGCTTCCAGCTGGGCCAGCACTTTGGCCAGTTCGGCTGGCTGGTTGACTTCCCAGTCTTTTTGCGGTGCCAGGCGGATACGCGCCCCGTTGGCGCCGCCGCGTTTGTCGCTACCGCGGAATGTGGCTGCCGAAGCCCAGGCGGTTGTGACCAGTTGGGAGATGGAAAGTCCGGATGCGAGAACCGTGGTTTTCAGGGCTGCGATGTCCTGCGCGTTAACCAGCGCATGGTCCACTGCGGGGACCGGGTCCTGCCAGATCAGCACTTCTTTTGGTACCAACGGGCCCAGGTAGCGGGCGAGCGGACCCATGTCGCGGTGCGTCAGCTTGAACCAGGCGCGGGCGAACGCATCGGCGAACTCTGTGGGGTTGGCCATGAAGCGGCGCGAGATTTTTTCGTACACCGGGTCCATGCGCATGGCCATGTCGGCGGTCGACATCATCGGCGCGTGGCGCTGGGTGGGGTCATGCGCGTCCGGCACGGTGCCGGCGCCTGCCCCGCCTTTGGGCCTCCATTGCTGTGCTCCGGCGGGGCTCTTGGTCAGCTCCCACTCGTAGCCGAACAGCGTCTCGAAATAGCTGTTGTCCCACTGGATGGGTGTGGGAGTCCAGGCGCCTTCCAGCCCGCTGCTGATCGTGTGGACGCCCTTGCCGCTGCCAAAGCTGTTCTTCCAGCCCAGTCCCTGCTCTTCGATGCCCGCGGCTTCCGGCTCGGGGCCGACGTACTGTCCCGGATCGGCCGCGCCGTGGGTCTTGCCGAAGGTGTGGCCGCCAGCGGTCAGCGCCACGGTCTCCTCGTCGTCCATGGCCATGCGGGCGAAGGTTTCGCGGATGTCGCGCGCCGACCCGAGCGGGTCCGGCTTGCCATTCGGGCCTTCGGGGTTCACGTAGATCAGGCCCATCTGCACGGCAGCGAGCGGGTTGTCGAGATCACGGTCACCGCTGTAGCGCTGGTCGTCCAGCCACTTGCCCTCGGGGCCCCAGTACGTGTCTTCCTCGGGCTCCCAGATGTCTTCGCGGCCACCGGCGAAACCGAAGGTTTTGAAGCCCATCGAATCCAGCGCGACGGTGCCGGTGAGGACGATCAGGTCGGCCCACGACAGCTTGCGGCCGTATTTTTGCTTGATGGGCCACAGCAGGCGGCGCGCCTTGTCGAGGCTGACGTTGTCCGGCCAGCTGTTGAGGGGCGCGAACCGCTGCGCGCCGTTGCCTGCGCCACCGCGCCCATCGGCAATGCGGTAAGTGCCCGCCGAATGCCAGGACATGCGGATAAAGAAGGGTCCGTAGTGGCCGTAGTCTGCGGGCCACCAGTCCTGCGAGTCCGTCATCAGGGCATGCAGATCCTTGACCACGGCGTTCAGGTCAAGGCTCTTGAATGCTTCGGCGTAGTTGAAGTCCTCGCCCAGAGGGTTGGACTTGTCAGAGCGCTGGTGCAGGATTCTCAGGTTCAGCTGGTTGGGCCACCAGTTGGCATTTCCCGGGGCACCCGCCACAGTGTGTTTGCGTGCGTCACCCGAGAAAGGGCATTGGGCTTCGTTGGACATGAATCTCTCCTTGGGTTATCAAGTATTTCTAATGAACACCAGTCTAGAGTTGGGGGCGCCATTGAACAAGCCAATTCTGCCAATAGCCCCAATAGTGAGGAACAATGAAGCCGCTGGGGCCCGCTCCTGCCAACCGCTTTGGGGCTCAGCAAGCTGGTTAATATGACGCTTTTTCCTGAAAGGCGTAACCATGAACTCCCCCGTGCCTGCTGATGCACACAAGCTCCCGCCCGAATCTGCCTTTGATAAGGGCCTGGCCACGCGCAAGCAGGTCATGGGCGAAGACTTTGTGGCAACGGCCTTTGCCAACGCAACGGCATTTACCAAGCCCATTCAGGAGCACATCACCCGCGCCGCCTGGGGTGACGTGTGGCAGCGCCCGGGGCTGGATCTGAAGACCCGCAGCCTGATCACCGTGGCCATGCTGACCGCCCTGGGCAAACAAAACGAGCTCAAAGGGCACGTGCGCGGCGCGCTCAACAACGGTGCCACGGTGGAAGAAATTCAGGAGGTGTTGCTGCACGCCACGGTGTACTGTGGCGTGCCTGCGGCCGTCGAGGCCTTTCGTACCGCCAATGAGGTGGTGGGTGCCGCACTAAAGGGCTAAACAGGCGGCTAGCGGTTGTCGTGAATCTGCGTGGGCGCAAAGCCCGCGTCATCATCATCGTCGTCCAGTTCAGGCAGTACCAGCGTGGGCTTTTTGCCTGCTTGCTTCGCTTCTGTCTTTGCCCCCGCACTCCAGAAATTGGGTCCTGGAAGCTGGGTATGCGGGCATCCACAATCCGGCGCAAATTTCCACGTAAACTGGTATCTGGACGCATCCGCCGCAGGGTCAATGCGCCGGAAACCGTCGAGCAATTCCTTCTGGATCGCTGGCGCGTATTGCATCAGCCCGTCATGCCATTTGAGAACCACCAGCTGCAGCAAAAGTGCTTCGCGCTGGTCTGGCAGCAGCATGGGAGCGACTTCACCGGCAATCCAGCTGGACGGGATGCCCTGGCGCCGCAAGACGTTGTGCAGGGTCAGGCGCACCATCTCGCGCTGGGTGGGGCTGATCGGGTCCGATTCCGCTGACGGTCCTGCGGCCGCATCCGCTACCCCTGGCTTGGAACGGCCAAGGCCAAAAAATTCAAACATGCAGTGTGCTCCCGTCTAGCCTGGAAAATTGGTGAACACGAGTGTAGCTGACACCCATCCGTCACAAAATGGGGGTCAGGTTTTGCGCTTGACCAGCCTGCCAAACCACTGACCCATGTCATCGATGAGGGTGAACACAGCAGGAATCACCAGCAAACTCAGAAGCGTCGAGGTGATCAGTCCTCCGATAACCGCCACCGCCATGGGACTTCGGAAGCTGCTGTCGGCAGCGCCCCAGCCCACGGCCAGCGGAAGCATGCCGGCGCCCATCGCCAGGGTGGTCATGACGATGGGGCGGGCCCGCTTGTGGCAGGCATCCAGCAGGGCGTCCATGCGGCTCAGTCCGTGGTCGCGGCGGGCGACGATGGCGTACTCCACCAGCAGAATGGAATTCTTGGTGGCAATGCCCATCAGCATGATCAAGCCGATCAGCGAAGGCATTGAAAAGCTTTTGCCCGTCAGCAACAGCGCGACAAAAGCACCACCCAGCGACAAGGGCAGGGCCGCCAGAATCGTCACCGGGTGCAGCAGGCTCTTGAACAGCAGCACCAGCACGATGTAGATGCAGATCACTCCGGTCAGCATCGCCAGGCCAAAGCTGGCAAACAGCTCGCCCATCACCTCGGCATCGCCCAGTTCGAGTTGTTTCACTCCGGCAGGCAGGTTCTGGATGCTGGGGAGCTTCTGCACGGCCGCAGTCACATCACCCAGAGGGGCGCCCGATAGCTCCACCTCGAAAGTGATGTTGCGTGCGCGGTTGAGCCGGTCAATCACCGCCGGGCCGCCGGACATTTCCAGTGTCGCAACCTGGCTCAGCATCACCGGGCCTTTCGCACCGGGCACGGCCAGGCGGCCGAGCACCTCCAGGTCCTGGCGGGCCGAGTCGGCCAGCTTCACCACGATGGGAACCTGGCGCTGGCTCAGGTTGAGCTTGGCCAATGCGGTGTCGTAATCGCCGACTGTGGCAATGCGCAAGGTTTCACCAATGGCCGAACTGGTAACGCCCAGGTCGGCCGCACGCGCAAAGTCGGGCCGCACGGCAATCTCCGAGCGGATCAGGCTGGCGCTGGACGTGATACTGCCCAGGTTGGGGATGGTGCGCAGGTCTTTCTCCACGGCGGCGGCGGCAGTAGCAAGGGCGTTTGGATCCTCGCCCGTCAGCACCAGCTGGTATTTTTCACCCGACCCACCCAGGCCCACCTTGCTGCGCACGCCGGGCACCTCGGCCATGGCGGTGCGGATTGCATTCTCGATGCCCTGCTTGCGCGGGCGCTGGCCGCGCTCGGTCAGCAGCACGGTGAGAGTAGCCTTGCGGACTTCCGTGGTTCCAGCCGGGGCGAAGGGGTCGGAGCCCGTCGCTCCGCCGCCCACGGTGGTGTAGATGCTGCGGATATGGTCCACCTTGGTCAGCAGCTGGCGCGCATGTTCGGCCGCGCCGCGGGTCTGGGTCAGCGTGGAGCCCGGAGGCAACTCGATGTAGACCTGCGTCTGCGAGTTGTCGTCTGGCGGAATAAACCCCTGGGGCAACAGCGGAATGAGCAGGATGGAGCCCACAAAAAATACACCAGCGGCCGCCACAGTCAGCCAGCGGTGGCTCAAGGCCCATTGACTGGCTTTGAGGTAGATGCCCATCCAGAAAGGATCCTGGTGCGCGCGGGGGCTGCGCTTCATCACGTAGGCGGCCATCATGGGCGTCAGCACCCGGGCAACCACCAGCGAGGCAAACACGGCCAGCGCCGCAGTCCAGCCAAACTGCTTGAAAAATTTGCCCGGAATGCCCGCCATGAACGCGGTGGGCAAGAACACGGCAATCAGCGTGAAGGTGGTAGCCACCACGGCCAGCCCAATTTCGTCGGCCGCTTCCATTGCCGCCTGATACGGCGTCTTGCCCATGTTGAGGTGGCGCTCGATGTTCTCCACTTCCACGATGGCGTCATCCACCAGCACGCCAATGACCAAAGACAAGGCGAGCAAAGTAACCGTGTTGATCGAAAAGCCCAGGTAGTGAATGCCGATGAAGGCAGGAATTACGGACAGGGGCAGGGCCACGGCCGACACCAGCGTGGAGCGCCAGTTGCGCAAAAACAGCCACACCACCACCACTGCCAGCACCGCACCTTCCAGCAGCATCGTCATGGAGGCATCAAACTCTTCGGCCACAGGTGCGACAAAGTCAAACGCCTGGGTGAGTTCAATGTCGGGGTGCTGGGCTTTGAGCGCGTCCAGAGCCACTGTCACGGCGGCGCCCACTTCCACTTCGCTGGCGCCCTTGCTGCGGGTGATCTCAAAGCCCACCACGGGCACGCCGTTGAGCAGGGCAATAGCCCGCGGCTCGGCCACGGTGTCCTTGATGGTGGCGACGTCGCTCAGGCGCACGCGCTGGCCGTTGCTCAGGTTCAGTTCCAGGCGGGCCAGTTCGTCCGCGGATTTGACCGTTGCCAGCGTGCGCATGGGCTGCTCGCTGCCACCCAGATCGGCCCGCCCGCCTGCGCTTTCCGTTTGTACCTGGCGCAGCTGGCGTGAAATATCTGCCGCGCTGGCCCCCAGGGATTGCAGCTTGAGCGGATCCAGTGCCACTTCAACCTGGCGGGTCACACCGCCCACGCGTACCACCGAGCCCACGCCTTTGACGCCCAGCAGGCGGCGCGCCACGGTGTTGTCCACAAACCAGCTAAGGGCCTCGTCGTCCATTTTGGTGGACCGGATGGTGAGCGCCAGAATCGGCGCCCCCGACAGATTGATCTTGCTGACTACCGGGTCGCGCACGTCACTGGGCAGGTCGCTGCGCACGCCTTGTACGGCGCTGCGCACATCGTCGATGGCTTCCTGGGTGGGTTTCTCCAGACGAAACTCCGCGGTAACGGTGACGCCACCGTCCTGCACCTTGGTGTAGATATTCTTGAGCCCTTGCAGCGGAGCAATGGCATTCTCCAGCTTGCGGGCGACTTCGGTCTCCAATTGAGCTGGAGCTGCGCCGGGGAGGGACGCGCTGACGGTGACGGTCGGCAACTCCAGATCCGGGAATTGCTGCACCTTCATGGCTTGAAACGACAGCAGACCCGCAAAGGTCAGCATGACAAACAGCATCACCGCCGGAATCGGGTTTTTGATGGACCACGCGGAAACATTCATAGTGCGTGCTCCTTATTTGCTAGCAGCTTGCGCAGGCTTTGCGGGGGCTGCAGCACTGTTGACTACACGAACCAGATCACCGTCGCTCAGAAAACTGCCGCCGCTGGTGACCAGCGTGTCTTCAGGCTTTACGCCGCTGAGCACCTCAACCTGGTCACCCACCACACGGCCGGTCTGGACCTTGAGCTGGTTCACCCGGTTGTCGGCGCCGATGCGGTAGACATAGCTGAAGCCGTCACGCACCACCACCGCGGTTTGTGGCACGGTAAGGGCCTGCGAACTGCCCAGCTCGAACTCCCCACGGGCAAACATGCCTGGCTTGAAACCAGCCCCCACGCTTTTTCCTTGGGGCGACCCGGCGGAAAATTGCCGCGTATCCAGATCCACATAGACCAAACCGTTGCGGGTGGCCACATCCACCGTAGGCGACACCATGCGCACACGACCTTTGGCTTGCGCACCACCGGGTGCAGTCACCATGACCGCGGTGCCAGGGGTCACGCGGGCGAGTTCACTGGAGGTGACCTCACCGCGCCACTCCAGCCGGCCCTGGCGGATGAGCTTGAACATCTCGGTGCCCGCGCCCACCACCGATCCCACAGTGGCGTTGCGTGCGGAGATGATGCCGCCGTCCGGGGCCAGCAGCTGGGTGTGTTTCAGGCGCAGCAACTGGGAGTCCAGTTGCGCTTTGGCGGACTCCACCCGGGCCCGGGCGGTTTGTTCCTGGGTCAGGTACTGGGTGACTTGCTGGGCACTGATGGCACCGCTGCCTTGCACTGCGCGGGCGCGGTCGGCGTTGGCGATGGCCTCGGCGGCGTTGGCTTGCGCCTCGGCAAAGGTCGCGCGGGCCAGCGCCACATCGGCCTGCACGCTCTCGGCGGCAAACGTCGCCAGAACCTGGCCGCGTTGCACCACATCACCAATCTGGGCTTTGAGTTCCAGCACCCGCAGGCCCCCGACTTCGGAGCCCACGCTGGCTTCCTGCCAGGCTGCCACGCCGCCGTTGGCGGCCAGCTTGATGGCCAGCGAGCCGCTGGTGGCGTGTGACCCCGTCACCGTCAGCGCCGCCTTGGGGGCCGCTGCCCCTTGTTTGGCGGTGTCAGCCGCCTGGGTATGGGTCACAAAAAGACCCAGCGCGGCCAGCGTGATCAGGCTGGCGCACGCCAGTCCCAGGGTCAGGGGTTTGATTGCAAATCGGTTCAGAAAGAGGTTCATGGTGTGCTCGCGTCGGGTCGATCAGGGGTGTTGGGGGCAGTGTTAAAAATCAGGGGGTGGCATCGGGTTCAAAGCCGCCACCGAGTGCGCGGTACAGGGCGACCCATGCCAGATTGCGCTCCAGTGCCAGTGTGAGCACGGCGGACTCGGAAGTCAGTGCGTTGCGGCGCGCGTCCTCCAATTCGATCAGGCTGGCCAAGCCCTGGCCAAAACGCGCCTGGGTGGCCGCCAGTGATTCGGCATAGCCCTGCGATGAAATGGTGGCATCCGCGCTGCGAAGGTCGGTCGTATTCAGATTGACCAGCGCCTCTTCCACCTCCCGCACGGCCTGGCGTACCTTGCCCTGGTACACCGCCACCACCGATTGGTAGTTGGCCTCGGACGCCTGCACGGCCGCCAGCCGCTGGCCGCCATCGAACAGGGGAACACTCAATGCCAGGGGGCCGAATGACCAGGTCGTCAGGTTTTGTTCGCCTGCGCCGGCGCTCACCCGCAGTGCGCCAATGGAGCCGTTGAGGCTCAGGCGTGGCAAGCGCTGTGCCTTCGCGTTGCCCACCTGGGCGCTGGCCACCACCACATCGCGTTCGGCGGCAAACACGTCCGGGCGTTGGGCAATAGTCTGGGCGGGCACACTTGCTATCGAAACAGGAGCTGCCTGCGCAGGTTTTACGGGGGCTACAGCCAGTTTTGACCGTAATTCCGGCTCTGGGATGGCCGTCAGCGCCACCAGGCCTTTCGTGAACAGATCGCACTGCCCGGCCTGTTGGGTGAGGCGGCTGCTGCTGTCAGCGGCGCTGGCGCGTGCCATGGCGGCCAGCGAGGGCGCCACAAAACCGACCCGGGCGTTGATGGCCGTCAGCCTAGCAGTCTCCTGGCGGGATGCCGCATCGCGTTGCGCTATGGCCAACTGCTGGTTGCAGGAGGACAGGTTGTAGTAGAGGTTGGCCACCTCGGCGGCCACCGACACCCGCGCGTCGTGCCATTGGGCCTGCGTGCCCTGCACCTGGGCCTGTGCCGCATTGCTGACCGCGCGGTTTGCCCCCACCAGATCCAGTTCCCACGCAGCCTGCAGACCGATTTGCTGGGTTGTCGCCACCGGCTCATTGGGCAGGCTTACGCCGCGGCTGGCGCTCATTTGGGCACTCACGCCGGGCAGCAGCGCGGCGTGGGCCGTGGCTTGCTGTGAACGAGCCGCCTCTATCCGCGACAGCGCCTGCGCCACCGAGGGGTTCACGCCTTGGGCGGCGGTGATCAGTTCTGCCAGCAGGGGATCACCTTGCTGTTGCCACCACTGGGCCAGTGAGCCAACTGTGCCCTGGTGCGGCAGGGGCGCCTGCCACTGCGGCGCAACCACCGGGTTCACCCGGGTGGGCGGCATCAGGGTGGAGCAGGCGGACAGTGCCAGCACGGCTGCCAGAGATGCGAGTTTGTGTAAGGGGTGCGAGATCATGGGAGGGGCTTGCGGGTTGAGTGTGAAGGGGTCACCTGTGCCGTGCGACGCCGTGTTTCGGCGTCGACCAAGGCCATCGCGTAGGACACCAGCCGATCGCCATACTGATCCAGGGCGCCGGATGCGGCCATCAACTGCGGGCGAACGGCGTTGATCACATCGCTGCCGACGTGCAGCATCACGCCCAGGCCTGTGATGGAGAAAGCCAGGCGGTGGATGTCGTCGTCCGCCTCAGCGGCATTCAGGTGGCGGCACAGAACGCCCACCAGTGCCATGTGTGTGGGCTTGATGCGGGTGTCGATCTCGTCTTGCCACATGCCCGTGGGTTCCAGCATTTCGCGAAAGTGCAGTTTCATGCACTGCTGCATCACTTGCCCCTGTTTGAGCGGCTCCACAAACCCCCGAAACATGCCTGCGATGGCCTCCTCCAGGTTCAAGGCGGCGCCGCCATCCATGATCTGGGTCGATACATCCGGATTGCAGCGCGGATCGAGCCAGACCGCGCGGTACAAGCCGGCCTTGTCGCCAAAGTAGTAGCTGATGGATGCGATGTTGACCTGCGCAGCCAGCGCAATCTGGCGGGTGGAGGTCTTGGTGAATCCTTTTTCCGCGAATAACGCCAGGGCCGCTTCCAGCAGGCGGTTGCGCGCCTCGGCGCCATCGCTGCGCAGCGGCTTGGCCGCAGAGGAGGAGGGGAGTGGTGTTGACATGGGTCACGATTCTACCGAGTTAAATCAAACGTTTGATTTAACTAAGCCATACGCTGTGTGGGGCTTTGGGCTGGCTATCCAGCCATCAGCTTGTGAACCAGATCCCCGGTGGTGGATGATTTGTACTTGCGCATCAGGCGTGCGCGGTAGATTTCGACGGTGCGGTGGCTGATGGTGAGCGTCTTGCCGATTTGCTTGGAGGTCAGGCCCTGCATCAGGTGGGCGGCCACTTCGCGCTCGCGGGGGGTCAGTTCGGCCTTGACGGGGCGGCGCGCGCTCAGGTCTTCAAACGACCAGATGCCCGCTTCGTGCGGTGCTTCGCGGTTCAGCGCCCGTCCCGTCACGTGGCACCAGAAGGCTTCGCCCTTGAGGCGACCCTCCAGGCGGCGCATGATGCGGTCATCGGCATAGGTGCCACTGCGGTTCAGGATGGGGCTGATGCGCGCGCCCGTGCGCTCGAACTCGTCTGCGCTGGGGTACAGCACCTGAAAGGATTGCCCGATCAGCTGCTCCTGTGTCGTGCCAAACATTTCGCACAGGCGCTGGTTGCAGTCCAGGATGGTGCGGTTGCGCGAGAGCGCCAGGCCTACTGGGGCCAACTCAAACGCCAGCTGGTAGTCAATATCCGTGGGCATAGGGTTTGGCTTTACGAAAAACTACGTATGGGGATAGGTAGTATCGTAGGGCCATTGATTCTTCACAGGAGACTGTTTCAATGAACAAGATTTTCCCCAGTGCAGCCCAGGCGCTGCAAGGCATCGTCCACGACGGCCAACTCATGGCAGTCGGCGGTTTTGGCTTGTGCGGCATTCCCGAAGCACTGATAGATGCATTGCGCGACAGCGGCGTCAAAGACCTGACGGTCATCTCCAATAACGCGGGTGTCGATGGCTTTGGCCTGGGCAAGCTGCTGGAAACCCGTCAGATCAAGAAAATGATTTCCAGCTACGTGGGCGAGAACAAGGAGTTTGAGCGCCAGTACCTGGCCGGTGAATTACAGCTGGAATTTACGCCCCAGGGCACGCTGGCAGAGAAGCTGCGTGCGGGCGGTGCCGGCATTCCGGCGTTCTACACCCGCACGGGCGTGGGCACACTGGTGGCCGAAGGCAAGGAAACACGGGAGTTCAATGGCCATGTGCACGTCATGGAGCTTGCGCTGCTGCCCGATGTGTCGCTGGTCAAGGCCTGGAAGGCCGACAAGAGCGGCAATCTGATTTTCCGTCGCACTGCGCGCAACTTCAACCCGGCCGTTGCCATGGCGGGCAAGGTCACGGTGGTGGAGGTGGAAGAAATCGTGGAGACCGGTACTTTTGATCCCGACGCAGTGCACCTGCCCGGTATTTATGTGCACCGGATTGTGCTCAATGCAAATCCCGAAAAGCGCATCGAGAAGAGAACCATTACCGAAAAATCGACCGAGAAAGCAGGAGTCTGATCATGGCCTGGACACACGACCAAATGGCAGCGATTGCTGCACGCGAACTGCACGACGGGTTTTACGTCAACCTGGGTATTGGCTTGCCAACCCTGGTGGCCAACTTTGTGAATCCCGATATTGAAGTCTGGCTTCAGAGTGAAAACGGTATGCTCGGCATTGGCCCGTTTCCCACCGAAGACGCGGTCGATGCCGACCTCATCAACGCCGGCAAGCAGACCGTCACCACCATTCCCGGCTCCAGCATTTTTGGCAGCCACGACAGCTTTGCCATGATCCGCGGCGGCAAGATCAACCTGAGCATTCTGGGTGCCATGCAGGTCAGTGAAAAGGGCGATCTGGCCAACTGGATGATCCCGGGCAAGATGGTCAAGGGCATGGGCGGCGCCATGGACCTGGTGGCGGGCGTCAAGAGCGTGGTCGTGCTGATGGAGCACGTCGCCAAAAAGAAGGACGGCACCATCGACCTCAAAATCCTGCCCAGCTGCACGCTGCCCTTGACGGGTGTGGGTGTGGTGGACCGCATCATCACCGATCTGGCCGTGCTGGACGTGACGCCGCACGGCCTCAAAGTGGTTGAAATGGCACCGGGCGTCACTGCGGAAGAACTGCAGTCAAAAACCGGCGTACAGCTGGTTTAGCCGACTCTCCACTCCGGGTAAGATGCCACGACATTACCCGGGGGAAACATGTCCAGAGCGCTCAAAGTTTTAATGTTCATCTACTTCGTGGTGTTCGTCACCACGGGGGCGTTCATGGTAATCATCGTGAATGCGGACGAAGCCTCGCCGTACTGGATTGGCCTGCTGGCGCGCAACCACGGTATTGTGTTCGTGTGGCACCTGGCGTGCTGGATGACGATGGGCATGTTCTCGAATTACTACTGGGACCTGTTCAATATGGGCCGGGGGCTGGAATCGGTGCAGGTGGAGCGTATCGTGCTACCTCTGCTGGTTTCCCCTGTTGTTTTTTACCCGACCTACAACCTGTGGCTCTCCAGCAGTTCACAAAGCTACATCCTGTTTGAAGTCATTGCTTTTCAGAGCGGCTTTTTCTGGCAGGCGCTCTTTACCAAGGCCAAGCCTCTGGACGCTGCCACGGTCATTCCCTGGTCGGTGAACAACAGCGGCAGTTCCAAATAACGGTCGTTTTTTCAGCCGGGTCGGACCATGCGAAACAATTGCTCTGGCCCCACGGAAAAATAATCAGCCGGGCCGCCACCGCGCAACACGTGACCGGCGCCGGCGGTGTTGTACACGCCGTCTACAAGCAGGGCCTTGGCAATGTGCACCGCTACTACTTCGCCCAGCACCAGCCAAGTGGGCACCTTTTCGCCATCGGTTCCCTGCAACTGCAGAATTTGAGTCAGGCGGCATTCAAACGACACCGGGCTCTCGGCCACCCGTGGCGCAGCGATGACGCGAGAGGCGACGGGCGTTAGCCCTGCCAGTGTGAATTCGCTGACATCGGGCGGGACGGGAGCGCAGGTCTGGTTCATGGCTTCGGCCAGTGCGCGCGTGGTGAGGTTCCACCCGAACTCACCCGTCTCTTCAATGTTGCGAACCGTATCCTTGTAGCCAATGCTGGCAAACCCAACGATAGGTGGCGTGTAGTTAAAAGCGTTGAAAAAGCTGTATGGCGCCAGGTTCAAGGCGCCCGCCGCGCTACGCGAAGAGATCCAGCCGATCGGGCGTGGCCCCACGATGGCGTTAAAGGGGTCATGCGGCAGGCCATGGCCATTGCGGGGTTCGTAGAAATGAATTTCTTCAGACAAAGTTGGCTCCAGAGGGATTCAGTTGATTCGTGGTCAACATCATCGCTCAATTGGCGCAGGTGCTAGTCAATCGGGCCATGTTGCTTGCCAGGCAGCAGAGGTTCAAGCTCTGAACTGCACCGGTATGGGTCAACCGCCAACTTCTTCTACTTCTGAATGTCGCCTATGCAGAGGTACTTGATCTCCACGTAGTCGTCCATGCCAAAGTGCGAACCTTCGCGGCCCAGGCCGGATTGTTTGACACCGCCAAACGGCACGTGTTCGGTGGCCAGAATGCCCACGTTGATGCCGACCATGCCGTACTCCAGCGCCTCGCCCACGCGGTAGATGCGACCGATGTCGCGGCTGTAGAAATAGCTGGCCAAGCCAAATTCGGTGTCGTTGGCCGCGTCAATGGCTTCCTTCTCGGTCTTGAACTTGAACACCGGAGCAAACGGCCCAAAGGTTTCTTCGCGGGCGCAGAGCATATCGGGCGTGGCATCGGCCACGACCGTGGGCTCGAAGAACTGGCCGGCCAGGCGTTTGCCACCCACCAGCACGCGGCCGCCCTTGGCTACTGCATCGTCCACATGGCGCTGCACTTTTTCAAGGGCCGCTTCTTCAATCAGCGGGCCCTGGTTGACACCGTCTTCGAATCCGTTGCCGACCTTGGCCGTGCGCACTTTGGCAGCAAACTTTTCGACGAACTGGTCGTACACGCCTTCTTGTACGTAGAAGCGGTTGGAGCACACGCAGGTCTGGCCAGCGTTGCGGTATTTGCTGGCAAAGGCGCCTTCCACGGCGCTGTCAATGTCGGCATCATCAAACACGATGAAGGGTGCGTTGCCCCCCAGTTCCAGAGACAACTTCTTGACAGTAGGGGCGGATTGGGCCATCAGGATGCGCCCCACTTCGGTGGAACCGGTGAAGCTGATGTGGCGCACCACATCGCTGGCGCACAGCACTTTACCGATGGCAATGGAGTTGCTGCCGTCGGCGCTCAGCATGTTGAGTACACCCGCTGGAATGCCCGCACGGATGGCCAGCTCGGCCGCCGCCAGAGCGGTCAAGGGAGTCAACTCGGCGGGCTTGATGATGACCGGGCAGCCAGCTGCCAGAGCAGGTGCAACCTTGCGGGTGATCATGGCCAATGGGAAGTTCCATGGGGTAATGGCGGCACAAACTCCGATGGGTTGCTTGATGACCATCAGCCGGCGGTTGTTGTCAAACTGGGGCAGGGTTTCGCCGTTCAAGCGCTTGGCTTCTTCGGCAAACCATTCCACAAAGCTGGCGCCGTAGGCGACTTCGCCCTTGGCTTCGGCAAAGGGTTTGCCTTGCTCTGCGGTCATGATGCGTCCCAGGTCTTCCTGGTTGGCCATCAACAGGTCAAACCACTTGCGCAGAATAAGACTGCGCTCTTTGGCGGTCTTTGCGCGCCAGGCTGGCCAGGCAGCGTTGGCGGCGGCAATGGCTGCTTCGGCCTCGGCAGATCCCAGATTGGCTACATCTGCCAGCTTGAGTCCGGTGGCGGGGTCCAGCACGTCAAAGCGACTGGCGCCCGCAACCCATTGGCCGTTGATCAGGGCATCGGTTTTGAAAATGGTCGGGTCGTTTAGCAGGGCGAGGGGGGATGTTTTCATATCCATGGGAATGACTCCAGATCAGTGTGCAGGAAAAGTTGAGTGGGCTATCAGCGGTAGCGTACGCCAGGCAGTACGCACAGCATTTCAAACAAGAGGTTAGCACCTAGCAAAGCCGTGTTGCCGTTGGGGTCGTACGGAGGTGACACTTCGACCAGGTCTCCACCCACCAGATTCAGGCCACGACAACCCCGGATGATCTCCAGCGCTTGGGGCACGGTCAGGCCGCCAATCTCGGGGGTGCCGGTGCCACCGGCAAAAGCGGGATCAATGCCGTCGATGTCAAAACTCAGGTAGCAAGGGGTCTGGCCGATGGCGTCACGAATCTGTGCCATCAGGGGGGCCAGCGACTGGTACCAGACCTCGTGGGCTTGGACCACGGTAAACCCCTGTTGGCGCGGCCAGTCGAAGTCATCGGCGCCATAGCCGCTGCCGCGCAGGCCAATTTGCCACACCTTGTTGTTTTGCAGCAGGCCCTCTTCGACGGCTCTGCGAAAGGGCGTTCCGTGGGCAATGCGCTCGCCAAACATGTCGTCGTTTACATCGGCATGGGCATCCACATGGATGAGGGCCACCGGGCCATGCCTTCTTGTGAGGGCCCGCAGGATCGGCAACACGATGGTGTGGTCACCGCCCAGTGTCAGCGGCTTGCAGCCTGCGTCAACAATCGGCTGGTAGTGCCGCTCAATGATGGCGACAGACTTTTCCAGGTTGTAGGTGTTGATGGCCACGTCGCCCAGGTCCGCCACCTGCAGGGCATCAAATGGCGCCGCACCAGTGGCCATGTTGTAAGGGCGAATCAGGCTCGACTCGGCGCGTATCTGTCGGGGGCCGAAGCGTGTACCCGGACGGTGGCTGGTGCCAATATCCAGTGGCACGCCGATGAAGGCGGCATTCAGCCCGGTTGCGTCATTGGCCACGGGCAAACGCATCATGCTGGCCAAGCCGCCGAAGCGGGGCATGGTGTTGCCGCCCAGAGGTTGGTTGAAGCTCATTTGCTCCGTCCGCGCAGCCACTCCAGCACCATCATCAAGGCCGCAGTGAACAGGATGAGCAGGGTGGCTACGGCGGCAATGGTGGGAGAGATATTTTCACGAATGCCGGTAAACATCTGGCGCGGCAGCGTCACCTGCGATGGGCCGGCCAGAAACAGCGTGACCACCACTTCGTCAAACGAGATGGCAAAAGCGAACAGCGCGCCCGAGATCACACCCGGCGCAATGACCGGCAGGGTGACGCGAAAGAAAGTTTGAATTGGCCCGGCTCCCAGGCTCAGGCTGGCCTTGACCAGATTCTGATTGAAGCCCTGCAGCGTGGCCATGACGGTGGTAACCACAAAGGGCGCCCCCAGTGCCGCATGCACCAATATCAGTCCGGCGTAAGAGTCCGACAGGCCGATGCGGGCGAAGAACAGGTAGGTGCTGACGCCCACCACCACAATCGGCACCACCATGGGTGCGATCAGCAGGCTGGTAATAAACCCCTTGCCAAAAAACTGCACGCGCGCCAAGCCCACTGCCGCCAGCGTTCCCAGCGATGTGGCAATCAACGTAGCCAGTGGTGCCACGATGAAGCTGTTGCGCGTGGCACGGGCCCAGTCGTCGGACGCAAACAGCTCCTGGTACCAGCGCAGTGACCAACCTGGAATCGGGTAGGACAGAAACGAGGAGTTGCTGAACGACAGCGGAATGATCACCAATATCGGTAGCAGCAGAAAGAACAGCACGGAGCCGCACAGTACGCGCAGGCCGCACCAGCCAAGCTTGTCCAGCATGGTGTAGTACGCAGGAAAGACGGATGGTTTCATGGCAATTAACCCAGGCTGATTTCGGCTTTGGCAAAGCGGCGGTAAACAACATACAGCACCAGCGTGGCGGCCAGTAACACCGAGCCCAACGCGCAGGCCATGCCCCAATTGACTTCGACGTTGGTGTACTGGGCCACGTAGTAACTCAGCATCTGGTCACCCGGGCCGCCCAGCAGGGCAGGGGTGACGTAGTAGCCAATGGAGGTAATAAACACCAGCAAGCCGCCCGCAGCCACACCGGGGTAGGTCTGCGGTACATAAACCCGAAAGAAGGCCGCCAGCGGTGCGCTGCCGAGCGACACGGCTGCGCGTACGTAATTGCCGGGGATGGACTTCATCACACTGTAGAGCGGCAAAATCATGAATGGCAACAGGATGTGCACCATGGCAATGATGACGCCCAGCCGGTTGAACAACAGCGGTATGGGCTCACCCGTCAGGCCAACGAACATCAGAAAGCGATTCACCAGCCCATTGGATTGCAGCAGCACAATCCACGCCGCAATGCGTACCAGCACCGATGTCCAGAACGGCAGCAGCACCAAAATCAGCATCAAATTGGCCTTGCGATCACTCAGGGTCGTTAGCCAAAATGCCAGCGGATAGCCCAGCAAGATGCACACCAGTGTCACGACCCCGCTGATGGAAAAGGTACGCAGCAAGATGTCGCTAAAGGCGGCTTCCTCGGCGCCCACGCGGACGATGTTGCCTTGCGCATCGCGCTTCAAATCGACCGCTGTCAGCAGGTAATCAGGAGTCCAGCGGGAACTGTTTTTGGCAATGGCCCACCAATAGGGCAGCTCAGCCCAGCGCGGGTCGTGCGCCAGCAGTTTTTCTTTGGCCTGAGCGGGGCTCAGGTCAGAGCCCAGAGGCAGGGCACGGTAGGTTCCCATGATCAGCGAGCGGGCGCCGCTGATTTCGGTATTGAGTCGGCGGGCCAGCACGCCAGCTTGCGCCGTTTCGGGGATGGCGGTCAGGTCGGCTAATAGGGCGCTGTAGGCCGCATCAGGCGGCGCGGCTTTTCGGTCCCAACCCGCAAGGGCTTGGCCGGTTTGACTCAACGTGCCAGCAACCTCGGGGTTTTCGACAGCCCTGACCAACAAAGCCCCCAGCGGCACGAGAAACGTGACCGCCAGGAACAGCAGCAGGGGAAGGGTCAGTGCGATGGCGCGCAGGCGCTTGCGGCGTTCCACCCGGCCCAACTGTGCGGCCAGAGCCGAGCCTGCCAAAGTAACCGTTGCGTTCATGCCTTGACCCTTTTCAAACCAACTTTATTGCGCAGACCATGCGGCGAAACGTTTCTCCAATGCCTCGCCTTGGTCAGCCCAGAACGAGATGTTGAACTGCAGCGCGTCCTTGCTGTTGGCAGGTGATGTAGGCAGGAGTCCCAGCACTTTGGCATCCAGCTTGGCGAGTGCCTTGTTGTTGGTAGGACCGTAGGAGATATTGCGTGCGTACTCGGCTTGCGCATCGGGGCTGGAGGCCATGGCGATGAATTTCAGAGCCAGGTCCTTGTTGGGCGTGCCCTTGGGCATGACCCAGTAGTCCAGATCATAGATGCCGCCGGTCCAGGTAATCTGCAGGTTTTTGCCTTCGCGCTGGGCGGCGTCAATGCGGCCGTTGTAGGCGGTGGTCATGACCACGTCGCCTGCCACCAGAAATTGTGGAGGCTGTGCACCGGCTTCCCAGAACTGGATGTTGGGCTTGAGTTCGGTCATCTTCTTGAAGGCACGATCGGCCCCGTCTTTGGTTGCCAGCACTTTGTAGACGTCAGCCGTTTTGACGCCATCGGCCATCAAAGCGAATTCGAGGTTGTAACGTGCGCCCTTGCGCATGCCGCGTTTGCCGGCAAATTTCTTGGTATCCCAAAAGTCCGCCCAGGTGGTGGGTGCGGTCTTGAGCTTGTCGCCGTTGTAGGCCATCACGGTGGACCAGATGAAGGTACCCACACCGCACTCATGCACAGCAGCGGGCTGGAAGTCGGCTTTGTTGCCCACTTTAGACCAGTCTATCTTCTCAAACAGGCCTTCGTCGCAGCCGCGGTTCACGTCAGGGCTTTCCACTTCGACCACGTCCCAGCTGATCTTCTTGGCTTCGACCATGGCTTTGATCTTGGCTTGCTCGCCGTTGTATTCAACTGCGACGATTTTTCCGGCGCCGGACTTTTCGAACGCTTCGAAGTAGGCTTTTTTCTGCGCGGCGCCGTTGGCACCACCAAAGTTGACTACGGTAAGCTGGCTCTGTGCCAACACCGGCAAGGCGACCGTGGCCGCAATAGCAATCATCAAAGGCTTGAGTTTCATCGACGTTTCCTCTTATTGGAAGTTGAGTTGAAAGTTGAAAAGTGCTGTGGTTCAGCGGTACACACGCAGGTGTTCTGGGGGGGCATGGACCGAAATGGTCTGGCCGGGTTCGGGCAGCTGGTGGTGGGCCAGCGGCATCTTGATGGTGGCGTCGGGTTGGCCGGGTACCTCGCAGCGCACGCGCAAGTGGTCGCCGTAATACATGATGTCGATGACGCGTGCGTCAAAGGTGTTGGAGGCGGGTGCCGGCGCGATTTCAAGACGTTCGGGACGTATGCCGCACTGCACCGTTTCGCCCACTTGTGCGCTGTTGACGTTGAAGCCGCGCATCAGCGCACCCGAGGGCAGGCGAACCTCGCACTGGGTGCCATCCAGGCGCGTGAGTTCGGCCTGCATCACCGTTCTATCGCCTACAAAGGCGGCTACGAATTTGTTGACGGGCGTCTCATACAGATTGTTGACTACGTCAATCTGCTGGATCTGGCCGTCATTGAAAACCGCTACGCGGTCCGACATGGTCAGCGCTTCGGTCTGGTCGTGGGTGACGTACACAAAGGTCACACCCAGTCGGCGGTGCAATGCCTTGAGTTCAATCTGCATGTGCTCGCGCAACTGCTTGTCCAGCGCACCCAGTGGCTCGTCCATCAACACCAGTTGGGGGTCGAATACCAGGGCGCGGGCCAGGGCCACGCGTTGCTGCTGTCCGCCCGAGAGCTGCGCCGGATAGCGCGAGCCCATACTGCCGAGTTGCACCATGTCGAGCGCACGCACCACTTTGGCCTCACGCTCTGCCGTGGACAGTTTGCGCACGGTCAAGGGATAGGCGATGTTGTCCGCCACCGTCATGTGCGGAAACAGGGCGTAGTTCTGAAACACCATGCCAAAGTTGCGCTTGTGGGGCGGGGTGCGGGTAATCGGCACACCGTCCAGGCTGATCTCTCCTGCTGTTGGCGATTCAAACCCAGCCAACATCATCAGCGTGGTGGTCTTGCCTGAGCCGGATGGACCCAGTAGCGACAAAAACTCGCCGCGCTGGATATCGAGGTTCAGGTCGCGCACTACGAGGTTCTTGCCATCGTAGGTTTTCTGTACGCCCGTAAAGCTAACCAGGGCTTGGGGTTGGGTCATCTGTGTGGGCCTGTTGTAACTTGTATCGATCATTCGGTATGACGCAAGTTTGATGCCGTGTTGGCGATCAACTTGCGTCTGCCCCGCACCATTGTGCGCAGATCAGGCCACTGCGTCAAAGCAGGCCGACATGATGCCCAGGCCTTCATCGAGAATCGCGTCGCTGGCGGTCAAAGGCACTAGCACCCGAATCACGTTACCGTACGTTCCGCAGGTCAGCAGAATCAGACCCCGTGCCGTAGCTTCGGTCGCAATGCGCTTGGCCAGGTCGGCGTCGGGCTGCTTGATATCACCGTTCTTGAACAGTTCAATTGCCACCATGGCACCCAGACCGCGTACGTCGCCAATGCAGGTGTGGCGCATTGCCATTTCTGTCAAGGCAGTTGTCAGGCGTTTGCCGACTTCAACGCTGCGCTGCAGCAGGTTCTCTTTTTCAAACACGTCCAGCACGGCCAGAGCCGCGGCGCAAGCAATGGGGCTGCCGGCATACGTACCGCCCAAGCCGCCAGGTGCGGCGGCATCCATCACCTCGGCGCGTCCGACTACGGCGGAGATGGGGAAGCCACCGGCCATGGACTTGGCCATGGTGATCAGGTCGGGTGCCACGCCGCTTTGCTCCACGGCAAACCAGGTGCCGGTGCGTCCCGCGCCGGTTTGCACTTCATCGCAGATGAGCAAAATGCCTTGTGCATCGCACAGGGCGCGCAGGCGCTTCATCAGTTCAGGAGGCGCGACGTGGAAGCCACCTTCACCCTGCACCGGCTCAATGATGATGGCGGCAACGCGGCTGGCCTCAATGTCGTTCTTGAAGATGGCTTCCACCGAAGCAATGGAGTCATCCACCGTAACGCCATGCAGCGCGTTCGGGAATGTGGCGTGGAATACCTCGGCCGGGAACGGTCCAAAGCCTGTCTTGTAGGGGGCTACTTTGCCGGTCATGGCCAGCGTCAGCAGCGTGCGGCCGTGGTAGCCACCGGCAAAGCAGATCACGCCTGAGCGCTTGGTGGAGGCGCGGGCAATCTTGATGGCGTTCTCGACCGCCTCAGAGCCGGTGGTCAGAAACAGCGTTTTCTTGGCAAAGTCCCCGGGGGCTTTGGCGTTGATGCGTTCAGCTAGTTCCACATACGGCTCATAGGCCAGCACCTGAAAGCAGGTATGCGTGTAGCGGTCCAGCTGGTCTTTGACCGCCTGGATCACGGCAGGGTGGCGGTGACCGGTGTTGAGCACCGCAATGCCACCGGCGAAATCCACATAGCGGCGGCCTTCCACATCCCAGATTTCGGCGTTCTCGCCCTTGGCGATGAAAATCTGGTGACTGTGACCGACGCCACGGGGAATGGCGGCCTGGCGGCGGGCGAAGAGGGCGGCGTTGGTGAAGTTGGGGTCGCGTTGCATAAAAGGTCCTTGGGCTATGTCGGTCGGTCGGTAGCGCCCGAACTCAGCCGAGCGTATTGGAGTCCGACTGTAGGTGCCAGTTGGTGGCGCTAACATATACAGATTGCCTTCAAATTGGAGCGCACTGTGCAGCCCGCAATCCCAGTACACCCAAACCCTTGCCCGATGGGGCCTGCTTTCGATGTTTGTTCTTGACTCCCAGTCAACTGTTCCTTTGGTCACGCAGATCGTGGCCGGATTCCGCCAGATGGTGGACGATGGTGCTTTGCGCGCAGGTGCCAAATTGCCCTCCATTCGCCATTTTGCGCATGCAAACGGTGTCAGCGTGTACACCGTAGTGGATGCCTACGACCGGTTGGTAGCACTGGGTTACTTCCAGTCGCAAGCCAACTCCGGATTTTTTGTGCGCAGCCGCACCAGCACCGAGACTGTCACCACAGGCGGGCCGGGGCAGTACAGCTTTGATTCGATGTGGTACCTGTCGCGCATTTTTGAGAATCGCGGTCTGCGCAGCAAGCCCGGTTGCGGGTGGTTGCCCGGAGACTGGCTTTTCGCCGATGGATTGAAGCGCAGCCAGCGTGCACTGGCGGCCGAAGATATTGATTTGGGAGGCTATGGCGAGCCCAAGGGCTATTTGCCGTTGCGCCAGCTGGTCCGGGACCTGTTGGCATCGCGCGAAATCGTGTTGAGTGCGGATCAGGTACTGTTGACCCAAGGGTCCAGCCAGGCCATGGATCTGGCGGCCCGCAATCTGGTGCGCCCCGGTGATGCGGTGCTGGTGGACGCACCCGGCTACGCTAATCTGCTGTTTTCATTGCGCTTTCTGGGGGCCAGGCTGGTGGGTGCCCCACGCACGCCGGATGGCTATGACCTGGACCTGCTGGAGGGACGCATCATCGAGCACCGCCCCAAAGTGTTTTTTACCCAGCCCAGACTGCAAAGCCCAACGGGATCAACGGCGTCGCTGTCGCAGCTGTACCGGGTGTTGCAGCTGGCCGAGAAGTACGACTTTGTGGTGGTGGAAAACGATATCTACGCCGATCTGGACCCGCAGGCGCATCCTTCGCTGGCCAGTCTGGACCAGCTCAAGCGCGTGATCTATATTGGCAGTTTTTCCAAGACCATTTCACCCAACATCCGCGTGGGCTACGTGGCTGCGGGTGCGCTTCTGCTGGAAGATATGGCCCGCCTAAAGATGCTCTCGGGGCTGACCTCCTCCGAATTCACCGAGCGCTTGGCGTATGGCGCCCTGACAGATGGGCGCTGGCGCAAGCACCTGAAAACTCTGCGGGACCGGCTTGCACGAGGGCAGCAGCTGCTTTCGGCCCAGTTGCTCAACGCGGGATTTGAACTGTTTACAGAGCCGAAGGCGGGCATGTTTCTCTGGGCCCGCCACCCGGCATTTCAAAATGCCGCTGAAATGGCCTACCGTGCGGCAGAGCAAGACATTCTGCTGGGGCCCGGCCATCTCTTTTCTGTCGATCTGGAGCCTTGCCAATGGCTCCGTTTCAACGTTGCCTGGTCGCAGGACGAGGCATTTGAGCGCTTTCTTGGCGAACTCCGCGTGGCCTGAATTCAAACCCTTGCTTCGGTGTTGCAAAGCGCTTTTACGTCCTAGGCAGTTTCTGTCGCAACAGGCGCAGCTGCGACTAACTGTTGTGCTTGATCATCACATGGCGGGCGCAGCTATAGTCTTCCAGCGCGTATACCGACATGTCTTTGCCGTAGCCGGAATGCTTCATGCCGCCGTGCGGCATTTCAGACACCAGCATGAAGTGGGTGTTGACCCAGGTGCAGCCGTATTGCAGGCGCGAGGCCACGTTCATGGCCACACCCACATCGCGCGTCCAGACCGAACTGGCCAGTCCGTACTCTGAGTCATTGGCCCAGGCCACGGCCTGCTCGGCATCCTTGACCCGGGTGATCGATACGACCGGGCCAAACACTTCGCTGCGCACGATTTCGTCGTCCTGCAAAGCCCCGGCCACCACCGTGGGTTTGTAGAAAAAACCTTTGTTGCCTACAGTGCTGCCACCGGTGGTGATCTCGACATGCGAGAGCTGGCTGGCGCGGTCCACAAAGCTGGCGACGCGGTCGCGCTGGCGGGCAGAAATGAGCGGGCCCATCTCGACACCGGGTTCCTGCTGCGTGCCTACCTTGATGCCCGACACAGCACTGCTCAGGTCGGCTACCAGGCGTTCGTAAATCTTCTCGCCGGCATAGACACGGCACGCGGCGGTGCAATCCTGACCAGCGTTGTAGTAGCCGAAAGTGCGTAGACCTTCGACGACACTGTCGATGTCGGCATCGTCCAGCACAATGACCGGCGCTTTGCCACCAAGCTCCAGGTGCGTGCGCTTGATGCCGCGGGCGGCGGCTTCCATAATTTTGCTGCCGGTGGACACATCGCCAGTGAGCGAGGCCACGCGAATGCGGGGATCACGGATGAGCGGCGCACCCACGGTGTCACCCCGGCCGCAAACAATATTGACCACTCCGGGCGGCAGAATATTGGCAAGCAACTCGCCCAGTCGCAATGTGGTCAACGGTGTGTTCTCGGATGGCTTGAGCACCACCGTGTTACCCATGGCGATGGCCGGGCCCAGCTTCCAGGCCGCCATCATCAACGGGTAGTTCCAGGGCGCAATAGAAGCCACTACACCGAGCGCGTCGCGGCGGATCATGCTGGTGTGGCCGGGCAGGTATTCACCCGCCATGGTGCCCATCATGTTGCGGATGGCGCCGCCAAAAAAGCGGTACACGTCGGCAATGGCGGGAATTTCGTCGTTGCGTGCCGCGCTGAGCGGCTTGCCGCAGTTGAGTGACTCCAATGACGCCAGTTCGTCGCCATGGGCTTCAATGGCATCAGCAATCTTGAACAGGTAGCCACTGCGGTCTTTGGGAGTGAGCGCTGCCCAGGCCGGAAATGCCGCGCTGGCGGCATCCACCGCCTGGCGCAACTGGTCGGCGCTGGCCTCGCGCACCTCGCACAGTACCTCGCCCGTGGAGGGGTTGAAAATGGACTCAGCGCGGCCTTCACCGGTGACGGTGGTGCCGTTAATCAGAAGCTGGGTTGAAAAGCGTTGTGCAGCCATGGCAGTGCTCCAGAGGGGGTAGTCGATGGGGAAAAAAAGGGTCAGCGGTTGGACGGGTTGGCATCACCGTCCCGGGTGAGGCGCCAGGCCAGCAAAATCAGCGGCATGGTGATGAACATCACCAACAGGGCCACCACGTTGGTGATGGCCACTTCACGGGGGCGGCTCAATTGATTGAGTAACCAGATTGGCAGCGTGCGGTC
Organism: Burkholderiales bacterium; assembly: GCA_038237415.1. Lineage (GTDB taxonomy): Bacteria > Pseudomonadota > Gammaproteobacteria > Burkholderiales > Burkholderiaceae_C > Allorhodoferax. Next base: position 26,129 of record JBBRYR010000002.1, read on the forward strand.
GTTGCCAGCGGTGAAGGTGGTGACGATCAGTTCGTCCACTGAAAGGGCGAAGGCCAGGATGCCACCGGCGAGCAAAGCCGTGCTGAGTTGCGGCAGCACCACATGACGCAGTGTGGTCAGGGTGTCGGCACCGAGGTCCATCGATGCCTCAATCAACCGGGCGGGCAAGCGGCGCAGGCGGGCCACCACGTTGTTGTGCACGATGACCACGCAGAAGGTAGCGTGACCCACCACAATGGTCCAGAAGCCCGGCGTCACATCCATCAACTTGAAGGCCGCCAGCAGCGCAATACCGGTAACGATACCGGGCAGGGCGATTGGCAGAATCAGCAGCGTGGTGAACGCATCCTTGCCGAAGAAGCGGTCGCGGTTCAGCGCAGCTGCGGTCAGCGTGCCCAGCACCATGGCAATCACCGTGGCCATGGCGGCTACCGACAGCGACAGCAACATCGAGGCCCGGATATCGGTGCGCTCCAGTGCCCGCGAAAACCAATGCAGGGTCACCCCTTGCAGCGGAAAGCTATAGCCACTGTCGTCGCTGTTGAAGGCATACAGCGCAATGAAGATCAGCGGCAGGTGCAGAAACGCCAGCCCGGCGTAGGCGAACAGGCGCAGAAAATTAAAGCGCATCAAAGGCTCCCAAACGACGTGCCAGTGACAGGTAGAGGGTGATGAGCACGATCGGTACGCAGGTGAACGCTGCCGCCATGGGCATGTTGCCAATGGTGCCTTGCAGGGTGTAGACCATGCTGCCGATGTACAGGCCGGATGGGCCAATGAGCTGCGGAATGATGTAGTCGCCCAGCGTCAGCGAAAACGTGAAGATGGAACCAGCCACGACGCCGGGAAACGCCAATGGCCACAGCACCGTGCGAAATGTTTGCCAAGGGTGCGCGCCAAGGTCCGCAGAAGCCAGCAGCAAGTTGGACGGCACGCGCTCAATGGCCGCCTGAATCGGCAGCACCATGAATGGCAACCAGATGTAGGTGAACACCAGAAAGCGGCCGAGGTTGGAGGTAGCCAGTGTCTCGCCACCGATGCCGGGAACACGCAGCACGGCATGCAGCAGCCCGGTCAAACCCAACTGGTTCAGCACCCAGTAAATCACGCCGCCCTGCGCCAGCAGCACCGTCCAGGCGTAGGCCTTGACGATGTAGCTTGCCCACATGGGCAGCATTACGCCGACAAAGAAGAAGCCTTTTTCCCAGGGCTTGGCGAAGTGCGCCATGTAGTACGCCATGGGAAAGCCAATGAGCACCGTGCCCAGCGTCACCGCAATGGCCATACCCAGCGTGCGCAGCACAATGTCCAGGTTGGCAGGCACCATCAGCGCGAGGAAGTTGGCGCTGGTGAGCTCTGCAGTGACCGACATGGCCAGGTCGTCAAAGGTGAACACGCTCTGGCTCAGCAGGGTCAGCAGCGAGCCGACATAAACCACGCCAAACCACAGCAGGGGCGGCGTCAGCATCAAGAACAGCGTCAAGGTGCGGCGCTGGTACAGCACGTTGGAGACACACCGCCGCAGGCTCTGGTCCCCAGTGGCCATACTGGGCGTTGCGAGGGTATCAACCATGCAGCATCACCATGCTGTGGGTGGACCAATGCAAAACCGCACGCTGTCCGGGGGCGGTGCGCGCCGCCAGATCGCTCGCAGCCTGGTTCTCCGGCTGCATGGCGGTGATGATCTGGTCACCCACCCGCACTTCAATGCGCTGGTTGGCTCCCAAAAACTGGATGGCCAACACTTCGCCCTCTACCGCAATGCGGTCCTGTCCGACCACTGAGCCAGGGGCGCCAATGCTGATCGCCTCCTGTCGAACACAAAACGCCTGGGAGTTGCCAGTGATGGTCTGCGCCAAAGCCGAATCGATCACATTGGAGCTGCCCACAAAGTCCGCCACGAAGCGGGTACGGGGGCTGTGGTACAGCTCGCGCGGGGTGGCAATCTGCTCAATGCGCCCCTTGTTGAAGACGGCAATGCGGTCCGACATCGACAGGGCTTCGCCCTGGTCGTGCGTAACATATACAAAGGTGATGCCCAGCTTGCGGTGCAACACCTTGAGTTCAACCTGCATCTGCTCGCGCAGCTTCAGGTCCAGTGCCCCCAGGGGTTCATCCAGCAACAGAATACGTGGGCGGTTGACCAGCGCACGGGCCAGCGCCACCCGCTGGCGCTGGCCGCCCGAGAGTTGTGCCGGGGTGCGCTCGCCGTGGTCGGGCAGGGCTACCATGGCCAGGGCTTCGCGGGCCTTGGCATGGCGTTCGGCCTTGGCCATATTGCGAACCATCAGTCCATAGGCTACGTTGTCCAGCACATTCATATGCGGGAACAGCGCGTAGTCCTGGAAGACGGTATTGACGTCGCGTTGGTAGGGTGGCGTGCCAGAAGCTTCCTGACCCATCAGCGTCAGACTGCCGCTGGTGGGTTGCTCAAAGCCGGCCATCAGGCGCAGGGAGGTGGTTTTTCCGGAACCCGATGGCCCCAGCATGGAAAAGAACTCACCCTCTTGCACGGTGAAACTGACGCTGTCCAGCGCCTTGACCTCACCGTAGTGCCGGGACATGTCTTTGAACTCGATAGCAACTGGCATGGAACCCTTTAACCGTTCAAACAAAAATCAGCGGCCGCCCATGATGGCGATGTAGTCCATCGTCCACTTGGAGTACGGGACGCAGGTGCCCTGGGTGCTGCACTGGGTCTGGGGCGTCTTCCAGAACTTGACTTGTGTGAAGCGGTCGTAGCCGTTGTCCTTGCAGAAGTTGCTGCCACCCGGCGCTTTGGCCTTGCAGGCTGCAGCACGCACGGGGGCGGCACCAAACCACTCGGCCAGCGGGGCCTGAACGCTGTCGCTCAGGGAGTGCTCCATCCACTGGTAGGCACAGTTCACGTTCTTGGCATTGGCGTGCAGCATGGTGGTGTCAGCCCAGCCGGTCACACCCTCTTTGGGGATGGTGGACGCAATGGGCTGTGGTGGCTTTTCGCCGGTCAGCGTGTTGACCTGGTAACCCCATGAGCCGGAAGCCACAACACCTTCGTTCTTGAAGTCGTTCATTTGCACGGTGGCGTCATGCCAGTAGCGGTGCGTCAGCTTCTTCTGGGCGCGCAGCAGTTCCAGCACGGCAGCGTATTGCTTGTCGTTGAGCTCATACGGATCTTTGATGCCCAGCTCGGGTCTTTTGGACATCAGGTACAGGGCGGCGTCGGCCAGGTAGATGGCGCCGTCATACGCCTGCACGCGGCCCTTGTTGGATTTGCCGTCAGGCAACTTTTGTTCTTCAAACACCACAGACCAGGAATCGGGTGCCTTCTTGAATACGTTGGTGTTGTACATCAGCACGTTGGGCCCCCACTGGTAGGGCACGCCGAAGTGCTTGCCATTGACGGTGTGCCAGGCGGCGTCTTGCAGGCGTGCGTCCACGTTTTTGTAGCTGGGTACGAGTGCGGGGTTGATTTCCTGCACCAGCTTGGAGGCGATCAGGCGCAGGCTGGCGTCGCCGGAGGCGGTCACCAGGTCGTAGCCACCGAGCTTCATCAGGGACACCATTTCGTCGGAGGTGGCAGCGGTCTTGACGTTGACCTTGCAGCCGGACGCTTTTTCGAAGCCGCTAACCCAGTCATAGGCCTTGTCGGATTCGCCGCGCTCGACGTAACCGGCCCACGCGATGATGTTGAGTTTGCCTTCGCCCTTGCCAACGGCAGCGGGAGGAGCGGCGACACTGGACGCTGCGGTGGCTACGGCCAGCAGACCTGTTAGTAAAGCGCGGGTTTGTGACATGAAAACTCTCCAAATGTTGAGGATACAGCCCACGGTCTGCGGGCCGAAAACCGGCTGGTCGCCTGCGCGATCGGGGCCTGGCAGGAATGGTAGGTGGCTTGCCCGTCCCCATCCAGACGCCGCCGCCGATACAATCCATCGGTAAAACAGAAACATCGCACCAAATAGCGTAAATGTAGTGGTTTACCCCAGGGCCCAAAGTGGTGCACGCAAGGGTTTACCCGTCTAAAGGCCTGAAATGGTGCCTAAATTTCGAAAATGAGCACTTCATTTAAAAGTATTCGATATTTCATAGCGGTCGCGGAAGCGGGCTCGATCACGGCGGCTATCCACGGGCTGGGGGTTTCGCAGTCGGTGGTGTCGCAAGCCATTGCCCAGATTGAGGCCGACCTCGGTACCTTGTTGTTTGACCGGCGCGCGCGCGGCATGTCACTGACCCATGCCGGACACCAGTTTTTGCGCCACGCCCACCAGATTGAAGTGGCCATGCGCAATGCGCGCGATGCGCTCTCGTCGCGCCCCCACACGGTCACGGGACACCTGAACATTGGTGTGACCAGCCTGATGGTGGGCTACTACCTGCCGTTTCTGCTGGACCGATTCCGCCGGGTGTTCCCGCGCATCACGGTGCAAATTACCGAAGACCGGCGCGATTACCTGGAGCATCTGCTGGTCAGCGGCGAACTCGACGTGGCGCTGATCGTGGTATCGCAGTTGCAGAACCACCATGCACTGGAGACCGAAACGATTCTGCGTTCGGGCTGGCGCGTATGGTGCCCGGTCAACCACCGGCTGGCGGGGGAAGAAAAAGTCCAGGCCACCGAGTTGGCCCAGCAATCTCTCATCCTGCTGCAGGTGGACGAGTTGGGCGATGCCACCACGGCGCTGTGGAATGCCGGCGGAGTGGACCCCACGGTGCTGATCCGCACCTCGTCGGTGGAGGCCGTGCGCAGTCTGGTGGCCACTGGGGCGGGTTGCTCTGTGTTGCCCGATATGTTGTACCGGCCCTGGTCGCTGGAGGGTGACCGTATCGAGGCGCGGCCGCTGGCGCAAAGCCTGCCGCATCTGGAGGTGGGGTTGGCCTGGCGCAAGGGGGCGGCGCAACCGGAATCGTTGCGCAACTTTCTAACAGCCGTGCGGCCCACCCTGGAAGGTTCTGCTTCGGTGGGTGGAACCTATCTGCGCTGAGCTCGGGCGATAATAGGCAGCTTGATTCCTGCCGAACTTTTGCCCACAGATCGAATTGCCATGACACAGTCCAGCCAGCCCACCATGAGTGTCGCCGACATTCGCAAAACCTTCCTCGACTTCTTTGCCTCGAAAGGCCATACCGTGGTCGCCAGCAGCCCCCTGGTTCCCGGTAACGACCCCACCCTGATGTTTACCAACTCGGGCATGGTGCAGTTCAAGGATGTGTTTTTGGGCGCAGACAAGCGCAGCTATGTGCGCGCGGCCTCAGTGCAAGCCTGCCTGCGCGCCGGCGGCAAGCACAACGATCTGGAGAACGTGGGTTACACCGCGCGCCACCACACCTTCTTCGAGATGCTGGGCAACTGGAGCTTTGGTGACTACTTCAAGCGCGACTCCCTGAAATGGGGGTGGGAGCTGTTGACCCAGGTCTACGGTTTGCCGGCTGACAAGTTGCTGGCCACGGTTTACATCGACGACGACGAGGCTTATGACATCTGGACCCAAGAGATTGGCCTGCCGCCTGAGCGCGTGATCCGCATTGGCGACAAAAAGGGCGGCAAGAAATACCAGTCCGACAACTTCTGGATGATGGCCGACACCGGCCCTTGCGGTCCCTGTAGCGAGATTTTCTACGACCACGGCGACCACATCCCCGGTGGCCCCCCCGGCAGCCCGGGGGAAGATGGCGACCGCTTCATTGAAATCTGGAACCACGTGTTCATGCAGTTCGACATGCAGACGGACGGCAGCCTTCACCAATTGCCCGCACCCTGCGTGGATACCGGCATGGGCCTGGAGCGCCTGGCGGCGATCCTTCAGCATGTGCACAGCAATTACGAAATCGACATTTTTGACGCGCTAATCAAGGCCGCGGCCCGCGAAACGGGTTGTGCCGACCTGCAAAACAAGAGCCTGCGCGTGATCGCCGACCACATCCGCGCGACCGCCTTTTTGGTGAGCGATGGCGTCATTCCAGGCAACGAAGGCCGGGGCTACGTGCAGCGCCGCATCATCCGCCGCGCTATTCGCCATGGCTACAAGCTGGGCCAGAAGACCCCGTTTTTCCACAAACTGGTGGGCGATCTGGTGGCGGTAATGGGCGAGGCCTATCCCCATCTGGCGGCGCAGCAGGCACGCATCACCGACGTGTTGCGGGTGGAAGAGGAGCGTTTCTTTGAAACCCTGGCCACCGGCATGGAAATTCTGGATGACGCGTTGGGGATTGACGGCTCCACCGGCGTGGCAAAAGTCAAGCTGTTGCCGGGCGATGTGGCCTTCAAGCTGCACGACACCTATGGTTTTCCGTTGGACCTGAGCGCCGATGTGTGCCGCGAAAACGGAGTCGAGGTCGACGAGGCTGGTTTTCACGCCGCCATGGAGCAGCAAAAGGCCAAAGGCCGTGCGGCGGGCAAGTTCAAACAAGACCGCGCCCTGGAATACGCGGGCGTATCCACCGACTTCGTGGGCTACGACCAGCTGACAGCCGCTACAAAAGTAGTAGCGCTCTACGCAGAAGGCACGGGGGTTAGCGAGCTAAAAGCCGGTCAACTGGGCGTGGTGGTGCTGGACACGACACCGTTTTATGCTGAAAGCGGCGGCCAGGTAGGCGACGAAGGTGCCATCTTCTGCGACCACGCATTGTTTGAAGTGGGTGACACGCAAAAAATCAAAGCCGATGTGTTTGGCCACCACGGTACGCTCAAGACCGGTAGCCTCAAAGTCGGTGACGCGGTTACCGCGCATGTGGACACCGTGCTGCGCGCCTCCACCGTGCGCAACCACTCGGCTACCCACCTGATGCACAAGGCCCTGCGCGAAGTGCTGGGTGACCACGTGCAGCAAAAGGGCAGCCTGGTCAATGCCGAGCGCACCCGTTTCGACTTTGCGCACAACGCACCGGTCACCGACGCGCAAATCCGCGAGATTGAAGTGCGTGTGAATGCCGAAATTTTGTCCAACGCCGCTACGCAGGCGCGGGTCATGGATATTGAGTCAGCCCAAAAGACCGGCGCCATGATGCTGTTTGGCGAAAAGTACGGCGAAACCGTGCGCGTGCTCGACATCGGCACCAGCCGCGAACTGTGCGGCGGCACCCATGTGCAGCGCGCGGGCGACATGGGTTTGTTCAAGGTGGTGGGTGAGAGTGGCGTTGCCGCCGGCATTCGCCGCATCGAAGCGATCACTGGCCAGCATGCGCTGACCTATCTGCAGGATCTGGAAGACACGGTGGGGGCTGCGGCAGCCACCTTGAAGGCACCCGTAGCGGAGCTGGCGGGCCGCCTGCACCAGGTGGTGGACCATGTGAGGTCGCTGGAAAAAGAAGTGGCCGCCCTCAAGGGCAAGCTGGCTTCCGCACAGGGCGACGAGATGCTGTCGCAGGCGCTGGACCTGAACGGCGTGAAGCTGCTGGTCGCCAAGCTCGATGGTGCCGACACCAAGACCCTGCGCGACACCATGGACAAGCTCAAGGACAAGCTGAAAACGGCAATCATCGTGCTGGGCGTGGTGGACGGCGACAAAGTGCAAATCGCCGTGGGCGTGACGCCGGACACGACGGCCAAGGTCAAGGCCGGTGAACTGGTCAACTTTGTCGCCGCGCAAGTGGGTGGCAAGGGTGGCGGCAAGGCCGATATGGCCATGGCGGGTGGCACCGAGCCGGCCAAGCTGGCAGGCGCGTTGGCCAGCGTGCAGGCCTGGGTTACAGCCAAGCTCTGACAACCAAGCTCTGACTGGCAGTGAGTTTGCTATTGAATTAGTAGCTGCCTACGCATATTCCACGGGGGCTAGAGGTCGATATGACTATGAATTCTTCTCGCCGAAACCTACTTTGCATGCTGGCCTGCGCGGCAGCGTTCGCCGGTAATAGCGTTTGGGCCCAGGGGTTCGATGTGCAACGCTGGGATCCGCGCGCGCCGGTGCCTGCCCTGGAGGCAACAGACCTCAATGGCAGAGTCTGGAAGTTGAAGGAATTGCGCGGCAAGGCGGTGCTGATCAATTTTTGGGCCAGCTGGTGCGAACCCTGCCGCGCAGAAATGCCTTCACTGCAGGATCTGGTCGAGTTCCGTGAGCCGCAAAAATTGGTTGTGCTGGCTGTGAACTTCAAGGAGTCAAGCACTACTGCCACACAGTTCGTCCGGCGAACGGAATTGAAACTGCCGGTGTTGCTGGATCCTCAGGGCGTGATTGCACGCCAGTGGGGAGTCAAGGTGTTTCCCACGACGGTATTGATTGGCTCAGACGGTCGCGTGCACGGTGTGGTGCGTGGTGAAGTGGATTGGCTGGGCACGGAGGCGGCACGGCTGATTGCGCCACTTCTGTAGTGCAGTCCGGCTGAGTCGCGATGGCTTACAGCCTTACGCGCGTGAGGCGGTGCGGTGCCACAGTCGTTGCACCAATCCATCCAGGTCCGCTGAGGGAGCCAATGGCCGTGCACTGCTACCCAGATGGGATTCAATGAGGCGCTGAAGCGTCGCCAGGTGCGGCGTGATCGTGCCAAAAAACAAGGCTTGTTTTTGCGTCGCAATCAGCAGGGTGGGAAAGTTCTCCACCTCGATCGGGTCGACCAGATCGGCTTCGTCTTCCACGTCAATCCACAGGAATCGAACACCAGGGAACTTGGCTTGCAGTTGCTCGAACAGCGGTTGGTATTCCCGACAGGTGCCACACCAGTTCGCGCACAGGCAGGCGACCAATAGGGGGTGTTCCGGAGTGTGGGATGAAGTCGGCATGCGGCAATGATCGCAGAAAAAAAGCGGCTTTTCTGCCCGGCAAAGTCGCAACTTTGACTTGCTGCACGGGATCAGCGCCCGGACGTTTTACACTAGAGGGTTTTCCCCAAGATCGTTTTGAACTATAGCAAGGGCCGTCATGAGTGCATTTCTGGATGAAACCGTATTGAGCGTTCACCACTGGACAGACCGCCTGTTCAGCTTTACCACCACGCGTGACCAGGCATTGCGCTTTTCCAACGGGCATTTCACGATGATTGGCCTGCGTCTGGAAACAGGCAAACCCCTGCTGCGCGCCTACAGCATCGTCAGCGCCAACTACGAAGACCATCTGGAGTTTTTGAGCATCAAGGTGCAGGATGGCCCGCTCACCTCGCGCCTTCAGCACATCAAGGTCGGCGACAAGATCGTGGTGGGGCGCAAACCCACGGGTACCCTGCTGATTGACTACCTGTTGCCCGGAAAAAACCTGTACTTGTTGGGCACGGGCACCGGCGTGGCACCGTTCCTGAGCATCGTCCGCGATCCGGAAACCTACGCCAAGTATGAAAAGGTGATCCTGGTGCATGGTGTGCGCGAAGTAGCGGAGCTGGCCTACTTTGAGTACCTCACCCATGACCTGCCCAAGAATGAATTCCTGGGCGAAATGGTCACCAACCAGATGTTGTACTACCCCACGGTTACGCGCGAAACCTTCAAGAACCGCGGCCGCATCCCCGATTTGTTTGAGGCCGGCAAAATTGAAGCAGATCTGGGCCTGCCCAAGCTCAATCCTGAACACGACCGGGTCATGCTTTGCGGCAGCCCAGCCATGCTGCGCGACTTGAAGCACATGCTGGAGAAGCGTGGCTTCATAGAAGGCAACACCACCAAGCAGGGCGACTTCGTCGTCGAACGCGCGTTTGCCGAACAATAAATAGCACCCATCCCATGTCCCATTACGACCTCTACGCCATCGGTAACGCTTTGGTGGATTCTGAATACGAAGTGACCGATGCCCAGCTGCAAGCCATGGGCGTGGAGAAGCGGCACATGACCCTGATTGACACCGCCCGGCGCGCAGCGCTGCTGGCGCAAGTGCATGGCATGCATGCACGGCGCACCGGTGGTGGTTCTGCGGGAAACACGGTCGTCGCGATGGCCCAATTGGGCGGGCGGGCCTTTTACTCATGCCGGGTGGCCGACGACGAACTGGGCGCCTTTTTCCGCGAAGACCTGGCTGCCAACGGCGTAGCCACCAACTTGAACCACACCCAACCCCTGGACGGTCAGACCGGCAGTTGCATGGTGATGGTGACGCCGGATGCTGAGCGCAGCATGAGCACATTTTTGGGCGCTACTGCCGATCTGGATCACACGGCTTTGCACCCGCACGATATTGCGAAGTCCAAGGTCTACTACATGGAAGGCTACCTGGCCGCGTCACCCACCGGGCTGGACGCCGCTTTGCAGGGACGCGCGATTGCCAAGGCCGCAGGGGTCGCACTGGCGGCGACCCTGAGCGATATGAGCATGATCAATTTCTGCCGCACGGGCCTCGATGCGATGGTCGGTGATGGCCTCGACTACCTTTTCTGCAATGAAGAAGAAGCCCAGGTCTGGTGCGGTACACAAGACCTGTCGGTGATCTGTCAAAAAATGAGCGAGCAGGCCCGTGTGGTGTGCCTGACCCGCAGCGCCAAAGGCTGCATCGTGCTCGAAGGCGGGATGCAGACCGAGGTGCCTGCAGCCTCGGTGAAGGCAATTGACACCAACGGTGCGGGTGATATGTTTGCCGGTGCCTTTTTGTACGCTGCAACGCACGGTCACAGCCACGCCCAGGCTGCGTGGCTGGCCAACCAGTCCGCCGGGCAAGTAGTCAGCCAGTACGGCAACCGTTTGACCAATGAGGTCATGTCAGACGTCAAGGCGCGCTTTGCGCAGCACGTGGCTGCCTGAAAGGCCGTTCCCCTGAAGGACCTTTGGTTAGAGGTCCAAAGATGCAATGAATGCGTGGCGGCGTATCCGGTTGCTGGCTTCGATGGGTGAGGGTTCAGTCGCGTGTACCGCTCTTGAGCCAAAAAAAGGTCCGGTACAGGGAGACACTGATGACCATGCCCCAGGTCATGCCAATGAACATGCCGCCCAGCATCCCTGACAAGGCGTAAGCGGCGGGCACGACCGGCCAACGCGATAGCCATAGTGCCCCCAGCGTCATACCCATGAGCATCCATCCAGAACACATCAGGTTTTGCGCAAACAGGGAGCACAGGTAGCGGCCGCAGTGGGGTCGCAACACCCTCAGGCTGGGAATGGCCAGCAAACCGCCGGCCAGCATGCCTGCATGCATTCCCGGCAGGAATGCAATGTGTAGCTGAAGACTTTCAAAAAAGCTCGCTGACGAGGACTGCGCGCACAAATTGTTCAGGCGTTCAGGCCCTGCCTGGGAAACGTCATACAAAAGCCCCAGAAGCATGCCACCGAATCCCAGGGAGAGCATCACGTGGGGAGGTGACAGGCCCACTCGCTGGGGCCGAATCCAGGCCAGGGCCGCACAGCCCATCGCAACCATCACCAGCGTGGCCAGCACGACTGTTCGCATGGCGCTGTCCATGAGCGTCGGCGTACGACCTAGCGACAACAGGGTCACCGCCACCAACACGATCAAAATGGCCGGAGTGAAGATGGCAGAACCGATGCTGCGTGCCAGCCAGTGCGGCTGGGAATTCGCGGTGGTCATAGTGATGCTCAATCTATCCAATAGTTGAAGCGTCCTGCGAAAGTCAGGGTAAACCCCGTGGCGAAGTGGCTACATGCCAATCAATATCTCGCTGCGCATATTCGCACGAAACGTAATTGGGTGTCTTCTCGCAGAACACAAATGCTGTTGCACTGTAGTTCGTGTTTTCGGTGCTGCACTGAGATCTGAACGAAGCGCTTCCAGCTTGCACGAGTGTCTGATATGAATCACGAAGTGATTTGTGCCGAGTTGCCCAGATACAAATGAGCACCATCATGGCATCTTGTCCTTTTAATCCTGTACCCGTATCGCCCCCCAATTCCTGGCTGTATTTGCTTGAGCGGTTTGATGTGGGCGTTGTGCATCTCGATCGGGAACTGCACGTCATTGGCATGAATGACTTTGCGCGCCGCAGTCTCCCGGTGGATGAAAAAATGCCATTCGGGAAACTGGTTACCTCGTTTCATCCGGAGGCCGCCAAGGCCAAGGTCCAATTCCTGCTGGGGCAAGCGGAGTGCCCGGTCAACAATCCGCCGCCCATGGCAATGATGATCAATATTCCCGATCGGGTGCTGTTGATCAAGGTGTCCAAAGTGGGAGATATGCAAGGAAAAACCACGGGATACACCCTGCTGTTCTACGACATCACGGATGTGGTGAGTCAAGAAATCGACAGCGGCAGCAATGTCCGTTCGGGTCGCGACGACAGTGAAAAACGTCAACTGCTCAAAATCCCCACCGTCAAACAGAACCGCGTGTTACTGGTCGATGTGGCCAGTGTTTCTTTCATCCGCTCGGAAGGGCATTACACCTGGGTTCACACCGCGCAAGGCAGCCAGTTTTGCAACCTGAACATCAGCGATCTTGAGAGCCGGCTGGATCCAAAATTGTTTCTGCGCGTGCACCGGAGTTACATCGTCAACCTGTCCCATGTCGACGAGATCGTCCGGGAGGACGGCCGCGTGACATTGCGCATGCTGAGTTCCGTACCGCTGGAGGTTCCTGTGTCTCGCGCCAGCACACCACGACTGATGGAGCGTCTCGGTTTGGCCGATGCGGTGCTGAGCAAGCACTGATCGTGGTCTGGTTTTCGTTCGTGCATTCTGGTTGCCATTCGTGCGCTGGCGACGCCAGTTGATTGTTTAGCTTCCCGGTCCGGAATCGTCGGCACTAGAGTTCAGCGGTTAGTTTTAGCCAAGAACCATAAGGAGCCAACGTGATTCCACCCGCATTTGAATACCATGCACCGCGATCTATCGGAGAGGCGATTTCATTGCTGTCCACGCTGGGCGAGGATGCAAAACTGCTAGCAGGTGGGCATAGCTTGCTCCCCATGATGAAACTGCGTTTTGCCCAGCCAGGCACGCTGATTGATATCAATCGCATCCCTGAGCTTCGGGGGATTCGAGAAGAAGGCGGCGTGATTCGAATCGGGGCGATGACGTCCGAGAATGAGCTCATCGCCTCCAGGTTGCTGCAGGATAAATTGCCGCTGCTTCCAGAAGCTGCCTTGTTGATTGCCGACCCGCAGGTGCGTAACCGCGGAACGATCGGTGGAGACATTGCGCACGGCGACCCAGGTAACGACCATCCGGCCATTGCCATGGCACTGGATGCCACGTTTGTCTTGCAGGGCCCCAATGGCGAGCGCAAAGTCAAGGCGGTTGATTTCTTTCATGGCACCTACATGACCGAGTTGGCCGAGAACGAAATATTGACCGCGATACTGATCGCGCCATTCGCGTCCGGCACCGGCTATGCCTACCAAAAACTCAAGCGCAAGACGGGCGACTGGGCTACCGCAGGTGCGGCTGTGGTTCTGCGTATGTCCGGGGGCGTGGTTACGCAAGCGAGCATTGGTCTGACGAATGTGGCGCCGACTGCATTGCGCGCGACTGCGGCGGAAGCCGCATTGATGGGCAAACCCCTGAACGATGCCACGCTGGATGCCGTGGTGAAAGCCGTGCGCGCCGCCTGCGATCCTGCGGAAGATTTACGCGGTGATATTGAATACAAAACCGCCATGGCCGGCGAGATGACCAAGCGTGCCATTCTCACTGCCGCCTCGCGCTGCAGCTAAGTAACCCGTACAAGGAAATAACGCGATGACAAAACAAATGGTGTCGATGACCCTGAATGGTCGCAAGGTGGAAGAGGTGGTGGAGCCACGTACCCTGCTGATTCATTTTCTCCGGGAAAAAATGAGCCTCACCGGTGCCCACATTGGCTGCGAAACCAGCCACTGTGGCGCCTGCACGGTGGACGTGGACGGACAGTCTGTCAAAAGTTGCACCCACCTGGCGGTGCAATGTGAGGGCAGCGTGGTGGATACGGTTGAAGGCCTCGCCAAAGGCGGTGTGTTACATGCTGTGCAAGAGGGTTTCTACAAGGAGCATGGGCTGCAGTGCGGTTTTTGTACCCCCGGCATGCTGATGCGTGCATCCCGCTTTTTGCAGGAGAACCCGGACCCGACTGAGGAAGAAGTGCGCGTCGGCATGTCGGGCAATCTGTGCCGGTGCACGGGTTACCAGAATATTGTGAAGGCAGTGCTGCACGCTGCCCGGGCTCTGCAACAAGAAAAGGTGGCTGCGTAATTGCAGCCGTCTAAAAACCAGGAGACAGACATGAATGCACCACTGAGTGAACGCGAAAAAGCGCTGATGCTGGACCGTGAAAAAGCCCTGATGGGCTTGGGCGAGTCGCGCCTGCGCAAGGAAGACGCCCGGTTTATCCAGGGCAAGGGGAATTACGTCGACGATATCAAGATGCCCGGCATGCTGCACATGGACATTGTTCGTTCGCCGTTGGCCCACGCAAGAATCAAGAGCATCAACAAGGAAGCGGCGCTCAAGATTCCTGGTGTGATCGCCGTGTTGACAGCCGAAGACCTCAAGCCCCTCAAGCTGCACTGGATGCCTACGCTTGCGGGCGACGTGGCAGCGGTGCTGGCCGACGGAAAAGTCCATTTTCAGATGCAGGAGGTGGCAGTCGTCATTGCCGAAGATCGCTACTCCGCTGCGGATGGCGTGGAAGCGGTCGAAGTCGAATACGAAGAACTGCCCGTGGTAGTGGACCCCTTCGAGGCGCTGAAGGAAGGTGCTCCGGTGATCCGCGAAGACCTCGTCGGAAAGACCGAAGGTGCACATGGCAAACGCTACCACCACAACCATATCTTTACGTGGGATGCAGGTAACAAGGACGCGACCGACGCTGCGTTTGCCAGCGCGCCGGTGACCGTCAAGCAAGACATGCACTACCCGCGGGTGCACCCCTGCCCACTGGAGACCTGTGGATGTGTGGCGTCCTTTGACCCGGTGCGCGGCGAGCTCACGACCTGGATCACCAGCCAGGCGCCGCACGTTGTGCGCACCGTGGTGTCCATGCTCTCCGGCATTCCGGAGTCCAAGGTGCGGATCATCTCGCCCGATATCGGTGGCGGGTTTGGGAATAAAGTTGGTATTTACCCCGGCTATGTATGCGCCATCGTCTCCAGCATTGTGCTGGGCAAGCCGGTGAAGTGGGTGGAAGACCGGATCGAGAACCTGTCGAGCACTGCCTTTGCCCGTGACTACCACATGACCGGCGAATTGGCCGCCACGACGGACGGCAAGATATTGGCGCTTCGCACCAACGTCATTGCGGACCACGGTGCATTTGACGCCTGTGCGGACCCGACCAAGTTC
Organism: Burkholderiales bacterium; assembly: GCA_038237415.1. GTDB lineage: Bacteria > Pseudomonadota > Gammaproteobacteria > Burkholderiales > Burkholderiaceae_C > Allorhodoferax. The sequence goes on from JBBRYR010000002.1 coordinate 41,226, forward strand.
CCGGCCGGCATGTTCCACATTGTCTCGGGAGCCTATGACATCAAAGACGCCTACTGCCGGGTGGATGGCGTCTATACCAACAAGGCGCCCGGCGGTGTGGCCTATCGTTGCTCGTTCCGGGTCACCGAGGCGGTGTATCTGGTGGAGCGCATGGTGGACGTACTGGCGCAAAAACTGGGTATGGACAAGGCCGAGATTCGCGCTAAAAACTTTATCAAGCGGGAACAGTTTCCCTACACCTCGGCATTCGGATTTGAATACGACTCGGGTGACTACCAGACTGCCTTGGACAAGGTGCTCAAAGCGGTGGACTACCCAGGCTTGCGTGCAGAGCAGGCCGCCAAACGTGCGGACCCCGATTGCCCTACATTGATGGGAATCGGCCTCGTGTCCTTCACGGAAGTGGTGGGTGCAGGCCCCAGCAAAATTTGCGACATTCTGGGCGTGGGCATGTTCGATTCCTGCGAGATTCGCGTACATCCAACGGGCAGTGCGATAGCGCGCATGGGCACCATCTCGCAGGGGCAAGCGCACCAGACTACGTATGCACAAATTATTGCCACCGAGCTGGGCATCTCCTCCGAAGTGATTCAGGTGGAGGAGGGCGATACCCACACGGCACCCTACGGCTTGGGCACGTATGGGTCCCGTTCCACGCCGGTAGGTGGCGCAGCCGTAGCCATGGCCTCGCGCAAAATTCACGCCAAGGCCAAGAAGATCGCTGCACACTTGATGGAAGTCAGTGAAGCGGATCTTGAGTGGGAAATTGACCGCTTCAAGGTGCGTGGCAACGACGACAAATTCAAAACCATGAAAGACATCGCCTGGGCGGCGTACAACCAGCCACCACCCGGTCTGGAGCCAGGACTGGAGGCGGTGCATTACTACGATCCGCCGAACTTCACCTTCCCGTTTGGCATCTACCTGTGCGTGGTGGACATCGACAAGGGGACTGGCGAGACCAAGATTCGGCGCTTCTATGCCTTGGACGATTGCGGAACCCGTATCAACCCGATGGTGATTGAAGGGCAAATCCATGGTGGTTTGACCGAAGGATTTGCCGTGGCTATGGGCCAACTGCTGTCGTTTGACAAGCAAGGCAACATTCAGGGCAACACCCTCATGGACTATTTCCTGCCGACCGCAGTGGAAACGCCGAAGTGGGAGACCGACTACACCGTCACCCCGTCGCCGCACCACCCCATCGGGGCCAAGGGCGTGGCAGAGTCTCCGCACGTGGGCAGTATTCCAACCTTTACCAGCGCGATGGTGGATGCATTCGCGCATTTGGGTGTGACCCATTTCAATATGCCGCACTCTGCCTATCGCGTCTGGCAGGAACTCAAGAAAGTCGGCATTGCCAGCTAATTGGGGCGATTTTTTGGGCGGCTGCGTCGTGGCGCATCCGCCCTTTTTTTCAGAAAGTAGTCATGGAAGTTATTCTCGATAAACAGTACCCGGTTGCGTCCGGTGTGGATGCTGCATGGACCGTTTTGTCCAACATGAATGAATTGGCGACCTGCATGCCGGGCGCGCAAATTACCGAAGAAATCGATGCCACCCATTACAAAGGGTCGGTACGGGTCAAGGTGGGCCCAGCGGTTGCCGCATTTGCGGGAACCATAGAAATACTGACACTCGATCCGTCGACCAAAACGCTGAAAATGCTGGGCAAAGGCGCAGACAAAAGCGGTTCTTCGGCGTCCATGGAGTTGACGGCCAACCTGCTTGAAGCGGTAGATGGTAAATGCACTTTGCAGGGCCATGCCGAAGTGATTGTCAATGGCAAGTTTGCCCAGTTCGGTGGGCGGATGATGAGCTCGGTGTCCGACATGATCCTGGGTCAGTTCGCCGAGACTTTTTCACAGAAGGCTGCGGTCGTTCAGGGACCTGTGGCCGCTGCTGGGGAGGCGACTTTAGTCCCTCCACCCGTAGCGCCTGTGGTCGCCAAGGAGTTCAATGCCCTGGGCCTGGTATGGGCCTTGATTGTCAATTTCTTTCGTGGCCTTTTTGGTCGCAAGTCCTGAGGTCCGGTATGGAAATGCCCGGCACGCTGGCTTCTCCCGACGGGTTGCGCGAGCGTCTGTTTCGCGCGGGCTACATTGCGGATGAAGACTTGGCCAGTCTGGTCTGGATGGGCCTGGCTTTGGAGCGTCCCCTGCTGCTGGAGGGCGAGGCAGGGGTCGGAAAAACAGCCATCGCCAGTGCCTGTGCAAAGGCTTTGGATCGACCGCTTTTGCGGCTTCAGTGCTATGAAGGTCTTGACCTGAGTCAAGCGGTCTATGAGTGGAATTACAGCCGCCAATTGCTGGAAATCCGTATGGCCGAAGCGGGCCAGGCGGACCGTCTGGCACTCCGTGAAAATCTGTTTTCCGAAGCCTATCTGCTGGAGCGCCCTTTGTTGCAGGCGATTCGCTCGCCCGAACCGTGTGTGTTGCTGATCGACGAGATCGACCGTGCAGACGATGCCTTTGAGGCCTTCCTCCTGGAGATGCTTTCGGAATACCAGGTGACGGTGCCAGAAATTGGCACGCTCACGGCGCGCAGCAAGCCGCTGGTTATTTTGACCAGCAACGGTACCCGTGATTTGTCCGATGCGCTGCGCAGGCGGTGTCTTTTCCACTACGTGGACTTTCCCACGCTGGCGCGGGAAACCCAGATTGTTCGCACCCTGGTGCCCGAGGCGGCCACGCGACTGGTGGAAGAGGCCGTCGCCTTTGTGCAGAGACTGCGCAAGGAAGACCTGGACAAGACACCGGGGGTTGCAGAGACCCTGGATTGGGTGCGGGTGCTGTTCAAACTGGGACACGGTGAGTTACCGGTCGATCCGCAGGTTTTGGTGCCGACGCTGGCAGCGCTACTGAAAACACGCAACGATACTTGGCAAGTGACCTCTGAGCGTATTGGCAAACTGATGGACGGGCCGCGCATGGGGCAGGATGTGGGTGTGGCTGGCGCAATGGCGCGCAGCTAAACCAACGGCGAAGTGACGCTCCCGTGAAGGCTACCGATCCCAGGCAAACACTGGGTGATTTCGCCCACTACCTGCGGGACCACGGATTTGCCCTGGGCTATGCCGAGCTGGAGTTGATGGTCCGCGCGGCAGCAGCGTTGCCTTTGGGGCAATGGCCGCGTATTGAGGCGCTGTGGCGCGGCATTGCATCCGGCAGCCGCAAGCAGTGGGTGAAGTACCCCGAGTTGCACCAGGCATTCTGGTTTCCCCACAAGGTCAAAGCGTCTACCAAAAGTTCCGGAATGACGCAGCGCGGACGCTCTTTACCGGAATTAGTGCAGCAAATGCACAGCGAAATGGGCCAAAACCCGCCCAGCCCACCGGCCGCATCCGGTCCGCCCAAGCCCTCGCTGGGGATGGCTGACCAGCCTGGCACGGGTGCACTGGAGGACAGCGATGCGCCCCAGCGCGCGCAGGGCGGCGCCAGCGCAACCGCTCCGCTGGACGAGCGGGACTTTGCAGACTGGATGCCGGGTGACATGGACCGATTTGAGCCGCTGGTCGAGGCGCTCAAACGCCGACTGCGCGCCCAGCTGATGCGACGCCTGGAGAACCACCGCGATAAGGGTAGCATCCATTTGCGCCGGTCATTGCGCTCGGCAATGGCCACGGGGGGCGAGTTGGTCAAGTTACACCATGTGCGCCGCAAGCGCCGACAGCCCAAGGTTGTGGTGCTGGTGGATGTGAGTCGCTCCATGGAGGTGCACGCACAGTTCTATTTGCGCCTGAGCCGTGCTTTTGTCGAAGTGATGGATGCGCGGGCCTTTGTTTTTCACACCAGCGTTGCAGATGTCACGCCGCTGATGAAGCGCCGCAGCGAGCGGGTGCAGGAAAAGGTCAACGCCGTGACGTTTGGATTCGGTGGTGGCACCCGCATTGCGACTTGCGTGCAGGAAACACTGCAGTTGCATCTGGGCCGCTCGATTGCGCGTGGCGACCTGTTCATGGTGTTCAGCGATGGCTATGACACCGATGAGCCGCAAGCACTGGCCGACGCGCTGGCGCAGGTACGTGCCCGGGGTGCGCGGGTCTGCTGGCTGCACCCGACGGTGCAAGTGCCGCAGTCCGAGGCGATCCGCCTAGCCTTGCCCTTTATATCCCGCTTCCTGCCGGCGCACAATCTGCAAAGTCTTGCGCGTCTGTCATCGTTGCTGGCCTGAGAACTTACCCGCCCAACACCCTCACACGCAATCGTTTTATTCGCAAAGGAATAACCCCCATGGGATGCTTACTCAAACAAGGTGGCGGCCTCTACGCCCGCCTGCGCGTGGGCGCCGTATTGCTTGCAGCGGGCGAGGGCTTGCGCATGGGTGGTGTGTCCAAGCCGCTCATCACGCTGCAAGGCGTGCCACTGATTAACCGCCAGCTCATTGCACTCAGCGGTGCGGGGGTGGACGAGGTCGTGGTGGTGACTGGCTACGCCAGAGATGCAGTGGAGGCTGCGGTGCAGACCTTTCCCGTGACCGTCGTCCACAACCCTGACTATGCGCAGGGCCAGCAAGGCTCGGTACGGGTGGGTCTGACGGCTTTGATCGGCAACTTTGACCTGGTGTTGGTGGCACTGGCTGACCAGCCACTGATTGGCGCAAGTGACCTGACCGAGTTGATCGCTGCTTTCAAGAAGCGCCCCAGGGGCAATGTGGTGGTTCCGGTGGTCAATGGTCAGCGTGGCAATCCGATACTTTTGGATGATGTGGCGCGCACCCAGATTTTGTCCAGTGACACCAACCTGGCCTGCCGCAATCTGATAGAGCGCCAGCCTGAGTTGGTGCACATTTTTGAGACCAGTAACACCCGCTTTGTTACCGATCTGGACACCCTGAAAGACCTGGAGCAACTAGCCCAGCGCACCGGCTGGAAGCTGGAGCTGCCCAAGCACGAGGTACCGGTTTGAATACGGACAATGGACACCTGCAGCGGCACTGGCCGGTGCCGCTCGCGGTGCACCAGTTTGCACGAGCTAAAGAGGTAAATGAGACTCTAGCCCGCGTATTCACTGTGATGCGCGCTACTGATTCTGTAGCGAAAGCTGAAGCAGGTGGTGGCCACTTTTACGCAAGTAGCGATGACCTGCTGTCGCGTGTGGACTTGCCCGAGTTTCGCGAGCTGCTCCAGTTCATCGCTGGTGCCTTGCAGGCCACCGCCAAGGAGGCCAACGCGGGTGTGTGGCCCGAAGGCCGCCATGGTTTGCAACTGGAACTGATGGGTGTCTGGTTCCAGATACAGAATGGCGCCGCCTTTCATGACATTCACACCCATGGTAATTGCTCCTGGTCAGGGGTGTATTACGTGCAGATTGACCCTGCGGCCCAGCGCCAGTCACACGCAGAGTTCGGCGCACTCAATGGCGCCACGCGTTTTTATAGTCCGATGTTTCCCTTGCTGGGCGGTGCGCACATGGATATGGGCAACGCCTTTATGCAGCAATCAACATTGGACGTCACGCCTCAAGAGGGTGAGCTGGTGCTGTTCCCTGCATTCCTGCCCCACAAGGCCCTGCCGTACTCGGGTGAGAAAGACCGCATCATCGTGTCCTTCAATGCGCAGATCCGCGCACCTGAGGGTGATCAGCTCTATCGCTTCTCCAGCCGATAGGGCGGCAACCCCTGGAGCATTCGGCGACCATAAGCCGTTTGTGTCAGGCGCTTGTCGTAGCAGATCACTTGCGCGTGGTCTTCTTCGGTGCGGATGGCGCGGCCGGTCCACTGCAAGAGCTTGATGCCGGTGGCGGGAATCACCAGTTCATTGAAGGGGTCGCGTCCCACCGTGCGCAACCACTCGGCACGCGCCTCATCCACGGGGTCCGACGGCGGCGCAAACGGCAACTTGGCTATGAACACGGTTTCGCACAATGCGCCCGGTAGATCCAGCCCTTCGCCAAACGACTGAAGTCCAAACAACACCGATGGCATACTGGACTCTACGCGTGCCATGTGGCTGCTGAGCAGGCGCGCGCGGGATTGCGTGCCCTGCACCAGCACCATGTCCTGCAGGTAGCCTGGCAGCGCCTCGGTGGCGGCACGCATCTGTGCACGCGAAGTAAACAGCACCAGCGCGCCGCGCTTGACCTGTTCAATATCGGTCATCAGGGCTTGCACCATCTCGGCGGTGTAGGCATCGGCGTTCTTGGGTTCGGCGACGGTATGCACCACGGTCAGCGTGCCTTGCTTCGCATAGTCAAAGGGGCTGGCGACTTCCAGCGCCTGCACATGGGGGTTATTGGAGAGCCCGGCTTCTTTCAAAAAATAATCGAAATTGCCACAACTGGTGAGCGAGGCCGAGGTGACCACGGCGCCACGCACCTTGCTCCACAAGAATTGACGCAGCAAATCGCCCGGAACAATGGGGCACGCGTGTGCGGTCATGGTCAGGTATCCATGCTCGCTCTCGGCCTGCAACCACTTGGCCAGCGGCTGATCGCCATGCTCCAGCAGCAGGCTGGCGGTGGAGACCACGCTGCCCAGTCGGGGCGCCAGGCTACCCAACTTGGTATAAAGCTGCGCGCACAGAACGGCTTGGCTGGGGTCTTCCTTGGCCAAGGCTTTGACTTCGAGGCCCAGCGCCTCCAGCGTAGTGGACAGGCCATTTGCCTGCGCCTGTATTTGCGTGATCGGGTCCACCAGGTCCTCGGGCAACTTGCCATTGGCAAAACGCAGGGTCCCGTCTTGCCCCTCGCCGTGTGCGTTTTTGCCGGTCTGTGCCCACACCAGGTCCATCGCCATGCGGGCCAGTGTCGTCAGGGCACCTTTGAGCTGGCTGGTCACGGTGTTGACGTCTTCACCCAGGTGCAGGTTCAGCTTGCTGCTGACCTCCTGCAAAATTTTGGGCAACTTGTCGAGCCATCGCAGATTACTCAAGTCCATGGCGCTGGAAAACTGGTCCAGGGCGACGGCGGGCAAGTGGTGGCCTTCATCAAAAATCACCAGGCAGTTGTCCAGATCGGGCAGGGTTTTCATTCCCAGCGATGCCAACACCAAGTCATGGTTGGCGACGATGACATTGGCTTCGGCCAGCCGGTTGCGGGCTTCGTAATAGCTGCAATCCCGAAAGCGCGGGCAGTGGCGCACGGTACAGGTGTGGCGTTCAGCGGCCACCACGGACCAATCGCGCGGGTCCGGTGCTTCCGCCAGGGTGTCACGGTCACCATCCCAGTTGCCCGTAGCCAAAGTGGATGCCATGGTTTCGTACAACTGGGTGCGACGTTCTTCCAGCGCTTCTTCTGAGAGAGGGGAGGAATAGCGGGAAGGCGCGGGCGCATCATCGTCGGCATCAAACAGTTCGTCACTGCCCGCGCCCGTGCCCACCAGACGCTCCAGTTTGAGCTTGCACACATAGCGGCCCCGGCCCTTGGCCAGGGCAAACGCAAAGGGCTTGTCCATGGTTTTTGCCAAAGCAGGCAGGTCCTTGGTCATGAGTTGCTCCTGCAGCGCGACCGTGGCGGTGGAAATCAATACCCTGGTTTTGCGTTCCAGCGCTAGCGCAATGGCCGTGGAGGCGTAGGCGGCCGACTTGCCCACGCCGGTACCTGCCTGAATTACGGCAATGGCTTTGGTGGGTGCGGGATGCTCTCCCAGGTCGGCACGCGCCAGGGTCGTAGCAACGCAGGCCGCCATGTCGTGCTGGCCCGGGCGGGCACGAAAGCCAGACGTGGCGCCGACGACTTTTTCAAAGGCCGCTAGCGATAGCGCAGCCAGGGAATCAGAGTTCAAGAAATATTCATCCGGTAATGTGTGCAGGCAAGAGCGGTGCGCTCAGGGGTCGCGCCGCTGCGACCGCCAAGCAGAGTTCGCCGCCTGTGCAGCATGGCCTTAGCGAAGGGTGCGACACGTGCTGTCACAGAGATGACTGAAGTATAGGGTTTGTGCCCTCCATGCCGGGCCGCTAGTCGGACAAAGATGGACTTCACTAATGCCCAATCCGGGCGATCATCAGGAGACAAGCATGGCAGGACAGCAAGGTTTGGCAAATACTTGGCAGCGTGGGGCTGCGCGATCGGTAGTAGGCGCAGTGGCGGTGCTTTGCGCGGCGGGTGGGGTGCAGGCACAGGAGACATTCAAGGTCGGAATTGTGAGCTTTCTGTCGGGCCAGGCCGCGGAGAGTTTCGGCATTCCTGCCGTCAATGGTGCCAAGGTGGTGATAGACGCCTTCAACAAAGGAACGGCGCCAGCGCCCTACAACAAGACCGGTTTTGGCGGCATGAAAATCGAACCGGTATTTGTGGATGAGAACGGTGGCGCTACCAAGCAGGTGCAAGAACTGCGCAATTTGTACGACCGCGAAAAAGTCGACGCAGTCGTTGGCTATGTCGGCTCCGGCGACTGCCTTGCGGTAGCGCCCGTGGCGGAGGAAATGAAGAAATTTCTGATCCTGTATGACTGTGGCACGCCCCGCATCTTTGAGGACAACAAGCTCAACTATGTGTTCCGAACCGCTGCCCACGCCACCATGGACAACGTGGCACTGGCGCGTTATCTGAAGGCGCGCAACGTGAAGGTTGAGACCTTCAACATGATCAACCAGGACTATGCCTGGGGCCAGGATTCCAAGAAGGATTTCACTTGGTCCATGGAGAAACTCTACCCCAACGCCAAGCCTGGTGAGGACCAGTTGCCCAAGTTCGGTGCGGGTCAATATGGCACTGAGATCTCGGCATTGATGGCCAAGCCGGCCGACATTACCCATAGCAGCCTGTGGGGCGGTGATCTGCAGGCGTTCATCCTTCAGGCTGGCCCGCGCGGCCTGTTCAAAAAATCGCAGGTAGTGCTGTCGGCCGCTGACCATGTGTTGCCTGGACTGGGTGAAAAAATGCCCGATGGCGCCATCATCGGTGCGCGGGGTGCCTACGGCCTGATGTCGCCCAAGTCGGCGCTCAACGACTGGTGGTGGGATATCTATAGCAAGGCCTACAGCGTGTACCCCGTGCAGGCACCGTACCGCATGGTGCAGTCGCTGCTGGGCCTGAAGCTGGCGGTTGAAAAAGCCATGGCAGCCAACGGTGGCAAGAAGCCCTCCGCCGAGCAATTGGCCGCTGCACTGACAGGCGCTGAATGGGATTCTCCAGCCGGAAAAATCCGCATGGTGCTGGGAAATGGTCACCAGGCGATTCAGGACACCGCGATTGGCAAGACCCGTTTTGATGCTGCCAAGAAGATGGTGGTACTGGATGATATTCAGCGCTTTCCGGCCGAATGCGTCAATCCGCCAGCCAACATGAAGTCTGAGGAGTGGATCAAGGCGGGATTCCCTGGGGCCAAAGGCTGCCCTTGAGGGTCGTCCAACCATGATCACCATCCTGATCGACGGCCTGACCTACGCGTCGTGGCTGTTCATTGTTGCCTTGGGGCTCACGCTGGTCTTTGGCGTGTTGAAAATTCTCAACATTGCCCATGGCAGTTTTTACGCCCTGGGTGCCTATGCGGCGGCCAGTTTTGTGGGGTGGACGGCGTCTATGCACTGGGCGCCGGCTTACTCACTGGTGGCCATGCTGTTGGCGGCGGTTGCTGTGGCAGCGGTGGTCGCGCCATTAACGGAGCGCGGGCTGTTGCGCTTCTTTTACGGACGCGACGAAGTGCTGCTGGTGCTGGTGACCTATGCCATGTTCCTGATCATGGAGGACGTTACCAAACTGATTTGGGGGGCGAATCCGTACTATGTGTCAGAGCCCTACACGCTGTTCGGCAGCATTGATATTGGCCAGCAGACCTATGTGGGCTATGACTTCGCGCTGGTGGCATTGGCGGTGCTGATTGGTCTGGTGGTGTGGTGGGGGCTCAACCGCACCCGGCACGGCAAGATCGTGCTGGCGGTCATTCACAGTTCGGAAGTGGCGTCGAGCATGGGTGTCAATGTCTCGCGGGTGTACATGCTGGCCTTTTCGGTGGGCATATTTCTGGCGGCCATTGGCGGGGCGTTTACCGCTCCCATGATCTCGGTACAACCCGGTGTTTCGGTGGGGGTCATCATCGTCTCGTTTGCAGTGGTGATCATCGGCGGGCTGGGCAGCATTGAGGGGGCCGCTGCGGGAGCGCTGATTGTTGGCATGGCACGCTCCCTGGCGGTTCATCTGGCGCCGGTGGCCGAACTTTTTTCCATTTACATCGTGATGGCTGTTGTGCTGATGTTTAGGCCCGAAGGCCTGTTCCAGCGCATTCAGGCGCGAAAGATCTAACGCATGGCGGCTATTCTTCCCCTCTCCAATAGGGCTCCTCCAGCCGATCTGACATCGGCCCGCTGGCGAACGGTAGCCCTGGGCCTGGGCTGCTGCATCCTGTTGGCCGCCGGCGGTCTGGTGATGCCCAAGTGGCTCACGTTCCTGATCACCATGGCGGCGGCAAATGGCCTGGTGTCCCTGGGCATCGTGGTGCTGATGCGTGGTGGAGTCGTCCCCTTCGGACAAGGCATGGTGTTTGCCGCCGGTGGCTATACCGCAGCGCTGCTTTTCAACAAGCTCGGTTTCACCGATGCCCTGGGGCTCACCTTGGCGGGTGGTGTGATGGCCACCCTTGTGGCAGCCCCCTTTGCACCGCTGCTTTCGCGCTACCGCGGCATCTTTTTTGCCATGCTGACGCTGGCTTTGTCGATGGTGACCTATGGCTTGTTCATGAAGCTCGAGGTGCTGGGCGGCTCGGACGGGTTCAACCTGGGCCGGCCAACTCTGTTCGGCCAGCGCTTGCCGGACGAGCGCGTTGGCTACATCCTGTATTTGTTGACCATTGTGGTGTCCACGGTGATGGCGTTGCTGGCGCGGGTGTACTTCGACAGCACCCGCGGTCTGATTACATTGGCCGTGCGCGAGAACGAACTGCGGGTGGAGTACCTTGGGGGCTCCGTGCGGCATGCCATGGCCATCAACTTCATTCTCGCTGCGTTTTGCGGCGGCCTGGGCGGCGCGCTGGCTGTGATGGCGCTCGGACATATCGAGCCCAATTTCAGTTTCTGGACCACCTCGGGTGAGTTCGTATTTGTGGCCATCCTGGCCGGCTGGCAAAGTGTGATTGCGGTGTTTGTGGCCAGCACGGTGCTGGAGGTGGTGCGCTCGTTTTCCAGCGCCTATTTCCCCAATACCTGGCAGCTCGCCTTGGGCCTGTTCCTGCTGTTTGTGATTCGATTCCTGCCCCGGGGCATTGGCTCCTTGTGGGTGCGCGGGAGAACGCGATGACGGCCATTCTGGAAGCACGGGGGGTTGGCAAGCGTTTTGGCGCGGTGGTGGCTGCCGCGGATATCAACATCCGTATTCAGCCCGGTGAGCGCGTCAGCCTGATTGGCAGCAACGGCGCCGGCAAGACCACCTTTGTCAACATGATCACCGGCTATCTGAAGCCGGACGCCGGTCACATTTTCTTTGATGGCCGCGATATCACCGCATTGCAGCCTCGTGCCATTACCCGGCTTGGCGTGGCGCGGTCGTTTCAGATTCCCCAGTTGTACGGCGACCTGACGGTGCTGGACAACATGCTGGTCGCCAATGCGTGCCACGATCAGCGCCTGAGCTTTTGGCAGCCGGCTCGGCGCAGTGCCGCCGTTGAGCGCGCTGAGGTGCTGCTGGACCGTTTTCGCTTGACTGAGCACCGCGATCGCCGCGTCGCCGAATTGCCCGGTGGCGTTCGCAAGTTACTCGACATTGCGATGGCGCTCACCGGGTCGCCCAAGCTGCTGTTGCTGGACGAGCCCACCAGCGGGGTTTCTGCCGAAGAGAAGTTCCCGATGATGGACACCATCATGACCGCATTGGGGCATGAGCAGTCGACCACGGTGCTTTTTGTGGAGCACGACATGGACATCGTGGCACGCCACGCCAGCCGCGTGGTGGCTTTCTACAGCGGGCGCATCATCGCGGATGACGCTCCCACGGCTGCTCTGGCAAACGACGATGTACGGCGGTATGTCACCGGCGAGTTGCTGCAGGAATAGGCAAGGGAGACCCAAAAATGCTGAAAGTTGAAGGCGTTCACGTGTCCATCCAGTCCGTGGTTGCGCTGCGTGGGCTGTCGCTCACCGTGGCCGATGGCACGATGGTGGGGCTTATCGGGCGCAATGGGGCCGGTAAAACCACACTGTTGCGCACTGTCATGGGCCATTTGACGCCCACACAAGGCCGCATTACCTTTGATGGGCAAGACCTGGCGGCGGTGCCGCTCCATGCGCGCGCAGCGCTGGGCATTGGCTACATGCCGGAGGACCGGGGGCTGGTGCCTGAGCTGACTGTGGAAGAGAACATTCTGGTGCCGGTGTGGGTCAACAAGGCACTCAAAGAGTCCGATCGGCTGGCACTGGTGTATCGCGTCCTGCCAGAGTTGCAGGAGATGCGCGAGCGTCGTGCACTGCTGCTCTCGGGTGGCCAGCAAAAATTGGTGGCACTGGCGCGCGCGCTGGCCGTCGGCACGCGGCTCTTGCTTCTGGATGAACCGTTTGAAGGTGTGGCGCCAGCCCTGTCCAAGCGTCTGGGCGAGGTAATCGCGGGCCTGAAAGGGAGCGCTACGTCGGTGCTGATTGCGCAGAGCGACCTCAACCATTCACGCAAACTGGTGGACATGGAATTCGTGATCGAGCGCGGCACCAACGTGGCGCCGGCTACTGCTTGATGCGGATGCCGGTATGACGCACTGGCAAGGCTACCCGGTGCCCGTGATGCACCATGAGGCGCTCTACGGGGATCGCCTGGTGCGTTGTTTTCCCGAGCGACCCAAGAGCTTTCATGCCCTGTTTGCGGCTTCGCTGGCCCGCAAGCCCGATGCCCATGCGCTGGCCTTTGAAGGGCAGCACTGGACCTATGCACAATGCGATGCCATCGCGCAGAAGCTGGCGGCCGGCTTTGCCGGGCATGGGGTGGGCCTTGGCGACCGCGTGGTGATGCTGATCGACAACCGCCCCGAGTTTGTCTTCGCGCTGCTGGCGCTGGAGCGGCTGGGTGCCATTGCCGTGCCGGTGGGCGTGCGCGAACAGAAGCCGGGCTTGACCTATATTGCGCGCCAGTGCGGAGCCACGGCCATTGTTGCCGAAGCCACGCTGGCCGACCGCTTGCCGGATAGGGATGAGGCACCAGACCTGCGGCTGCGTTGTGTCATGGGCGAAGCGCCAGGCTGTGTGCCATGGGCCTCGCTTCTGGCAGGCAATCGGGCAGGTCATGGCGCCAGCAATGGGCTCGTACCGCCGCCGGCCGACGTGGCGGAGACCGACACAGCGGTGATTCTCTACACCTCGGGCACCACTGGCCATCCCAAGGGGGCCATGCTCACACACCTCAATATTGCCCACTCCGTGCTGCACTACCAGGCGTGTATGCAGTTGGGTCCAGATGACCGTTCGGCCCTCGCCGTTCCTGCCAGCCATGTCACCGGGCTGATTGCTGTCATTGCGGCGATGCTGCATGTGGGGGGAACGATCATGATCGTGCCGGCTTTCAAGGCCGAATCGTTTATTGCGCTGATGCAAGCAGAGCGCGTTACGCACACGCTGATGGTGCCTGCGATGTACAACCTGTGCCTGTTGCACCCGAGTTTCAGCGAGGCCGATCTTGGCGCCTGGCGCATTGGGGGTTATGGCGGAGCTCCAATGCCCATCGCCACCATCGACGCACTGGCCGCCCGGTTGCCAGGCCTCACGCTGATCAACGCCTACGGTGCTACCGAGACCACGTCTCCCACCACCATGATGCCGGCTGGCCGCACCCGTGCCCATGCCGACACGGTGGGTGTGGCCTTGCCAGCGGCGGACATTCGCGTGATGGACGAAGCTGGCTGTGAAGTGCCTCCAGGCCAGACCGGCGAGCTGTGGATTGGCGGTCCCATGGTGGTGCCCGGTTATTGGGCCAATCCTGACGCTACGGCTGCGTCATTCACCGCTGGCTACTGGCATTCGGGTGACCTGGGTTCGGTGGACGCAGAGGGCTATGTGCGTTTGTTCGACCGCAAGAAGGACATGCTGAACCGGGGTGGATTCAAAATTTACTCGATCGAGGTTGAGGATGTGCTGGCAACCTGGCCCGGTGTGCTGGAAGCCGCTATCGTTGCGAGGCCTTGCCCGGTGCTGGGCGAACGGGTGCATGCCTTCGTCTATGCGCCTGCAACCCAGCCCGATGACGCCGCGCTGCGTGCGCACTGCGCAGCGCGTCTATCGGATTACAAAGTGCCGGAAACCATCACTTGGTGCGATGGGCCGTTGCCGCGCAACGCCAATGGCAAACTCATGAAGCGGCTGCTGCGCGACAGGCTCGGAAGCTGAACGGACCCTTGGGGGGATAATCAGGCCGCGCCGGGGCTTGACCCTTGCTCGCCAGTGCCAGTGCCGGGGTATTTTTACCTACTCCGATGGCGCCCCTTTCCACCCAATCCGGAGTTCTTTTTATGACCACCGTTAATCCCAATATGTACGCCCTTGGTCGTGATGATTCACGTCGAAAATTCCTGAAGAATACGGCTCTAGCCCTCGCAGGTACTGCGCTACCTGCTATCAATTTTGCACAAACAGCGGCTGTTGCCGAGCGCAGTTTCAGCCCCGTTCCGGGCGTTTGGCGAACCTTTGAGGTCACCACCCGCGTAGACATTGCCAAGCCGCAGGGCGTGACCCGCGTTTGGCTGCCAATCCCTTCGGTCAACAGCGATTGGCAGAAGTCGCTGGAAAGCAGTTATTCCAGCAACGGCACCGCCCGCATGGAAGACGACGACAAATATGGCGCAAAGATGTTGTACGTGGAGTTTGCTGAAAGCGAAGCCGCGCCGTTTATCGAGTTGACCAGCCGCATTCAGACCCAAAACCGGGCGCAGAACTGGTCGCAAAAACTGGCGGTGGCCGAAGACGCCACCACCTTGAAATACTGGACCCAGCCCACCAGCCTGTTGCCCACTGACGGCATCGTGCGCAAGACGGCTCTGGAAGCGACCAAGGGCGCCAGCACTGATGTGCAAAAAGCGCAAATGCTCTATGACTGGATTGTGGCTAACACCTTCCGTGAGCCCAAGGTGCGCGGATGTGGCGAGGGCGACATCAAGACCATGTTGGAGACGGGCAACCTGGGAGGCAAATGTGCCGATTTGAATGCGTTGTTTGTGGGTATGTGCCGCTCGCTTGGCATCCCTGCGCGCGACGTCTACGGCATACGCATGGTGCCCAGTGCCTTTGGTTACCGCGAGTTGGGCGGCAACCCTGCCAGCCTCAAAGGCGCGCAGCATTGCCGTGCCGAGGTCTATCTCACGGGCTATGGTTGGGTGGGAATGGACCCGGCTGATGTCGCCAAGGTGATGCGCCAGGAAACACCCGAGTGGATCAAATCTCCCCAAAACCCGCTGGTCGCACCGGTCAACAAGGGTCTTTTTGGAGGCTGGGAAGGCAACTGGATGGCCTACAACGTAGCCCACGACGTGGCGCTTCCCCATTCCAAAGGACCCAAGCTGGGTTTCTTCATGTACCCAGCGGGCGAGAACGCCGCCGGCCGGTTTGATTCGTACGCGCCAGACGACTTCAAGTACCAGATTACGGCCAAAGAAATCCAGGCCTGATCAGGCGCCGCCCCACGGGTTCCACACCCTGCTGCAAATAGGGTCTACGGGGCGTGGGGCCTCTTGGCAACAAATCGCTAAAACGGCCTTGCTCTGGGTTATTCTTTAGGGATAACTAACAGGAGACAAGACAATGGCCGTAACCAAGCTGATGCTCGACTACGTTTTTGAGCACGAAGCATCGCATCCCGATACCGTCTATCTGACCCAGCCGACAGGTGGCGGGCAGGTGGTTGACTACACCTGGCGCCAGGTGCTGGACCAGTCGCGTCGCATGGCGGCGTACATCAAAGCCCAGGGTTTCGAGCCCGGTGTGCGCATTGCCATTTTGTCCAAGAACAGTGCGCACTTCATCATGGCCGAGCTGGCCATCTGGATGGCGGGTGGCACCACCGTCGCCATTTTCCCCACCGAGACCGCCGAGACCGTTCGCTTTGTGCTGGAGCACAGCGGCGCCAGCCTGCTGTTTGTGGGCAAGCTCGATACCTGGGAGCATCAAAAACCCGGCATTCCCGCGGGGCTGCCTTGCATTGCCCTGCCGCTGTCGCCCAAGACCGTTTACGAGACCTGGGACGCCATCGTTGCACGCACCGCACCGTTGGCCGGCAAGGTGCCGCGCGCGGGGACTGACATTGCGATCCTCATGTACACCTCGGGCTCCACGGGCCAGCCCAAGGGCGTGATGCACAGCTTTGAGCGCGTCACCCGCGCGAGCGAAAGCATTGTGAAAGATACGCAGTCGCGGCTGGGCGACAAGACCGAGAACCGGATCTTGTCTTACCTGCCTCTGGCCCACGTCTTTGAGCGGGCCTGGGTGGAATGCGCGTCTCTGGTAGACGGCAAAACCCATGTGTTCTTTGCAGAATCACTGGACACTTTCCTGCAGGACTTGAACCGTGCCCGGCCCACCACCTTTATCTCGGTGCCGCGCCTGTGGCTCAAATTTCAGCATGGCGTTTTCTCCAAGATGCCACCCAAGAAGCTGGACCGCTTGCTCAGCATCCCCATTCTGGGGCGCATTGTCGGGCGCAAGGTCCTCAAAGGCCTGGGTCTGGACCAGACCTTGCTGGCGGGCAGCGGCTCGGCACCCATACCGGCAGAGTTGATCTCCTGGTATCGCCGCCTGGGCCTGAACCTGATAGAGGGCTACGCCATGACGGAAGATTTCGCCTATTCACACAACTCTACGCCCACGGTCAATGCCCCCGGCTGCGTCGGCGTGCCTCTGCCAGGTGTGGAGGTTCGCATCAGCGAGGACGGCGAGATCCTGATCAAGTCACCTGGGCAAATGGTGGGCTACTACAAACGCCCGGACCTGGACAAAGAGGTGTTTACCGACGACGGCTACTTTCGTACGGGTGACCGCGGTGAGCGCCGTGCCGATGGCCTGTTGAAGATTACTGGGCGCGTGAAGGAGCTGTTCAAGACGTCCAAAGGCAAATACGTGGCTCCCGCGCCCATCGAGAACCGCATTAACGCCCACCCGCTGATCGAAACGAGCCTGGTGTCGGGTGTGGGCCAGCCATCGGCCTACGCCATGGTGGTGCTGTCCGAAGAAATGCGTCCCAAGCAAAGCGATGCGGCATTTCGCATTGATGTGGAGACCCAATTGACGCAACTGCTCAAAGACGTGAACAGTGAATTGGCAGACTATGAAAAGCTGCAGATGATTGTGATCACCCGAGAGCCCTGGACCATCGAGAACGGCTGCCTGACCCCGACCATGAAGATCAAACGTACCCGTATTGAGAGTGAAGTGGGCACCCGGGTTGATGGCTGGTATGCGGGACGCTCGAAAGTGCAGTGGGCCTGAGGCGGGTTACTCCATCTTTGAAATTGGCAGCAAGCGGCGCTGGCTTTCAAACTGCCGCATGTCGCCACTCAAGGGGTCTTTGAAGGCGATGGATTTGGCCAGCAACTGCAAGGGCAGGGCGTGGTTGCTGACGCCTTCAGGCGTTAGTACCGGGTAAATGCCATCCCCCACCAGCGGCAGGCCCAGCGCTGCCATGTGCACCCGCAACTGGTGGCGCTGTCCCGTGACGGGTTTCAGCAGGTAGCGCGCCCATTTTCCGTGCACTTCCAGAGGCGCAATGTGGGTCAGGGCATTGGGCGGGCCCTCCAGTTCGGTTTGCTGCATGAAATGTGCTGCGGGGGCAATGCGGCTCTCTCGGCGCACGGGCCATGGAAGATCCGGGTTCCAGGGCGCTGTGCACTCATAGGTCTTGTCCACCTGCCGGGTGCGAAACAGCTCCTGGTAGGCGCCGCGCGTCGAGACCTGTTTGGAAAACAGCACCAGGCCGGCAGTGTCCCGGTCGATGCGGTGGATGGGGGACAGGGCGTCCAGACCGAGTGCGTTTTTCAGGCGAATCAGTACGGTTTCCTGCAGGTATTTCCCCGAAGGCATGACGGGGAGAAAGTGCGGCTTGTCCACCACCAGCAAATGGTCGTCCTGCCACAGTACAACCGCCTCAAAGGGGATGCGGGGCTCCGCCTCGACTGCGCGGTAGTAGTAGAGTCTGCGCCCGGACAGGTAGGCCGCATGGGGGGGCACTTGCTGTCCCTGGTCATCCACCACGTCGCCGCACTGCAGGCGTTGCTGCCAGACGGTCGCCGCAACACCGGGAAAGCGGTGCACCAAAAAGTCGATTACGGTGGCCCACGGGCCTGCAGGAAGCACGATGCAACTGGGTCCCACCCCGCTACGGGCGGGCGGTGGGTTAGGGCGGTAGAGGCTCAAATCCGGTCAAACCCGGTTAAATCCGCTCGAACACCAGATCCCACACGCCGTGCCCCAGCTTGATGCCGCGGTTCTCAAACTTGGTGAGGGGCCGGTAATGTGGCTTGGGCGCATAGCCCGCCAGTTCAGGGTGGGCGGTCAGCGCGCGGTTCTTGAGCAAGGGCTCGGCGGTCAGCACTTCCAGAATCTGTTCGGCATAGGGTTGCCAGTCAGTGGCGCAGTGCAGGTAGCCGCCAATTTTGAGGCGCTGGGCCAGCTTGGCAATCAAGGGTGACTGGATCAGGCGGCGCTTGTTGTGCTTGGTCTTGTGCCAGGGGTCGGGAAAGAAGATGTGCACGCCATCCAGGCTTTGCGTCGGCAACATGTGGTCAATCACTTCGACCGCGTCATGCGCGCAGATGCGGATATTGGTCAGATTCTGCTCACCAATGCGCTTGAGCAGTGCGCCCACGCCCGGTTCATGCACTTCGCAGCACAAAAAGTTTGTGTCGGTCAGCAACTCCGCAATCTTCGCCGTGGCTTCGCCCATGCCAAAGCCGATTTCCAGCACCACGGGAGATTTCTTTGCATCATTTGGGCCGCTAGCCCCCGTAGAACCTGCGAAGACTGCTTCCAAATCGATAGCAGATGGCTGGTAGGGCAGCAAGAACCGGGGCCCCAGGTCTTCAAACGCCTTGGCTTGTGCACCCGTCGTGCGGCCCGCGCGCTTCACAAAGCTCTTGATGGTGCGCATGAAGGGCTTGGGAGTGTCGGTCGCGACGGTCAGGTCGGCTGCGTCATTTACGTCAGTTGCGTCAATCTCGGGGGATGCGGAAGTCATGATGGGCCAGTGATAAGTGTGGCCTGCATTGTAGGGATGGATGGCCCATGACCGATTAAACCTCCGGCGCCAAGTACGCGATTTCAGCGCAAGCTTGCAATGTAGTGCGCCAGGTTTTCGATGTCTGCATCGCTCAATGTTTGCGCAACACTCGTCATATTGCCTGCGTCGTTGGTGCGGGTTCGCGCTTTGAAGTCATGCAATTGCTGCACCACATAGTCGTACTGCTGGCCAGCGACCTTCGGTATTTCATTTTGCCCGGCGAGCCCGCCCATGTGGCACATGGTGCACAGGGTTTCATCGGCTTTTGCCTTGCCAAGGCGGACCTTTTCATCGTTGGTTTTAAAGGGGTTGGGCTTGGCAACTTGCTTTGCAAAGTAATTGGCGATATTGATCATGTCTTCCCGGCTCATGTTGGCGGTGAGGGGCGACATGATGGGATTGATTCTTCGGCCTTCCTTGAAGTCCTTCAGTTGAACGTAGAGGTAACGCCATGTTTGCCCGGCCAGCGTCGGGAAGTTGCTGGCCACCGCATTGCCATCGGCTCCGTGACATGCTGCACAGGCCTCCGCCTTTACCCGTCCGGCCTCAATATCCTGCGAGTGGACAGCGCCTGCGTACAGGATCAATAGAGTCGTGAAGAAATGGCGGTAAGTAGTAGTGCGCATGAACCTGACCTGCACGGGTTTGAGTCAGCTGAAATGGCTGTGATTTGGCAATATGGCCCAATAAAAAAACGGCCACCTTCAGGATGGCCGTTTTCCATAGGTTGCACCTTGTAATTCGTTAAATACTCAGACTATTTATCCAGAGCGTAAACAACCAGAGAGTTACCGCGTTTGAAGTCGAGTTGTGTGTTGCCACCGCAGCCCATGGCCACGTACTGACGACCTGAAACCGAGTACGACACGGGCATCGCGTTTGCGCCGGCACCACAGTTGTGTTCCCAGAGAAGCTTGCCG
The DNA here is from genome assembly GCA_038237415.1 of Burkholderiales bacterium. GTDB lineage: Bacteria > Pseudomonadota > Gammaproteobacteria > Burkholderiales > Burkholderiaceae_C > Allorhodoferax. Next base: position 61,252 of record JBBRYR010000002.1, read on the forward strand.
TTTCGGGCGTCCAGGGCACGAAACAATCCGTTGCCTTCACCATAAAACACCAGATCGCCGCCGGTTGCCAATGCGCCGCCGATCAGGGGCTGTTCAGTATCAAACTTCCAGGCCATTTTGCCGGTGTCGTAGTCCACAGCCGCCAGACGTCCCCATTGCTTTTCGCCTTCAATGACCTTGAATGCGCCACCCAGCCACAGTTTTCCGCCCGGATACTTGGCGGTTTCAACATGGTAGGTCATGGGCTGGTGAAGGTTCAAGGCATAGGTCATATGCAGCTTGGGGTTAACGGCCATCGGAGACCATTCAACGCCACCATTGGCGCCAGGCAACATGCGCGCGCCGGTGGCCGTGGGCAGGACCCACATGTTCTCCTGTGGAATCATCGCCTCCGAGAATCGAATCAAATCCCCCGTTTCGCGGTTGTGAACGTACACATGGCCGGTCTTTCCGCCATGGATCACACCCGGCACCATCTTGCCGGATTTGTCTTTGACGTCCACCAGAATGGGCGGGCTGACCGCGTCAAGATCCCACACATCGTGGGCGATGTACTGGTAGTGCCACTTGTATGCACCGGTGTCAAGATTGACCGCAACCAGCGAGTCGGTGTAGAGGTTGTCTCCTGGGCGCTCCGCGCCGTAAAGGTCAGGCGATGGGTTCCCCACCACAAAGAAGATCGTTCGCGATTTCAAGTCCACAGCGGGGTTCATCCACACCCCGCCGCCAAGGGTTTGGTAGAACGAACTGTCGCGCGCAAACTGTGCTTTTTCAGCGGCAATATCGCGGTGCATGTCCCGGCCGGTCGCATCGTTCACGGCCCAGACGCCCTCGTGACCTTTTTCAGGAATGGTGTGGAACGTCCAGAGCAGGTTGCCTGTGGCCGAGTCATAGGCTTTTACAAATCCACGTATTCCATACTCGCCCCCGTTGGTTCCGATCAAAACCTTGCCACCCACGACGGTAGGTGACATGGTTTCGCTGTAACCTTTTTCGGGATCGGCAATCTCGGTTTTCCAAAGGACCGCGCCGGTCTTGGCATCCAGGGCAAGTAATTGGGCATCCAGTGTGCCCATGAACAGCTTGCCACCCTCAATAGCTACGCCGCGGTTGTTCGGGCCGCAGCAAAAGGTGGTGATCGGTCCCATCTTGTGCTTGTAGTGCCAGAACTCTTTGCCAGTGACCGCATCGAGAGCGTAGACATGGTTGTACGACGTGGTCATGTACATGACGCCGTCCACCACAATGGGCGCAGTTTCCATGGATTCCAGAACCTCGGTCTGGAATGTGAACTTGGGGCGCAAGTTTTTGACATTGGACGTGTTGATTTGCTTGCCCGGATAGAAGCGCGCCTGGTCGTAGCTGCCGTTGGTGTGAAGCCAGTCGTTGCCCTGATTTCCCGCCTTGTCCAGTTGGGACTGCGAGACGTTGATGCCTTTGGCAAGGGCGCTGGCGCCGCCGCGCATGCCCTTTTGCCCTTGAATCTCTTCCGCTGATGCAACTCCCGCAAAGGCGAATGACGCCACGGCTACCGTGACCCCGATATGTGACAGATTTTTCCGCATTTCAGACTCCCCTGATTGTTGTATAGGTACGCACTGCTGTTGGCAGAGCAAGCCGCACCAGAACCTTATCTGCCTAGAGAGTTGTAGTCACGACAAAAATTTTGGAACATAGTACTTACCCTAATGTGTTCCCAATGGCAGCGGGAGAATACTTCGGTCAAGGGAGAGGAAATATGAACGCCATTTATTCCGTAGCACGCAACGCCGTGCTCACCTTGGGTCTGGTGTTTGGCCTAAATGCCCATGCCCAACAAGGCGCTGACCAAATCAACATCAATGGCCAGTTTGTTCTTGCCGCCAAGGCGAGCAAAGTCGAGCGCGTAGCGCAACTGCTCAAGCAAGGTGCGGCGGTGAACTCGCGCGACAGGCTTGGCAATTCCCCTCTCAACATGGCGTCAAGCAAAGGCAATGAAGCATTGGTGGATGTGTTGCTGGGTGCTGGCGCTGATCCCAACCTGGGGAATATTTCGGGTGTCACTCCGCTGATGGGAGCTTGCTTTGTGGGCAACGCCGACATTGTCGGCAAACTGCTGAAGGCTGGCGCAAGTCTTGACCCGGTTGATCGGGTCAAGAAAAACGCAGCCACGTATGCCGCCGCCAATGGGTGTCTGAAATGTGTGGAGTTACTCGTGAATGCCGGTGTTTCCGTCAACGCGCCGCTTGACAATAAGCTCACGCTTTTGATGTGGGCCGCGGCCTATGGAAAAGATGACATCGTTCGTTATCTGCTCAGCCACGGCGCGGAAAAGAATCTGAAAGATGACCGGGGATTGACGGCCCTGGAAATGGCACGCGAAGCCAAGCAACAGGTTGCGGTGTCCTTGCTGGAGTGAGGTCAACGTCCCATTCAAGCCCGAGAACCCGCGCCGCACAGACCAGTGCATGGCGTGCCGCTTGCGGTGTGGATGTGTCAATCGGCTGGGCGCCATTTTGCTTGGAGAGTTTTTCACCCTTGGCGTCCAGCACCAACGGCGTATGCAGGTACTCGGGCGTGGGCAACCCCAGGGCACGTTGCAACAGGATTTGCCGCGCGGTGTTGTCCGTGAGATCTTCGCCCCGCACGACATGCGTGACACCCTGCGCAGCGTCGTCCACCACGACAGCGAGCTGGTAGGCAAAAAGCCCGTCGGCGCGCTTGAGAACAAAGTCGCCCACCGCGCGTGCGACGTCTTGCTGCTGGGGGCCCAAGCGGCGGTCATTCCAATACACGATGGGCGATGCGTTTGCTATGGTTTCAGTAGCTGCTTGCGCATATTCTACGGGGGCTAGAGGCCTGTTTGGCACTGAAATGTCGGTGCGCAGCCGCCAGGCCCGACCTTCCTTCCCCTGCAGACCGTTGCGGCAAGTACCCGGATAGACCAGTTCGCCATGGCGGGGTTTTCGCAGGCCTGAACGCTGCAAGGCCGTTTCAATGTCTTTGCGACTGCAGCCGCAGGGGTAGGCCAGCTGCTTTGCGAGCAGCGTGTCCAGCGCCTGTTGGTACAGCGCGGTGCGCTGGCTTTGCCACACCGGTGGCTCGTCGGGGTGCAGGCCGCAGGCGGCGAGCTGTTGCAGGATGGTCTGGTCGGCTCCGGGCACGCAGCGCGGCGTGTCCACGTCTTCAATGCGCACCAGCCATTTCCCGCCGTGGGCCCGCACATCCAGCCAGCTGGCGAGTGCAGCAACCAGAGAGCCCGCATGCAGCGGGCCCGTGGGGGAGGGGGCAAACCGACCCCGGTACGAAATCTTTTTGCTCACGCCATCGACAGCGCCAGTTCCAGACCGGACACGAAGGCGTTTTCTACGCGATGGCCCAGGCACCAGTCGCCACACACGCCCAGACCGGTTTTGGCGTCCCACAAGTGGCTTTGACCGAGGGGTTTGGTGGTTTGTGCATACATCCAGCGCTGGGTGTCGATGTGCGCAGGCTCGGCGCGAATGCCGGTGACCTCGGAAAAGGCTTTGATCAGCTTGGCTTGCACGCGGGATTCGTCATCATGCAGGTGCTCTTGCGACCATGCCGCGCTGGCTTGAACGGTCCAGCGCTCAACGGCGCCGCGGCCCGGTTTGGAGGATTCGCGGGCCAGCCAGGCGATGCGGTGGTGTGAACTGCGGGCTGCGTTCCACTGGGGGCCCAGCGTGGTCAGGCCGGGTTGCACCGCTTGCGGAAATGCCAGCATCAAGGTCCAGCAGGGCGCTACGGTCACTTTGCTGATTTTCTTGGCCAGGGGTGCTGCGGCTTTGCAGCCCTTGAGCAAATCCTGCGCTTGTGGAGACGGAATGGCCAGCACCACGGAATCAAATCCGGAGAACACGTGGGTGCTGTCTTGCGGTCCACTGGTGCGCAATTGCCATTGCTTGCGGTTGAGCGCGTCGGGCTCAATGGTGGTCACGCGGGTCTGCATTTCCACGCACAGACCATCCACCAGTGGTTTGGCCCAGCCCTGGACCAGGGAATTCATGCGCGGTTTGGCTACCCAGTGCTGTTCGCGGGCGGGCAAGCCTGCCGCGGCGACGCGGCCATGCTCATCAAGCACCTGCACGGTATTGGCGCTCCAGGGCTTGCACAGGTTGGGCGTCGTCTGCATTGCTTGCATGAAACGGGGGTCGCGCACGGTGAAGTACTGCGCGCCGTGGTCAAAGGTACCGAACGGGCTGTTGCGCGTGGCCATGCGGCCACCTACGGTATGGCTTTTCTCAAACACCGTGACGTGGTGCCCCGCCTGCACCAGCGTGCGGGCGCATGTGATGGCAGCCATGCCTGAACCAACGATGGCAATGTGTCTGGAAGCGGTCATAGGCGTTGTCTCCAAAAGTTATTGTGGGTTTGCATTCACTTTATACACGCACGCTTCAACGATTGCGGTGTTGTTCCAGTAATGCGGCTCGGGTGGTTGTGCTTTCGAGTTGCGTTAGCCACCATTGCAGTGCCCGGCCCTGCACCGTTGCGGAGGCCCCGCGCCATGCGTAACTGATGGGCACCATACGGTAAGGCCGTTCCGTTTTTTTAAGCACCAGACGGCCGGTTTCGATGTAGCTGTCCGCCATGCAGCGCGGCAGGTAGCCGCCGCCCAGTCCCCGTAACTGGGCATCGAGTTTTGCGTGCATGCTTGCCACGGTGAACACATCCTGTCCTCCCAGCAAGCCAAACGTCATTCCGGTTCCGCGCTGAATGGAGTCAGCCACCGCCACGGCACGGTGCTGCTGGATGGTTTCATCGCTCAGCGGTTCTGCTGCGTTCGCCAGTGGGTGGTGGGGCGCTATGGCGTAGACGAATTCAACTTCGCCCAGAGGCTGGACTTGTATGCCCGAATGGGTAGCCGCATCGCGGGTGACGCCCAGGGCCAGATCTGCCTGCCCGGAGGTGAGGGCCTCCAGCGTTCCCGACAGGGTCTCGTCGCGTAGCCGTATGCGTGTGGGCGGCGAAAGGCTGAAAAAGCTTTCGCACAACTCCATGACGGTGGCCTTGGAAATGATGGTGTCTACCGCTATCGTCAGCTGCGGCTCCCACCCCGTGGCCACGCGCTTGACCCGATTGGCTACGGCGTCAATCTCGATCAGCAGTCTTCCACCCTCGCGCAGCAGCTCTGCTCCGGCCTGTGTCAGTTGGGCCTGGCGCGAACTGCGGTCATATAGCAGCACATCCAATGCGTCTTCAATCTGGCGCACCCGGTAAGTCAGCGCGCTGGGAACCATGCCCATGGCGCGGGCCGCTGCCGCGAAACTGCCAGCAGCATCAATTGCTTGCAGCATGGCGAGAGCATCTGGCGTCAAAACATCTCGAGGTGTTTGCATGTGCGAGCAGTTTTGTTGAAATTATTTGAATGATGCCATCAAACAGCGAGGTTGGATATACGCATGCCCCACCTTAAAGTTGAGCCCATAGCAAGGAGCCTGAACCATGTTGACAATTCGCAAATCCACTGACCGAGGCTACGCCGACCATGGCTGGCTGAAGTCCTTCCATAGTTTTTCATTTGCAGGGTATTACGACCCGAAGCACATGGGCTGGGGCAACCTGCGCGTGATCAACGAGGACCGCATTACGCCCGGTGCAGGCTTTGGTACCCACGGCCATCGCGACATGGAAATCATCAGCTACGTCATGGCGGGCGAGTTGGCCCACAAAGACAGCATGGGTAACGTCAAAGGTATACCCCCTGGCGACGTTCAGCGCATGAGCGCGGGCACGGGGGTGCAGCACAGCGAGTTCAACCACGCCCCCGATGCGACTACGCATTTCCTGCAGATATGGATTGAGCCAAACGTCACCGGCATTGCGCCCGGGTATGAGCAAAAAACTTTCGCGGCCGCAGAAAAGCAGGGTGCCCTCAAGCTGGTGGCCTCACCGGATGGAGCCGACGGCTCGGTGTTGATTCACGCGGATGCCCGGATGTACAGCGGTTTGTTCGATGGCGAACAGATGGCATCGTTGACTCTTGCGCCGAATCGCAAAGGATATGTGCAACTCGTAAAAGGCGAACTTGCAGTCAATGGCACGGCGCTGGCTGCCGGTGATGCGGCGCTGCTGGATAGTGAAAGCCAGCTAACGTTGACCCATGGCAAGGACGCCGAGGTGCTGGTGTTTGATTTGAAGGCCTGATATTCGCGTTGTTTTTCCCTGGGAGTTGCGCGTCGCGCAGCTTCTTCTTTCAGTTGGTTTCAAGGAGCTTCAATATGGCAAAAGTAGCAGTTGTATTTCATTCGGGCTATGGTCACACCCTGCGCATGGCGCAATCAGTGGCACAAGGCGCGGGCGCCGAGTTGGTTGCGATCGACGCTGACGGCAATCTGTCCGACGCGGCTTGGGCAACACTGGGCGCGGCCGACGCCATCATCATGGGCTCGCCCACTTACATGGGTTCGGTGAGCTGGCAATTCAAAAAATTTGCAGATGCATCCAGCAAGCCCTGGTTCAGCCAGGCGTGGAAAGACAAGGTTTTCGCAGGCTTCACCAACAGCGCCACCATGAACGGCGACAAACTGTCCACACTGCACTACCTGTTCACGCTGGCCATGCAGCACGGTGGCGTTTGGGTTGGCACTGCACTGATGCCCTCCAATAGCAAAGCCGCGCAGCGCAATGACGTCAACTATGTGGGCTCGTTCAGCGGCGCGATGGCGCAATCGCCCTCCGACGCCAGCGCGGAAGAAATGCTGCCGGGTGATCTGGAAACTGCACGCCTCTTTGGCGCGCGCGTGGCTGAAGTGGCTGCCAAGTTCCGCGGGTAGGGCATAAGCTTCCCCCATCAGGGAAGCGGGCTCATGAACGCACTTGTGGAGTCATCTCCAAAGTGCCGTTCATGAGCTGGGTCAGCTGAGCAGCCGGTTGAGGGCGCCCGAACAAATACCCCTGGAAATAGAGACAACCTTGGCCCGCCAGTTTGTCCCTCTGTTCCTGTGTCTCCACCCCTTCGGCGATGACTTCCAGTTCAAGGCTGCTGCCCAGTGCGAGGATGGTTTGCGTGATGCTGGCGTCGCTGGGGTTGGTGACCAGGTCGCGCACAAAAGACCCGTCAATCTTGAGCTGATGCAGCGGCAACCGTTTCAGATAGCTCAGCGACGAATACCCTGTGCCGAAGTCGTCCAGTGAAAAGGTGATGCCCAATGCCACCAGTTGGTTCATTTTTTCAATGACGTCATCGATATTTTTTGCCAGTACGCTTTCCGTGAGTTCCAACTGGAGCTTGAGCGGGTCGGCGCCGTGGGATTTCAACGTTGCACTGACGCGTTCCACGAAATTCGACTGAAAAATCTGATGGGCACTGAGATTGACGGCCACGATCAGGTCGGCCGTAGCGGGGTTCTCGCTCCACTCCCTTATTTGTGCACAAGCCTGCTCCAGCACCCATTGGCCCAGTGGCAGGATGAGACCAGTCTCTTCCGCCAGCGGTATGAACTCACAGGGCGAGACCATGCCGCGTTGGGGGTGAAGCCAGCGCACGAGCGCCTCTGCGCCTATCACCCTGGCAGCGGTGTCAAATTGGGGTTGGTAGTAGACCAGAAATTGGCCCTTTTCCAGTGCAAGGTGCAGGTCTGCTTCGAGGGTTACCTGGCGGTTGAGTTGTGTCGCGATGGTTTTGTCAAAGAAGCGGATGGCGTTTCGGCCATTTGCTTTGGCCTGGTACATGGCGATGTCTGCACGCTTGAGCAACTCTTCGGGTTCGTTCTCATCGCCTTCAAACATGACCACACCAATGCTGACGGAAATTTTGTGGTGCTGGCCGTCGATCACAAACGGTGTTTGCATTGCGATACGGATTTTTTCCGCGATCGCGTTGGCCTGCTCGGCGGCAATTTCCGGGTTGGTATCCAGCCGGCCAAGCAATACGGCGAATTCGTCACCACCCGGGTGGGCTACCGTACCCTCCGAGCCAACCAGGTGACCCATGCGCTGGGCGGCGGCCTGCAGGAGTGCATCTCCGAACTTGTGGCCCAGGCTGTCGTTGAGTTGCTTGAAGCGGTCCAGGTCCGAGAACAGCAGGGCGCCTGGGTGGTGCTCACCACTGGCCCGCGCGGTCAGACTCTGTTGTAACCGGTCAAGCAAAAGGCGCCGGTTGGGCAAGCCGGTTACGGGGTCATAGTAGGCCAGCTTGTAGACCCGCTCGCTCTGCGCCTTTCGGACCGAGATATCCGAGAACACGGTTACCGAGCGCAGAAATTTGCCTCTGCGCAGGACGGCCTGGGTACTGACCTCCACTGGGAAGTGATGGCCGCTTGCGCCGACAAAGACACTTTCACACTCGAACGACTGGGTGCGTCGATCCGGGTCAAGCATCGGGTTTTGACCGGTTCCAAGCGATGCCGTGTTCGCCGATGAGAGGATCAGCTTGAGAAGTTCTTTGCCCAGCAAGGCTTCGCGGGGATACCCCAGCAACTCGCATGTGGTGCGGTTGACATAGGTGGCGAGGCCGTTGCGATCCAGCACATACATGCCTTCACCCATGGCGTCGCCAAACGAGGTCAGACGCCGGCCCAGGACCGACTCCCGTGCGGCCAGAAGCAGCAGTGCGCCCAGAGCGATAGCCAATGCAACAAGAGGGAGTTTGTACTTGGACCAGATGTCCTGAAAGGTCACGTTGGGAGCAATATCAAACGGCGGTGCACGCAGGTCCCGCATCAGGGTGCGCACCGACTCGTAATCAGCCGGGACCGCAAAACCGTTGAGGCTCATGCTACGGGCGAGGGCGCTGCCATGGGGTAGCGACAGCAAAGCGCCGGCGATACGAACCGTCACTTCATCGGGGACGTGAGACATCGCGACTATCGGCCATTCCGGGTACAGCCGTGTAGAGAGTGCAAAGGGGTAGCCGGGGTAATTCTGGCTGTTCACCACCTTGACCTGGGCTGCATCCAGCTTCCCCTCCTTGATCATCGACTCCATCAGACCTGTACGAATAAACGCGGCGTCCACCCGCCCGGTCACCAGCGCTTCAATGGCAAGATCCTGTGGCAGGCCCGTTTCTACAACGACACCGGGCTTGACGTGTTGCTTTGCCATTTCGTAGATCTGCACCTGGTATGCCCCAAATGAAGACAGCGAGGCCGCTGCAATGCGTTTGCCATCCAGGTCGCTGAGTGCCTGCAGGTCTTTCCGGTCCTTGCGGGTCAGAATGACCCCGCCGAATGCACGAACGGGCTTGCCTTGATCAAGGTTAATGAGGGTGGCCAGGGGAGAGGAGAGTCCATTTTGATGAACCATCCGCACATACTCGGCCGGCTGGGTGATGACCACATCAACAGCTTGCTGACGGACGGCCTCCTGCAACTCCTCGAAGTTGAATATTTTCAGAATGAAGTGACTGCCTGGAACCGTAGTGTTCAGATAGGTTGCCAAAGGTTGCCATTGGGCCTGAGCCATCGCAACAGGGCGAAAGGACAGCACGCCGATTGTCAAGGCAGCATCTTGCGCCATTGCTGGCTGGGTGAACATCCCGGCGGCAGCCAGTGTGATCCATGCGAAGATGACTCGCACAGCGCTCAAGACGCCTCTCCCGGCAAATAGGCGCTGGTGAACAACTGCCGTGTGTCGATTGGATCGGTTATCAGTCCGGCCTGTTGCATGATGGGCGAAAGCTTTTGCGCAACCCGCAGGATCTGGCCGCCGCTGTCGGAAAGGTAGCGTTGATTTCCCACCAGGTCAGGCAATTCAAGCCCGCGCAGGGATGCGACCATTTCTTCCGCCGTTACGCCCAGACGCGGCGCCACACGGTATGCCGCGTCCCACGGGTTCTGCCGCATATAGGCAAGGGCCTTGAAATGACCGGCCAGCGCCGCACGCAGCGTGTTGGCATGGAGCTTGGCAACTTCTGGCCTTACCGCGAGTACGTCAAAAATGGTTTCGGGCATTTCACGGGTGCTCAGAAGCTGCAGCGCCCCCCCGGATTTGAGGCGTCCCGCAATGGGTTCATAGGTGACAAGCGCATCGAAGGCACCACGCCCCCATGCCGCTTCCTGCTCTTCATAGGCGATCTTTACCGGAACCACGTCGCTGATCTGGAGGCCGGATTTTTCCAGCACCATGGTCAGCATCAGGCTGCCCAATGCACTGTTCTCCAAGCCGATACGCTTTCCTTTGAGTGCGACCAGACTGGTTATTGCCGGGCGCGACAGCAGTACGTCAGCGCCTTTGGAAACGTCAAACACCAGAACAATCTCCAGTGGCGTGCCCTGCGCGCGCAAAAGAAGCACTTCATCCAGCGTCAGCATGACGCCGTCTGCACGCCCTTGTCTGATCGTTTCGATGGAGCCGTGCACGGTCGGTGATTCCAAGAGGGTCAATGCCTCTGGCATGTACCCGAGCGTGCGGGCCAGGAACATCGGCTCATAGCCGGGCCAGGGATGCCCGGCCAATACCAGCGGTTTGACCGGGGCGCAGCCTGCAAACCCCAGCAGGGGCATCAAGGCCAGCCCGGCCAGCAAATGCCTGCGCAGAGGGAAGGGACCACCCGTTGCAGGCTGCATTTCATCAAAACGGGTCTGCTTTGCGGACATGCTTCATCCTAATACAGTTTTTGACCCCACTTTTGCAGTGCAGGGTAGATGTATGCCAGCTACAACGCCTGAACTGCAGACAGGTCAGCGCCTACCGCGCGCCGTTCGTCAAATACAAAGCAGCCACCCTGGTAATGCGCGCCATCGGTCTCTTCAAAGTATTTGAGGATGCCGCCCTCCAATTGGTACACGTGTTCCAGGCCCACTTCGCGCATCAGGATGGCCGCCTTTTCACAGCGTATGCCTCCCGTGCAAAAACTCACGACGGTCTTGCCCTCCAGCTCCGCTTTGTTCTCAAGCAGTGCGTGGGGAAACTCGGTGAATTTGGTGATGCGCCAGTCAATGGCACCCTCAAATGTGCCCTGATCCACTTCAAAGTCGTTGCGGGTGTCCAGCGTCACCACCGGTCGCCCGTTGTCGTCGTGGCCCTGGTCCAGCCAGCGTTTGAGGGTGGCGGCTGGCACGGCAGGTGCCCGCCCGTCGGCGGGGCGAATGGCAGGACGGTTCATGCGAATGATTTCGCCTTTGACCTTGACCAGCATTTTTTTGAAGGGCTGCACATCCGACCAGCTTTCTTTGGGCGCAATGTCGGCAAAGCGCGCATCGGTGTGCAGTTGCGCCACAAAACTATGTACAGCACTGGCTGGTCCTGCCAGAAACAGGTTAATACCTTCTTCAGCCAGCAAAATGGTGCCTTTTAGCTCTAATTCCAGTGCGCGGGCCAAAAAAACCTCCCTAAGCGCTGCGGCATCGGGAAGGGGAGCAAATTTGTAAGCCGAGATGTTGAGGATGGAGTTCACCCCCTGATTTTAAGAGCGGGGAAACTTACAATCCATGGATGTTTGTACACCTGCGCCTCCATACCGAATTTTCTGTTGTTGACGGAACCAACCGAATCGACGACATCGTCCAGGCGGCCGTGGCCGACGGGCAGCCCGCGCTGGCCATTACCGACCTGAGCAACCTGTTTGGCGCGATCAAGTTTTACAAACGTGCCCGTGCCAAAGGCACCAAGCCGCTGATTGGCGCAGAGATATTTCTGGAAGGCATGGGCGGCGATCTGACGGCACTGTCGCGCATCGTGCTGCTGGTGCAAAACAAGCAGGGTTACCTGAACCTCTCAGAGTTGATTGCCCGGGGATACACCCAAAACATCGTCAAGAATCAGGCCACCATCAAATTGGAGTGGCTGCAGGAACTCAATGAGGGCTTGATTGCGCTGTCGGGAGCCCAGGCTGGCCCCATCGGTCAGGCTTTGGTGCAAGGCGACGCGTCACGGGCGCACGAGTTGGCGCTGCAACTGGGCAGTGTGTTCCCGCACCGTTTTTATATCGAACTGCAACGCGCGGGCCGCGCAGACGACGAAGCCCATGTGGCCGCCGCCGTGCAGTTGGCCGCACGCATCAAGCTGCCGGTGGTCGCGACGCACCCGGTGCAGTTCACCACGCCGGATGATTTTGAGGCGCACGAGGCCCGCGTCTGCATTGCCGATGGTGAAATACTGGGCAACGCCAAGCGCGTGCGCCGTTTTACGCGTGATCAGTATTTCAAGTCCAGCGCCGAAATGCAGGCCCTGTTTGCCGATGTGCCTTCTGCCTTGGCGAATACGCTGGAAATTGCCAAACGTTGCAACTTGACACTCGTGCTGGGCAAGCCGCAGTTGCCGGAGTTCCCGACGCCAGAGGTCAACGGACAGCGAATGACTCCGGATGAATATTTTCGCTACGCCTCGCATGAAGGGCTGAAGGAGCGCATGGCGCACTTGTACCCGGATGAGGCGGTGCGTGCCGCCGAGATGCCGCGCTATGTGGAGCGCCTGGAGTTCGAGATTGGCACCATTTTAAAAATGGGCTTCCCGGGCTACTTTTTGATCGTGGGCGATTTCATCAACTGGGCCAAAAGCCATGGCTGCCCGGTGGGGCCAGGTCGGGGCTCGGGTGCAGGCAGTCTGGTGGCCTATGTCATGAAGATTACGGACCTGGACCCGTTGCGCTACAACCTGCTGTTTGAGCGGTTTTTGAACCCCGAGCGGGTGTCCATGCCCGACTTTGATATCGATTTTTGCCAGACCAACCGCAATCTGGTGATTGATTACGTCAAGGACAAATACGGCAAGGACGCCGTCAGCCAGATTGTGACCTTTGGCACCATGGCTGCGCGCGCCGCCGTGCGCGATGTGGGCCGCGTGCTGGACATGAGCTACACCTTTTGCGATGGCATCAGCAAGCTCATCCCCAACAAGCCGGGCGTGAGCGTGAGCCTGCAGCTTCCGCCCGCAGACCGCAAGAAAGACGACAAGACCGTCTATGCCACCGACGAGCCCATACTGGCCGAGCGCGAGGCGAAGGAAGAGGACGTCCGGACGCTTCTGGAGTTGGCCCGCAAGCTGGAGGGCATGACCCGCAATGTGGGCATGCATGCCGGAGGCGTGCTGATTGCCCCGGGCAAACTCACCGATTTTTGTCCGTTGTACCAGCAGCCGGGTAGCGACTCAGCCGTCAGTCAGTACGACAAGAACGATGTCGAAGCCATCGGTCTGGTGAAGTTCGACTTTTTGGGACTGGCTACGCTCACCATTCTGGAGATCGCGCGCGAATTCATCATGCAGCGCCACCCGGGGCAGGAAAATTTTGCCTTTGAGGACCTGCCTCTGGATGACGCCAAGGTGTACCGGCTGTTCTCGGAAGGCAAGACAGAGGCGGTGTTCCAGTTTGAAAGTCGCGGCATGCAGGGCATGCTGAAAGACGCCAAACCCACGCGCCTGGAAGATCTGATTGCCCTGAACGCCTTGTATCGTCCGGGCCCCATGGACCTGATCCCGAGCTTTGTGGCACGTAAACACGGGCGCGAAGTGGTGGAGTATCCGCACCCGCTGGTGGCCAACATGCTGTCCGAGACCTACGGCATCATGGTCTATCAGGAGCAGGTGATGCAGACCGCCCAGATTCTGGGCGGCTACTCGTTGGGCGGCGCCGACATGCTGCGCCGCGCCATGGGTAAAAAAGATGCCGACGAGATGGCCAAGCACCGCCAGATATTCCGCGACGGTGCCGCCAAGAACGACATCAACGAGGCCAAGGCCGACGAGATTTTCGACTTGATGGAGAAGTTTGCGGGCTACGGCTTCAACAAGTCGCACGCTGCTGCCTATTCGCTACTGGCGTACCACACCGCCTGGCTGAAGGTGCACTACACGGCCGAGTTTTTCTGCGCCAATATGACCGTGGAAATGGATGACACCGACAAGCTCAGGGTGTTGTTCGAAGATGCGGAAAAGATGGGCCTGACGTTTGAGCCGCCCAATATCAACCGCGGCAACTACCGGTTTGAGCCTATTTCCAACAAGCAAATCCGCTACGGACTGGGCGCCATCAAAGGCACAGGCCAGCAGGCCATTGAAGCCATTGTGGCGGCGCGCGAAGGCAAGGGCCCAACCAGTGAAGAAGGACCGTTTACCAGCCTGTTTGACTTCTGCCGCCGGGTGGACCGCAGCCGCCTGAACAAGCGCTGCGTCGAGGCATTGATCAAGGCGGGTGCCTTTGACACCCTGCAACTCAACCGCGCATCGCTGGTGGAGTCCATTGAGCGGGCATTTGCGTTTGCCAGTGCGTCGCAGGCCAATGCCGATCAGGTGGGCTTATTCGACATGGGCGGGGAGGACGACCATGGTTCCAGCACGCAGGAGCCCGATCTGGTGCAGGCCCTGCCGTGGGGCGTGAAAGAGCAGTTGGTTCAAGAGAAAACGGCGGTGGGCTTCTACCTGTCAGGCCATCTGTTTGATGCCGTCACGCTGGAGGTGCGTCGTTTTGCCAAGCGCCAGCTGGATGAACTGCTGGACACCCGCGAGCCACAGCTGCTGGCCGGAATCGTCACCGATTTTCGGGTCATCAACGGACAGCGCGGCAAGTTGGCGCTATTCAAGCTGGACGACAAGTCGGCGGTGATCGAAGCCCGCGCCGATGAGGCGCTGATCAACGCCCACAAGAATCTGCTGAAGGATGACGAACTGATTATTGTCATGGGCAAAGTGCAACCCGACCGCTTCTCGGGCGGTATGCAGCTCACGGTGACGCAAATCTGGGATCTGGAGCAGGCGCGCTGCCGCTTTGGCAAGTACCTGCGCGTGGCGGTCAACGCCAGCAGCGTGGGCAAGGTACCGGATGTGGCACGGATCACCCGGGAATTCCCGGCCCGCCGGGAGGTTTCAGAGCAGGGCGAAACCGTGCGCGGCATGTCCGTTCGGTTGGTCGTACAGCGAATGCTCGCATCGGATTCGGCTGGAAATACGGGAGACTCGGAGGCTGGCTGCGGCGGTGCTACGGCGGAATTGCATTTGGGCGAAGACGCCCGTTTCTATCCTACCGATGCTGCATTGGCCGGCTGGCGTGCGCAGGCTGACCAAGGTAGGGCAGTCATTGCCTACGATTGAATGCGTTTATAAGTAAATAGTGCCGATAGCCCCCGTAAAATATGCGTGAGTAGCTATCAAAATGAGAGCGGAGTTGAATGATTTTCAGCCCTTGGCATGGAACACCAGCGTCAGTGGGGTAGGCACCTTGCCGTCAACGTCGCGCGGCAGCACTTCGGTTTTGTCGACGGCATTCAGCACGGCGTCGTCCCACGACTTCACGCCACTGGACTTGGTCAGCCTGCGGCTGATGATGGTGCCGTCGGGTGACGTGCGAACTTCAACCTCGGCCGTCGGGTCACCCACGATGGACTCGGTGTAGGTGATGTTGGGTTTGACACGCGCCATAACGCGACCCGCATAGCTGGCAGATGGCCCGGACGAGCGCGTTGCGGTGCCTTGGGAATTGGCATCACCCGTACCCGACCCAGTGCCCGCAGCCAAGCCCGCCATACGCTTGATGTTCTGCTGGCGCAACTCGGCCATTTTTTTCATTTCTTCCGTTGCCTTGGCAGTTTGTGCCTGCAGGTCTTGCTGCTGCTTTTTGTCGGCGACGGCCTTCTCGCGCGCCTGTTTGTCGCGGGCTTCTTTCTCGTCCTGCAGCTTCTTGTTTTTGAGCGCTTCTTTTTGCCGCTTCTCTTGCTCCAGCTTGTCCTGCTGCAATTGCTTTTCTGCCTGCTTTTCCTTTTGCAGCCGGGCTTTTTCCTTGGCCACGGCAATGCTCGGGTCTGGCATCGGAGTGGGCGGTGGCGGCGCGGGGGGTGCCACGACCGCTTTGGGGGGCGGGGCGCGCGGAACGGGTTCAGGCAAGGCCACGGGTTCTGGTGCCGGCGGGGCTGCCTGAACGGGCAGGGCAGACCACAACTCGGCTTCCACTGCAACGGCTGGCGCTTCACGCTTCCACTGCACACCCGCTGCCAGCATCGCCAGCAGCACCGCATGGGCCAGAATAGCCAAGCCCAGCGCGCGCACCAGTCCCGGGGTGGGTGGCGGCGCAAATTCCATACGGGCTGTGCGGTCGGTCATGGCGGTGACTTCGTCGGGTGCGCTGTATGGTGCTGTCAATTGGCCAGTTGCACGGACAGGCCCACGCGCTGAATGCCGGCGCGCTGCAAGGTGTCCATGATCTTCACCACGCTCTCATACTTCACATTTTTGTCGGCACTGATGACCACGGCCGAACTGGCCGCCGCTGCGCTGTCTTTGGCGCCCTGAGCGCGCTTGACCGCACTGGCCACGTCCTTGAGTGTGATGGCGGTTGTCTGGTCCTTGATCTTCATTTCCAGACGGTCGTTCTTGCCCAGCACGATCTGGATGATCTGGTCGGGCTGGCGAGAGGCCTTGCCCACACTGGGCAGGTCAATCATGCTGGGAGTGATGAGTGGCGCGGTGACCATGAAGATGATCAGCAGCACCAGCATCACGTCGATGAAAGGCACCATGTTGATTTCATTGATGGTGCGCCGTCCTCGACCACGGCTTGCAATGGCGGGCATGGTTTACGTCCCTTCAAATAAGGCGAAAAATCGAAAGCGGGTCAGCGCGGCGCCGGTGCTGGTGTTTGTGCACCTACGTTGCGCTGCAGGATGTTGGAGAACTCTTCGATAAAGGTTTCTTGCTGCGTGGCAATGCGGTCAATGTCGCGTGCAAAGCGGTTGTAGGCCACCACCGCGGGAATGGCAGCAAACAGGCCTATGGCTGTAGCAACCAGTGCCTCGGCAATACCGGGTGCAACCGTGGCCAGCGTGACCTGCGTGAGGGCGGCCAGCCCGGTAAAGGCGTGCATGATGCCCCAGACCGTGCCAAACAGACCCACGTAGGGCGAGACCGACCCGACAGAGGCCAGGAAGGACAGGTTGGTTTCCACAACATCCATCTCGCGCTGAAAACTGGCCCGCATGGCGCGTCGGGCACCGTCCATCAGCGTGCCCACATCGGTGATGCGGCGCTCGCGCAGTTTTTGAAACTCGCGCATACCACTGGCGAAAATGCGTTCCATGGGCCCGCAATGCGCAGCGTTTTTGGTAGCGGCGGCAAACAGGTCATTCAGACTGGAGCCAGACCAGAAGTCGCGCTCAAACACTTCATTGAGTGATTTGACGCGGTTGAGTGCAAACAACTTGCGGAAAATGGCGGCCCAGCTGGAGATGGACACCACCATCAGCAGCAGCATGACCGCTTGAACCACAAAACTGGCATTCAAAACCAGATGGAGTATGGACAGATCTTGATTCATATGGGTGGCTCAGTGTTAAAGCAGTACCGCGCGCAGGCGGGCTACGGCTTCTTGCAAATGCTCCATGGAGCTGGCAGTGGAAAAGCGCACGAAATTGTGCGTCTGCGCGCTGCCAAAATCCCGCCCCGGCGTGATGGCAACATGGGCTTTGTTCATGATCTCGAATGAGAAGTCCCAGCTGTCCTTGAGCCCCAGCTTGGCGCACGCGGCAGAGCAATCGGCCCACGCGTAGAAAGCGCCATCGGGCATGACTGGCACGTTAAGCCCCATAGCCTGGAGTTGCGGTAAAAAATAGTCGCGGCGCGCCTTGAACTCGGTGCGGCGTTGCTCGTAGAGCGCCAGGCTCTCAGCCTCAAAGCAGGCCAGCGCCGCGTGCTGGGCAATGGTGCTGGGGCAAATGAACAGGTTCTGCGCCAGCCGTTCAATCACGGGCACCAGTTTTTCTGGCACTACCATCCAGCCCAGTCGCCAGCCGGTCATATTGAAATATTTGCTGAAGCTGTTGATGCTGATGATGTGTTCGTCCAGCGCCAATGCGGTCTGGCCGTACTGGGCTTCGAAACTCAGACCCAGATAGATTTCATCCACCAGGGTGATACCGCCTTTGCTCTGCACCACTTCGTGGATGTCGCGCAGCGCGTCCGGGTGAATGGAGGTGCCGGTGGGGTTGGAGGGCGATGCCAGCAATACTCCACGGGTGCGTGGCCCCCATGCCGATTTAACCTTGCCGGCGCTGAGCTGAAAACGCTCTTCGGCGGTGGTGGGTACCAACACCGCACGGCCTTCCGCTGCACTGACGAAATGCCGGTTGCAGGGGTAGCTGGGGTCGGGCATCAGTATTTCATCACCCGACTCAATCAGGGCCAGGCATGCCAGCTGCAAAGCCCCGGAGGCGCCTGCCGTCACAACAATGCGGCTCGCGGGCACATCGACACCAAAGCGTTTCTGGTACCAGTCGCTGATACGTTCGCGCAAGGGTTGCAAGCCTGTGGCCTGCGTGTATTGGGTCTGCCCGTCGCGGATGGCCTTTTCAGCGGCAGCCTGCACCAGCGGGGGCGCCGTGAAATCGGGCTCGCCAATGTTCAGAAAAATCATGGGCGCATCGGTGTGCGCCACTTCGCGGCCCAGGGCAGAAGCGGCTTTGGCCACCTCCATGACATAACACGGCTCTATCTTTTGTGCGCGCGACGAAATTTGCATGGGCTATTGGACGGATATTCAGGGGCTGGGTTCAGCTGCGATGCTTCTTGCCCAAACGGTCTGACTCCACTTCTGCTGCACGCAGACTGGGAGCGATGCCGTTGAGCACAGCGTTCACGTATTTGTGTCCATCGGTACCGCCAAATTCCTTGGCCAGTTCGATGCATTCATTGAGTACCACGCGCCAGGGCACATCCAGGCAATGGCTGAGCTCGTAGGCACCGATCCACATGATGGCGTGTTCGACCGGCGAAATTTCGCCCATGGGGCGGTCCAGCAAGGGTGCGATCAGCAGGTCCAGCTGCTCGCTTTGCGCCACACAACCTTGCAGTAGTGCATCGAAGTGCACCGAGTCGGCCTTGTTGAAACCAGCCAGATCACGGGTGAAGATATCAATATCGCCCACCGCATTTTTCCC
Organism: Burkholderiales bacterium; assembly: GCA_038237415.1. Classification (GTDB taxonomy): domain Bacteria; phylum Pseudomonadota; class Gammaproteobacteria; order Burkholderiales; family Burkholderiaceae_C; genus Allorhodoferax. Next base: position 80,052 of record JBBRYR010000002.1, read on the forward strand.
GACCAGACTTTGGTAAAGCCCTTGCAGCGCGAATTCCCGCGCCCGACTGCGGTCTGACTTGCTGCCTGCTTTGCGGGCACCTGTGCTGGTGACGCCGGTGCGTGTCTGGCGAGGTGGGCGCTTGGCGGCCGAGGGGGTGTTTATGTCACTCATCAAATTGACTCCAGCAAGTTGGCCATTTCTACGGCGACGCGGGCGGCATCACGCCCTTTTTCTTCCTGGCGGGCAACCGCTTGAGGCATATCTTCAGTGGTCAGAATGGCGTTGGCAACCGGCAACTGGTAGTCCAGGGATATGCGGGTGACGCCGGCGCCTGATTCGTTGGCCACCAGCTCAAAATGGTATGTTTCGCCTCGGATGATGCATCCAATGGCCACCAGTGCGTCGTAGCTGGCTTTTTCCGCCAATGCCTGCAGGGCCACAGGCACTTCCAGAGCACCGGGTACGCTGAAAAGATCAATGTCTTTTTCTGCCACTCCCAGTGCGATCAGCTCGGCTTTGCAGGCTTTCGCCAGCGCATCCGTCACGGACGCGTTAAAGCGTGCCTGAACGATACCCACTTTGAGTTTTTTCCCGTTCATGCGGCTGTCGGTGCTTGCAACGGTGCCTTTGTCTGCGCCAAACATAGAGTGCTCCTTATTTGCTGACGTAACCGGTGATTTCCAGCCCGTACCCGGTCATGCTGGGCATGCGGCGCGGACTGCCCATCAGACGCATTTTGTGCACGCCACAGTGGCGCAAAATCTGTGCGCCAATACCGTAGGTTCGCAGGTCCATACGTCCGCGCTCGGGCGCGTGGGCAGAGCGCGCCGTGCCTTCAAATTGCGAAAGCAATTGTTCGCCACTTTCGCCGCAATTGAGCAATACCACCACGCCTTGGCCCTGGGCCGCAATGTGGGCCAGCGTCGCATCCAGACTCCAGGAGTGCATGGTGCGTCCCACTTCCAGCGCATCCAGCACCGACAGCGGTTCATGTACGCGAACCGGAATGGCGTCTTGCTCCAACCATTCGCCTCTGACCAACGCCAGGTGCACCCCGTCGCCGGTCTTGTCACGGAACGCATGCGCGGTAAATTCGCCGAAAGCGGTGTGTATGCTTCGAGCGCCGATTTTCTCAATCAGCGACTCGACGCGGCTGCGGTGCGCAATCAGGTCGGCAATGGTGCCAATCTTGAGACCGTGCTCGGCAGCAAACAGCTGCAGGTCCGGCAGGCGGGCCATGGTGCCATCGTCATTCATGATCTCGCAAATGACGGCAGCTGGGGAACAACCCGCCATGGCCGCCAAGTCGCAACCAGCCTCGGTGTGTCCTGCGCGCATGAGCACGCCGCCGTCCACCGCCTGCAGCGGGAAAATATGACCGGGCTGCACTAGGTCGCTTGGACCGGCGGTCTTTGCGACGGCGGCCTGTACGGTGCGTGCGCGGTCTGCGGCCGAAATACCGGTGGTGACACCCTCTGCCGCCTCAATTGATACGGTGAAAGCGGTACCTTTTTTGTCGCCATTGCGCGCGGTCATGGGCGGTAATTGAAGCTTCTCACAACGCTCACGCGTCAGGGTCAGGCAAATCAGGCCCCGGCCAAAACGGGCCATGAAATTGATGCCGTCAGCAGTGACGTGGTCGGCCGCCAGCACCAGATCGCCTTCGTTTTCGCGGTCTTCTTCGTCTACCAAAATGACGATGCGCCCGGCGCGCATGTCAGCCACGATGTCTTCAACAGGGGAGATTGGCACAGGGTTCTGGGGATTCATGGTATCGGTTGTAGGGCAGGGAAAACCCGCTATTGTCCCAGATGGGAGGCGGCCGTGCTCTGGTTCAAGCGGGCAGGGCAACTTGCTGGTCAACGCTGTATTGGTAATCGTTAAAAATGTGTTCAGCGCTCAGCGTCTGGTAGCTGCCGTCGGCTAGTCGTCGGGTAGTGTCTTTCAGGCGGTAGGTCAGGCTGCCGCAGGTCCAGCAGTTGTAGTTGCGCATGTGCGTGCAAAGACAGGTCTTGTCCATGACCGAGATGTTTTTTCCATCCGGATGCAAGGCGAGTTGCTCGTTATAGGCAGTGATGTAGGCACAGTTGCCATTGCCATCGAGCAAGTAACCATAGGCTTCGCAGTTAGGGCGAATGCCCGAGCCAATTGCCGGCGTGCTTTTCAGCATGCGCATGGGGTAGCCCGTGGGTGAAATGGTATTGACCACGATGTCGTCTTCGCTGGCCCTGAAATACTCCTGCTTGACCTTGTCGGGCATTCCGCATTCGTTGGAAACCGTGAAGCGCGTTGCCACCTGAACAGCGTCTGCACCGTTCTCCATGAAATTCACCGCATCGCTACCGGTAAAGATGCCGCCTGCAGCAATCAGTGGAATATCCAGTTGCTCAGCCTTCAGAAAAGCCGCAATTTCTGCCACGATGGTGGCTAGGTCGTATTTGGCCCAGTCCAGTCCAAAGCCCAAGTGTCCGCCAGCCAGCGGCCCCTCGACGATGACGTAGTCTGGAAGGCGGTTCAGTCGGGACGTTTTTCGCAGGAATAGCTGCAAGGCGCGCACTGACGAAACAATAATGCCCAGTTTCGCGTCCCGAAACCGTGTGTGCTCTGCCATGAGGCCGAATGAGCCCAGATGCAAGCCCGCACTCAAGGTGATGCCGTCAATACCGGCATCGAGCGCCGAGTTGAGTCGCACTTGCAAGGTGTCGCGCGGCGAGTTCATGGTCAACTTTTCCATGACGTTGACAAACACCATGCCATCACCACGCTTGGCCTCCATGGTCTTGCCCACGTGCAGTTTGGTGGCTTCCGCCAGTTCGCCCAGATCGAACTGAATGGTGGTTTTGTCCGAATTGTTGATGTTGCTCTTGTAGAACTTGGTTTTCCCTTTGACAAATTCCGTGTCAAAGCGTCGATCAGATACATCATGAACGAGGGCATCAGAGATGTGCCCGACGCCACCGAGGCGTGCGGCCTCCAGTGCCAATTCCGCTGTTGAAATATCTACGCCCATTCCGCCAATCATGATCGGCACCAGCTCTTTGCGCCCGAATTTCAATCGAAAGTCATCAACTCGTTTCATCGTTGTCCTAATTGTGGTGATGTGCGGCGAAAGGCGCGTCAAATTTTTGTAGAGGGGCTGCTGCTGAGCATGCGCTCTACATAGCGTGCGACGGTATCAATTTCGAGGTTAACTTTGGAGCCGTTCGTAAGCGTGCCCAAGGCAGTATTCTCGACGGTATGGGGGATCAGGTTAATGCTGATCTCGCAGCCGCCTGGTACATCGGAGACCCGGTTTACCGTAAGGCTGACGCCATTGACCGTGATGGAGCCCTTGTAGGCGAGGTACTTTGCCAGAGACGGCGGTGCCAGTACCCGAAGCTCCCAGCTTTCTCCCACTTGGGCAAAGTGTCTGATGGTACCCATGCCATCCACATGCCCGGAGACGATGTGTCCGCCCAGTCGGTCGTTGGCGCGCAAGGCTTTTTCGAGGTTAATCGGTCCTAGAGCGTCCAGTCCGGCGGTTTTATCCAGAGACTCGGCGGAAATGTCGATGGTGAACTGGTTGGCGGCGGCATCGAAGGTGGTGACCGTCATGCAGGCGCCATTGAGCGCGATGCTGTCGCCAAAGCCTACATCGTCAAGGTAACGCGGCGGACAGGAGATCGTTAGACGTTTGCCGTGGGTGGGCGAGTTGCCCAGAGCGTGAACGTCGGCAATTCGCCCCACGCCGGTGATGATTCCTGTAAACATCCCGCCATTTTCGCAGGGTTTGCAGTCCAACCCGGCACGCAAGCAAAATCTTGTTGGTTAAAAAAGGTCACGCCCAGTCACCCGGGCAATGACGCGCAGGTCTGGCCCCACCATTTCAGCGGACTTGAAGTCCAGCGGCAAGGCTTCGTCCAAGCTTGTCAAGGGGCCAAAGCTTGCCATGCCGCGTCCTTGCCCAATGAGTTTTGGAGCGAGGTAGACCAATAGTTCGTCCACCAACCCCTCCCGGATGAACGAACCATTGAGTTGGTGACCGGCTTCAACATGCAGTTCATTGATTTCACGTCGGCCCAAGTCCAGGAGCATGGCCGCCAGATCCACTTTCCCGGTGGGTGTGCCATCCGCACGCTTACCGGGCAGGTGGATGACGGTGGCGCCACGGGCTTCCAGGGCCTGCTTTTTCTCATCATTTTGGCCTGCAGCGTATATATAGACTGCGCGATCAGCTATAAAAATAGGAGCATCGATTGGCGTTTGTAGCTGGCTGTCCACCACCACCACGTGGGGTTGTCTGGGGGTCTCCATCAAGCGGACGTCCAGCCGGGGCCGGTCTGCTAACACGGTGCCAATGCCGGTAAGCACGGCGCAGGCCCGTGCCCGCCAGGCGTGACCATCGGCCCGCGCCTCGGGTGATGTAATCCATTGGCTGGTGCCGTTGTCCAAAGCCGTTTTCCCATCCAGCGAAGCGGCGACTTTCATTCGCACCCAAGGAGTTTTTCGAATCATGCGGCTGAAGAAACCGATATTGAGTTCCCGGGATTGGATTGCCAACGGGTCGTTTTGCGCCAGAACCTCCACTTCAATGCCTGCTGCTCGCAGCCTTGCAAAGCCTTGACCTGCGACTAACGGGTTGGGATCGGTGTTGGTTGCAACTACCTTTCTAACGCCCGCAGCAATCAATGCATCGCAGCAAGGACCTGTGCGGCCGTGGTGGGCGCAGGGTTCCAGCGTGACGTAAGCCGTAGCTCCGATTACGCAGTTGCCTCGTGCATTTGCGTCTTTCAGAGCCATGATTTCAGCGTGCGGACCCCCGGCTCTCTGTGTATGGCCTTGGCCCAAAATTCGCTTGTTAGTGTCGGAGATTACGCATCCGATTGACGGATTGGGTGGAGGAAGGTGTCGCCATTGAGATGCGGCTTCCATCGCGAGATTGATCACAAAGGCCCTTGCAAATAGTCAAAAGGGAAAGGATATTGCAGCTTGGTGCCTGATCTTACCGTTTGGCGGAGAAAACCGACCGAACGTCAATATCGTCAAATTAACCCCAATGGCGATGGGCTACTCTTCAAATCATGAAACTTAGTCATCGTGGTTTTACGCTAATCGAATTGCTCGTGGTGGTCGCCATTGTGGCCGTTTTGGCATCATTGGCCGTACCCAGTTTCAATACGATGCTCGTTCGTCGCTCAGTGGAAAGTGCGGCTGACTCATTCGTCAATGACATGCGTTTTGCACGCGCAGAGGCTTTAAAGCGCTCTACTCGGGTGGTCATTTGCAGCCTTGCTGTGAACAGCACTTCGGCATGTTCCGGTTTAGCCAGCAACTGGCCCAATGGTTGGCTTGTATATGTGGATATGGACGGCAGCGGGACTTTGACTGCCGGTGACGATGTGGTTCGCGTTCAGCCGCCCTTGCCTAATATTGCGACGATTGGGAGCGTTACTCCCAACACGGATTTGAGGCAGTTTAACTTCGAGGCAAACGGATGGGCGAGAGCTGCTACGTCTAGTTTCACCTTTACTCCAACTGGAGTTGTGCCGCCGAATACCACGCGTTCGGTAATTGTTTCCAATCAGGGGCGCCCCAAAATGTGTGTAGCAGGAGTCGTAAATTGCTAAACGGTCTACATGCCCAAATGCTCAATCGACGGAAAAGTTCCCGTGGGGTGATGCTGATTGAGGTGTTAGTGTCTATTCTGCTTGCATCGATTGCTTTGCTCGCGTTGGTTGGTGCGAATGTCGCGTCGATTCGGTATACAAAAATGTCCCAATACCGAGGCACGGCAACCTTACTTGCTAACGACATTGGCGAGCGGATGCGAGCCAATAAGGTTGGCGCACAAGCTAATTCTTACGATTTTCAAGTGGCGTTCGCAGCACAAGCAGCTCCCTTGGCTGCCAATGATGCCAGTTGTGACGGGTATTTGGTTCCTGCTTGTGCGGCAGCAACGCTTGCGCAAGCTGATCTTGTCAATTGGCGTCGATTGGTGCGAGCTCAACTTCCTGAAGGCTCTGCTTTCATTGCGCAAGGCGCGATTGCCGGTCCGGTAGTTGGCGCGAATGGTGCAGATTTGTGGCTGGTTTGGCGCGATCCGACAGTGGCAGCTCCGGACGAAGCTCCGACTACTGCTACCGAATGCCCTCCAGCTCTAGGTGCTGGGGCTGATCCGAGCGTGCGTTGCAGTTATTTCAGGATCAATCTATGAAATCTGACTATATTCCTCGGCGCGCCAGGGGTGCCACACTTATTGAAATGTTGATCGCTATGGCGATCGGTGTTGTGGTAATCGGTGCAGTAATTGTTACCTACTTGGGCAGTGGGCAGGCAGGTCGGATTCAGGCTGCTTACTCTCAAATGAATCAGGATGCGCAGATCGGTTTGAGCATTTTGACGCGTGAATTTCAGATGGCTGGCTATTCGACGCCTTCTGGGCTGGTTCAGGATCCTTTGTCAGCAGTGCCATCATTGGTGTTGACATACAACATTGGAGCGACCTCAGCGTTGTTCGGTTGTGGCACCGGTTTTGTAGATCCGCGGGTGATCCCGTTGCAATGTGTTGCTGGTGCAGGCGATGCATCGCCCGCCTTTGAGGTGGTTTATGAGGCCGATGTCCGCAGTACCGTAGCCACTGCAGGGGGGGTGCCGACCGATTGCTTGGGTAACGGCATTCCGGCAGGTCCACCCTTTTTTGCTCGTAACCGATATTTCATAAGTGTTGGAGCAAACGGAAGTACGGAGCTTTCTTGCGCGAGTAACAACCTGGCAAACCCTCAGCAACCCTTGCTGGAAAACGTACAGGCCATGCGGGTTTGGTACGGGATGCAGGTTGCTGCTGCACCACGACAAGCGGTACGTTACGCCACTGCTTCGCAGGTCAATGCAGTCGGCGCGGCTGAATGGAACAACGTTGTCAGTGTGCGGGTATGCCTGTTGATGCGCAGTTCGGAGCAAGTCTTGAATTCGGGAACGGTCGATACGCTTGCTTACCAAGACTGTGACGGTGTTTTGATAAATCCGCCTGCTGGGGATCGCTTTTTGCATCGCGCGTATTTCACGACCAGCACCATACGGTCCAAGATGGGACTTTGATGAATACCCATGCCATGAAAAACTTTCGCAGTTCTTCCGTCAAAGTAGCGCATAGCCGGGGCGTTTCTCTCATTATCGTGCTCATCATGATGGTCATTATTGGTCTGACTGCTGCTTCTGCAATGCGCAACGCGACGTCCAATGAAAAGGCGACCAACAATCTGCGCCTTGATAACGTGGCTCAGCAGTACGCTGAAGTAGCTTTGCGCTATTGCGAAGGGCAGTTGCAACTACCAGACGCCCAGCGTGTGGCCACCCTGCGAATTGCGGTCATTCCGACGGTAGCGACCAATGCGGTAGCCGCTTGGGAGCAAGCAGTTACATGGGTTGGTGTACCCGGCAGTGGCGGTGGATCGGCTACCAGAACCTCAGTGCCGGTCGCATACCTGTCTGGAGGAAATGCGAGCTATGTTCCCATAGGCGTTCAGGTGCCCGAGTGCGTGGCGGAGATTCAGGCCGTTCCTGCGCCCTCGACATTGACCTACACGGTAGTCACGGCGCGCGGCTTTAGCCCGGACTACGCCCGCAATGCCGCTGGTCAAACCACCAATGGCGCCGTGGTTTGGTTGCAGTCAGTATTAAATTTGTGATTATTTGGGAGATACAAGATGTCTACACTTTGCTTTCGTTACATGTCATTGCCTCGGTTGATCGCTTTGCTGACGTTGGTGTTGGCCGGTGTATCTGAAGGCCAAGCGCAAGCTCCAGCTCAAATACCACTCTTGGTAAAGGCGGGAGCTGGGGTGCCGCCCAATGTCGTTCTGACAATGGATGATTCTGGGTCCATGCAATTCCAACATTTGCCGGAAAATGTCTTTGCCGGCGGTACTTTTGCAACGCCCAACCCAGTAGGGTCTGATCAGGTGCGTTGGGATCTTACTGACACTTACCAAACTACATTTTTGTTGGGTACAGTGCCTGGAAACAGGAACTCCACCAATTACGTTCTGAAGGCCTTGCGTTCGCCCGATACGAATACATTGTTTTACAACCCAGAGACCTTGTATCAACCATGGCTAACAGCCTCAGGTGCGCGCTTGCTCCCATCTCCGGCAACTGGCGCATGGATAGACCCTCTCAATCATGCGGCGGGCACCACTAACCTCACCACTTATGTGGGCAACGGATCAAGCAGCAAGTGGTGCTATTCCGCCGCAAGTACTGCGGCTCCTGGTTCCGGTGGCTGTATCAGTGTTGCTAACAACTCGGCCAGTTTGAAGCATGACCCTGGTGTGTATTTCCGACTGGACACTACCGGGTCCACATACAAGGCCGTTACTTCTGCGGCAAATTACACAGCGTATTCCATTAACGATGCTGGGCCATTCTCTAAATATCCTAACCGCACCGATTGCGGCGCTACAGCTTGTAGCCAGGCGCAGGAACAGCAGAATTTTGCAAATTGGTACACCTACTATCGCACTCGTAACCTTATGGCGCGCGGGTCAATGATGGAAGCCTTTGGACCGATTGGCAACGTGATTCGCCTCGGGTTCGGACGCATCAATAAGGGCTCTGCCAGTGTTGATGGAGTTAACACAGCCGTGTTGGAGTCGAATACGGTTAATTATGGTGGCGGTGGGGTGCGGCCGTTCGATGCTACGCGAAAGGCGCAGTTATTTAGCTGGCTGGGAGGTTTGCCGGCCAGCGGTGGAACACCTTTGGTAAAGGCGATGGATGCGGTTGGCACCTATTATTCCCGGCAAGATGACAAAGGTCCGTGGACCGATGTGCCTGGATCGGCTGGCAATACCGTCGCAAACAACAAGACGTGCCGTCGTTCCTATCAAATTTTGACAACGGATGGTTATTGGAATGGCGGTGCCACTACTACGAGCAGTTGGTCCGGGTCGAGCAAGACGGTGGGTAATCAGGATGCAACTGCGGGCGCCACCATTACGGGTGCCGGGGGAACGTATGCGTACTCTCCGTCCACGCCATATAGTGACTCAACCGGCAACACGCTTGCAGACTTCGCCATGATGTTCTGGAAGAACGATCTGCAGCCGGGTATGGCTAACAATGTAATGGCGGTGGGAGACAACCGGTCATTCTGGCAAAACATGACCAATTACACGGTAGGTTTAGGCGTGCGTGGCACTCTGGACCCAGCGGTTGATCTGGCGGGATTGACCGCGCTGCCAGTGCCGACAAAAAATTGGCCTGCTGCTACTTCAGGGGGGACTGCCCCGAATATTGACGACCTTTGGCATGCTGCATTGAATAGCCATGGGGCCTACTTTAGCGCTAAGGATCCAAATCAATTGTCCACTGCCATTCGCACCGCATTGAATGGAGCCATTGGCGGCACCGGTAGCACTACTGGTGTGGCAACGGCAACAGCAGTGTTGGAGAATGGCAACCGAAAGTATGTTCCCGATTTCAATGCGACTCTCTGGAGCGGAGATGTCTCGGCAATTCCCCTAGATGCGCTTGGGCAGCAAACCACCACTGCGTGGAAGGCCTCTGATCGATTACCTGTGTGGAGTGCTCGAAACATTTTTACTTGGGATGTTGGACTTGCAACGCCGTCAGCAGTTCCATTTTATTGGACGTCGTTGAGTACAACGAATCGAGCTGATATGGGGGCCGTTGCTGCCACGTATACCACTGATTTTGTAAATTATTTACGCGGAAATCATGCCAAGGAAGGCGTTGGCAATCCCTTTCGAGATCGTATCGAAGGTTCAGGGAAACCCTTTGTCTTAGGGGATTTTGTCAACTCCAGTCCCGTATTTGTTCAAGGTAGTTTCAACGGTAATTATGGTGGTTTGAATCTTGGCGGGGCGTCGGGATACCAAAACTTCTTGGCCGCAAAAACTGCTCGGACCGGAGTGCTTTTTGTCGGTGGCAATGACGGCATGGTCCACGCGTTTAAAGACAGTAAAGCTGTTACAGCAGCAGATGCTTTGACTGATGGTCAAGAAGTTTTCGCGTATGTCCCTCACGCTGTGTACGGTAATTTGTCCAAGCTAACCGACAAACTGTATGGAACCGCAGGCACGCCACACCAGTTCTTTGTAGACGGACCACAAAACGAAACAGATGCATTTGTGAAGGCGCCTGGAGCTGCAACACCCTCTTGGCGCAATTTTGTTATTGGTTCTACTGGCGCCGGTGCACGCGCGGTGTATGCATTGGATGTGACAGATTCACCCAACTTCAGTGCGTCAACAGTGCGTTGGGAAATCAGCGATGTTACTGACGGGGATTTGGGGTATGTCATGCAGCCGATTGATGCGGGCGTGTTGCCAAATGGACGTTGGGTCGCTATCTTTGGCAACGGCTTTAACAGTAGCAGTGGAAATGCGGCGCTGTTTGTCGTGGACATTGCTTCAGGTTCCATTACTAAGCTCACCGTAGATAGTGGAAGCGGAAACGGTTTGGGTGGAGCTGTGTTGGTACGGGATGCCAATGGTCAGATAACCGGTCTATACGCCGGCGATCTGAAGGGTCAAATGTGGAGGATGGACTATTCGGCATCCACGCCCTCCAATTTTGCAGTGTTTGGTGGTGGCCCATTGTTCAAGGCAACAAATGCCTCAGGCGCAGTGCAGCCGATCACAGCGACTCCAGCGGTGTTCGATCATTCTCAAGGCGGCAAGATCGTTGTGTTTGGGACTGGACAATTGTTTACCGCCAACGACCAGAATGACTTGTCTCCACAGACCGTTTATGGCGTATGGGACAAACCAGCGTCCACCTACCCTGTGGTGCGAACGGGCTCTGCCAACATGGTGTTAACGGCAGTCCAAGGAACTGGAGGCGCTGTCGCGCAAACCTTTTATACGGTGGCAGGCTCGCTGAATTGGGCTACGCAGAGTGCTTGGTATATTGATATGGGTGGGGTTTTGCCGGGCGGTCGGGTGGTGTATCCAACTCAAAAAATGACCGCTGATTTTGCTTTTGTGAGTGTTGTGGCACCACCGCAAACGGTGGCTGTGTGTGATAGCGGGCTCGGAACTGGCATCAATTTGACGCTGCCAGCAGAACTTGTTTTGCCACCCCAACCGATGTTTGATACAAACGGCAATTCTGTGATGGATTCCTCTGACCTGGTCGTGGTAGGCTTGAAGACTCTTGCTGACGGAAAAGACTCACTGCTTAAGGGTGGAGCTGGTGGTGGTGGTGGTGGTGGTGGTGGTGGTGGTGGTCCGCCTATGTGCCCGGCTGGAACCCATCTTTTCGCTGACATCACCAGCAACGCGGGTAATTTGCAATGTGTGCCTGATTGCATTATTAACTGCAAATCGCCACAGAACATCAGGAAATACGACCGTGTTTGGCGACGTATCGTTAACCCACCGATTCGCTGAATCTGATGAAAGCGTTTAGTTATGAAATCAAATAGCCGTTCATTGCGCTGCGCAGAAATCAATGGGGCCTCCGGCTTTACCTTGATCGAGGTCATGATCGTAGTGGCAATTATTGGCATCCTTGCTGCTGTTGCAATTCCAGGTTACCAAGATCAGGTGCGTCGCGGAAACCGAGCGGCCGCACGGGCTGGTTTGCTGCAAGCGCAGCAATTCATGGAACGTTTCTACGTAGCGAATGATTCGTATCAAACAGACAGGGCAGGCGTAGCTGTAGCCCTTCCGTTTAGCTTGCAGAATGTGCCCGGAGACAATCCACGTTACACGCTCGCAGTAGTCGCCGGGGCGGTCAATGCATATACGCTGACCGCGACCCCCATTGCCGGCAGCCCTGATCCGACTTGCAACGTGTTAACACTTACCAATACTGGTGTGAGAGGTCAGACGCAAAATGCCGCAGATGCAGCCTTGACAGCAAATTGCTGGAGATAGCACAGTCGTCAGCGCCGAACCTCATCCACCAGCAACTTGAACTCATCAATGTCTTCAAAGTTGCGGTACACGCTCGCAAAGCGCACATAGGCCACCTTGTCGAGCTTCTTAAGTTCGCGCATGACCAGCTCACCAATCCGGGTAGACGCAACTTCGCGCAAACCCAGATTCAGCAGTTTTTCTTCAATACGCTCAATGGCGCTATCAATTTGCTCAGTGCTGACGGGGCGTTTACGCAGCGCCAAGTTGAACGAGGCCAGTAGCTTGGCGCGCTCATATTCAATACGGCGGCCGTCCTTTTTGACAATGGCCGGGAAGTTGACGTCCGGGCGCTCGTAGGTGGTGAAGCGCTTTTCACACGAGCCGCATTGGCGCCGGCGCCGGATGAAATCCCCGTCTTCAGAGATCCGGGTTTCCACAACCTGGGTCTCTGAATGGCTACAGAACGGGCATTTCATCGCGCAGGCAGATCGTGCTTAGCCGTAAACCGGAAAGCGCGATGTCAAGGCGTGTACTTTGGCGCGCACGGCATCAATGTTGGCCGCATCACGCGGGTTATCCAGCACATCGGCTATCAGGTGCGCTGTGGCGCGAGCCTCTTCGTCCTTGAATCCACGGGTGGTCATGGCGGGGGTACCAATGCGCACGCCGCTGGTGACCATGGGCTTTTCGGGGTCGTTGGGGATGGCGTTCTTGTTGATGGTCATGTGGGCGGCGCCCAACACAGCTTCGGCTTCCTTGCCGGTAATGCCCTTGGCACGCAGATCCACCAGCATGACGTGGCTCTCGGTGCGCCCGCTCACAATGCGCAGGCCACGCAGGGTGAGGGTTTCAGCGATGATTTGGGCATTTTTCAGAACTTGCTGTTGGTAGATCTTGAAACCTGGGTCCAGCGCTTCTTTAAAAGCAACGGCCTTGGCTGCAATCACATGCATCAGCGGTCCGCCTTGCAGGCCAGGGAAAATGGCGCTATTGATGGCTTTCTCGTGCTGCGCCTTCATCAGGATGATGCCGCCACGGGGGCCGCGCAGGCTCTTGTGGGTGGTGCTGGTCACGACGTCGGCGTGGGGCACTGGGTTGGGGTACACGCCGGCAGCAATCAATCCAGCGTAATGCGCCATGTCGACCATGAAGATGGCGCCCACATCTTTGGCTACCTTGGCAAAGCGTTCAAAATCGATAGCAAGAGAATAAGCACTGGCGCCGGCGATGATGAGTTTTGGCTTGGATTCATGGGCTTTGCGCTCCATGGCGTCGTAGTCGATCGCTTCATTGGCATCCAGGCCGTAGGAAACCACATTGAACCACTTGCCACTGATGTTCAGGGGCATACCGTGCGTCAGGTGGCCACCCTCAGCCAGGCTCATACCCATGATAGTGTCGCCCGGCTTCAAAAAGGCCAGAAAAACGGCTTCATTGGCAGATGCGCCGCAATGGGGCTGCACATTGGCGGCATCAGCACCAAAAATCTGCTTGATCCGGTCTATGGCGAGCTGCTCGGCCACGTCCACATGCTCGCAGCCACCGTAGTAGCGCTTGCCTGGATAGCCCTCAGCGTATTTGTTGGTCAGCTGGCTGCCCTGTGCGGCCATAACGGCAGGCGATGCGTAGTTTTCGCTGGCAATCAGCTCAATATGGTGTTCCTGGCGTGCGTTCTCGGCCAAGATGGCGGCCCACAGTTCGGGATCGGTTTGTTCGACGAGGATGTTACGGTTGTACATGGCAGTCCTTTAAGACAATGAACCTTGATCACATGAAATGAGACAAGGGCTGCCCAGGCGAACGGCTGAACGTGCCCGCCTGTGCAGGCGGTACGGCACGCTTCCTAGTGGTGTCCCACGTCAGTGCCCTGAACCCTTGCGGGTGGACACCTATCGCCAGTCGCGTACCAGTACGAGTTTACCCGACTCGCTCAGGAGTTGGAAATACTGGCCACGGTCTCCGGCGCTTCCTGTGGTTTAACAGGCGCAGTCACGGGTACTAGCCGTGGCGCTGACAGCGGCACGGTACGCCCACCAACCACGAGTTGGAGCCGGTTGTACTCGGCCATAACCTTCGCGGTATAGCCGCCGTCCTCTTCGAGGTTGCCAGCTCCCACGTAGAGCTTGAGGCCACCTTCAATGGAGCCACCACGGGAAATACACTCCTGCAGCACCTTGACGCCAACGCGCAAGTTGGAGACGGGGTCAAAAGCGGCAAGCTTGCCGCCAAAACCTTCGTATTTGTCGCTGTGGATCTTGGTCATTACCTGCATCAGCCCTTGCGCGCCCACTGTACTCTGCGCAAACGGATTGAAGCCGGACTCAATAGCCATGATGGCCAAAATGAGCGTCGGGTCCAGTTTGGTGCGTTTGCCCGTTTCAAAGGCCTCTGCCACCAATGCGCTGAGCGGCTCAGGCGCAATACTGTACTTTCGGCTAAGCCAATAGACCACAGCAGCTTGCTGCTTGGGCAGGCTTTGGGGGTTGGCGGCGGTAGCACGGTCGATGCCAACAAGGTCTTGGGCAATGCTGATGACTTCGGGTTGGCGGGCCTTCAGCCAGCCCATCAACTCAACTTCACCAGCCTGGCGAATTTCTGGCCTTGCGGTCAGGGTAATCACGGCAAACATGACGGTCAGGCCCAGCAGGGCAAAACCGTTGTGTGTGATTTCAAAAAAACCTTGGGCGATGTCGCTTGTGAATACTCGCAAGCCCTTGGTGAATTTTTCGGTCGCTGTCATAGCTCTTCCTTCTTTGGCGGGGGCCTTGGGTCTTGCACTGCGGGCAGTGCGAGAACCTCAGACACCTCGTTTGGGTTGGTACGCTATCAATATCCTGCGGCGTCGGATCGACATGTGCAGCGATTTGAATATGCCGGGTTCGGCAGCGGATACGGGTAATCCCTCGCATTGGCTTGGGATGAGCGGATTCTATGGGTGTCAGATATATCTAGTCAACAATATTAAATAGGTTTGTTATTCTATTTTCAATCTGTTGCCGAGCGCTTTTCAAGCCTGACGCGGGTTTTCAGCGATTTTTTAAACCCGGAAAATTTGGTAATCGAGACGCCAGCATCCATTGAAAATCCGATTTGAAATCATGTTGCGCCGTCACTAGACTGAACTTGCCCGGTAATTCGGGCGCTGTGTCGGCAGTAGCCAGTCCGTACCCAATGGGTATCAGTGATAAAGCGGCCCCGACATTTGAGGGAGGTAATCTATTACTTCCTAGACCCTGTGGGACTTCAATCTCCCCGGTGTCAATCCTGACGGCATGGACCTTTGGTCAGCCGCCAAGCCCGGTGTCCAGACCTGATGGTTTGGCCCCGGGCTTTCTTGTTTCTGCTGGCACGCCAGTGGACAATCACGCGCTTTTATCGGCAATGCATATAGATAGCGGACAAAAATCTCGGAGGAAGCATCATTTCGCGGCGAAAATACGCGGTTGCTGCTTTCATTTCAACCCATACCCGAGCTCACCGTGACGTCGACTTCCCCTGCTAAAAACAACGATATTGCCCATTTGGACAGTCTGACCGGTGGCGCTTTTTCTGCCCCCACTTCCGGGGAGCGCGCCGCACGCGTGCGGGATTGGCTGCTCGCAAGCCCCAGCCCTGAACAACTGGCTGATGTTTTCAAGGAATTGAGCGTCAAGGACAAGGGCGCGGCCAAACTGGTGCGCGAGAAGCTGGATGAAGCCAAGCGCGCCAAGGGTCAGGAGATTCTGGCTGCAGAATGGGCTTCCAAGGCTGTAGCCCTGTTGGCCATGGCAAAACTCAATATTGCGGATGCGCTGGCTTGGCAGCGTGATGCGGCCAAGGCAGGTGCGCCTCTGAGCCGCGAGCCGCTGGCTTCGCTCAAGACTCAACTGACAGACCGCGTGCGCGTCATTGAAGATCTGCAACGCCGTGTCCAAGTGCAGCGGGAAGCGGCAGTACTACTGGCACAACGCATTGAAGTGCTCTCTACCAAGTCCTGGAAGGATGCTCAGACAGCCGTCGACGCTTTGCGAGTGGACGTGGGCCAATGGCAGGCGCAGGCCGCCCAGCTGGTGGCGGACACCAACTGGGCGAGTGTGGACGTGAAATTTCCGCCTTTGCTGGACGCGTCCAGCGGGCAGCTTCTGGTGGTGTGGGATGCATTTCAAGGTGCATTGGCATTGGCCGTGTCAGCTGCACAAGACACTGCGGCCGCATTGCCTCCGGTGCCCGTGTGGGCCGATGAGCTGCGTGTGGCGCGCGGTTTGCCCGCAGAAGGTCTCGCCAAACAGACGAAACCCAAGGTCGACCCGCAGGTTCGTACCCAGGCAACTTCGGTGGTGCGCGAAGTGCTGGCCAAGCTGGAGCTCGAAATCGCCGAAGGCCATGGCAAAGCCAGTGCAGGCGCTGCGGGCGCGTTGCGCCAGGCGCTCAAGGAATTTGGCAGGGTCATTGACGACAAGCTGGAGAGCCAGGTGCATGCCGCGTTGGCGGCAGCTGGTGAGCTTGAAGGCTGGCAGCGCTGGCGAGCAGACCAGTTGCGCGAAGCGCTGGTAAGCCAGGCTGAGGGGTTGTTGAAACGACCCGAGGGGCAGTCCATTGGTGGACGCAAGATGCAGGAGAACTTGCGTTCCATGCGCGAACAATGGAAGCAAACGGACCAGGGCGGCGTTCCCAATCACGCCTTGTGGAAGCGATTTGACGAGGCTTGCAATGAGGCCTACAAAGTTGTGGAGGCTTGGCTGGAGAAGGTCAAGTCAGAATCTGCCGAACACAAGGCACAGCGTCTGGCATTGATTGCAGAGTTGAACGCCTGGGCTGAAGCGAACCGCACCGCACTGGACGGTGACTGGAAAGGCTTCAACCGGATCCTGCACCAGTTTGGCGACCGCTGGCGAGAAGCGGGTCACCTTGGGGAAAAAGCGTTTGCTGAAATGCAACCGCTGTGGAAAGCTGCCATTGCGAATGCAGCAACTCCATTGGAGACCTTGCAGGCCCAAAGCTTGGCTCTGCGTCACGCCATGATTGACGAAGCCAAGGTGCTGGGAGCCGCATCCGAGTTGCGCGTTGATGCCGTCAAGGCATTGCAACAGCGCTGGCAGGCGCAGGCTCATGAGGTTCCCATGGATCGCCGCCAGGAGCAAAAACTGTGGGACGCGTTCCGAAAGCCGATTGATGACGCCTTCAACCGCAAGACGGTCGAGCGTGAAAAGGCCGAGGCCACCTTGGGCGCCCGGGACCGACTGGTGCTGCAAGCTGCCAAGGCGCTGGAAGCCGCGAATGCCTCAGGCGATGCCCAGACTATTCGCGCGGCCATGGCAGCACTCGACGCGGCCTTGCATGGACAAGCCCAAGCGCAGGCGCAAGTGCAAGCGGCAGGGTCGCAGGAGACTGACGCCAAGGCGGTGGTCTCTTCTACCGATTCAGAACAAAACGGGCCTCTAGCCCCCGTAGAACCTGCGCAGGCAGCTACAGAAAGCATAGCAGCCGACGAGCCAATTCAAGAATTTGTGGCGACGCAGGAAGCGCCAGCGCCCACACCGGTTCCCAAGGCAGCGCCCAAACCGGTGATTGCGATGCGCGGGGATGATCGTCCTGGCATGAAGAAGGAAACGCCCGCGCCCGCCGGTGGGCGTGGTGGCAAATGGGTGGAAAAGGGGGGCGACCGCAAAGACGCCGCTCGCGGCCCGCGTGACGCACATGTGTGGCAGGACGCGCCCCGTCTGGGTGACACCGCATTCCGTGCCCAGCGCGACGCTATCGAAAATGCACAGCACGCCCTTAGAAAGCTGGCGGCGCAAGCCCATGGCGAGGCGTTGACCCAGTTGTTGACTGCGTGGGAGAAACGCGATGCGGCCTTGGTTCCTAGCGCACAGGACTTGGGCAGCCGGGCTACGCCCGCAACGCGCACCGCATGGGTGCAGGCGTTGGGTGGACAAACCCAGGCGTCTGCCAAGGCGGTCACTCCGCAGGACGCACTGTTGCGCCTTGAAATGGCCGCTGAAGTGCCGACGCCCGCTGAGGATCTGGCTGCGCGGCGCAATCTGCAATTACAGTTGCTGACCCGTCGCAATGACCCGGCGCCAGCACAGACCTGGGGGCAGGATGCGGCAGTGGTGCTGGCGGGAGCATTTGATGGACAAGCGGCACGACGTCTGCAGAATGTCCTCAAGGTGCTATTGAAAAAATAGCCGGCAATCTAGGAAGGGCTGTGCGTTGTGGATTCCGTTGACGACCTTTTAAGGCGGCTGGAGCAACTCAATACCATCGGCGCAGCCTTGTCCAAAGAGCGCGACACCACGCGTTTGCTGGAAAGTATTCTGGTGGCAGCAAAAACCATCACACATGCCGATGGGGGCACGTTGTACCGCGTCACCGAGGACTTCCAGGCCCTGCGCTTTGAAATTCTGAAGACCGATTCGCTACACATTTCGATGGGTGGCAGTTCGGGTCACGTCATCGAATTTCCGAATTTGCCTTTGTACGACGGAAATGGACGGCCCAATGATTCACTGGTGGCTGCCTATTCGGCCATCCGTAACCAGACCGTCAACATATCGGACGCCTACACCGAGCCCCACTTTGACTTTTCGGGTACCCGACTGTTTGACCAGCAAACTGGGTATCGATCGCAATCGTTCCTGGCTGTGCCCATGAAAGATCATGAGGGTGATGTGATTGGGGTTTTGCAACTCATTAATGCGATGCACCCGGAGACGGGGCAGGTTGTCCCTTTTTCCGCATCTGATCAGAGTCTTGCCGAGTCTCTGGCTTCACAGGCGGCAATCGCTATCACCAGCCGCAACCTGATGGGGCAACTGGAGGTACTGTTTGAGTCGTTCATCAAGCTCATTAATCTGGCGATTGACGAAAAGTCCCACCACACCGGCGACCATTGTCAACGGGTTCCAGCTCTGACCATGATGCTGGCCGAGGCCGTCAATGCAACGCAGAGCGGTCCGATGGCCTCATTCACCATGGACGAAAGGGATCGATATGAGTTGAAGATTGCGGGGCTTTTGCACGACTGCGGCAAAGTGACCACGCCGGTGCACGTAGCCGACAAAGCTACCAAGCTGCAAACCCTGTTCGACCGTATTGAGTTGGTTGATACCCGATTCGAGGTTCTCAAGCGCGACCTGGAAATTGCTGCCCTGCGCGCGCAGCTTGCCATGCGGTCGCAAACGGACGTTTCGGCAGAAGTGCGGTTGTGGTCGCAATGCCGTGCGCACATTGCGGCTGTTGACGCTGACCGTGACTTTTTGCGTACGGTGAACCAGGGGGCCGAGTCCATGAAGGATTCTGACCTGAAGCGAGTGCGCGAAATCGGTCAGGGGCAGTTCTGGCGCAACGCTGAAGGGCTTGAGGCCGAATTTCTGAGCGCCAATGAACTTGAAAACCTGACCATTCGGGCGGGTACGCTCACCGCTTCGGAACGCGGGACCATCAATCACCACATAGTTGCAACTATCAAAATGCTGGAGCAGTTGCCTTGGCCCAAACACCTGAAAAATGTGCCGGAATTTGCGGGTGGCCACCATGAACGCATGGATGGCAAAGGCTATCCCAAGGGGCTGACGCGGGACCAGATGTCGGTGCAGGCACGGATTATGGGTATTGCCGATATTTTTGAGGCGCTGACGGCCAGGGACCGACCTTATAAGCAGGGTATGAAACTGTCGCAGGCCATGGGCATCATGCATAAGTTCCGTTTGGGCGGCCACATTGATCCCGACCTGTTTGATGTCTTTGTCAATGAAGGTGTTTATTTGCGTTACGCCCAGCAATACCTCGATCCCTGGCAGATTGATGAGGTTAATCCACAGGCTTGGCCGCAGCCGGTGACATAGCCGGCGGTATACGTTCCAGTGTGGGGTTGTTGGATTGGGCGGAGCAACGCAGTCGCAATACTTCGGCGCGGGGGATAGCGGCCTTGAGGTCCCAATCACTGAGAACCAGACGTTCCCTCCCGCAGGCCAAGGCATGTTTGCCGGGGCGATGGGTATGGCCGTGGATCATGTGATTCGCGTTCATGGCCCGCAAACAGCTGCTGGCTGCAGCGGTGTCGACATCCGCATACGTTGCGTCTGGGACTTTGCGGCCTTCGCTTTGCGCGCGCATGTGGCGGGCGAGTTCCATGCGTTCATTCAGTGGTTTTGCGAGAAAATCCTGCTGCCACTTTGGACTGCGCACCATGGAGCGAAACTCCATGTAGTCGGTGTCATCCAGACACAGCGCATCTCCGTGGGTCAATAGCCAGCGCTGCCCTGCAAACGACAGCATAGACGGATCTTCCAGCAGGGTGGCGTTGCAAGCCTTGATCAGGGCTGAGCCCATCAGGAAGTCACGGTTGCCCTGCATGATGTAGAGGTCCAGCCGGGTTCCTGCAGCACGCAGCACATTGACGCATTGCTGCTCGAAGCCGTTTTCGATGCTCAGGGCATCGTCACCTACCCAGACCTCAAACAGATCCCCAAGAATGAACACGGCATCTGCCGAGGTGTGCTGAAGGTAATGACTCCAGACACCAAAAGTCAATGGATCGGACTCGTGCAGGTGCAGGTCCGAAATGAAATCAACGCAACGCCATCGGGATGGTGCAAGCAGTTCCATCCCGTGCGTTACGTTATTTACAGCGCAACCGCTTTTTCGAGGATGACGTCATCTTTTGGCACGTCATCATGGAAGCCCTTGCGACCAGTCTTCACTGCCTTGATCTTGTCGACTACGTCGGTGCCTGCAATGACCTTCCCAAATACTGCGTAACCCCAGCCTTGTGCGCTGGGTGCCGTGTGGTTCAGGAACGTGTTGTCGGACACGTTGATGAAGAACTGCGCGGTAGCGGAGTGTGGGTCACCTGTGCGAGCCATGGCCACGGTGTAGTTGTTGTTCTTCAGGCCGTTGTTGGCTTCGTTTTCGATGGGGGCATCGCAGGACTTCTGGTTCATGCCCGGCTCCATACCGCCGCCCTGAACCATGAAGCCCGGGATGACGCGGTGAAAAACCGTGTTGTTGTAATGGCCCTTGTTCACGTAGGCCAGAAAGTTGGCGACAGACTTGGGGGCTTTGTCCTGATCCAGTTCCAGGGTAATGACACCGTAGCCAGTGACGTGGAGTTCGACTTGTGGATTGCTCATGATTTATTTCACCAAAGTGGCAGAGTTGATAACGATTGGGGTCTTGGGAACGTCGGATGGAAACGGTCCGCCAGAGCCGGTGGGTACGGTCCTTATCTTCTGGATCACGTCCATACCGCTGATCACCTTGCCGAATACGGTGTAGCCGTATCCGTCCGGCGAGGGCGCATTCAGCCCTGCATTGTCCACTACATTAATAAAGAACTGGGTTGTTGCAGAGTTGGGGTTGCCGGTGCGCGCCATGGCGATGGTGCCACGGTCATTTTTCAGGCCGTTGCTGGCTTCCAGTGGAATAGGCGCGCGCGCCGGTTTCTGAATCATGGCAGTGGTGAATCCACCGCCTTGAACCATGAAGTTTTCAATGACCCGGTGAAAAACCGTGCCGTCGTAATGTTTGTCTTTCACATATTGCAGGAAATTTTCGACGGTTTTAGGAGCCTTGTCGGCGTAGACCTCAACCGTGAAATCACCAAGGCTGGTCTGAAATTTCACTTTGGTTGCTGTGTCTGCCATCGATGACAAAGGCAGCAACACCGCTGCGCAGCAGGTGATCCATGTTCGGCGGGTCCATTGCCCTATCTTTTGTTGCATCAAATCACTCCTTCAAAAAAAATCTTCCATTGGCTGCCTTGTCGCATCCAGTACTGTCGCTTGGTCCAGCCGGTACGGGTGCCATCCGCGACCTCGCCGAACGTTACTACCATCGTGTCAGCCGCATCCGTCCACCGAAGGTAGGAAACGTCCTTGAGCTGAATGGTTCGTCCCTGGCTTGCGGACAATTCTGTCCTCAAGGTGGGAGTCCACTGTTCCAGTGTCTTTCCGTTGCTGGTGAAGTCCGGCGTGTAAAAGGACAATATATGTTGGAGATTGCCCGATGTCTTGGCATTGCGCCAGGCCTGCAATGCATCCTCAAATGGCTTGCTTTCTGCGCGAACGCTGTGTTGCGGCACCCATTTCAGTTGGGATGCAATCACCACGGGTGTGGAGCGCACTTCAACGGTACGGATAATGTGCTTCAAATCCGGATTGGCCAGCACCACGCACCCATCGGTGGCCTGTGGCGGGCGTGAAAACTGGTCGGGGGGGGTGCCGTGTAACCAGATGCCACTGCCGGTCTTGCCGCGTTTGCTGTCCAGTATGTTGGGGTAGCTGATGGGGAGGGCGCCCGAGCCGTAGAAGTCTTTGAGCGACTTGGGGTCCAGGTTGCTGGTGATGTAGTACACGCCCAAAGGAGTTCGCTGATCACCCTCGACTGTTTTGGATGTACCGGCCTTTCCGACTGAAATGTAATAGTCCGCCACCAGATTCAAACCAGCGGGGGTGTTTTCGAACAGGTACAGCCGTGACCGTGACGCGTCTACCGCGATCGCATGCCTGGAGCGCTGCGAAAGTGCCAGAAACTGCGATGGGACGGTGCCTGCCAAGGGCCGTTCCCGCAAGGCCGTGATACGCCGCCGGGACTCTTCCCGCAGTTCACTGAGGGTGGTGCCAGCAGTGCTTGAAATCTCGTCCGGCACGTCACCAAATGCTTTGACGGGCCGCGTTCTGGCGGCCAGCAGATCCCCGTATACCAGCTGTGCTAACTGGAAGTTCGGCAAGTCCTCGACCAGTCGGTTAGCCTTGGCAAGAGCTTCGCGGTTTTGTGCCTGGCTGATGAGTTTGTATATTTCTATCAACCGCGCCTCAGCCACGCCGTCCGCGTCTTTTGCAGTGGGCGGCTCCTGGCGTACTGCCTGCAGTTTCCCCATGTGTTTGCCGGTTGCTGCAGGCGAGGCCCCTGCATTCAATGAAAGCAGGGCCACCAGGACGGTGGTGAAATGCGGTCTACCCATATTAGTAACGGCCGATCAGATACCCGTGGTTTCTTTGACGATTTGCCAACGGTCGCCATTTTTGACCATATCGAGAGTCTTACGGCTCGATACCGACAGCCCGCTGGCCTTGTAATCTTGACGGAACTTAACCACCGCTTTATTGCCGGCCGCTGAAACAGTGAGGTTTTCCAGCTTCAGGCTGATCTTGCTTTTGCTGCTGATGCGCTGCCGGCGCTCTTCTTCCCAAGCGCTGCGGCTCTGGGAACCAGGAGGATTGAATTCCTTTCCGTAGGCGGCCAGGTAGGCTTTGACATCCCTGGCGGCCCAAGCTTTGGCCCAGGCGTGGACAGCCGCTTCTGCTTCTTTTTCGGTATTGTTGCCAGGGGCGGCGCTTGCGGCGGCGGCCACTGCCGCTTTTGCGGCAGGAGCTGGTGTTGCTGCCACTGGGGCTGCTATGGCTACCGGCGCAGCTGTCTGCGGCAGGGCTGGCGTTGCCGTAGCAACGGGCGTCTTTGCGACAGAGGGATTCGGCTGGGTCGGCGCAGGTCTGACGACAACTTGCGCAGGAACTGACAGCGCAGGCGCACTAATGGGTGCGGGGGCAGGGGCAGGGGCAGGGCGCGAGGTCTTGGCTCCTGCAGGACTGAACAATTCCCGAATCAGCGCCAGCTTTGGTGGCACTGCCGGATTGGATGCATCCAGTTGCAACGCCTTGTTGTAGGCCTGACTGGCCAGTTTGGCATAGACATCCCCCAAATTTTCATGCGCCGTGGCATAGCTCGGGTTCGTACGAATGGCCATTTCAAGTGCCGTACGGGCCTTGTCAAACTGGCTTTGACCTGCGTAGAGGACTGCGAGGTTGTTGTACGGCTCGGGTAGCTCGGGGTAGTCTTCGGTCAGACGAGTGAAGGTGGAAATCGCATCGCTGGTTTTGCCTGTATCCCGCTGAATCACGCCTTTGAGAAATCGCATCTGGGGGTCGCGTGGCTTGCCTGCCAGGTATTGGTCGGCCTTGATCAGGGCCTCAGGAAGCTTGCCAGCGCGGACCAGTTGCGACACGTCCGCATATTCATCTGCATGTGCCGCAGAAAACACCAGTGTGGCTGAAAGAGTTAGCAGTCGGAGCGACTGCATTACGAAGGAACTGGAGTGCGTCATAAAGCGTTGAGGTTCTCGCGCGTTGGATGAGCCCTCTCATTGGGGGCTTTATACTGCCGTTGATTGTAGCTGAGGGGGTGACATTCCTCCTCTGAACAAGCCACCAAGTCCCACCCTAACCAGATCTGCATCGGCCCGAGCCATTTCCAGGAACATGTATCCCTCCTGAATGGCGATGAATTACCCATGAGTTTGCGCATTTACAACACGCTGTCGCGTGCCCTTGAGCCGTTTTCCCCCATTGAAGCCGGCCATGTTCGCATGTACGTCTGCGGCATGACTGTGTACGACCTGTGTCATTTGGGGCATGCGCGGTCGATGGTTGCATTTGATGTGGTGCAACGCTGGCTCAAAGCCAGCGGTCTGCGGGTGACCTATGTCCGCAATGTGACGGATATTGACGACAAGATCATTCGCCGTGCGCTGGAAAACGGCGAAACCATCCGCGCGCTGACCGACCGGATGGTCGAGGCGCTGCACCAGGATGCGGACGCCTTGGGCGTTGAGCGCCCCACCCATGAGCCACGCGCGACCGAGTTTGTGCCCCAGATGCTGCGCCTGATTGGCACCTTGGAAGACAAGGGGCTTGCCTACCGCGCCTCCAATGGCGACGTGAACTACGCGGTGCGTAAATTTGAAGGCTACGGCAAGTTGTCTGGCAAGTCGCTGGACGAGCTGCGTGCCGGGGAGCGGGTGGCGGTGGCCGATGGCAAGGATGATCCACTGGACTTTGTGCTCTGGAAGTCGGCCAAAGAGTCCGAGCCGGCCGAGGCCAAGTGGCCCAGCGACTATGGCGTGGGTCGACCCGGCTGGCACATTGAATGTTCTGCGATGGGATGCGAGATGTTGGGTGAGTCATTTGACATCCATGGCGGCGGTGCCGACTTGCAGTTCCCGCACCATGAAAATGAAATTGCGCAAAGCGAAGGTGCCTTTGGCAAACCGCTTGCGCGGGTGTGGATGCACAACGGGTTTGTGACGCGCGACAACGAGAAGATGTCCAAGAGTCTGGGCAATTTCTTCACCATTCGTGACATCCTGGCCCAGTACGACGCAGAAACCACCCGGTTTTTCATCATCCGTGCACACTACCGCAGCGCCCTGAACCACAGCGACGCACATCTGGATGACGCCCGCAATGCGCTCAGGCGGCTGTATACCGCACTGGATCTGGTGTCGCCGCACAATGATTTCGTGATCGACTGGAATGAACCTCTGGCTGCACGTTTCAAGATGGCCATGGATGAAGACTTTGGTACCCCCGAGGCTGTGGCCGTGCTGTTTGAACTGGCGACTGATGTCAATCGCACGCAGTCAGCCGACCTGGCCGGATTGCTCAAGGCGCTGGGCGGTTTCTTGGGATTGCTTCAGCAAGATCCCAAGATCTTCTTGCAGGCGGGCGCCTCTCTGGACGATGCGGCCATTCAGGCGCTAATTGCCCGGCGCAGCGCGGCCAAGGCGGCGCGCGACTTCGCCTTGGCCGACAGCATCCGCAAGGATTTGCTCGCGCAAGGTATCGTGCTCAAGGACTCCGCCGCTGGTACAACCTGGGAGGCCTCGCAATGATGGCGCCAGTCAAGAAGGCGGACGCGCCGCTGCTGACTCCCTACTTCTGGGAAGAGGCCTGCAAACACCTGGTCAAGAAAGACCGGGTAATGAAGCGTCTGATTCCCCAGTTTGGCGATGCCTGCCTGCAGACCCGTGGTGATGCGTTCATCACGCTGGCGCGCAGCATTGTGGGGCAGCAAATATCAGTCAAGGCGGCGCAGACTGTTTGGGACCGTTTTTCACTGTTGCTGCGGAAAATGTCGCCCGCCAGTGTGCTCAAACTTAAGGTGGACGACATGCGCGCCGCCGGCCTGAGTGCGCGTAAAGTGGAATATCTGGTGGACTTGGCAGTGCACTTTGACAATGGCGCCCTGCATGTCAAAGCATGGGAGACCATGAGCGACGAGGACATCGTGGCGGAGCTGATCGCCATACGGGGCATCGGTCGCTGGACCGCCGAGATGTTTCTGATTTTTCACCTGATGCGCCCCAATGTTTTGCCCCTCGATGACGTTGGCTTGATCAACGGAATCAGCCGGAACTATTATTCGGGCGATGTCGTCAGCCGAAGCGATGCGCGCGAGGTCGCTGCTGCCTGGGCGCCATATAGCACCGTGGCGACTTGGTATATTTGGCGCTCGCTTGACCCCGTGCCAGTGGAATACTGACACCCTGACTGAATAGGATCAATTCATGGCCAAGAAAACATTTCTGGATTTTGAGCAGCCGATTGCGGAGCTTGAGACCAAGATCGAAGAGTTACGGTATGTGCAAAACGAATCTGCAGTGGATATTTCTGCCGAGATCGAGCAACTGAGCAAGAAAAGCCAGCAACTCACCAAAGACATCTACAGCGATCTGACGCCATGGCAAATTACCAAGATTGCCCGGCACCCAGAGCGTCCCTACACGCTGGACTATGTGAATGAGCTGTTCACGCATTTTGTGGAATTGCACGGTGATCGCCATTTTGCAGACGACCTGAGCATTGTGGGCGGTCTGGCCCGCTTCAATGGCACACCCTGCATGGTGTTGGGTCAGCAAAAAGGGCGCGATACGAAGGAGCGGGGTCTGCGCAACTTTGGCATGAGCAAGCCAGAAGGTTATCGTAAGGCTCTGCGGCTGATGAAGCTGGCTGAAAAGTTCAAATTGCCGGTGTTCACCTTTGTGGATACACCGGGAGCCTATCCAGGTATCGACGCAGAAGAGCGAGGACAGTCCGAAGCCATTGGCCGCAACATTTTCGAGATGGCCCAGCTCGAAGTCCCCATCATTACCACCATCATTGGCGAAGGCGGATCGGGCGGCGCACTGGCTATTTCGGTCGCGGATCAGGTGGTCATGCTGCAATACTCCATCTATTCCGTCATCAGTCCAGAGGGCTGTGCCTCTATCCTTTGGAAGACGTCCGACAAGGCATCGGACGCCGCCGACGCCATGGGCATCACGGCGCACCGCCTCAAGGCGCTGGGCGTGATCGACAAAATCGTCAACGAACCTGTGGGTGGCGCGCACCGTGACACCAAACAGGCCGCCTCATTCCTGAAGCGTGCACTGGCGGACGCTTACCGGCAGGTCGGCGATCTGAAGGTCAAGGAACTGCTGGACCGTCGCTACGAGCGCCTGCAAAGCTATGGGCGTTTTACTGACACCAAAGCCGCCTCGAAGTAGGGTGACGGTCGACGGCGCAATGCAGGCCTTCGCGCCCGTGTTGCCGTTGGCCGTTGCGCTGAGTGGCGGGGCCGACTCCACCGCATTGCTGGTGGCTTGCGCGGAGAAATGGCCGGGGCAGGTGGTGGCCTGGCATGTCAATCACGGATTGCAGGAGGCAGCACCGGCTTTCGAAGCATGTTGTCAGTCGCTTTGCGACCGATTCAATGTGCCCCTGCTGGTGCAAAAGGTGGATGCCGGTAACGCACCGGGTCAAAGTCCTGAGGACGCGGCCCGACTGGCGCGTTACAAGGCATTTAGTGCCCTAGCCCCCGTGCAATATGCGCAGACAGCTATCAAATCAGTAGCATTGGCCCAGCACGCAGATGACCAGGTGGAAACCTTGCTTCTGGCCCTGAGCCGCGGTTCAGGCCTGGGGGGCATGAGCGCCATGCCCGCCCGCTGGCGGCGTGACGGATTGGACTACCACCGTCCGTTGATCCGGGTTTCCAGCGCCGCAATCCGCCAGTGGCTGGCACAGCGCGAGCAGTCCTTTATCGAAGACCCGACCAATAGCGACGAGCGGTTCACCCGAAACCGCATCCGCGCCCAGGTGATGCCCGCCCTGCAGGCTGCGTTCCCGCAGTTTCTGGACACGTTTGCCCGCAGTACCGGACATGCCGCCCAGGCGCAGGATCTGCTGGACGAGGTGGGCGCGCAGGATTTGCAGCGGGTGTGCGACGCCAGCAGTGGCCTGCTGACGATCAAGTCCGTGCAGGCGTTTAGCCGGCCACGCCAGGCTAATGCAGTGCGCTATTGGTTGAAAACCCGCTTTCACGTGATTCCCAGCACCGCGCAGCTGGAGGAACTGCTCGACCAACTGGCAGCCTGCACCACCCGCGGTCATCGCATCCATCTCAAGGTGGGGCAGGGCTTTGTTCAGCGCAACGGCGAAGTTTTGAATTGGTACAATCCCTGAGTTTTGCTTCAAAAATTCTGATTTCATGGCACTGATCGTTCACAAATACGGCGGCACGTCGATGGGTTCTACCGAACGCATCCGCAATGTCGCCAAACGCGTTGCCAAATGGGCGCGCGCGGGTCACCAGATGGTCGTTGTTCCGTCCGCGATGAGCGGCGAGACCAACCGACTGCTGGGTTTGGCCAAAGAGCTGGCTCCGTCCAAACAGGGCGATGCCTATGCACGCGAGCTCGACATGCTGGCCTCTACGGGCGAGCAGGCCTCGTCTGCTCTGCTGGCCATCGCGTTGCAGGGTGAAGGCATGGAGTCGGTCAGCTACGCTGGCTGGCAGGTGCCCATCCGGACCAACAGCGCCTACACCAAGGCCCGCATCGAATCGATTGACGACGCCAGGGTGCGTGCGGATCTGGCCGTTGGCAAAGTGGTCATCGTTACCGGTTTCCAGGGTATGGATGACCAGGGCAACATCACGACGCTGGGGCGCGGTGGATCGGATACGTCTGCCGTAGCGGTCGCTGCAGCCATGAAGGCTGCAGAATGCCTGATCTTTACCGATGTGGACGGCGTTTACACCACTGACCCGCGTGTTGTGGCCGAAGCGCGCCGCCTGCAGACTGTGAGTTTCGAGGAGATGCTGGAGATGGCCTCCATGGGCTCCAAGGTGCTGCAGATTCGCTCCGTCGAGTTTGCCGGCAAGTACAAAGTGCCGCTGCGGGTCCTGAGCAGCTTCACACCGTGGGATATTGATATTGAAGAGGAAGCCAAATCCGGCACTCTGATTACTTTTGAGGAAGACGAGAAGATGGAACAAGCCATTGTGTCTGGCATTGCGTTTAACCGCGATGAGGCCAAAATTTCCGTGATGGGCGTGCCCGACAAGCCCGGTATCGCCTATCAGATTCTGGGTGCGGTCGCGGATGCCAACATCGAAGTTGACATGATCATCCAGAACCTGAGCAAAGACGGCAAGACCGACTTCAGCTTCACCGTGAACCGCGGTGAGTTCGCCAAGTGTATGGATCTGCTGAAGGAAAAAGTGCTGCCCAGCCTGGGCGCGCAAGAGGTGGTGGGCGACACCAAGATCTGCAAGGTGTCCATCGTCGGTATCGGTATGCGCAGCCATGTGGGCGTTGCCAGCCGCATGTTCCGGGTATTGAGCGAAGAGGGCATCAACATCCAGATGATTTCCACCTCCGAGATCAAGACTTCCGTGGTGATTGACGAGAAGTACATGGAACTGGCCGTTCGGGCTCTACACAAGGCCTTTGATCTGGACCAGCCACCTGCCTGAAAAACAGGGCAGACTCGTGACATAATACGGCCTGTTCAGGAATCGTGACCGAGTGGCCGAAGGTGCTCCCCTGCTAAGGGAGTATGGGTCTTAAAAATCCATCGAGGGTTCGAATCCCTCCGATTCCTCCAAACAATGAAAACCCCTGAAAGTCTTTGACTTTCAGGGGTTTTTTCATTTCTGGCGCATCCCCTTGACCGCTTCAGTTCACCACTCACCCGATTCGCGAACGCGCTGGTCGAGGTCGCGCGTATCCGTACCCGTCTGATCCCTGCTCCAGACTGGCTGAGCGATGTGTTCGGGCCAGAACGCAAATCGGGAGTTCGAGACCGAAGCTGCAGGGTTTTCCTCCGTCGCTAGCGGCTGGCTTTGTGTAGGGTTGATTGACATATTGGCTCCACTTCATAGTCAAATCCAGTTTAGGAATCTGGCAAAGAGAACTCTGTTGCCCAGCGCACACAATTCCGGAAATATTGGCCCTATCGCCACGGTAACTCCCCATGACGTCATAAGGTGTGCGCTTGAGATTCCTCAAGTGCCAGCGGCGCAGTGCACAAAAAGATGCGCCATATCAACCCAGTATTGGCAGGGGCTGACATCATGCGGCGGATGGACCACACATTGCCCCAGCTCATTCAAGCTCTGATGGAACCCCGGCGCTACCCCGGTGGCGTGCGCCAGGTGGAGGTCGTCCAGACGCATATTTCTTGGGTATTCCTCGCGGGTGACTTTGCCTACAAGATCAAAAAACCGATCAAACTGCATTTCCTGGACTTCAGCACACTGGAGCAACGGCATTCCTTTTGCGATGACGAGTTGCGACTAAACCGCCGGTTTGCGCCAGACATCTATCTGGATGTTGTGGGCCTCTTCAATACACCGCAGGATCCGCAGTTTGAAGGACCTGGTGCACCGATTGAATATGCAGTCCGGATGCGACGCTTCGATGAGTCTGGGCGTCTAGACCGCGTGTGCGCGAGAGGGGAATTGCGGAGCGAGCATTTGTCCGATTTGGCAGCTACGCTGGTGGCCTTTCATGAAAAAGCAGCTATTGCGCCACCGTCCTCGCGCTTTGGTACGCCGCGCGAAGTCATGCAGCAGGCTATGGACAATTTTTCCGATCTGCAGTCATTGCTGCCAGAGACAAGTGTGCGCACCCGTCTTGCAGGGCTTCGTTCGTGGAGCATTGACCAGATTTCGGAAGTTGCGCCGTTGATGGAGACACGCAAGCGCACGGGTCTTGTGCGTGAATGCCACGGTGACTTGCATCTGGCAAATCTCGTGCTGATTGACCATCGGGTGCGCATGTTCGACTGCATCGAGTTCAGCGAGGATTTGCGATGGATTGATGTCGCGGGCGACATTGCGTTCACCTATGTTGACCTGATGGCTCACGCCCAACCGGGCCTTGCCAATTGGTTCGTAGATGAAGTATTGAGTCGCAGCGGCGATTACGGCATGGCCCGGGTGCTGCGCTTTTATGCGGTGTATCGGGCATTGGTGCTCGCCAAGGTGGCTGCAATCCGTCAGGACCAGATGCATGTTGACTATGGCGAAACCGAAGCTCTTTTTGGCCTGGCGCAACGGATTGCCGCGCCACCGCCAGTACGGCTGGTGATTACCCATGGACTGTCCGCCTGTGGCAAGACCATGGCAACCAATCGGTTGCTGCAAAGCGATGCCCATGCGTCCACATTGCGCTTGCGCTCGGATGTGGAGCGAAAACGCCTGTTCGGGTTAGGTCAGACCGAGAAAAGCGGTTCACCCACTGGCGGCGGCATTTACACGCGGAGCGCCGAGGTTCGTACTTACGCTCATCTTCGAACCTTGGCAGAAAGCCTCTTGCAAGCAGGCTGGTCGGTCATCGTGGATGCAACCTTTTTGATGCGAGCTGATCGTGACGCATTTCGGGCACTGGCCAAGGACTGCAACGTGGAATTTTCCATTTTGGCGCCCCAGGCCACCTACGCGCAATTGCGGGAACGCATTCTGGCGCGCAGGGAGGCAGGCCGTGATGCCTCAGAGGCCACTGTAGATGTGCTTGCTCAGCAGATACAAACGATCGAGCCTCTGGAGGGAGAGGAGCACCGCGTCGTTCTGGACGTATCAGGTTCGCGTAGTCCACTGCAGCGGCGCTAGTCTCGGGAAACGAAAATCAGCGGTTTGTTGTTGATGCCGATGGCAGTCGTCAATCGATTGAGGCACTCCACCGGTCATTCCAGGTCTTCTGCAAGTCGCGGCGATCCCGTTTGGTTGGGCGCCCATGTTCCAGGGTCAAAGCAGGCTCAGGGCTCAGACGGTGACGCTCTGCTGCCTGAGCCCTCTGTTGCAGGCTCTCAAGCGTCTCGGCATACAACTGCTGTGCCACTGGCGCAGGACCGCGTTGTTCACTGATGCCCCGCACCACGACGGTGTGCGCCACTTTGGCCTGCCAGATGGTGAGCGTCTCGCCCACCCGGACATCCCGCGATGGTTTCACATCCTGTTGTGCCACCTGCACATGCCCGCGGTTCACGGCATCTGTGGCCAGTGACCGGGTTTTAAAAAAGCGCGCAGCCCAAAGCCACTTGTCGATTCGGGTTTTGTCCATGGCGGTACTTAAGGGTGTTTTTCTGACAGTTCGGGAAGCCAGCTCGTCCGATCACTCTGAATTGTGGCGATGGTCGGCAGGGTAACATTCTTGTATGGAGAAAACCGATACCCTGCCGCGCGACGCCCAAAGCATTCTGGAGCTTGCGGCACGCTCCATGTTCGCGCTGTTTTCCAGCGCCAGCGAAGGCATGATGCTGGTCGATCGCCAGGCGCGGGTCGTCTGGATCAACGACCAGTACCGGCGTTTTCTACCCGCATTGGGGTTTGAGCGCGAAGAAGACTTTGTGGGCCATCCGGTGTCACAGGTGGTGCAAAACACCCTGATGCACCAGGTGCTGGAAACCGGCAAGCCGATTCTCATCGATTTGTTGACCAACCGGGCGGGTACGTTTGTGGTAAGCCGCATTCCGTTGCGGGACGCATCCGGGCTGGTGATCGGGGCGCTGGGCATTGTGTTGTTTGACCATGCCGAAACCACGCTGCAGCCCTTGATTGAAAAATTTTCTCTGCTGCAGCGCGATCTGGATGATGCGCGTCGCGAGCTCGCCACCCAGCGCTTGCGCCAGACCGGGAAGCGGCAATCCAAGTACACGTTTGCCAGCTTTATCGGCTTGAGTGCCGCTGCCGTAGAAGTCAAGCGCCAGGCGCGCCGGGCGGCGCAGTCCTCCAGCCCGGTGCTTCTGCTGGGTGAAACCGGTACCGGCAAGGAGCTGCTGGCCCATGCCATTCATGCCGCATCAGCGCGTGCAGCGGGGCCGTTTATCAGCGTGAACATCGCTGCAGTGCCCGATACGCTGCTGGAGGCGGAGTTTTTTGGCTTTGCACCCGGTGCTTTTACCGGTGCCGACCGCAAGGGGCGCGACGGCAAGTTTCTGCTGGCCCATGGCGGCACCCTGTTTCTCGATGAGATTGGGGACATGCCGCTGGCTTTGCAGTCCAAGTTACTGCGGGCCTTACAGGAGGGGGAGATCGAGCCACTCGGCTCCAACAAACTGATTGAGTTTGACGTGCGGGTGATTGCAGCCACCTCGCGTGACCTGCCCCGGCTGGTGCGGGAAGGCAGTTTTCGCGAGGATTTGTTTTACCGCCTCAACGTGTTGCCGATTCGTGTGCCACCGCTGCGCGAGCGCCGAGGCGACATAGCGGCCCTGCTGGAGGTGCTGGGCGAGGATGTAGCGCTGCGCAGCGGCGTGCCGCTACCCGAGTTGTCGGCGCAGGCGCTGGCCCTTCTGGAAGCGCAACCGTGGCGGGGCAATATCCGGGAGCTGCGCAACGTGCTGGAGCAGGCTGCCATGCGCAGCGATGCGTCGCGCATCGAGGTGACGCAACTGGAAGCGGTGTTGCGTGAGTCAGGCGTGCAGCCGCTGGCGCCGGCTGTGTCGGCCGCAGCAAAGCCGGGTGTTGATGGCATGCCCTTGCCGGCAGCGGCGGTCATGGAGGAGGGCGATGCCCATTTGTTGCGCCCCCTGTCGCAGCAGGTGGCGGATCTGGAGCGGCGGGCTATTGATGCAGCCTTGAAGGCGAGCAAGGGTAATAAAGTTGCCGCTGCAAAGTTGCTCGGCATCGCGCGGGCGACCTTGTATACCCGGCTTGGATATGACTGAAATGCAGGCAAAATGTATTTTATTTATACATACCGATATGTCTGTATTTCAGTCAAATCTCACTATTACCCAAGTCGATCACATAAAAATCCAATGAAATCAACGGCTTGGAATTTGGCATATTTCGTGCACATGCCTTAGGTCAGAAGACTACAACAGGAGACGACAATGAACCAACCCATCTGGGCCATCAAGGCCACGCTGGTTGCAACCGGGCTTTGCGCTGCCATGGTGTGCAGCACCGCTTTTGCGCAATCCAAAGAAATCAGGATTGCCCACATCTACAGCAAGACCGGGCCCCTGGAGGCCTACGGCAAGCAAACCGCAACCGGTTTCATGATGGGCCTGGACTATGCGACCGGCGGCACCATGATGGTTGCGGGTAAAAGAATTGTCGTGATTGAAAAAGATGACCAAGGCAAGCCCGATCAGGGCAAGTCGCTGCTTGCGGCGGCCTATGGCGATGACAAGGTGGACCTAGCCGTGGGCCCCACCGCTTCACCGGTAGCGCTGGCCATGTTGCCTGTTGCCGAAGAGTACAAAAAGATCCTGCTGGTGGAGCCTGCGGTGGCCGATTCCATCACGGGTGAGAAGTGGAATAAATACATCTTCCGCACCGGGCGCAACAGTTCGCAGGACGCTATTGCCAATGCTGTTGCGCTGGATAAAGCGGGCGTGACGATTGCCACCATGGCCCAAGACTCCGCCTTTGGTCGTGATGGCGTCAAGGCGTTTCGCGAAGCTATCAAGAAGGCCAAGCTGGTTCATGAAGAGTACCTGCCACCCGCGACGACGGATTTCACCGCCGGTGGGCAACGCTTGATTGATCAGCTCAAGGGCATCCCGGGGCGTAAAGTGATTTTCATCATATGGGCGGGTGGTAACCCGTTCAAGATTGCCGATATGGATCTCAAGCGCCACGGCATTGAGATCGCCACGGGTGGCAATATTTTGCCAGCGATGGCTGCTTATAAGCAGTTCCCCGGCATGGAAGGCGCCGCGTACTACTACTTTGGCATGCCAAAAAATGCGGTGAATGAGGCCATGGTGGCCCGCCATTACAGCCAGTTCAAGGCGCCACCTGACTTCTTTACTGCCGGTGGTTTCTCAGCAGCCATGGCGGTGGTGACCGCTCTCAATGCCAGCAAGGGCGACGCATCGGCCAACACCCTGATCAAGACCATGGAAGGCATGAGCTTTGATACACCCAAAGGCAAGATGACTTTCCGCAAGGAAGACCACCAGGCCATGCAAAGCATGTACCACTTCAAGATCAAGGTGGACCCGGCTTTTGCCTGGGGGGTGCCTGAGCTCGTGCACGAGATCAAGGCCGAAGAGATGAACATCCCGATCCGCAACAAGCGTTAATCGGCAAATCCGCCAACCCATCGGCCAGTCGCCTTAAGGCTCCCCGTTCGGGGGAGTTCTGAACCATGCTTCAAACCCAAGAACTCACGATTCGCTTCGGCGGACACGTGGCGGTGAATGCTGTCAGCTGCACTTTTCAGCCGGGCACCTTGACCGCCATTGTTGGCCCCAACGGTGCGGGTAAAACCACCTACTTCAATCTGATCTCGGGCCAGCTCAAGGCGACTGCGGGTGAGGTTTTTTTGAATGGAAGCAATCTGACCGGGCTGAGTCCTTCGGCGCGCACCCGGGCTGGGCTGGGTCGGGCCTTTCAGCTGACCAATTTGTTTCCGCATCTGTCGGTGCTGGAGAACGTGCGCCTCGCGGTGCAAGCGGCAAAGCCCGGGCCACATTGGAGGGGGCTGAACCTGTGGAGCATCTGGAGCGACCATGCGCCCCTGACGCGTCGGGCGCTGGAAATTCTGGAAGCGGTATCCATGATGGATAAACAGACCTTGCCAGTCGCAAGCCTGCCGCATGGTGACCAGCGCAAGCTGGAAGTGGCATTGCTGATGGCGTTGGACCCAGACGTATTCATGTTTGACGAACCAACCGCTGGCATGAGCGCCGATGAGGCACCGGTAATTCTCAACCTGATCCGCGCGCTTAAAAAAGACAAGACCAAAACCATTCTGCTGGTGGAGCACAAGATGGACGTGGTGCGTGAATTGGCGGACCGCATTATCGTGTTGCACAACGGCTCGCTGGTGGCCGATGGCGATCCGGCGGAGGTGATCGCATCGCCCGTGGTGCAGGAAGCGTATCTGGGCATCAGTCCCAGCGCTGCGACAGTGGAGGACGGCGTATGAGCAACCTCAACCCTCATGACAATCTGTTGACCCTGTCAGGGGTGCACACCCACATCGGTGCGTATCACATCCTGCACGGGGTGGACCTGGCGGTGCCGCGTGGTCAGCTCACCATGCTACTGGGGCGCAATGGGGCCGGCAAGACCACCACTCTGCGGACCATCATGGGCTTGTGGCACGCATCACAAGGCAAGGTCGTGTTCGATGGCGTAGACATTACGGCGGTTGAGACGCCGCAAATCGCCTGCATGGATATTGCCTATGTGCCGGAAAACATGGGCATCTTTGCGGATCTGACGGTGAAGGAAAACATGCTGCTGGCAGCGCGTTCGGCCAAACGCGCGCAGCAAATAGACCCAGAGCGCTTGCGTTGGATTTTTTCACTCTTTCCCGCTGTGGAGAAATTCTGGAACCACCCCGCAGGCAAGCTGTCGGGCGGACAAAAACAGATGCTGGCGGTGGCACGCGCCATTGTGGAGCCACGCAAACTGCTGATCGTGGATGAGCCCAGCAAAGGCCTGGCCCCGGCCATCATCAACAACATGATCGATGCCTTTGCGCAGCTCAAGCAGACCGGAACCACCATTTTGCTGGTGGAGCAAAACATCAGCTTCGCCAAACGCCTGGGTGACCATGTGGCGGTGATGGATAACGGCCGTGTCGTGCACGCCGGCTCCATGCAGGAGCTGGCGGACGACGAAGACATGCAGCACGCCTTGCTGGGATTGGCCATATGAAAAATCTCGACTTTGACTGGAAGCCGCTCGCTCTGGTGCCGCTTTTGGCAGTGCTGGTCATGCCTTTCATTGGTTCATCGTCCACCTGGCTGACCCTTACGGTGGCCGGGCTGGCCATGGGCATGATCATCTTCATCATTGCTTCAGGCCTGACCCTTGTTTTTGGCCTGATGGATGTGCTCAATTTCGGCCACGGCGTGTTCATCGCACTGGGGGCTTTTGTCGCCACCGCTGTGATGGGCGCAATGGGGGACTGGACCAGCTCGGATGTGCTTTGGCGCAACCTGGTGGCAGTTTTCCCGGCCATGCTGGTGGCCATGGCGGTGGCGGGTGCCGTGGGCCTCGCGTTTGAGCGTTTCATCGTGCGGCCGGTTTATGGGCAGCACCTCAAGCAGATTCTGATCACCATGGGCGGCATGATCATTGGCGAAGAGCTCATCAAAGTGATTTGGGGCCCGGCGCAGATTCCGCTGCCTTTGCCCGAAGGCATGCGCGGTTCGGTACTGCTCGGCGATGCCGCCATCGAGAAATACCGCCTGATGGCAGTGGTGGTGGGGCTGGTTGTATTTGCCACTCTGGCGTGGGTGTTGAGTCGTACCAAGATCGGTCTGCTGATCCGTGCGGGTGTGCAAGACCGAGAAATGGTGGAGTCGCTGGGTTACCGCATCAAGCGTCTGTTTGTGGGTGTCTTTGTGGTCGGTAGTGGGCTTGCCGGTCTCGGCGGCGTGATGTGGGGGCTGTACCAGCAATCGGTTACGCCGCAGATGGGCGCGCAGGTCAATGTGCTGATTTTCATCGTCATCATCATCGGTGGGCTGGGCTCAACCGGTGGCGCACTGATTGGCGCCTTGCTGGTGGGCCTGATGGCCAATTACACCGGCTTTCTCGCGCCCAAGGTCGCGCTGTTTTCCAACATCGCGCTCATGGTGGGTGTGCTGTTGTGGCGCCCACAGGGTGTGTATCCCGTAGCCAACCGATAAGAGGCATTCACATGTTGCATCGAATCCTCTCCAATGACATGCCGCGCAGCCGCTGGCTGGCAGCTTTGCTGGTGCTGCTGGTGTTGGCACTGGCGCTGACACCGTTTATTTTCCCCGGCGTGAAAGCGCTCAATGTCGCCGCCAAAGTGCTGGTGTTCATTGTGCTGGTAGCCAGTTTTGACTTGTTGCTGGGCTATACCGGCATCGTCAGCTTTGCGCACACCATGTTCTTTGGCATTGGTGCTTACGGCATTGCAGTAGCCACCACCCGCATGGGCGCCACATGGGAAGCATTGGCTGTGGGCCTTGTCGGCGCATTGGCTTTGTCGTTTGCGCTGGCGCTGGTGGTGGGGCTGTTTTCATTGCGGGTGCGAGCCATCTTCTTTGCCATGATCACCTTGGCCGTGGCATCGGCATTTTTGACGTTGGCGTCGCAGTTGCACGAAATTACGGGCGGTGAGGATGGCTTGTCCTTCAAGGTGCCCGAGGTGCTGTCGCCCAGTTTTGAATTCAGCGAAACGCCTTTTCTGGGGGTTTCGTTGAATGGCCGCTTGCTGTGCTACTACCTGCTCTTTGTAACGGCAGCGGTGCTATTTCTGGCCTTGCTGCGCATCGTGAATTCACCCTTTGGCCGGGTGCTGCAGGCCATTCGCGAAAACGAATTCCGGGCGGAAGCCATTGGCTATCGCGTGGTGGTGTACCGCACCACGTCCGCCATTCTGTCAGCGTTGTTTGCCTGTATGGCGGGTGCCATGCTGGCGCTCTGGCTGCGTTACAACGGGCCCGATACCTCCCTGTCGTTTGAAATCATGATGGACGTGTTGCTGATCGTGGTGATCGGTGGCATGGGCACGATGTATGGCGCGGTCATTGGCGCGGCGCTCTTCCTGGTGGCGCAGAGCTATCTGCAGGATTTGCTGCGCGTGGCTAGCGAGGCAGCCAGCGGGCTGCCCTTGTTGTCGGCATTGTTGTCACCAGACCGCTGGCTGCTCTGGCTGGGTGTGCTGTTTGTGCTGTCGGTCTACTATTTTCCAACCGGTGTAGTGGGGCGCTTGCGGACTGCGTCCATCAACAAACGAGGTGGCGTATGAGGTTCTCATCCCGGTACATCACTTGCGCTGGGCGCGAAATCCATTACACCGAATGGGGCTCGCCTGAGGCGCCAGTCGTGATTGCCTGGCACGGCCTGGCGCGCACCGGCCGTGACATGGACGAACTGGCCGCACACCTCAGCACGCGGTACCGTGTGATATGCCCCGACACCATTGGCAGGGGTTTGAGCCAGTGGAGCCCACAACCCGATCACGAGTACTGCCTGGCGTTTTATGCCCGCATTGCGACGCTGCTTTTTGACCAATTAGGCATTGAACGCGCCCATTGGGTCGGTACTTCCATGGGCGGTGCCATTGGCACGGTGTGCGCGTCGGGTCTGTTTGAACCCTCGATGAAATCGCGCATTCAAAGCCTGACTTTGAATGACAATGCGCCCGAGTTGGCGCAAACGGCCATCGACCGTATCCGCAGCTACGCCGGCAGCCCGCCCGCGTTTGCAACGGTTCTTGAACTGGAAGCTTTTTTCCGCCAGGTTTACAAACCCTACGGGTGGTTGAGCGATGCGCAGTGGCGCCGCCTGACCGAAACGTCCACTCGCCGCTTGCCCGATGGTCGGGTGACGCCGCACTACGATCCGGCCATGGTGCAGCAGTTCATCAGCCATCCGAACGACTACGACATCTGGCCTCACTACGACGCACTGCAAATCCCGGTGCTGTGCCTTCGCGGTGCCGAATCGGATCTGGTGTTACCCGGGACCATTCAGACCATGCAGCAGCGTGGTCCGGGGTCGGCGGAGCTTTTGCAGGTGGTGGAGGTGCCCGGCTGCGGCCATGCGCCGGCGCTCAATGTGCCGTCGCAGCTCGACTGCGTAGCGGCGTTTATTGCCGGGGCTGCTGCGTAGTCGCCCGCTTCAAGAAATCCTGGTACGGCACTTCTGGCACCAGCAGGCCACCGGTGGTCCACACCACATGGTTGGCGCCAGCATGGGCCAGCGGGTTGCCCTGCAAATGCAGTGGCCCGCTGAAGCCCGCAGCGGCAGAGGGCTCCAGGCGCAAACCCTCGGTGCCTAGTGCCATAGCCAGGTGATCAAAAAGTGTCTGGTCTTCAACTGTGAACGCGCCCGCCAACAAGGGCCGCATGATCTGGGCGGCCAGCAAGGACGCACGGGGTACCGCCAGACCATCGGCCTCCGTCTGGTTGGTCAGGCCCACGTCATAAACTGAAGGGTGGCTGTCGACAGGCGACAGCATCTGCAGCAGAAAGCACGGTGACTGCACGGGTTCAGCGAAAAAGCAGTGGACGTGGGGGCCGTAGAGCTGGTGCAGGCCCCAGGCAATACCGGCCGGTGCGCCGCCCACTCCGCAGGGCAGGTATACCAGCAAGGGATGGTCGGCATTGACCACCACGTCCTGGGCCTGCAGCTGGGTGCGCAGGTGCAGTGCTGCGGCGCTGTAGCCAATCAATAAAGAGAGCGAGCGCTCGTCATCAACAAAATGGCAAAGGGGGTCTGTTTCGGCCCGTTGGCGTCCTGCGGCCACCGCTTGTTCGTAGTCCCCCGTGTGTTCGACCACCTGCAC
>JBBRYR010000003.1:0-109290 GCA_038237415.1 Burkholderiales bacterium
GACTTTGCGGCCGGCGAGACCTGCACCGTTGCCGTTCAGGCCACGGGTGTTTCGGACCAGGGTACCAACCACAACCCCATGGCGGCTAACTACACCGCCAGCTTCTCGGTAGCGTCAGCTGCCTCGGCTTGCGACGCACCCTACACGGCCGCCTACACCATCCAAGGCCGCACGAACGCCAGCCCACTGGTTGGAACGACGGTCACCACGCAAGGTGTGGTGGTGGGCAACTATGAAGGCCCCTCCCCTGCGCTACGCGGCTTTTACATGCAGGATCTGGTGGGTGACAACGATCCTGCAACCTCTGACGCCGTGTTTGTTTACACGGGCGGCAGCAACAACGTGCAGCTCGGCCAAGTGGTGCGGGTCACCGGCAGCGTAAGCGAATACCAGAACCAGACGCAAGTGAGCAGCACCGGCATACAGCAGTGCGGCACCGGCAGCGTGGCACCCACCGATGTGATGCTGCCCATGGCTTCTGCCGATGACTTTGAGCGCTACGAGGGCATGTTGGTGCGCCTTCCGCAAACCTTGTATGTGACCGAGCACTACCAGCTGGGCCGCTTTGGCCAGGTGACACTCGCGGTGAACGGCCGCCTGTCGCAGCCCACCAACGTGGCGCTGCCCGGTGCAGCCGCAGCAGCAGTGCAGGCACAAAACGACCTGTCTCGCATCATTCTGGATGACGCAACGAACGCCGACAACCCTGGTGTGATTGCGTTTGGGCGCAATGGGCAGCCCCTGTCTGCCAGCAACACGCTGCGCGGTGGGGATTCGGCTACCGCCATCGTCGGCGTGATGACCTACACCTGGAGCGGAAATGTCGCCAGTGGCAATGCCTGGCGCGTGCGCACCGAGAACGCGCTGGGCGCCAGCGTGCCCTACTTCAATGCTACAAACCCCCGGCCCGATACGGCGCCCAACGTGGGGGGAACATTGCGGGTGGCGGGCATGAATGTGCTGAATTACTTCAATTCATTCACCGGCTGCGCTGGCGGCGTATCTGGCGCTGCAATGGACTGCCGCGGTGCCGACAACAGCACTGAATTCGTGCGCCAACAGGCCAAAACGGTCGCCGCGTTGGCCGCCATGGATGCGGATGT
The DNA here is from genome assembly GCA_038237415.1 of Burkholderiales bacterium. Lineage (GTDB taxonomy): Bacteria > Pseudomonadota > Gammaproteobacteria > Burkholderiales > Burkholderiaceae_C > Allorhodoferax. The sequence continues at coordinate 1,104 of JBBRYR010000003.1, forward strand.
GGTGGGTCTGGTTGAAATTGAAAATGACGGCTATGGCAGCAACAGCGCCATACGCAACCTGGTGGATGCGCTGAACACGGCAACGGTGCCCAACAGCTATGTTTATCTGGATGTGGATGCACGCACGGCCCAAACCAACGCGATGGGCACCGATGCCATCAAGGTGGGCTTTATCTACCGCCCCACCAAGGTCACACCGGTGGGAACCACCGGCGCGCTCAACACGACGGCTTTCCAGAATGGCGGAGACAGTGCTCCCCGTAATCGCCCGGCTTTGGCTCAGGCATTCCAGCAAGTGGGTGGTGCTGGTGCGGGTGAGCGCTTCATTGCCGTGGTGAACCACTTCAAGAGCAAGGGCAGTGCCTGTGACACGCCGGACGCCGGAGACGGACAAGGCAACTGCAATGCTGTGCGCGTTCAGGCTGCCAACCAGCTGCGCGCTTGGCTGGCGGGCAACCCGACCGGCACCGGAGACCCCGATGTGCTGGTGATTGGCGACCTGAATGCCAATGCCAAGGAAGACCCGATTGCCGCATTTACCAACAACGGCTGGGTGAACCTGATTGATGCGCACAACGGTGCTTCTGCCTACAGCTATGCCTTTGATGGGCAATGGGGTTACCTGGACCATGCGCTGGCAACGGCTTCTTTGGCGGCGCAGGTTTCGGGCGTTGCTGACTGGCATGTGAATGCGGATGAACCCAACGCACTGGACTACAACACCAACTACAAGAGCGCTGCGCAGATCAACAGCCTGTATGCCGCCGATGTGTTTCGCAATTCGGATCACGACCCGGTCATCGTCGGACTGAACCTGGTGCCGGTGGGTACCTGCACACACCCCGATCTGTCACCAGTCGTGATGCTGGGTAACACGAACAGTGGCGTTGTTAACCGCGTGATCGACAAGGGCTGCACGATTGATGACCTGATTTTTGACGAACAGGTCTGGAGCAGCCAGGCAGCCTTCCTGGCGCATGTGTCCAAAGTCAGCTTTGACCTGCTCAAGCAGAAAAAAATTACCTCTGCCGAGCGCAGCATGCTGATGGTGGCCGCACAGGCATCCGGCGTCGGCGTGGCAGCGGCCCAGTAACAAGAACCTCACCCACTTAAGGAAATTTCAATGTTCAAACAGACCCTCATTGCCGCAGCCCTTCTGGCCGCTGGCTACGCAAACGCAGCCCTGCCTGTCACGGTGACACAGTGGAATTTCAACAGCCCGATTGCTGACGCGAACACCGGCACGGGTACCACTTCCGCCAGCACGGGAAGCGGTGTCGCCAGCCTGTTGGGTGGCATGACCTCCACCTTTGCCAGCGGTGACGCCAACAGCGGCTCAAGCGATCCCGCTACGGGTGACGATAGCGGCTGGAACCTGAGCACCTTTGCGGCGCAAAGCACGGGCGACCGGACTCGCGGGGCCCAATTCACGATGAGCACCGTGGGTTACCAGGATGTGGTCTTCTCCTACGATCTGCGCCACAGCAACACTTCGGCAATGAATGAGACGGTGCAGTACAGCCTGGATGGCGTCAACTTCGTAACTGGGGCGCAGTTTTCCGGTAACGCTGGCGATACCTGGTTCAAAGGTCGCACACTGGACCTGACCACGGTCACCGGTGCCAACAACAATGCCAACCTGACCTTCCGCGTCTTGGCATCGTTTGCACCAAGCACCAGCCTGTATGCGGCCTCCAGCCCAACCGGAACCTATGGAACCACCGGCACCTGGCGCTTTGACATGGTGACCGCTTCTGCGGTAGCGGCCGTTCCTGAGCCAGAGACCTACGCGATGTTGATGGCTGGCCTGGGCCTTATTGGTCTGGTGCGCCGCCGCCGTCAGGCTTGAACGCAGGTTCTTTCAAATTACCTTTCTGGAACCAAAACCATGAACAAACAGACTCTTCTTGCTGCCTTGCTGGCCGCAGCCTTTATGCCCGTCGTCGCGCAAGCCGATTGCCTGACTCCAGACACATCCCCCACCGTGATGTTTGGCACCTACGATTCAGGCGTGACGAACCGCGCTGTCAGCGGTGCTTGCACCATTGACGACTTGATCAGTGATGAGCAGCCTTGGGGCAGCCAGCAGGCTTTTCTGGCGCATGCCTCGCAGGTCAGCTTTGATTTGCTGAAGCAACGCAAAATAACCTCATTGGAGCGCAGCAAACTGATGGTGGCCGCTTCGGCATCCGGCGTGGGAACGACGCTGAAGGTCAAGCTGATTGGCTTCAACGATTTTCACGGGTACATCAAGTCGGGTGAAGGTTCATCCAGCAACCCGGGCGTTGCACGCTTTGCGACAAAGATCAAGGAGCTGAAGGCAAGCAATTCCATGCATGCAGTGGTTTCTGCCGGCGACATGATTGGTGCCAGCCCGCTGACGTCTGCCCTGTTCAAGGACGAGCCAACCATCGAGGCGATGAACCGCATTGGCATTGACTTCAATGCGGTTGGCAACCACGAGTTCGATGAGGGCAAAACCGAACTGCTGCGCATGCAAAATGGTGGCAACCACCCCACCGACGCCTTCTCTGGCCAAGGCCTGCCTGCTGACCTGCGGGCCGGCGAGTTCCGCGGTGCAGACTTCAAGTTTTTGGCCGCCAATGTGCTGGATACCGATAACAACACCACGCTGTTCCCAGGTGTGGGCGTGAAGAACTTTCTGGGTAACAAGATCGCTTTTGTCGGCATGACTCTGGAGAGCACACCGACCATCGTGTCGCCATCGGGTGTGGCCGGTCTGCAGTTTCAGGATGAGGCCGATACCGCCAACGCGCTGGTTCCGCAGATCAAGGCACAAGGCATAGAAACCATTGTTGTGCTGATTCACGAAGGTGGTTTTCCTACGGTTACCGCAGGTAACTGCACCGGCATTTCGGGCGCCATTGTCGATATCGTCAACCGGCTCGACCCCGCGATTGATCTGGTGATCTCTGGCCACACGCATCAAGCTTACAGCTGCCTGATCAACAACTCCGCAGGCAAGCCTGTGCGCGTGACATCTGCTGGACAGTACGCGCGCGTTCTGACGGATATCGATGTCACCATTGACACCCGCACCAAGGATGCGGTGGCCGTGACCGCCAGCAACATCAATGTTGGAACCAGCACCAGCACGGTTGTTCAAGACCCCAGCTTGCTGGAAGTGGTCAACCATTACGTGGGCCTTTCCGCTGTGCCCGCCAGTCGCCTGGTCGGAACCATCACCGGCACCATTACCCGTACCACCAACAACGCCGGCGAGTCTGCTCTGGGTGACGTGATTGCTGATGCCCAATTGGCTGCCACCAGCAGTGCAGGTACCGGCGCGGCTCTGGCAGCGTTTATGAACCCGGGTGGCATTCGCGCTGATCTGCCTTTCACTGCAGCTGGCAAGGTGGATGGCAATGTGACTTACGGCGAAGCGTTTACCGTGCAGCCGTTCGGCAATTCGCTGGTGACATTGACCCTGACCGGTGCACAGATCTATGCTGTACTGGAACAGCAATGGGGTGTTGCGCAGCCTTTCCCACGAGTGTTGCAGGTATCGAACGGCTTTACCTACACCCACAACTTTCCATTGCCACTCAATGCCAACCTGACTGCAGCCCAAGGTGTGACCTTCACGACCTCGGTGCGCGGCAACAGCTTCGTGGTGCCCGGTTCAGTGAAGATCAATGGTGTGCCAGTGGATGGCGCAACCAGCTACCGCGTTACCGTGAACAGCTTCCTGGCGGACGGTGGTGACACGTTCACCGCGATCACCGGCGGAACCAACCGTCTCGGTGGTGCAGTCGATACCGATGCCCTTGAAGCCTACATGACAGCCAACCCGGCCGGCGTAGCGCCTGGCGCGCAAAACCGCATCACGCGCCAGTGATACACCATGAAATAAACCTGAGAACAATGCAATGAAAAACCAATTCAAACCCCTGCTTGGCGCCCTGGTACTGGTGGGGCTGTGCAGTGGCGCACAGGCCGCGTATTTTGACCGGGTCGACTATGTAGCATCTGGCGGCTATAGCGCCGCCACCGATGGCACTTTTGCGAACGGTTCTGCCCTGGACCTCTCGGGACCATCCGGCGATGTGACCCTGTTTGGCGCCGCTGTTTACAACACTCCTCTGACCAATGGCTCGCTGGCGCACAGCTATGCGGGGGATGCCTTCCTGAGTTTTTCCACAACGAGTACCGATCTGGCTATGACGCTGAACCAGTCACTGAGCGCGACCTCGGGTGGCGCTCTATCCGTTGGCAATCACCAGCAAGACGCTTTTGTGGACCTGTCTGCAGTGAAGCTGAAGATTGTTGGCGAGGCTGGCGAGGCCAATGGATCAGCCGTGAACGTCAGCTTTGCGGGTAATGCCAGCGGGCTTTTTGACTTCAATAGCATGGTGAGCGGTGGCTACCTTGGCCTTGGCCTGTCGGTGTCACGCGGAAGCACCGTGCTGGGCGAGTATCTGTGGGATGTGCAGCAGACTGGCAACCAAGCAGTCAACTTCAGCTTTGCCGGCAATGTGGGTGAAGAGTTGACTTTCAGCAGCTACATGCTGACCGGCGCAGGCTTGATGAACGCAAGTTTTGCGCAAAGCACCCAGCCCTACGCACTGGTCGACACGGGTGCGAGTCTGAATGGCAGCTTCACCATCGCAGCAGTTCCAGAGCCTGAAACCTATGCCATGCTGTTGGCCGGTTTGGGCTTGATGGGTGCGGTTGCACGCCGTCGCAAAGCACGCTGAACTCCAGCAAAAGCCAGAGGTCGCTGAGGGCAATGCCCCTTAGCGGCTTTTTTTTGTGCTGGCGGAGCCTATCAACAGAGCCCCCAGAAGCAGCACACCCCACTGCGGCAAGGTGGGTGCGTCGGTATCACCGGTTTCAAGGGCTACCTGTATAGCCGCGGTGTTATTGGCGGAAACGGTATCGGGCAGGTCGGAGCTGACGCCCACGGAGATTGACACCGCTCCAGCTATCGCGTTCCAGGTGATGTTGACAGGCAATGTGGTGGTTGCGGTGCTTCCCATGGTGCCGATAAAGCAACTGACGACGCTGCCGTTGGCCGTGCAGCCTGCGGGCCCGGCGGCATAAACGGCGCCGGGCGGCAAGGTGGCGGTGACCCAGACGTTGGTAGCAACCTGCGGACCTGCATTCCCGACGGTGACAATGTATTGGGCTGTGATGCCCGGGCTGACACCCCCCGGACCGGAAAGGGCGGCCGACAGATTGGCGGTAGCCGTCGTGTTCAAAGCCCAGTTGACGACTGCCGTTCCGGCGGCACCGGCCACACCATCAACGGCGATGACGTATTCTTTGCCGGCCTGCGCCTGGAGTAGCAAGCCGCTGGCGCCACCGGAAGGCCCGTCGTTGTCGTTGGAGGCAATGGACGTCAAAGATGCGACGCTGGTGCCTGTGTAGACCGCAAGCAATGTGTCGAATCCGCTGCCATGGGTATCCAGGCTGAACTGCCCAGCCGCTGGCGCCGTCCATTTCCACCACACCGAATGTCCGCCACTGGCATTGCCCGCATGATCGGGTTCACCGACTTCACGGGTGGAGAGCTGCGTTACCCCACTGCTACTGCCAGCACTGCCGCTGAGGGTGGCACGACTCGAAAATGCATCGTTGCCCGGACGCGCCGCTTCCAGCAGGTTGAGGCGCGGCTTGGCAATGCCGTTGCGTGCGTCCGTGATGCTGACACCACTGCTGGTCATTCGCGCCTGGATCTGTGCCAGGGTTTCATTGGGGAAGGTGGAGCGCAAGACGGCGATGGCGCCAGCGACGTGCGGCGTGGCCTGCGAGGTTCCGCCTTCCGTGATGTCTGCGGCGGTGATCATTGCGCCGGGTGCCAGCAGGGTAAGAAAGCTCGCGCTGTTGGAGAAGCAGGTAATCTTGTCAGCACCCGTCGTGGCATCCGTACAAAGGGTACTGCCCCAGTTGACGCCGCCATAGTTGGCATCGTAGACCGCCCCCACGGAAATGGCGCCGGGTGTGCATGCAGGGCTGGATAGTCCGTCAGTGAAGGCCTCGTTGCCCGCTGCTACAACCACCTGAATTCCTGCGCTACGCGCATTGGTGATGGGCGTGCGAAAAGGATTGTTGACAGTGCACGCAGAGGTGTATTTGGTGCCATCGCCCAGGCTCATGTTGATGGCGACGATGTTGTAGGCCGCGCGATTCGCAACCGCCCAGTTGATCGCGCTGAGAATGTCGGCCACATAGGCCGAGGTCCCGGAGAAGGCATTGAGCATGGCAATGCCGGAAGCGGGCGCGACGCCCAGAACGATGGCCGAGACATTGGTTCCATGACTGGTGTCCGTAGTGCCGCTGCCAAAATTTTGGGAAACCACGACTCTGCAGTTGACCGGAATGCCCGGGGAGGTGCATGAACCAAATGCTGCCTTGGTGTAGTCGATGCCATCGTCAATCACCGCTACGACTGTGCCTCTGCCCAGTTCTGAGGCGGCGGCAACAGCAGGCTGGCCAATAAGCGGCAGGCTCTGTGCAAGCACCCGGTAAAACTGCCGATTGGGAAATACCGCCTTGACGCCGGGGCTCGCCAGAAAAGCATTCAGGTCAGCCTCGGACGTAAAGCGCTTGAAGGCCATGGGTAGATGGCTGTAGTCCTTCAGGTGAGCAACGCCCGGGCGTGCTACCGCACCATCAATACGCTCTTTGAGCAGTTTGTACTGCTGCGTTTTGTAGGTGACTACTGCAGGCTCTTCTTGATCGCGCTTGCTGCTGCGACGCATGGTGGCGACGGCGGCGGCGATTGCCGTGTCGTCGTATTCGACAATCAAATCGACAGGTTGGCCAGCCTGCAGTCGGACAGAAGCCTCTGCAGGTGGCGTGGCCGCTTCAGCATAAAGGGACGAAGTCAGCAATCCGGCAGTCAGAAGAATTGCGCTCTGCCATTTTGAGCGGGTGACGGAATTCAACATCTACTGCAGCCTGTAGAGCGAACGTGAAAGGACCACACTCATGCCCGCGGCAATGAAGCCGAGCAGCAAGCGGCCACCACTTTGAAGAAAATCCGCCCACATTAGCAATGGCGAGAACTTTCCAGGGGCATAGGCATCGACATAGATTTGCCAGATGTGCGCCCACAAAGTGAACGGCAAATCGATGAGAGCAAAGCAGCCAAGAAACGCCGCAAGAGCCGTTAACCGCACCGGCCATTCGGTACGGCAGTAAGCGGGCCACGCCAGCGCCAGGGGCAAGGCAACGACCAGCGATTGCCAAAGGTAGGCAACCAGCACGCTGACCATGGCCCGCCCCCGGGGGTCTGCCGGAATGAGGCGTTCTCCAACAAACACCACCCGGTCGGGCGCGAGGACGAGCCGGTAAACAGGTTCGTGACCGCTGACGACGCCTTGGTCGCCAATGGACAGGTCAATGACGCGGTCATACGAATCGAGTTGAACAAATGACCAGCGCAGCACCGGTAAAAAGGCTTCCGCCATACGCGACCCGCAGGCCACAACAATCCCGACCGACAACAGGGCCCCCAGGATCAGCCGCGCCATGATGCCCTTGCTTGCAGTCATTTGCTTGCAGCCATGGAGACATAGGAAACGTAGGAAACGTACGCCAGGGTGACCAGCACAATCATCACCAGTGGCGCAACCGTTCCGTGCAGCAGGGAGAACAATTCCTTGTCAGAGCGGTTGGCGTAAAACAGCACCAGGATGCGCCCTTGATTAAGCAACCAGACAAAGAGCGCACCGGCGAGCAGACCGTATGCCCTGCGACGGGGCGTTATGGGCGCAATCAGCAAAGCAGCAATCAGGAGGAACAGCACCTCAACGCCCTCACAGCCGTTGAGCACATTGATGCCACCGCCCAAAGCCCGAACGCTGGAGTGGACCGCCACAGCATGAACATCAGGAGTGAGTTGATTTACAAGCCAAGCGGCGGGCACCACCGTTGCATCGTTGATAGCAATGCGTTCCAGAACGGTGCCACGGGCCAGAGACCATCCACTTTGAAGCAGCAGGAATGCGGCGGTGAACACACCGGCCTGGAACCAAAGTGTTCTGGGCGCAGCATTGGGTTGGTTTGGCATGTGGCGAAATTGTGTCAGTTGCACTGCTTCAGTCGATAGTCCAAACGGCGCATACGAACCTGGGTTCTTTTCGCAAAACCGTAATGTTGGCGACCTACAGTGCAGGCACTTCAAGGACTCCACATGAACAAAGCATTGCTACCTCTTTTGCTCGCCTCCATTTTTGCTGCGCACTCCGCGCAGGCCGCGACCAACCTGATTGCCATTGGCACCCTGAGCGGAACGATGTCGGACCTGTCGACCCAAACTGCAGGCTTGCTGGAAAACGGTATTGCCGGCAATTTGCTGGGTGGTGTGGGCTCCGCCTTTGCGTGGGCTGGCGGTAACACTTTCATTGCAACGCCGGACCGCGGCCCCAACGCGCTCGCATACAACCCGATGGTGGCAGACACCACTTCCTATATTGATCGATTTCAGACTATCAGCTTTGCATTGACGGCAAACACAGGGCCGGGTCTGGCTTACAACCTCACCCCTACGCTGATCAACACCACTCTGCTTTCCAGCGCAACGCCTCTAACCTATGGAACTGGCGCATTGGGGACGGGTGGAACAAAAACCTTGGGTAGCGGCGTGCCGGCCTTGAATGCCGTCAACAACACCAATTACTTTACCGGGCGCTCCGATGGGTTCAACGCTGCACTGCCATCCAGCAATCCCAACAATGCCCGCTTGGACCCAGAGGGCGCACGGGTTTCCAACGATGGCAAGAGCGTTTTCATATCGGATGAGTACGGCCCCTACATTAACCAATTTGACCGTGCTACGGGTCAGCGCATCAAGTCTTTCGCGCTGCCTGCCAATCTGGCAGTTGCGGTGCAAGGTCCCACCACGGGTTCAGAGGGCTCACCCACCAATACGACTGGCCGGGTAGCCAACAAGGGCATGGAAGGTCTGGCAATTACTCCGGATGGCAAGACCCTGGTAGGCATCATGCAAGCACCACTGCTGCAGGATGCCAGCAAACAGCTTCGGATCGTCACGGTCGACATCGCTACTGGCGCCACCAAGCAATTCGGCTATCGGCTGACCACGGGCTCTGGTGTGAGTGAAATCGTGGCCGTCAATGACCATGAATTCCTGGTGGATGAGCGTGACGGCAAGGGATTGGGTGACGTTCCAGGGTCAGTCGCTGTCGTCAAGCAACTGTTCAAAATTGATTTGACTGGGGCTACTGACATCAGTGGCGTGGTCAGCATGACATCGGCCACGCCCGCAGTGGGCAAAACCCTGTTCCTGGACATCCGGGCCGCGCTGAATCTGAATGGCATTGTGGATACACAAATTCCGTCCAAGATTGAGGGCTTGGCCTTCGGTCAGGATTTGGCCGATGGTCGGCACACCTTGTGGATTACGAATGACAACGACTTTGATGCCGCCAATGCTGGCGATAACAAGTTTTACGTGTTCGCGGTGGATGCCGCTTCGCTGCCTACCTTCCAGGCGCAAAGCATTGCTGCAGTTCCAGAGCCCGAAACATTCGCCATGTTGCTGGCCGGTTTGGGACTGATCGGGTTCATCGGACGCCGTCGCAAGACAGTTTGAGGAGCGTTGTGCGGATTGCATCCTGCCGAGCGCCACAGATACTGAGCGGCTGCAACATATGAAAATCACCGTTATTGGCACCGGATACGTGGGCCTGGTGTCAGGCGCCTGCTTTGCCGACATGGGCAACGATGTGCTGTGCCTGGATGTGGACCCGGTAAAAATCAAGACGCTGGAAGACGGCGGCATTCCCATTTATGAACCGGGCCTCAAGGAGATGGTGGCGCGCAACGTGACTGCAGGCCGCCTGCACTTCACCACCGATGTGGAGCGTGCAGCGCACTTTGGCACCATTCTGTTCATTGCGGTGGGCACGCCACCCGGTGAAGATGGCTCGGCCGATCTGACGTATGTGCTGGCTGCCGCACGCAACATCGGGAAGTACATGACCGACTACAAGGTGGTGGTCGACAAGAGTACGGTGCCCGTGGGGACCGCAGACCGGGTGAAGGCGGCTATTGACGAAGAACTGGCCCTGCGCGGAGTGCAGATACCTTTCAGCGTCGTGAGCAACCCCGAATTTTTGAAGGAGGGTGCTGCTATTGAAGACTTTATGCGCCCGGACCGCATTGTGGTGGGCTGTGAGGATGAGCAGGCCGCACTCAACATGCGCGCGCTGTATGCGCCCATTCAGCGCAACCACGACCGCCTGATCGTGATGGACGTTCGCAGTGCAGAGCTGACCAAGTACGCCGCCAACGCCATGCTGGCAACCCGCATCAGTTTCATGAACGAGCTGGCCAACCTGGCCGAGAAGTTGGGGGCCGACATTGAGAACGTGCGCAGGGGTATTGGCTCTGACCCGCGCATTGGCTACGACTTCTTGTACGCCGGAGCGGGTTACGGGGGCTCGTGCTTCCCCAAGGATGTGCAAGCGCTAATCAAGACGGCAGAGGACGACGCCGGCATTACGCTACGCGTGCTGAATGCAGTGGAAGTGGCCAATGAAGCGCAAAAGCGCGTCTTGGGCGACAAGGTGTTGTCGCGCTTTGGCGCTGACTTGCGCGGCAAGCACTTTGCCATCTGGGGTTTGGCGTTCAAAGCCAACACAGACGACATGCGCAAGGCCTCCAGCCGGGAGGTGATTCAGGATCTGCTGGACGCCGGTGCGACCGTTACCGCTTACGACCCGGTGGCGATGGTCGAAGCCAGGCATTGCTTCCCCAATGAGGCGCGAATCACATTTGCCGAAAACCAGACCGCCGCGCTGGATGGCGCTGATGCGCTGATTATCGTGACCGAGTGGCGTGAGTTTCGCAGCCCGGATTTTGACACCATCAAAGTGAAGCTGAAAAACCCGGTGATCTTTGATGGTCGTAATCTCTACGACCCCAGACTTGTACGCGGGATGGGGATCGAGTATCTGGCGATTGGGCGGTAGAGAGTGCTGACGCACCGCGCGTTCGGCGCCCAATTGCTTCAGGCGGGATGCGGGGAGATTGGCCAACTGTTGTACCTGAGTCCCCTGCCGGTGGCGAACGCACCCATGCGGGGTGGCGTGCCGGTGCTATTTCCACAATTTGCGGAACGAGGGCCATTGCCCAAGCACGGTTTGGTGCGGACGGCAATCTGGAATCTGGAAGAGAGGCCCACCGGGTTACTCGGGACGCAACGGGTTCGCTACGGCCTGGCCATTGAGCCGGATGGGTTCCCCGATTGGCCGCATGCAGCCAGGCTGCGTTTGACAATAGAGTCGAAGCCGGACGCTTTGGTTGTTGCACTGCAAGTGACCAATACAGGCAACAGCACATTCAACTGGACGGGTGGCCTGCACCCCTATTTTGCAGTGCAGGACTTACTGACATGCAGCATTTCCGGCCTGGCGGGGCTTGAGCTGCAAAGGTTTTCCGGGCAGCCGTTTGAGCAACTATTTAACACCTGTGGGCCTCTGGCGCTGAACGCTGGTGGCTATTCATTGCGCTTGAGCGCCACCGGGTTTGATCAATGGATGGTCTGGAATCCAGGAGCAACAGGCGCTACGGCGTTGCCAGATCTGCCCGCTGGCCACTGGCAGCAGTTTCTTTGCATCGAGCCGGTTTGTGTTGACAGACCTGTGGTGCTGGCACCCGGAGAGACCTTCGACGGGCGTTTGAGCATCCAGATTCTTGAGCTGCTAAACAGCCCCTCGGAGTGTCGTATAGATGACATACCTGCGTGCTACGCTGAACCGAAACCGGCGGCTTTTGCTGCATCGTATTGAATACCAACGACCAAGGAATTTTCAAAAATGAATATCAGGAACGAAGTAAGCCATGGCTAAGGGAATGATTCTGGCAGCAGGACAAGGCTCGCGCGTGCGCCCCTTGACGAAAGACTTACCCAAACCGATGGTTCCGATTTTGGGCAAACCGGTAATGGAGTATCTGGTCGAGCACCTGGAGCGTCACGGCATCACGGAGATCATGATCAACGTGGCCTACCACCATCAGAAGATTGAACGGTATTTTGGTGACGGTCGGCGCTGGGGCGTGCAAATTGGTTACTCCTACGAAGGGGTTCTGGACCACGGCGACATACTGCCCCGCCCTATGGGCTCTGCCGGAGGCATGCGCCGCATCCAGGATTTCAGCGGTTTCTTTGACGAGCCTACCTTGGTGCTGTGTGGCGATGCGCTGATCGATCTGGATATTGGTGCCGCACTGGAGGAGCACAAAAGCAAAGGAGCCATTGCCAGCGTGGTGGCACTGGATGTGCCGCGCAGTGAGGTGCAAAACTACGGCATTGTGGAAACGGCGGCGGACGGGCAGATTCAGTCCTTCCAGGAGAAACCAACTCCAATCGAGGCGAGATCAACCCTGGCCAGCACCGGAATCTATATTTTTGAGCCGGAGGTGATGAACCTGGTTCCACCCAACACGGTGTATGACATCGGCTCACAGTTGTTTCCCCAACTGGTGGAGCAAAAACTGCCGTTTTATGCCCAAAAGCAATTCTTCAACTGGATCGACATTGGCCGGGTGAGCGACTACTGGTCTGTATTGCAGCGGGTGTTACGGGGTGAAGTGGCCGAGATGAACATGCCGGGGCGCGAAGTGAAGCCTGGAATCTGGGTTGGGCTGAACACCTCGATTCCATGGGACAAAGTGAAGATTGAGGGCCCGGTGTACATCGGCTCCAGTGTGCGCATTGAGCCAGGGGCAACGATTACGGGTCCTGCTTGGATCGGCCACGGCTGCCACATTCGCACGGGCGCCAAGGTGGTGCGCAGCATTTTGTTTGAGTACACACGCATTGCCGCTGACATGCGCTTCAGCGAAATGATTGTCTCGCCCCTGTACTGCGTGGACCGCCACGGAGACACCTTGTACCGGGGCGACGACACAGCCCAATTGCGCTGGGGTGATGCCCGGGCGTAACCGCTGCGTGCTGCAAACCGATAACCGTCAAAAATACACCACCTATGTTGATCCAACCCGTTGTATTGTCCGGGGGCTCCGGCACCCGCCTCTGGCCCCTGTCACGCGAGAAATACCCCAAGCAATTGCTGTCGCTGGTGGGTGAAGACACGTTGCTGCAAGCGACCGTTCGTCGCGTGGACGGTATTGCCGGTGCTGAACTGGCCGCGCCCATGGTGGTATGCAATGAGGAATACCGGTTTGTAATTGCGGAGCAGCTGCGCCTGATGGGAAAGACCGGCACGATTGTGCTGGAACCTTTTGGACGAAATACAGCGCCAGCCCTTACGCTGGCTGCACTATCAGCTATCAAAAACGGAGCAGATCCGGTGCTGCTGGTGATGCCGGCAGATCATGTCATTGTCGACACCACTGCGTTTCGCAGTGCGGTTGCCCAGGGGGCACTGCTCGCTTCGGATGGCGCAATGGTGACCTTCGGGATTACACCAGATGCGCCTGAAACGGGCTATGGTTACATCCAGTCGGGTTCGGCGTATGGCAGTGAAACAAATGCGTCCCATGCGCGCCTGATTGCGCGCTTTGTGGAGAAGCCCGATCTGGCAACGGCCCAGGCTTATCTCGATGAAGGTTCGTATCTGTGGAACAGCGGCTTGTTTATGGTGCGTGCGTCGGTCTGGCTGGCGGCCATCGGTGCATGTCGGCCAGACGTTTTAGGCGCCTGCCAGGCGGCTTGGGATCAGGGCTCAATCGATGGCGAGTTCGAGCGCGTTGGAAAGGAAGCATTTGCCAGCTGCCCCAGCGATTCCATAGATTACGCAGTAATGGAGCGCATTGCCTCAAACGCAACGGGCACCAGCGCCGTGCCGGGCGCACTGCCAGCGGGAGTTGTCGTTCCGCTGTCTGCAGGGTGGTCGGATGTGGGTGCGTGGGATGCACTATGGAAAGTCCTGCCCAAAGACCAATCGGGCAACGTGTACCAAGGCGATGTATTACTGGAAGATTGCCGCAATACCCTGGCTTTGTCTGAAGGTCGACTGATCGCTTGTGTTGGCGTGCATGACCTGGTGGTGGTTGAAACCGCAGACGCAATTTTGGTCGCACACAAGGACAGAACACAGGATGTCAAGAAGATCGTGGACAGCCTGAAGCGGCAGGGCCGCTCAGAAGGAGCGATCCACCGCAAGGTATTCCGGCCTTGGGGATGGTATGACGGAGTGGATGCGGGCGAGCGATTTCAGGTCAAGCGCATTGTCGTAAAGCCAGGCGGTACGCTGTCGCTGCAGATGCACCACCACCGTGCGGAGCACTGGATTGTGGTAAGCGGCACCGCCAAGGTGACCAAGGGTGAAAGCTCGTTTCTTTTGTCGGAAAATGAGTCAACGTTCATTCCGCTGGGCACTACACACCGCCTGGAAAACCCGGGGCGCGTGGCACTGGAGATGATTGAAGTTCAGTCAGGCTCTTATTTGGGGGAAGACGATATTGTCCGCTTTGAAGACGTCTATGGACGTTGAGGTTTTTTCTCAGATTTCCTATGGTTCAGGGTTTACCCGGATGTTACAGTGACACAAATCATCTTCATTGGAGTGTTCTATGTCACGCAAACTCGACAACCTGAGTAGGGTATTCAATGAGTTGAAAGACCGCTACGGCGAGGCCGACCCGGTTGTTGCCGAACTGCGGTCTGAGCTTGATGCCCGGGAAGCGTTCGAGTTCAGGTACCCGGCAAATTTCAGTTTCAGCCGCAAGGAAACTGCTGAGCCGGGAACTCGCAGACCCTATGACGAGCTCTTGGGAATCTCGAAACCTGTGAAAAGAAATGCGCCTGTCAGCCGCTTTCTTTCACTGAACTAAGGGCAATCATTAACGGTAGCGTCGCGGCCACTAGGCCGAATGGATTACCGTTGAACCGGTGTGGAACAGGCGGCTTGAAACAATGGCCGACTAAGCTCAGGATTGTTGACGCAGCGACCCCTGCATCAGCCTAATCAACCACTCCGAATGACTTTATGAAAATCTTGAAAAAGCGGGTATTGCGACTGGCGGTGCTCGCCATACTTGCATCGACAGCCATAGCGTCGCATGCTGTTGCAGCGATAACGCCCAATACAGTGAACCTTGGCGCAATATCTGCACCATTTTCGGTGAGTTATGGCAACACATTCTCCGGACCAAGCTTGCTATCGTTCTATGACGACTACACGTTCGCGCTGTCTCCTGCGGCATCACTAAGCAGTATCACGGCAAGCATCAACCTCGGTTCATTTTTTGGTATTGACAACATCTCTGCCCGGCTTTACCAGGGTAGCGGCCCATTCAGCGCTGGTACTACTCCACTCATGCAGGCTTGGAGCACACCCTTCAGCGCGGCTCCCGGAATCACAGGATCAACTACCGTAATTTCGTTGTCAACATTGCCAGCCGATACCTACACCCTGGAAATCAGGGGCAACGTGGTTGGCACGTATGGCGGCACCTATTCCGGTAGTTTGAATGTGGCCGCCATTCCAGAGCCAGAGACCTACGCCCTGCTGATGGCTGGCCTTGGGCTGATCGGTTTTATGGCACGCCGCAAAAACATCAAGTCTAGCGAGTCATTGATCGCATAGCACTGCACCCCTCCCCCGCATCAGGTGGACTCCGTGTATCACATGGGTTCGGGGCCTATTGTTTCCAAATAATGGCATGCCGTTAGTCCGAACGGTCTATGGACGCGCATCTTCGGTGCAAATATGCTTGGGCAAGTCTTAATTTGATGCCATCCGGGAACTCCACAGGGAAAAATCATGAATATCAAAGCACTCGTCAGCGCAATGGTCATTGCACTCAGTTCATTTGCCGCCAGTGCAGTAGCCACCGCCCCTATTCAGGCCAACGGGGTAACATTCTCCGACTACGAGCTGGGCACATTCACGCTGGCGGGGGTTTCCAACGTAGCGGGGGTGCTCGGCTTCGCACCCTATGTTTTGATAGCGCCGGGTTTTCAGATCGCCTTGCCACCGGTGAGCTTCAACTCGGCCTCCGTGTACAACGCCGCACAGGGATTCACCATGTCAAGCGCCGTGCTTTCTGATGCCTTTACATTTTCAGGCCTGACAGCAGGCACCTACAGCCTGAAAACCAGTGCATCGGTCGCAGGTACCAATTTCATCGCAGCTCAGTTCACCGTAACGTCCGTTCCAGAGCCAGAGACATTTGCGATGCTGATAGCTGGCTTGGGTTTGATAGGCTCCATTGCGCGCCGTCGCAACAAGACAATCGCAATCTGAACAACGCCAATGCAACTCATTTCTTCGATAAAAGTGGCTTTGGCGGCAATCGGGCTGGTGACCACTTTTAACGCGGCAGGCCAGGAAACTGTTATTCGCAAGAACTTGGGCGAACGCATTTCGCAGTTGCGAAAAATTGACGAAGTTAGAAAGAGTCCGTTTCCGGGATTGTTTGAAATACGTGTCAACGACACAGAGATTTTCTACACGGATGCTGCCGGCAATTACCTGATCAAAGGCAGTCTGATAGATACCAAACTTGGCCGCGATTTGACAGCTGAACGCGTTGACAAGTTAACGGCAATCAGTTTCGACTCTTTGCCGATAAAAGATGCATTCACCATCGTGCGTGGCAACGGCAAACGCAAGCTGGTTGTATTTGAAGACCCTAATTGTGGGTACTGCAAACGTTTCGAGAAGGATCTGGAAAAAGTGGACAACGTGACGATTCACACTTTTCTGTATCCGATACTCGGCCCCGATTCGAACGAGAAGGCAAAGAACATCTGGTGTGCCAAAGACAAAGCTGCAACCTGGCAGGAGTGGATGGTGCGTGAGCAGGTGCCCAAAGTGGGGAGTTGCGACATTGCAGCGATTGAGCGAAACCTCGAACTTGGTCGCAAATACAAGATTAGTGGCACCCCAACACTCGTCTTCTCGGACGGAGCGCGAGTGCCTGGCGCCATCAGCACAGCCCAGATCGAAAAACACCTGACTGAAGTCAAAAACTGATACCTACTCCTAAGCCAGTCAGCCTGACAGAGCTGATGCGCAGCAGTCCCAAGCGCGCTCCGGTCACCAGCTGTCTTCTTGCCATCAATCTGACAGTGTTTGCTGTCATGATGTTGTATGGGGCCGGCCTGTGGCACTCATCCACGGGCATACAACTGGCGTGGGGAGCTAATTTTGGGCCGGCCACACAAGATGGTCAGTGGTGGCGGCTATTTACCGCCATGTTTGTGCACTTTGGCATTGTTCACCTGGCGTTGAACATGTGGGCCTTGTGGGACGTCGGTCGCTTGGTAGAGCGTTTGTACGGGCGTCCCCGATTTGTGGTCTTGTACCTTGTCAGTGGTGTCGTGGGTAACCTGCTCTCACTGGCCATTCAAGGCAACCGGGCCGTTTCTGGCGGCGCTTCAGGGGCAATATTCAGTCTTTACGGAGCACTGCTGATTTTCTTGTGGCGAGAGCGCCGGCAGGTAGACCACAACGAGTTCAAATGGTTGTTTGGAGCGGCCTCCATCTTTACGCTTCTCATACTTGGCATGGGGCTAGTCGTTCCGGGCATTGATAATGCGGCGCATGTGGGAGGCTTGGTGGCTGGCGCCTTGTTAGGCAGCTTGATGGCGCGACCATGGACTTCCACGAGCCCTAGCACAAGGCGCCTGCGGTGGTGGTCAGCATCGGGGCTGGCCTTGAGCATATCGATTTTATGGATGAATGTGCCGCCGGCAAGCTACCGGTTTAGTGACGAGTTACGAGCGCGTGGCGCTATCCGCGATTTTGTGAATGAAGACCGGCGCATCAGCCAAAATTGGGACGCCATTCTTGAGGCGGGACGTCGCAATAGTTTGTCATTTGACCAATTGGCCGGCAGCATCGATACCAATGTCGTAACGGTTTACCGGGAAAGTTTTGAGGCGCTGCGGGTGGCCAGTCCGGACTCACCGGCACCCTCCTCCAAAACACTCGAAGCCTTGCAAACGTATGCCACTTTCCGGGCGAACACGGCCAGTGAGTTAGTCGACGGTTTGCGTAACAATGACCCGAAAAAAATTGGCAATGCCTTGAAATTACTTCAAAAAACTTCAGCACCAGACATTGGGGCTAAATAGCAACTCACAACGGCCGGGGACTTTCAGAAGCATCTACGAAAGCCCCCGCACTAAAATTTTCCTCAACATTTGAGGTGAGACTCTGCGAACGCAGAAGATCAAGCAATACCGCCTGCGAGAGGGGCTTGTGATACAGGTAGCCCTGCATGATGCGGCAACCTGAATTCTCCAGATATTGCTCTTGCGCGTGCGTCTCGACCCCCTCTGCCACCAGGTTCAAGCCCAAACCTTTGGCAATGGAGATGATGGCCAGCACGACGGGAAACTGCCCCACGGCGTCATGAATCTCCATAACGAAAGATCGATCAATCTTGATCGTGTGTATGGGGAACCGGTGCAGATACGAAAGCGAGGAGTAGCCGGTGCCGAAATCATCAATGGCTACGCTCACGCCGAGCTGACATAACTTGTCGAGTTGCTCAATCGCGGATTTCGGGTTGTGGATACAAATGCTTTCTGTCACCTCCACTTCAATTTGCGCAGCAGCGATGTGGTGCAGGCTCAGCGTTTCCTGAAGTTTGGTGTAAAAATCACCCCGATCCAGATACTGCGGAGACAAATTCACCGACATCCGCATCTTGAAGTCCGCCACCTGGTTCCATTCGAGAAGATCTCGGCAAACGCGGTCCAGCATCCAGTCGCTGATGCGAATCATCAACTGGCTTTCTTCAACAATAGGCAAAAATACACCCGCACCCAGGAACCCGCGCTGGGGCTGGTTCCAACGCATCAAAGCTTCTGCGCCAATGATGCGTTTCGTTCGAACGTCGACTTGCGGTTGGTAATACATCTCCAACTCGCCATGTTCAATAGCAACGTGCAGGCGCTGCTCCAGCTCAATTTTCCTGGATGAAGATTCAAGCAAGGAGGGTTCGAAAAAACAATGCCCGTCTTTACCATGCGACTTCATGTGATACATCGCGACATCAGCATTTTTTAACAGCACATCCGCCGAATCACCATCCGATGGAAAGACGGAAATACCAATACTTCCAGAGAGGTGTACTTGCTGGCCTGCCAATTCAAATGGTTTGCGTAGACAGGCTGCAAAATTCTCGGCAATCGCGGCCGCATCTTCGCGGCTAGTCAGATCGGGGAGCACGGCCGTAAATTCATCGCCACCCCGGCGTGAAAGGGTGTCACAACGGCGCAGGCAGGCTTTCAGTCGTGCGGCTGCCTGCTTCAGCAATTCGTCGCCGACAGAGTGGCCCAGGGTATCGTTGACGATTTTGAAGCGATCGAGATCGATAAATACCACCGCCAAACTCGATTCGTTGCGCTTGGCTTGCAGCAGCGCCAAGCCAAGCCGATCTTTGAATAACACGCGATTGGGCAGGTCAGTCAGGATGTCGTGGTAGGCCTGGTATGCAATCAACTCATCGGCTCGCTTGCGATCCGTAATATCCCTTGCCACACCATAAATTCCCATCACTGCATCCATTGGCGCCTGTGAAATCTGCGGTCGCTGGCTCTGCTGCCCGGAGAGCATCATCAACTCGTGATTGAAGAAGCGCGCTTCTCCATTGCTGTGACGGGATTTGAGACGCAACTCGACATTGCGGGAGACGCGCCGGTTATTGCGTCTCTCATTGAAGACATAGTTGGCATGCTCAATATCATCATCATGCACAAGCACCGAATAGTGTTGGCCTATAAGATCCCGACGGACGAAACCCAGGACTTGTTCGACCCGGTCATTGATAAAGGTCAAACACCCTTCGGCGTCCAGCGTGTAAATAATGTCAGGAGACCGGTCCACCAAAAACCGGTACATCTTTTCCGACTGGTCAAGTACGGTAGCGATGCGCCGGTTTTCCGCCTGCAGTGCACGGTGCTGCAAAATATTGTCGATGGTTTTCTCAAGCTCTTCCCGTGTGTAGGGCTTGCGCAGGTAATCATAGGCACCGCGCTTGAGTGCACCAATCGCCGCGTCAATGCTTTTGGCCCCGCTGGTCACGATGATGCTGGCCTCAGATCGCTGCGTCTTCATGAAGTCCATGATGGCGTGTCCGCCGACAACTGGCATTTGCAGATCCAGGATCACCAAATCAAACACGTTGCGTCGTAACAGCTGAATGGCATCCGAGCCACTGTTGGCCGTCGTCAAATCAAAATTCCGGCTTGCAAGCAACGCCGCCAGGCTGCTGAGCATGAGTGGCTCGTCGTCCACTAGAAGCGCCCTAATGGTAGGAAGTTCCGTAGCGGCGACGGGAGACGCTGCAGGAGTAAAACTGAACAGAAAAGGAGTCTGATGCTGGCCCGCCAACGCAGACGTTTCACGCCACATTTTGGACAAACTCAGGTGCACTGCGCTGGGCAGTAGCGGTCTGTGCGGGCAAATACATTTCAAAAACAGTGCCCACTTTGGTACTGTGGCAACTGATGGTTCCGCCCATTTTTTGTATCTTGTCGTGAACGATACTCAAACCGAGCCCTCGGTTATCCCCGGCCTTGGAACTCCGAACCGGTTTGTACAAATTAGCCAACACCTCGGCAGGCAAGCCTGGGCCGGTATCGGTGACAGACACTTCAAAATAGAGACGCCCGCTGCGCAAGACACGACCCAAATTACTCACCGTGAGTTGCCCGCCCTTTTGCATGGCCTCGACCGCATTCTTGATCAGGTTGACCAGGATCTGCTTCAAAGCATCGGAAGAGCCTGAAATGACACTTGGCTGATCGGCAACGTTCGCTACGATCTGCACGGTCGATGGCAGATATTTGCTATCGCGAAATAACCGTACCAAGTCAATGATCAGTTGATTGATTTCGGTCCCGCCGGGTTGTATGCGGGGAGTAGCCCCCGAAAACTCATCCACGATGCTACCGACTCGGTCAATCTCGCCACTCAAAATGGACAACTCCCTGGTCACGGGCTCATGGCGCATCAGCTTCTCGTCAATGACACCAATGTAGTTCTTCATGATGGCCAGCGGATTACTGACCTCGTGCATCACCTTGCGTGCGTTCTCCTGGTGTTCTGCATGCACACTGGCAACGAGTTGATCCATCTCGTTGTGGCCGTTGTTGATCGCGTCCAATGCCGTGCCTGCCAGCGAGCCAAAGGAAGTAAGCAGTCGCGTGGATTGCTTCAAGTCCTCCAACTGCCATGCCGGTATTCCGGCTACAAAGACCACGTTGCACGGGGAAGCCGTCCCCAAAGGTACGCAGACTAGGCAATCTGCGCCCAGAAGTCGTAGCAACTGGTCTTCCTGCAGGCTCAGAGCGCCTGAGCCGCGCTCCAGATATACAAGCTGGTTTAGCACTGCCGCCTTCGCAATTCCTCCGCCTGCAGAAAGGGGAATAACGAGTTCGGAGAGGTTCTGTCGAATGGCGCCGGATGAAACTTCTGCCAGTGTTTGGCTGGTCGCGCTCTTCATGAGCATGACCGCGCTTTCGATATTGAATAGGATGCGGGCGTTTTTTTGCACCACGTCAAGTAGTTGTGCAACACTTTTCGGGCGCGAGAACGAGACAGAAATTTCAGCCACTAGGGCCATATTGCGGACCTCGCCCATAAGGTCCGCCTGTCCCGCTGGCAACGAGACATTCCGGGGGATTTGAGCCACAGGCACGGCTTGGTCATCCACGCCGGATACATCAATACCGAGATAGTCTGCTGTCTTTTTAACCTGCTCGGCCACTCCTTGCTGGATTGCCAGCAAGTCAGTGTCCGAAATACTGCACAGCGCACCTCCTCCCGGATCCATGGGAACATCGGCGGGCAGGCTGCTCACCGAGTGAGCAAGGTGAACAATCCGAATCAATGGGTGAGCCGAAACGACCCGCTCAAGTTTTTCGTGATGGTAGAGCACGCTATCAGCTAGGAACGAGTCCAAATTCCAGCGTTCGATCAACCAGGCACCAGCCTCCGTGTGCGAGATTTGCAGCGTTTGTTGCTCAATAACGCTGAGCATTGCGTTGTCTCGGGCATGGAAATTGGCGGTGTACTCTGTCGGTGCTGCCGCCAGTAAAGCCAATCGGCCCATATCGTGGAGCAAACCCGCCAAGTATGCTTCCTCAGTTTGCACGTAGCCCATTTTTTTGGCGATCTCGCGGGCCAGGATCGCAGTGGTTAATGCATGTTTCCAAAAACCACGCAGGTCGGCGCCCCCGGCATTTGGGAAAGCGTTGAAAGTCTGAAAAACGGACTCACTGATGACCAGTGTTTTGATGGTGTCCAAGCCAAGGTTGATGAGCCCTTGCATCAACCCTACCTTTGGCCCCCCTCGATGGTAGGCAGCGCTGTTTGCCAGCGTGAGAATTTTGCTGGCAATACCGGCGTCATTCGCAATGAGTCTGGCAAGCGCATCCATTCCGGTGTCGTCGCGCTGACAGAGCTCAATCAGCTTCACAAGAATCTGCGGCATGGTCGGTAGCCGTGCCATTAAAAGCCGATTGCGGATATCTTGTTCAACTTTACTCATTGAAACAATTTAACACATTCATATTGCAAAATTGTGTGGATTGCCGGCCCCAATGGGCACACTCGTGATGCCATTTTTTTGCATGCGTCTGGCAAAAGAACCAGCGGGTGTTCACTCACTCCCCAGTTCAATTTCGACCTTAACAGGTGTCTATTGAAGCTCGTGAAGTCCAGATGATGTGATCTCTATTCGCGCAGTGGTTGCCAGCGACGCGGCAGCAACTCTCTGATCTCGTTGTTCTTCTGCGTTGGCAGCCCAACACAATATGTGCGTTTAGGCATTACCCAAAACGATCCTGAAGCCCTTCAATGAATTTTTTAGAGGTAACCTAGATCACGCAAGTCATCGCGCAAATCGGATCGCGTTTTACCTTTGGAGTGCAAGCTCAACAAGAGCTCGATTCTCCGGCGCAGCGAGTGCAGTGTTTGCAAAGTTTCCAGACCCACGGCGGTGCCATTGTTCTTGCGCAGAACGAAAGGTTCAAAAGCCCACAAAGCCGTTTCCGGTTGACCTGGCCAACTGGGATGCTGGTGCGCAGTTGACGCGTCCAACGCAATCACGAAGTCCATCTTTGGAGCGCCGCTGCGAGTGAACTCGGTCCAGGTTTTGCATTGAAGGCTGGTGGCCGAAATACCTGCTGTCTGCAGTGCCAAAAGCGTCCAGTCTTTGGGCTGCCCATGAGACAGTGATGGAACACCACAGGAATAAGCCTTGAATTTATTGCCGCCAAGGTGAATGAGACACGCTTCTGCTAGAAGGCTTCTGGCAGCGTTTTCCCGCGATACAAATAAAACGTTGGTTACCGATCGATGCATGCCTTTATCTTACGTCGGTAATGCCACTCGACAAAGGCATTCGGATAGCTTCTCAGTGGCTATGATGTGTTCTCATAGGAAGTAAGTTTCACCCGAACACTTTCTCGTCCAGGAGACCTCAATGGCTGCAAAACAAAGGTACACAACCCCAGCGGTTTGCCCCCAATGTGGCGAACAAGGAACGCTTCACGTTTCGGAGGATGACCACCCCTACATGAGCAGCCCACGCCGCGCAGTCGACCGGGTTGAGGGGGCGTTCCTTGCGAGCGTTTCAAACCATATGGAGGTACAGGTAATCTGCAACAAATGCAATACGGAGTTCGTCCATTAACTGGTCAAGCGAGAGAAGCCATCCAACTCTTTCACTGCACCCTAACAGGCTGCTGAAATACGTCCCGATTATGTCCTCGGCTTGAACGATGAAACGTTAATCACGTAGCAACTTCACCGAGAACCTTTTTACGATGCGCCATCTGGATGATTTCGTACCGGAAAGTCTGCTGCAACGTCACAAATGATCCCGTCAGAGCATCGCAATAGTGAGCCAGCAAACATGTCGACATGCGCAGTTGGGTGTAGCTGGCAATGCCTTGTCAATACCAAGAAAATTTTCATAGCCATGTTCGTACCTAACCATTGTGTATGTGTCTTAAACGGTGTTGAGCACCCGTCTTAACCCAAAACCCGTCTCAAACCCATGCGTTCAGCTCTTGATCAAAGCCACACCGATCGCCATGCTTGAGGCGGCTATCAGCCCCACCCGTAATCGACCTTCCCTGAACCACAAACTGCCAATCAGTACCGCAAAGATAACGGAACTCTCTCTCATGGCCGCCACGACAACGATCGGCGCTTGTGTCATCGCCCAGAGCACGATGCTGTACCCCGAAGTCGCGACCGCGGCACCGAAAAAACCCAACCGCCAATGCAATTTGAAATAAGTCAGCACGACCGTGTGACGCCGGCGCAATTGGTGGGTCAGGATGATCAGTGGCTCGAACAAGGCCAGGGTCAGTACGTAGCCGACAGGATTTTGAGAAACCCGTGCTCCCTGGCCGTCGACCACTGTGTAAGCAGCAATGATGATGGCGTTGAGCAAGGCGGCTTTTCCAGAGGGGTGTCGAATGACCTCGCTGATGGAGCGGCCCGTTGTTGACGCGATGGTCAGAACGCCGAGAAGGATGAACGCAATTCCGAACCATGCCATGAGTGATGGCGTCTCCCCCAGCAATGGCGTGGAAACCACGCAAACAATCAGCGGGGCGAGGCCGCGCATGAGCAGATAGCTCACCGCCAGTTGCCCTCCTTCGTAGGCCCGCATCAAGCAGATGATGTAGACGGTGTGCAAAAGCGCAGACATCAGTAGAAATGGCCAGCTCTCCCAATTGGGCAAACCAACGACCATCAAACCAACGCAGGCCAGAAGCGCGCTGCAGACATGGAGCAATAGTGTGAAAAGGCTCTTGTCAGGTGCGCCACGTATCAACGCATTCCAGGTGGCATGCATCATTGCGGCACAAAGGACTGCCAGCACGACCGTGGTTGGAATTTGCGTCACTTGCACGGCGAAATCGACTTTTTTGGAGATACCGCGGCGAGCGTGGACAGCAATGCGTCAATGGTCATCGGGGATGCCGGCCAGTTCTCCATCCTTCAGCATGCGTTGCCTTCCACCTTGTGCGTGTGCGAAAAGGGCTTCGGCGGCTCCCCTGGCATCCCGAGCTTCAAGCAGGTCAACAATGGCACTGTGCTCTTCGGCAAAGTGCGGGATGGCCATGGGAGCCATTAGATTGCGTCGTCTAAAAAGGGCCAGCAGTTTGGTAAGTTTGCGATAGGTTGCGGTAAGAACGGGATTGCCCGCCATGTTGACGATGCAATCATGGAAACTAAGGTTGAGTTCGTGAAAGCGATCCACTTCGGCTTGGCCTATTGACTTCATGGCTTCGGTGAGTTCTCGCAAGGTGTGCAATTGCTCAGGCGTAACGTGCGCGGCGAGCAACCGGCCGGCAGTAGCGTCCAGACCAGCACGGACGTCGTAAATATTTGCGGCCTCCGACAACTTGATCTCACGCACATAGGCACCGCGGTTCTTCTCCTGTCTTATCAGACCTGACTCCTCCGTGGTGCGCAATGCCTCGCGAAGCGGTCCGCGCGAGACTCCGAATTGGCGAGCCAGTGCAACTTCATTAAGCTTCGCGCCGGGGAGCAACTCTCCGGACAAGATCATTTCTTCGATCGACTCGACCACGAGTCGAGTGAGCGAGGTGCTTTGAACGAGCGTTAAAGCATCTTTAGTGGGATGTGCAAGCAGAACAGGCATGGTTGGCAGAAGGTGTGCATCATCCAAAATTGTAGATCAATTTTGCTTATTGTAGATTGTCAACAATCTGACATATTGCAGATATATGCTTCTGCTGCCGCTGTTCGGTCGAAGGTTGGAATCCAACTACACAGACCCGTGGCGACGACTTTTAGATCATCCCCAGGAGTTACCTCATGAAGCTGAAAACACTCGCGCAGTCCCTGATATTTGCTGCATTCGCTGCAGCAGCAGTTCTGCCGGCCCATGCCGAGAAAACCACCCTCAACGTCTACACCGCGCTGGAAACCGACCAGCTCAAGGCCTACCAAGAGTCTTTCAATAAGTCCTACCCTGACATCGAAATCAAGTGGACCCGTGACTCCACGGGTATCGTAACCGCCAAGCTACTGGCTGAGAAAAACAAGCCGGTAGCAGACGTAATCATGGGCGTTGCGGCCTCCAGCATGGTGGTGTTTGATCACGAAGAAATGTTGCAGCCTTACGCTCCGGCCAACATCAAGGCTATCAATCCGCGTTTTACCTCGGGTGCCGCTAATCCAAGCTGGGTCGGCATGGATGTCTGGGGCGCGGCGATCTGCTACAACGCCGTAGAGGCAGCCAAGCAGGGCTTGCCCCGAATCGAGAGCTGGAAGGACCTCCTCAAGCCCGAGTTCAAAGGCAAGGTGGTGATGCCAAACCCCAACTCCTCGGGTACCGGTTTCCTCGACGTGACTGCCTGGCTACAGATGTTTGGTGAAAAAGGTGGCTGGGACTACATGGACAAGCTACACGAGAACGTCGCCGTGTACACGCACTCGGGCTCCAAGCCTTGCGTGATGGCTGGCGCTGGGGAGTTCCCGGTCGGGATCTCATTTGAGTACCGCGCCAACACTGTGCGTGCTAAGGGTGCCCCGATCGACGTCGTGTTTCCTAGCGAAGGCCTGGGTTGGGATATCGAAGCTATAGCCATCGTCAAGGGAACCCCGCGAATGGATGCCGCCAAGAAACTAGCCGACTGGGCCTCAACGCGTGAAGCAAACGAGCTCTACGCCAAAAACTTCGCCGTGGTCGCAATCTCGGGCATCACCACGCGCCTGAAGCACGTCCCCAGCGATTACGAAAAACGTCTGGTCAAGAACGACTTCCAGTGGATGGGCAAGAACCGCAACGCGATCCTGACTGAATGGCAGCAGCGCTACTCCGCTAAGTCCGAACCAAAGAAGTAACCCTAGACGACGCCTTCCTGAGCTCCAGCGCCGCACAGTGGCGCTGGCAATCAAGAACTGCCGGAAAAAAGAGAGTCATATGGCGCACCTCGAAATCAAGGGCTTGCACAAGCAGTTTGGCAGCTTCAAGGCCCTGGAGGAAATTGAGCTCGCTGTGGAACGTGGGGAATTTGTCGTCCTGCTAGGACCCTCTGGGTGCGGGAAGACCACCTTGCTGCGCACCATTGCCGGACTCGAACGCCAGGACAGAGGGCAGATATTGCATGCGGGTAAGGACATTTCAAGCTTGTCGCCGGCAGCACGGGACTATGGCATCGTCTTCCAGTCCTATGCTCTATTTCCCAATCTGAACGTGGGGCAAAACGTAGCTTACGGACTCAACAACCGACGCGCCGGACGCGAGGCGTTCAAGCATCGGGTGGACGAGATGCTCGCGCTCGTTGGTCTGCCCGGTACGGAGAACAAGTTTCCGTCACAGCTTTCGGGCGGCCAGCAACAGCGCATTGCGCTGGCTCGTGCGCTGGCAACCCGACCTGATCTCTTGCTGCTTGACGAACCGCTCTCGGCGCTGGATGCGATCGAACGCTTGCGTCTGCGCTCGGAAATTCGAAGTCTGCAACAGACTTTGGGGGTGACCACCATCATGGTGACACACGATCAGGAAGAGGCGCTGGCTATGGCTGACCGCATCGTGGTCATGAAAAACGGACGTATCCAGCAGGTGGGAAATCCACACGAAATTTATCGCTCCCCTTGCAACGATTTCGTGGCCGATTTCATCGGTCGGGGCAGCATGATTGAGGCGACTGCAGTCGATACCCAGCATGTGGAATACGGCGGCTTGAAGTTGCGCAGTGCTTCCGAGCTCAACCCTGGCAGCAGATACCGATTCAGCATCCGACCTGAGGACATCCGGCTACTCGCCCCTCTGGATCATTCCGAAAACAGCTTCTTCGCCACGGTCGACAAGTGCGAATTCCTGGGCGCTTTCTCTCTCGTCAGCATGACGCCGATCGTTGATGGTACCCAACCGATGTTGGCACAGTTCTCCAGCAATTACCTGGCCGGACGCCCCATTCATCCCGGTTCGATGTTGCGGGTAAGCATTCCAGCAGAACACCTGTACCCGATGCCGGAGGTGGCATGAATACTCTGGCGGCCAGGGTTTGGCGCTGGAAACAGAACGTCAACACAAGTGCTTCCGTTAGTGGCATCTTCCTTCTGCTTGCGGCGCTGGGGCTCTGTGTTTTCCTGCTGCTGCCAGTGGGCGCGTTGTTCAGCCAGAGCCTGATCGACGAAAGCGGGCGCACAAGCTTCGTACGCTTCAGGGAGTTCGCGGCGACCCCGGGAATGTCGACGGCGGTTTGGAACACTCTATGGGTGGCCCTTACCGTCACGTCAATTTCGGTGCCGCTCGCCTTCCTCTACGCGTATGGCATCCAGCGCTCCTGCATGCCTCTCAAGGGCTTGTGGCGCACCATCGGACTCTCCCCTCTGTTCGGACCATCACTGGTCGGGGGGATTTCCTTCATTCAGTGGTTCGGCACACAAGGCGCGCTCAAATCCTGGTTGGGCGAGACCAGTGTTTACGGACCGGTCGGCATCATCATGGCAACAGTCTTCGCAAGCTTCCCGCATGCATTGATGATCCTGGTCGTCGCGCTGGCCACCTCCGATGGCCGGCTATACGAGGCGGCCGACGCGCTGTCGGCCTCGCGCTGGCGCAAGTTCATGACTGTGACCTTGCCATCGGCCAAGTACGGCCTGATCAGCGCGGCGATGGTGGTTTTTTCCTACTCAGTAAGCGAGTTCGGGATTCCCAAGGTAATAGGCGGGAACTTCCAGGTGCTGGCAGTCGAAATCTATGTGCAGGCGGTTGGCCTGCATGACTTTGGCCGAGGCGCTGTGGTCGCCATGGTTCTGCTAGTGCCTGTTCTGTTTGCCTTTGTGGTCGACCGTCAGGTTCAGCGTCGCCAACAGGCCAGCCTCACATCGCGCGCCGTGCCCTACATTCCCAAACCGGACTGGCGTCGTGACGCGCCGCTGTTGCTGTTTACCCTGGTCGTGGCAAGTGCCATGCTCGGTGTGCTGGGAATGGCAGCCTACACTTCGTTCATCACGTTTTGGCCTTACAACTTGGACCTGACGCTGCACCACTACATCTACGGCCTAGCCGACGCTGGCGTTCTAGACGCCTACCTCAATAGTCTTTGGATTGCCACGTTGACTGCGTTGTTTGGGGCTCCGTTCATCTTCGTGACTGCCTATATGCTGGAGAAGACAGGCTCGCGTACCTCGGCACTGCATTCTGCAGTGCAAGGTATGGCCTCATTGCCCATGGGTGTGCCCGGCCTAGTGCTGGGTATCGGCTACATCTTATTCTTCAACCACCCGGATAACCCGGTCAACGGCCTATACCAGACCTTCACAATTATGGTGATTGTGAACGTGGTGCATTACTACACCTCATGTCATTTGACTGCGCTGACTGCACTCAAAAGCCTGGACCGTGAGTTCGAGTCGGTTTCTGCTTCACTCAAAGTGTCGCAATTTGCCACTTTCTGGCGGGTGACGTTGCCAGTATGCCTGCCGGCGGTGCTCGAGATCGCGCGCTATTTGTTCATCAATGGAATGACCACGGTTTCGGCATTGGTCTTCCTTTACTCACCGAGTACGCTGCCGGCATCGGTCTCGATCCTGAATTTAGACGAAGCCGGAGAACTGGGTCCAGCAGCCGCGATGGCAACCTTGATCATTGTCACAACGGCGACCTTCAGTCTGCTGTATTCCGCTGCCGCCCGAATGCTGTTGCGCCGACACCAAGCGTGGCGCCTCGTTACACCGTAGACCCAAGGAATTTTCATGAAAAAAAAGTTAGAAGCAGTCATTTTTGACTGGGCCGGCACCATCGTCGATTTCGGATCCTTCGCACCAACCCAAATTTTTGTAGATGCCTTCAAGATAGCGTTTGACTTCGACCTCAGTTTGGCTGAAGCGCGCGGCCCGATGGGCTTGGGCAAGTGGCAGCACATTGAGGCTTTGGGGCGTGACTCCATTGTGGGTGCGCGCTGGGCTGTCCAGTTCGGTCGCCCCATGCATGAGGACGACATACGCCTTATCTACGACACTTTTATTCCGTTGCAGATCGAACGGGTGGGCTTGCATAGTGATCTGATTCCCGGGGCACTTGAAATCGTGGCCGAACTGCGTCGTCGTAGTTACAAGATTGGCTCGACCACGGGCTATCCGCGTCAGGTAATGACCAAGCTGATTGACCTTGCAACAGCCAAAGGCTATGAGCCGGATTGCACGGTGTGTGCCGACGACCTGGAGGCGGGTTCACGCCCGGGCCCTTGGATGGCGCTGGACTGTGTGCGCCAACTCAAGATTGGCGCTGTATCACACTGCGTCAAGGTCGACGACACCATGCCCGGCATTGCGGAGGGGCTGAACGCGGGTATGTGGACGGTCGGACTGGCGCTTTCCGGCAGTCCGGCGGGCTTGACCTTGGCGGACTACCTGGCAGCCTCTGACGATGAGCGCGAGGAACTGCGCCAGCGGGTGAGCGAGGAGTTCCGGGGCGCTGGTACGCACTATGTGATCGACACCGTGGCGGACCTGCTGCCGGTGATCGAGCAGATAGAGCTGCGCTTGTCAAAAGGCGAGCGACCATGATTTACCTCGAATATGGAACAAGCAATGAATTCTGAAAAACACTACGATCTGGTCGTGGTTGGCGCCGGTGTGATCGGCCTCGCCACCGCGTATGCGGCTTACCAGCGCGGGTTGCGCGTGGCCGTGGTTGAGCGAAACGCCCAATGTGTGGGAGCTTCGGTTCGCAATTTCGGTTTTGTCACCGTCACCGGTCAACGCCGTGGTGAGCACTGGCGCCGAGCGATGCGTACGCGAGACATATGGGCAAAGGTGGCACCCCAGGCCGGCATTGAAGTGATCCACCAAGGGTTGTATGTTCTGGCACAGCGCCCAGAGGCCCTGAGCGTGCTTGAGGCGTTCATGCAGACCGAGATGGGCGAGGGTTGCAGGCTTTTGAGTCGTGCAGAAGCCACGCGAGATCAGCCGTTGTTGCAAGACGGTTTGGGTGTGTTGTACAGCCCACATGAGCGTCGGGTGGAGTCGCGCCACGCGATACCTCAACTAAGTCGCTGGCTGCAAGTAGCCTTGGGCA
This sequence comes from Burkholderiales bacterium, assembly GCA_038237415.1. Classification (GTDB taxonomy): domain Bacteria; phylum Pseudomonadota; class Gammaproteobacteria; order Burkholderiales; family Burkholderiaceae_C; genus Allorhodoferax. Next base: position 32,103 of record JBBRYR010000003.1, read on the forward strand.
TAGATTTTTACTGGAGCACATCAGTCGGCCAGATTGATCTGCCCATGGTCCACACTAGCAGGGGTGTCATTCGCGCGGAGAACTGCGTGGTCTGCCCTGGGCATGACCTAAACACTCTTTACCCCGAGGTGATTGCTCAGGCAGGTATCCAGATGTGCACGCTGCAGATGATGCGGATTCAACCTGCTCAGCCGGTCCGTTTACCCGGTGCGGTGATGTCAGATTTGAGCCTGGTGCGTTATGAAGGCTATGCGGACTTGCCGGAGTCGGAGCCCTTGAGGGCGAAGCTCCTGCGCGAGCAATCGGACCACCTGAAGTACGGAATCCACTTGATCGCAGTGCAATCCTCAGACGGCTCGCTGGTCGTGGGGGATAGTCATGTATACGGCAATGCAGAGGCTCCGTTCGCGAGCGATACGATCGATGCCCTGATCCTGGATGAGTTGCAGCGGGTGCTGCGACTGCCCGGTGCCCATGTGGTGGAGCGCTGGACCGGAACCTATTCATCTGCTTCGGATGTTGTTTACAAATCGCAGCCAGCTCCCGGTATTGCCGTTGGTATCGTGACTGGCGGCACCGGGGCTTCGACTTCTTTCGCCTTCGCCGAGGAGCTGGTCGCCCTAGCGCTAGGTGAGTGATAGACAGAGGTACCAGGTTGTAGCCGCCGCTGCCATTTTTTCGCCGTTTTGGGCTATGCGGCCTAAGGTAACTGAAACCTGCAGGAACGGTATCAATTGTTGTCGGCGTCGCCATCACCCACTTCGTCAAATTCATCCTCCAAGCTCTCATTGTCCATTACCGCAATTTCAGCGTATTGCACCCCATTGAGCTGATGACGGTAAGCCTGGAATGCATGGCGCGCAGTTGCGTCGTTGTCGCCTTCGTCGTCGGCCGTTGCTGCAGACAAATGGTGTTTGGCTGCTGCTGAAAAATGGCGTGCAGCCATACGGTGGTATTCGGCTGCAGTCTCGAATTCATCTTCAAAGTCCTCTGGGACGCTGTCGCCAGCGGTGATTACTTGAACTTCTTGAGTGTGATCGTTTGGCATGGAGTGCTCGCAAATAGTTTGGCAGCGGCGAGATGCCGCAACTACAGCATCCTCCATGGGGATGACGCTTTGATGACAAACCTTGTTGGAACCACTTCTGTGCCAAGGCGTCATGGATGAGTCAAACCTATCAATTTTGATATTCGGTTACAGTGAAAATACATTGGTGAACTTGAGCCAATGACTTGGATGCACTATGTCAAGACGCCTCACGCATTTGATCAGTCTTTATCACGACCTGCGCGACCGATACGGGTCAGATGACGCTTTGGTCATTGAACTAAAAATGGAGGTTGATATGTGCGAATTCGTGGGCGACATGATTCCTTCAGTGGAGAGGCGCGAACGCAATGCTGATCCAAAGTTCTGGAACCGTAAGCCACTGCAGGAAAGCGCGTTCTAATCGAGCAAAGGCGCGTTCAGCAAGTCATGTAACTGCGTCAAAATCAGACTCGCCAACCCAACCAAAATTGCCCCGTTGAAGAACCCGGGGCCTTCAGATGCCAGACCTGAGTCCACTTTATTTTGCCACTTCAGACTATTGGTGGCGCACTGTCACGCACTTGGGTGCCGCCGGTTTGGTACTGCCAGTGTTTGCGGCGCAACTGATTGGACTCTGGTCAGCGCAAAGGGCATTGGCCACGCGCTGGGCACTGGCTGTACTCGTGGCCGCATCGGTTGCGATGCTTACCAAATGTCTTTTTTGGGGTTGGGGGCTGGGTATTGCCACCCTGAACTTTACCGGCATCAGTGGCCACGCTTTGCTGGCCACATGCCTGTACCCCGTGCTGTTTAGGATCCATGCGCCGCAGGATTCACCGCGTTTGCAAAGCGCCGGGTTCTTTTTGGGGCTGGCTGTGGCGGTTGCAGTCGGCGTATCACGCATCGTGCTGGGCGCGCACAGCGCCAGTGAGGTGTGGTCAGCCTGGGCTATTGGACTGCTGGTCAGCTATGCAACCGTTGGCACCCTTCAAGACCGTTGGCAGCATTCAAAATTAGCACGGCTTTCGCCGCTGCTGCTTTCGTTGGCACTCAATTCCGGTGCCGCCAGCTATCTGCCAAGTCACGACCTGGAGGTGAAGTTTGCGTTGGCGGTGTCCGGTCGTGCCAAGCCGTTCACGCGGCATAAGTTATTGCGTTCTCAGCGCGCCGATAGTCAAAATGCGGTTCCTGCAAATTGAAATTTCTCAACGGAGAGCCGTCGGGTCGACTGGATTCACACGCGATCCTGCATAACCGACGCCAACCGGCTTAGCCATCAGTCCACACGAAGCCTTCGGGCAGGTGCTGCGCAAGCATCGACTGGCGGCAGGATTGAGCCAGGAGCAGTTGGCCTGACCTTGCCATTTTGCTGCGGCAATAGGTCACAATGGCCCCCGTCAGGGAAGACGAACGGAAAAAGACCGTCTGGATTCAATCGACGCCGACTATTCCGACACGACGCAATGAACCATACAAATCTCTCTTCCTTCATCTGGTCCGTAGCCGACCTCCTGCGCGGCGACTACAGGCAGTCCGAATACGGCAAAGTCATCCTCCCCTTCACCGTGCTGCGCCGCCTCGATTGCGTGCTGGAGCCCACCAAGGCCGCTGTGCTGGCCGAGAAAACTGCCCGCGAAGCCGCTGGCCTGAATCCCGAGCCGTTTTTGCTGCGCAAGGCAGACCAGTTGTTCTACAACACCTCGCCGCTGGACCTCAAAAACTCATGGGCGACCAGGACCATATTGGCGAAAACCTGCGGGCCTACCTGCAAGCCTTCAGCCCGGCCGTACGTGACATTTTTGAGAGTTTCGAATTCCACACCCAGATCGACAAGCTGGCCAAGTCCGGCCTGCTCTACCTGGTGACCGAGAAGTTTGCCAACATCGACCTGCACCCCAACGTGGTCAGCAACGCCGATATGGGCGCAGTGTTTGAAGAACTGATCCGCAAGTTTGCCGAGCTGTCCAACGAGACCGCTGGTGAGCACTTCACCCCGCGTGAGGTCATCCGCCTCATGGTCAACCTTCTGTTCATTGAAGACGATGCGGCCCTGACCAAGCCCGGCGTGGTGCGCAGCCTGTACGACCCCACAGCGGGCACCGGCGGCATGTTGAGTGTGGCCGAAGAGCACCTGGGTGGCCTGAACCCCGATGCCCGCCTGGTCATGTACGGCCAGGAGCTCAACCCCGAGTCCTACGCCATCTGCAAGGCCGACATGCTCATCAAGGGCCAGGACATTGCCAACATCATCCTGGGCAACACCCTCTCCAGCGATGGCCTGCAGGGCAAGGTGTTTGACTACGCCCTCAGCAACCCGCCCTTTGGTGTGGAGTGGAAGAAGATAGAAGCCAGCATCCGCAAAGAGGCCGAGCAGCAGGGCTTTGACGGCCGCTTTGGCCCCGGCCTGCCACGGGTCAGCGATGGCTCGCTCTTGTTCCTGCTGCACCTCATCAAGAAAATGCGCCCAGCCGTGGATGGCGGCAGCCGCTTTGGCATCGTGCTCAACGGCTCGCCCCTGTTCACCGGCGGCGCAGGCAGTGGCGAGAGCGAGATACGCCGCTACGTGCTGGAAAACGATTTGGTCGAGGCCATCATCGGCCTGCCCACCGACATGTTCTACAACACCGGCATCAGCACCTATGTGTGGATCGTCAGCAACCGCAAGCCCGCCATCCGCAAAGGCAAGGTGCAACTGATCGACGCCAGCAGCTTCTGGGATCGTTTGAGAAAAAGCCTTGGCAGCAAGCGCAAAGAACTCAGCCCCGAACACATCGACGACATCACCCGCCTGTTTGGCAACTTTGAAGAAGACACGAGGGACGGCGTACCCATCAGCCGCATCTTCAAAAACGAAGCCTTTGGCTACCGCACCATCACCGTCGAGCGCCCCGAGCACAATGCCGCTGGCGAGGTGGTGATTAGCCTCAAAGGCAAGGCCAAGGGCAAGCCCATGGCAGACAGCAGCCTGCGCGATACGGAAAACGTGCCGCTGGACGAAGACGTCGAAGCGTATTTCAAACGCGAAGTGCTTCCCCACGCCCCGGACGCGTGGATCGACCACGACAAAACCAAGGTGGGCTACGAGATACCGTTCAACCGCCACTTCTACGTTTTCAAGCCACCGCGCCCACTGGCCGAGATTGATGCCGAGCTGAAAGGCGTGACCGACCGCATCCTGACCATGATTGGCGGGCTGACCGCATGAGCTTGCCGCGTTACCCGAACTACAAGGACAGCGGTGTGGAGTGGCTGGGGGAGGTGCCGGGGCATTGGGATGTCATGGCGCTCAAGCGAGTTGTAAATCCAGCGCGACAAATTACTTACGGCATCGTCCAGGCTGGACCGCATATTCCTGAAGGTGTCCCTTACATTCGACCAGCAGATATGTCAGATGAGCAAGGCGTTGTGGCACCCGAAGCAATATTGCGCACTTCAAGTGAAATTGCAATTGGCTACTCCCGAAGCACAATCCGAGAAGGAGACATTGTTTGCTCAATTGGCCCAAGTTTTGGAAAGGTCATGCTAACTCCAGAGTGGTTGGACGGAGGAAACCTAACTCAAGGAACGGCGCGTATTGCGATCGAAAAACCCAACATCTCGCGATATGTTTTCTGGACATTGCGCTCTCCATTTTCAGTTGCTCAGTGGGAAAGCTCTGTGGGTGGGGCAACATTTAGAGCGCTGAACTTGGGTCCTCTGGCAGAAACGATTATTTGTCTGCCCACGAACGACGAACAAACCCAAATCGCCGTCTTCCTCGACCGCGAAACCGCCAAGATTGACGAACTGGTGGCCGAGCAGCGGCGACTGATGGAGCTGCTGAAAGAAAAGCGCCAAGCCGTCATCTCCCACGCCGTCACCCGAGGCCTGAACTCCCACGCGCCCTTGAAGCCGTCCGGCATCGAATGGCTGGGGGATGTGCCGGAGCATTGGGAGGTTGGACCACTCAAGCGCTACTGGAATGTCACAGACTGCAAGCACGTCACCGCAGAATTCGTTGACGACGGAATTCCATTGGCCAGCATCCGTGAAGTACAAAGCCGTTGGGTGTCGCTGGACAACGCCAAATGCACCACCGAATATTTCTACGAATTGCTTATCGAAGGCAACCGTTGCCCGCGTCCGGGTGATCTGATTTTTTCTAGGAATGCGACTGTCGGCGAAGTAGCACAGGTCAACAAGGACCACCCACGCTTTGCAATGGGTCAAGACGTAGTGTTGCTTAGAAAACTCTCCGAGGACTATTCATCTGACTATTTGCAGCACGTTATTCGATCACCAATCATCATTCTGCAACTTGCGAACATGATGATTGGATCGACCTTCAAGCGGATCAACGTGGAAGAAATTCGGTCGTTTGTGATGCCCTTGCCACCAGCAATAGAGCAAGTTGAAATTTCAGCGTTCCTTGAAAAAGAAGTCAATGGCTTCGACACACTCACCACCGCAGCACAATGCGCCATCGACCTGCTGCAAGAACGCCGCACCGCGCTGATCTCCGCTGCCGTCACCGGCCAGATCGACGTGCGGGGCGCTGTGGCAGCTTGATCGCGTTTGCTATCAAACCAGTAGCTGCTTGCGCACGTTCCACCTGGGCTACAGGCCGATTTGACTGGTAAACCAGATTGGTTTGAATGACGGTTTGACGATCCAAGTGCTTGTAGTTTGTAGCCTTTTGGCTACAATCACTCCATGTACAGCGTCTTTGAAACCGACACTTTCGCTCACTGGGTGGACGGCTTGCGCGACGGGGCCACACGAATCCGCTTGCGACGTCGGCTGACCAAGGCGATGCGGGGCAATCTGGGAGACGTTAAAGCGGTGGGCGATGGGGTTTGGGAAATGCGAGAGTTTTTCGGACCCGGTTGGCGTTTGTATTACGTGCAGCGCGGCGACGTGCTGATTGTCATGTTGGGCGGTGGCGACAAGTCCAGCCAGGAGCGGGACATTGCCGCAGCCAAGAATCTGGCCAAGGAGATCAATTTATGAGCACTATCAAAACACGGCCATTCGACATGGCCAACTACCTCACCAGCGAGGAAGATGTTGCCGAATACTTGCGGCAAGTGCTGGAAGATGGTGACCCGGTAGAACTGGGTGCCGCCCTGGGCGACATTGCCCGCGCCCGTGGCATGACCCAGTTGGCACGCGATACCGGTTTGTCGCGCGAAAGCCTGTACAAAAGCCTCTCCGGCGAGAGAGCGCCCAACTCGGACACGCTGTTCAAGGTGATTAAGGCGCTGGGCTTTCAGCTCACGCTGGCCCCGACACCGACGACGACACCAGCGGCATGATGGTTAGCGCCGTCAACGGTGTGGAGGTTGGGGTCCGGCCTGCCGCTGAGCCCGTTGGGCACTTGATGCTGGCGTTTGCGTGAACGACTTGCTACTTTTTTGATAGCTGCTTGCGCACTATTTACGAGGGCTGTAGCCCTATTTCATGTTGATATTGGGGCGGCATTGCAAAAAGCACTATCAATCGTACGGTTTGAAGTATGATTGATGGTACTTAAAAACATTCATTCGGAGTGCTCCCAATGGCCTACATCAGCGCGAACGATCTCAAGACCAAAGGTGTGTCCGCCATTGAGCTGGCGCTGGGCAGCGCGCCCGAGGCCACTATTTCAGTTCGAGGCAAAGACAAGTTTGTAGTGATGGACATGGCCCACTACCACTACCTGCGCGAATGTGAGCTAGACGCCGCATTGGCCCAAACCCGCGCCGACATGGCGTCTGGTCGCATGGTGCAGGAGTCGCCCGAGGCACACCTGGCCCGGTTGGACGCCATGAACCTGGCCCCTTAGCCATGGCGCAACCCACGCAGGGCATGACCGGCTTTGCATTGGTTTTTACCGAGCAATACACACGCCGGGCAGCGCAGTTTCTCAAGCGCCACCCCGACTTGCGGCAGCACTACCTCAAGACTCTGCAACTGCTGGAGGCCAACCCGGCGCACCCATCGCTGCGTCTGCACCCCCTCAAAGGTAAGCTTGATGGCCTGCATTCGGTGTCTATCAATTTGTCGTACCGCATTACGCTGGAGCTGTTGATTCAAGACCGGCAGATCATCCCGGTGAACGTGGGTGACCATGATGCGGTTTACTAATTCACTATGAAAATAATAGCTGCTTGCGCAATATCCACGGGGGCTAAAGCCCTATTTTGTATATAAAAGATAGACTGCCTTGACGGCGGCGCACTGGGGAGAACACCAAATTGAGCCTGCACAAAGAAATCAGCTTCGAGAACGAGATTTGCCAGCACCTTAGTCAACACGGCTGGCTGTACACCGAGGGCGATGCTGCAGGCTATGACCGCGCCCGCGCCCTATTCCCCGCTGATGTGCTGGCCTGGGTGCAAGCCACGCAGCCCCAAGCCTGGGAAACCATTGCCAAGAACCACGGCACCAAAGCCGAAGAAACTCTGTTGGCACGCCTGCGTGACCAGCTAGACCAGCGCGGCACGCTGGATGTGCTGCGCCACGGCATAGAGCTGCTGGGGCTCAAGACTCCGCTGAAGCTGGCCGAGTTCAAACCCGCGCTGGCCATCAACCCAGACATTTTGGCCCGCTACGCCGCCAACCGCCTGCGCGTGGTGCGCCAGGTGCGCTACTCGCTGCACAACGAGAACAGCATGGATGTGGTGCTGTTTCTCAACGGCCTGCCGGTGGCCACGGTTGAGCTCAAAACCGACTTCACCCAGAGCATTGGCGATGCGATTGACCAGTACCGCTTTGACCGCAACCCGCGCAACAAGGGCCAGCCTGCCGAGCCGCTGCTGAGCTTTCCACACGGGGCGCTGGTGCATTTTGCGGTGAGCAATAGCGAGGTAGCGATGGTCACCCGGCTGGACGGTCCAGCCACGGTGTTCCTGCCCTTTAACCTGGGCGACGACGGCGCTGCGGGCAACCCGGTCAACGCTGCGGGCGGGCACCGCACTTCCTATCTATGGGAACAAGTGTGGGCACGGGACAGTTGGCTGGAGATACTGGGGCGCTACCTGATTGCCGTGCGCGACAAGAAGAAGCAGATTGAACGCATCATCTTCCCGCGCTACCACCAGCTAGATGTCACGCGCAAGCTGCAGGCGGCAGTGCTGGCCGACAGCCCCGGTAGTAAATACCTGATTCAGCACTCGGCCGGTTCCGGCAAAACCAACTCCATCGCCTGGACTGCGCACTTTCTGGCGGAGCTGCACCAGGCCGACCACACCAAGGTATTTGACACCGTGCTGGTGGTGAGTGACCGCAACGTGATCGACTCGCAGCTGCAAGAAGCCTTGTTCGACTTTCAGCGCATCACCGGCGTGGTGGCCACCATCAAGAACACCGAAGGCAGCAAGAGTGCGGCACTGGCCGAAGCCTTGTCGGGCGACAAGAAGATTGTGGTTTGCACCATCCAGACCTTCCCCTTTGCACTGGAGGCGGTACGCAAGCTGGCCGCAACCCAAGGCAAGCGCTTTGCGGTGATTGCCGATGAGGCCCACAGCTCGCAAACCGGCGAGGCTGCGTCCAAACTCAAAGCGGTGCTGAGTGCGGAAGAGCTGAGCGAGTTGAATGACGGTGGCGAAGTCAGCAGCGAAGACATTCTGGCGGCGCAGATGGCGACCCGCGCCGATGATGGCGGCATCACCTTCGTGGCTTTCACCGCCACGCCCAAGAACAAGACCATGGAGCTGTTTGGCACTCGGCCAGATCCTGCGCAGCCCGCCGGGCCGGACAACCTGCCCCGCCCGTTCCATGTGTACTCGATGCGCCAGGCGATTGAAGAAAAGTTCATCCTGGACGTGCTGCAAAACTACACCCCCTACAGCCTGGCGTTCAAGCTGGCCCATAACGGGCAAGAAGTAGACGAAGCGGAGGTGGAGCGCAATACCGCCCTGAAACGCATCATGGGATGGGTCAAGCTGCACCCCTACAACATTGCCCAAAAGGTGGAGATTGTGGTGGAGCACTTTCGCAGTTATGTGTCGCCCCTGCTGGCGGGCAAAGCAAAGGCCATGGTGGTTGTGGGCAGCCGGCTTGAAGCCGTGCGCTGGCAGATTGCCATGGAGAAGTACATCAAAGACCGTGGATATGCCATCGGCACGCTGGTGGCTTTCTCCGGCGAGGTGAACGACAAGGATTCCGGTCCCGACACCTTTACAGAAAACAGCCCGGGCCTGAACCCCAAGCTCAAAGGCCGCGACATCCGTGAAGCCTTCAAGGGCGATGAGTACCAAGTCCTGCTGGTGGCCAACAAGTTCCAGACTGGCTTTGACCAACCCCTGCTGTGCGGCATGTATGTGGACAAGCGCCTGGCAGGCATTCAGGCCGTGCAAACCCTGAGCCGCCTGAACCGTGCCCACCCCGGCAAAGACACCACCTATGTGCTGGACTTTGTGAACGACACCGAAGAGGTGCTGGCAGCATTCAAGACCTACTACACCACCGCTGAGCTATCCGCCACCACCGATCCGAACCTGGTTTTCAACCTGCGCTCCAAGCTGGATGCAGCGGGCCACTATGATGATTTTGAGGTGGACCGGGTCGTGGCGGTGGAGCTGAACCCCAACGCCAAGCAAAGCGAGCTGGTCGCTGCGCTGGAGCCGGTGCAAGACCGCATCATGAAGCGCTACAAGGCGGCGCTGACAGCGTTGCATGCCGCTGCGGCCAGGCAGGACACGAAAGCGGCGCAGGACGCTCAGGACATTCTGGATGCGCTGGGCCTGTTCAAGGGCGACATGGGCGCCTACCTGCGGCTCTATACCTTCCTGTCGCAAATATTTGACTACGGCAACACGGCCATCGAGAAGCGATCAATTTTCTACAAGCGGCTGCTGCCCTTGCTGGAGTTTGGCCGCGAGCGCGAGGGCATTGATCTGTCCAAACTGGTGCTGATCCGCCATCACCTGACCGACAAAGGGCTGCGCACTCTGCCGCTGGGCACGGGCGACATCCCGAAGCTGGCCCCCATCACCGAAGCGGGCAGTGGCATGGTGCAAGAACAGCAGAAGGTCTACATGGCCGAGTTGATCGAAAAGCTCAACGACCTGTTCGGCGCGGACACGACCGAACAAGACAAACTAAGCTACGTGAACGGGACCATCTTTGGCAAGGTGGTGGAATCATCCAAGTTGCAGCAACAGGCCAGCAGCAACTCCAAGGAGCAATTTTCCAACTCGCCCGACCTGAAGAATGAGCTACAAAACGCCATCATCGAGTCATATGACGCGCACACCAGCATGAGCACCCAGGCGCTGAATTCGCCAATCGTGCTGCGCGGTATTCTGGATATTTTGCTGAACCACACGCAGCTGTACGAGGCGTTACGGGCACGCACGTCGTGATAGGTTTTCCGCACTTTTTCCGCACCAGGCAATAAAAAAGGACTTGGCATTACTGCTAAGTCCTTAATTTATAACCAAATTATTGGTGGGCGATGCAAGTTTCGAACTTGCGACCCCTGCAGTGTGAATGCAGTGCTCTACCCCTGAGCTAATCGCCCTGAATTTTCATTCAGAATAGCCTGAAATTATACAATGCTTTTCAGGCGGCTTTTCGCCACAGCGTTTTGCCACTACTGGATTTGTCAATCTGGTTCATCACGTCTTCGTGCGCCGCAAGTTCTTGCGTATTGGCTGCAAGCACGGGCAGGTCAAATCCGCGCAAATCAACCTGCACAACCGCAACACCGCCCTCATCGGACGAACCGGCATCTATCAACAGGGCATCCTGGCCCCGAGTCATGTTGATATAAACATCCGCCAGCAACTCCGCATCCAGAAGCGCCCCGTGCAGGGTTCGGCCCGAGTTGTCGACTTCCAGACGGTCGCACAAGGCATTCAAGCCGTTGCGCTTGCCCGGAAACATTTCCTTGGCCATGGCCAGGCTGTCGATAACATTCGCAACATGGTCCCGAAACGGAGGACGGCCGGCCAACTCCAGTTCCTTGTTCAAAAACGCAACGTCAAATGCTGCGTTGTGGATGATGACCTCGGCATCCTGCAGATAGGCGACCAGTTCGTCCGCTACGGCCTCAAACTTTGGCTTGTCGCGCAAAAATTCGGTGGTAATGCCGTGCACCTTGAGCGCCTCTTCGTGGCTGTCGCGCCCGGGGTTCAGGTAGAAATGCAGGTTATTACCGGTGAGCTTGCGGTTGACCAGTTCGACGCAACCGATCTCAATGACACGATCGCCCGTATCTGCGGACAAGCCAGTGGTCTCGGTATCCAGAAATATTTGGCGCATGGCGGGTGTAGCCTCGTGGCGGTTAATGGTTCTCTTTGGCGTGGTTGATGGAGTACTTGGGTATTTCCACCACCAGGTCTTTTTGCGCCAGAATGGCCTGACAGCTCAGGCGGGAGCTAGGCTCCAGGCCCCAGGCGCGGTCCAGCATATCTTCTTCGTTTTCGTCCAGCGGATTGAGCGAAGCAAAGCCCTCCCGCACCAGCACATGGCAGGTCGTGCAGGCACAACTCATCTCGCAGGCATGCTCAATGGGAATGTTGTTGTCCAGCAAGGCTTCACAGATGGAAGTACCTGCAGGGGCAGTAATTTCTGCACCCTGAGGGCAATACTCAGGGTGCGGCAGGATTTTGATGACAGGCATGGTGATTTTCCGGGTGCAGATTCAAATGGATTCAATATTCTTGCCCGCCAGGGCATGGGCAATGCCCCGGTTCATGCGCTGCGCGGCGAAAGCCTCGGTAGCTTGCGCCAGCGACTTACTCAGCGCCTCAATCGCGGTAGCATCGTCCATCGACGGCGCTTTGGCAAGTGCCGTCATTGCGGCGTCGATCTCGGCTCGCTCGGTCGGTTGCAGCAAATCGCCGTCGGCAGTCAGCGCGCTTTGGGTGGCTAGCAGCAGGCGGTCGGCATCCACTCGGACTTCCACGAGCGCGCGGGAACGCATGTCCTGCTCAGCGGTTGAGAAGCTGTCTTTCAGCATCTGCGCGATCTGGTCGTCGCCCAGGCCATAGGAGGGCTTGACGTCAATGTCCGCTTGCACGCCGCTTACCTGCTCCCGCGCAGACACATTGAGCAACCCGTCGGCATCCACCGTGAAAGTGACGCGGATGCGGGCGGCTCCGGCAGCCATCGGCGGTATGCCGCGCAACTCAAAACGCGCCAGACTGCGGCAATCAGCCACCAGGTCCCGCTCGCCCTGCACCACATGCAGCGCCAGCGCGGTCTGGCCGTCTTTGTAGGTGGTGAAGTCCTGTGCCATGGCCGTGGGAATGGTTTGGTTACGCGGAACAATGCGCTCCACCAGCCCCCCCATGGTTTCCACGCCCAGCGACAAGGGAATGACGTCCAGCAGCAACAGATCGCCGGAAGAATTGTTACCCGCGAGCTGGTTGGCCTGTATGGAAGCGCCCAGGGCCACTACCTCGTCGGGGTTGAGGTTGTTGAGCGGAGCACGCCCGAAAAACTGGGCCACTGCGGCCTGAACTTGCGGCATGCGGGTAGAGCCACCGACCATGACGACACCTTGCACGTCTTCGATCGACAGCCGGGCATCGCGCAGCGCCTTGCGGGCCGCAACCAGGGTGCGCGCAGTCAGGGGCTCGGTGACAGCATGGAACTGGTCCTGTTCTACATCAAAACGGACGCTAGCCCCCGTCAGATCTGCGTGGAAAGCTACACTTTTTGTAGCAGACAGCGCCTCCTTGCATGCCCGGGCAGCCAGCTTGAGTGCCGCCTTGTCCGACGCCGTAACGGCTTGCGTGCCGGTTTGTGCCAACACCCAGTCGGCCAGCGCGTGGTCGTAATCATCGCCACCCAAAGCCGAGTCGCCACCGGTGGCGACCACTTCAAAGACACCTTGCGTCAGGCGCAGGATGGAAATGTCAAAGGTTCCGCCACCCAGGTCGTAGATGGCGTAGACGCCTTCGCTGGCGTTGTCCAGACCGTAGGCGATGGCAGCGGCTGTAGGCTCGTTGATCAGCCGCAATACATTCAGACCCGCCAATTGCGCCGCGTCTTTGGTGGCCTGGCGTTGTGCATCATCAAAGTACGCAGGCACGGTAATGACTGCGCCGTAAAGATCGTCGTTAAACGTGTCTTCGGCGCGGTAGCGCAAGGTGGCCAGAATTTCGGCGCTGACCTCTACCGGCGACTTCTCTCCGGCAACGGTGTGAATACCCAGCATGCCATCGTGTTCCGCAAAGCGGTAAGGCAACTTTTCAGCGCCGACCACGTCAGCCAGGCTGCGCCCCATGAACCGTTTGACAGAAGCGATCGTGTTCTCGGGATCAGACGCCAGTGCGTGCTGGGCTTCGTGGCCAATCTGGCGTCCACCGCCCGCCGTATAACGAACAACGGACGGAAGAATCACACGCCCCTCACCGTCGGGCAGGCACTCAGCCACACCATTGCGCACAGCGGCCACCAGTGAATGGGTGGTGCCCAGGTCAATGCCTACCGCGATACGCCGCTCATGCGGATTAGGCGTTTGGCCGGGCTCGGAAATTTGTAATAGCGCCATGGTGATTGTTTATTCAAATTTGTCGAAACCGTGTTCCAGGTCGTGGGAAAACTTGTCAATGAACATCAGTGCCCGCACCGGCTGCACTGCCGCCGTGAAATCCTGTTGCAGGTCCAGCAATTGCGCGCACTCCTGCATCAAATCGGCCCGGGTCGCATCAAGCTGCGCGGTCAGCGCTTCGAGATCCGACACGTTTTGGGCCTCATCCAACAGTTCACGCCATTCCATTTGCTGCATCAAAAACGCAGTTGGCATGGCGGTATTACTGTGGGCATTAATCGGAGCACCACTGAGTTCACACAAATAAGCTGCGCGTTTGAGCGGGTCCTTCAGGCGCTGATAGGCCTCATTGATACGCACCGACCACTGCATGGCCACGCGCTGGGCGGCAGCGCCCTGCGCTGCGAATTTGTCAGGATGGGCTTCGCGTTGCAGGTCTTTCCAGCGGGCATCCAGCGCCGCGCGGTCCTGGGCAAACTGTTGCTTCAGTCCAAACAGTTCAAAGTCATTGGATTGAAGATTCACACCCGAAACGACTCACCGCAGCCGCACTTGTCGCGCTCATTGGGATTGTTGAAGCGAAAGCCTTCATTGAGGCCCTCGCGCACAAAATCCAGCTCGGTGCCATCAATGTAGGCAAGGCTTTTGGGATCAACGAGAACCTTGACGCCGTGACCTTCAAAGACGGTGTCCTCGGGTGGCAGCTCATCCACATATTCCAATGTGTATGCCAGACCCGAGCAGCCGGTGGTCTTGACGCCCAAACGCACGCCAACGCCCTTGCCGCGCTTGGTCAGATAGCGGCTCACGTGGCGAGCCGCCGCTTCAGTCAGGGTCACTGCCATATCAGTTCAGGTGTTTTTTCTTGTAATCGTCCACAGCCGCCTTGATGGCGTCTTCAGCCAGGATCGAGCAGTGGATTTTGACAGGTGGCAGGGCCAATTCTTCGGCGATCTGGCTGTTTTTAAGCGCCGCCGCCTCATCCAGTGTCTTGCCCTTGACCCACTCGGTCACCAGGGAGCTGGAGGCAATGGCAGAGCCACAGCCATACGTTTTGAAGCGTGCATCTTCAATAATGCCGGTCATCGGATTGACCTTGATCTGGAGCTTCATCACGTCGCCGCATGCAGGCGCGCCGACCATGCCGGTGCCAACGGTGTCATCACCCTTTTCAAAGCTACCCACGTTGCGCGGATTTTCGTAGTGGTCAACAACTTTTTCAGAATATGCCATGGTGATACCTCTTCAATACGTTAGAAATGGATGCTCAGTGGGCTGACCACTGGATGGAGCTGATGTCAACGCCGTCCTGGTACATCTCCCACAAGGGGCTGAGTTCGCGCAGCTTGGCCACGTTGGTCTTGATGGTATCTACGGCGTAATCGATTTCAGCCTCAGTCGTCCAGCGACCGATCGTCATGCGCAGGCTGCTGTGCGCCAGTTCGTCACTGCGACCCAGGGCACGCAACACATAACTGGGCTCCAGTGAAGCCGATGTGCAAGCGGATCCACTGCTAACGGCCAAACCCTTGATGCCCATCATCAGTGACTCGCCTTCAACATAGTTGAAGCTCATGTTCAGGTTGTGTGGAACACGCTGGGTCACATGGCCATTGATAAAAACCTGCTCTACGTCCTTCAAACCGGCAAGCATGCGATCGTGCAGCGCGGTTATGCGGATGTTTTCTGCAGCCATTTCTTCCTTGGCAATGCGGTACGCCTCGCCCATGCCCACGATCTGGTGCGTCGGCAAAGTGCCACTGCACATGCCGCGCTCATGGCCACCACCGTGCATCTGCGCTTCGAGGCGAATGCGGGGTTTGCGGCGCACGAACAACGCGCCAATACCCTTGGGACCATAAGTTTTGTGGGCCGTCAGGCTCATCAAGTCAACGGGCAGTTGCGTGAGGTCAAAATCCACACGGCCCGTGGCTTGCGCCGCGTCCACGTGGAAGATGATGCCCTTTTCGCGGCAAACCGCTCCAATGGCCGCGATATCCTGAATAACGCCAATCTCGTTATTGACGAACATCACGCTGGCCAGAATGGTGTCAGGGCGAATCGCCGCCTTGAACGCATCCATATTGACCAGACCGTCTTCCTGCACGTCCAGGTAAGTGACCTCAAAGCCCTGGCGCTCCAGCTCGCGGCAGGTGTCCAGCACGGCTTTGTGCTCAGTCTTGACCGTAATAAGGTGCTTGCCCTTGGACTGGTAAAAATGCGCAGCGCCTTTGAGCGCCAGGTTGTTGGACTCGGTCGCACCGGAGGTCCAGACGATTTCGCGGGGGTCGGCACCAATCAAAGCCGCAACCTGCCCCCGTGCGTTTTCGACCGCCGCTTCTGCTTCCCAGCCCCACGCATGGCTACGTGATGCAGGGTTGCCGAAGTGCGAACGCAACCAAGGAACCATGGCATCCACCACGCGCTCGTCGCACGGGTTGGTGGCGCTGTAATCCATATAAATCGGAAAATGAGGAGTAGTGTCCATCGCTTGCTCGCTGCTGGCTGGTTAGTTAAAAGTCGAGATGATCGGCATCAAGTCTTCGAGAAGGCATTGCCCAAGGCAAACACCGAATTGGGCGCATTGATGCGAATGGGCTTGGACATCGGCATGGCAGAAATGGCACGCTTCACGCTGGGCTTGTCTTCAATCTGGATGCCTTTGGCAAGCTGGTCGTCCACCAGCTTTTGCAGGGTGACCGAGTTCAAGAACTCGACCATTCGCACATTCAGTGAAGCCCACAAATCATGGGTCATGCACCGGGCACCCTCACCCAGGCAATTTTCCTTGCCGCCACACTGGGTGGCGTCGATGGGTTCATCAACCGAAACAATGATCTCCGCTACGGTAATATCCGAGGCCGTTCGCGCCAGGGTATAGCCCCCGCCCGGACCGCGGGTGGATTCCACCAGCTCATGGCGACGCAATTTGCCAAAGAGTTGCTCCAGATACGACAGGGAGATTTGCTGCCGCTGGCTGATGGCAGCCAAGGTCACAGGACCGCCATTCTGGCGCAAGCCCAGATCGATCATTGCGGTGACGGCAAAGCGGCCTTTAGTGGTGAGACGCATGGTGTGCTCCTTGGGTTCTGGTCGCATCAACATGGATGCTTTAGTGACCGATTAGTCCTAGTATAGCCTTAACCCAAGCATTTTGCTCGGGTAACTAGACTGATCAGTCACAATTTAGTCATTTCCCACCAGATGAAATAACCACGACATTGTCGTGGCCCGCTGCACCAAAGGCCTGTTCCTTCAAAATTCCCAGCTGGTCACGCACGCGGGCTGCCTTCTCGAACTCCAAGTTGCGGGCATGTTCCATCATCAGTTTCTCCAACCGTTTGATTTCCCGGGAGATGTCTTTCTCGCTCATGTCTTCCACCTGAGCGCGCTGCAAGGCGTCGCGTTCCAGGCGTTCGGCCTCCTTACCTGCCTTTTCGCTATAAACGCCGTCGATGAGATCGCGCACCTGCTTGACAATGCTCCGCGGCGTGATGCCGTGGGCCAGGTTGTGGGCAATCTGCTTCTTGCGCCGCCGCTCCGTCTCACCAATCGCGCGCTCCATCGAGTTGGTGACTTTGTCAGCATACAGAATGGCTCGGCCGTGCAGATTGCGCGCTGCCCTGCCAATGGTCTGAATCAGCGACCGCTCCGAACGGAGGAAACCTTCTTTGTCGGCATCCAGAATGGCCACCAGTGATACCTCAGGAATATCAATACCCTCGCGCAACAGGTTGATGCCCACCAGCACGTCGAAAGTGCCCAGACGCAAATCGCGCAAAATTTCCACCCGCTCCACCGTATCTACGTCGCTGTGGACATAGCGCACCTTGACACCGTTATCTGTCAGGTAATCGGTCAACTGCTCTGCCATGCGCTTGGTCAGGGTGGTAATCAGCACCCGCTCGTTCTTGTCGACGCGGATGCGGATCTCCTGCAACACATCGTCCACCTGGCTGGTAGCGGGGCGCACCTCGACCTCGGGGTCCACCAAGCCGGTGGGGCGAACCAACTGCTCCACTACCCGGCCGGTGTGCTCCTGCTCCCACTGGGCCGGGGTGGCGGACACAAAAATGGCCTGGCGCATCTTGGTCTCGAATTCTTCAAACTTGAGTGGCCGGTTATCCAGTGCGCTGGGCAGGCGAAAACCGTATTCGACCAGCGTGGTCTTGCGCGACCGGTCGCCGTTGTACATGCCGCCAAACTGGCCAATCAGCACATGCGACTCGTCCAGAAACATGATCGAATCCTTGGGCAGGTAATCGGTCAGGGTGGCGGGGGGCTCGCCGGGCGCGGAACCCGAAAGATGGCGCGAATAGTTCTCGATGCCCTTGCAATGCCCCACTTCGCTGAGCATTTCCAGATCAAACCGGGTGCGCTGCTCCAGCCGCTGGGCTTCCACCAACTTGCCCTGGCTGACAAACTCCTTGAGCCGGTCGGAAAGCTCTGTCTTGATGGTTTCAACCGCGGCCAGCACCTGCTCACGCGGCGTCACGTAATGGCTACTGGGATAGACCGTGAAGCGCGGAATTTTTTGCCGGATGCGCCCCGTGAGCGGGTCAAATAGTTGAAGCGATTCGATCTCGTCGTCAAACAACTCCACGCGGATGGCCATTTCGCTGTGTTCCGCCGGAAATATATCGATGGTGTCGCCGCGCACCCGAAACGTGCCACGCGAGAAATCCATGTCGTTGCGCTGGTATTGCATGCGCACCAGCTGGGTGATCAGGTCACGCTGGCCGGGCTTGTCACCCGTGCGCAGCGTCATTACCATCTTGTGATACGCCTCGGGCTGGCCGATGCCGTAGATGGCCGAGACAGTGGCCACAATCACGACATCGCGGCGCTCCAGGATGCTCTTGGTGCAAGACAGGCGCATTTGCTCAATATGCTCGTTGATGGCCGAGTCTTTTTCAATGAACAGATCGCGCTGGGGCACGTAAGCCTCGGGCTGGTAGTAGTCGTAGTAGCTGACGAAATACTCCACAGCGTTTTTGGGGAAAAACTCGCGAAATTCGCTGTACAGCTGGGCTGCCAATGTCTTGTTGGGTGCGAAAACGATCGCCGGCTTGCCCAACTGGGCGATCACATTGGCCATCGTGAAGGTTTTGCCGGAGCCGGTAACGCCCAGCAGGGTCTGAAACACTTCACCATCATGCACGCCCTCCACCAGCTGTCGAATGGCTTCCGGCTGGTCCCCCGCAGGCGGGTAGGGCTGGTAAAGCTCAAACGGCGAATCCGGGAAACGCACAAAAACACCAGCCGCAGCAGTTTCTGACGGCTCGGGAACAACTTCAAGTGCGGTATTCATGGTTAGTTAATTCTGAGCCCGGTAAAATCGCGGGCAACCCAAAAGAATACGCCATTCCGGCACTTTGCGGAACGGCGGGCGCAATCGCCCGTTCTTTATGCCCTTTCTGTCCCTTTTTTTGACCACTCCAAGAGGAATTGCAATGTCCATGTTTTCCGCCGTCGAAATGGCCCCCCGTGACCCGATTCTGGGTCTGAATGAGCAATTCAATGCCGATACCAACCCCGCCAAGGTCAACCTGGGTGTGGGCGTCTACTACGACGACAACGGCAAACTACCGCTGCTGCAATGTGTCCAGGCTGCGGAAAAAGCCATGATGGAAGCCCCGAAACCCCGCGGCTACCTGCCCATCGACGGCATCGCTGCGTATGACGCAGGCGTCAAGGCGCTGGTGTTTGGCGCAGACAGCGAGCCGGTGAAGTACGGTCGCGTCGCCACGGTGCAAGCCATCGGCGGCACCGGCGGCCTCAAGGTAGGTGCCGATTTTCTGAAACGACTCAGCCCCGACGCAACGGTGCTGATCAGCGATCCCAGTTGGGAAAACCACCGCGCCCTGTTCACCAATGCAGGTTTCAACGTGGACAGCTATCCGTATTACGACGCAGCCAAGCGCGGCGTGAACTTTGACGGCATGCTGGCCGCATTGGACGCAGCGTCTGCGGGAACCATCGTGGTCCTGCATGCCTGCTGCCATAACCCGACAGGCTATGACATCACCCCGGCACAATGGGACCAGGTTATTGCGGTCTGCAAGGCCAAGAACCTGACTCCTTTCCTGGACATGGCCTACCAGGGCTTTGGCTACGGCATTGCGGAAGACGGCGCGGTCATCGGCAAGTTTGTGGCTGCTGGCCTGACCTTCTTTGTGTCTACTTCGTTTTCCAAGAGCTTCAGCCTGTACGGCGAGCGCGTCGGAGCGCTTTCCGTGCTGTGCGAAAGCAAGGAAGAAGCGGACCGGGTGCTGAGCCAACTCAAGATCGTGATCCGAACCAACTACAGCAATCCCCCAACGCACGGCGGCGCCGTAGTGGCCGCTGTTTTGGGTAACCCTGAGTGGCGCGCCCTGTGGGAAAAAGAGCTGGGCGAAATGCGCGTGCGGATCAAGGCGATGCGCCAGAAACTGGTGGATGGTCTCAAGGCCGCCGGCGTCAAGCAGGACATGGGCTTCATCACCAGCCAGATTGGCATGTTCAGCTACTCGGGCCTGACCAAGGACCAGATGGTGCGTCTGCGCAACGAGTTTGGCGTGTACGGCACGGACACCGGCCGCATGTGCGTAGCGGCGCTGAACAGCAAAAACATCGACTATGTTTGCGCGTCGATTGCCAAGGTAGTCTGATTCCAGACAACCAGGGTCCACACGGTATCAAAAAGCAAAGACCTGCCGGTTGCAGGTCTTTGAGGGCGCCGCTTCAGCGGCCAATGGGTGGCGTGATTCGTCGCATAATCCGCTCCAAGGTGAGGCGCGCTGCCATTGCACAAAGAAAAATAAACTGCAGCAGCACTTCGGTCATTGATCACGGAGACACCTGAATGCCCTGTTTTGCCATAGTCCTCAGCTTGATTCTGGCTGTGGCCTCGCCTCATGCCTTCGCCTGGGGCAACCATAGCTTTTCAGCCTACCGGGCATTTGAGTCCATGCCGGAAGTAGCAAACGCCGCCTCCGTCAAGGCAGAACCTCTCGATGCATTCCTGAGAGCGGAAGAAAAAACCATTGAGGCCCTCCTTGCAAGCCAGGAGGCATGGGCGGTTGCCAATCTGGAGAAATACCCTGCACGCCCGGCCGCCTTGGCGTTCACCGCCAACTCCGACCGCCCCGATGACGCACGCCGTCTGGCTTTTCTGATGGCGCTTCGGGTCGCGCCCAACAGCAAGTTCGCCCTGTATATCCAGCCGGACCCCCAGACCCTGCCGGCAGCAAACACCCTGCTACCTCACGCGGCAGTCAATACGTTGCCAGAGCAGCCCAACTCTGTTTATACCTACGTAGCCTTGAAGGCTGGTGAACCAATAAAACCACTCGCCATTCTGGCCTCGGCTTCGGATGAGCCCGATTACGGGCTGGACATCAACCTCTGGGAAGACAGTCCGTCCGACTGGGGAAAGGTTTATGGCTTCGGCCCACTTCCTTTTGGCAACCCCGCGCTCTATTACTCGACGCAGGCACCGTTTCACATGGGGTTTTTCCATGAAGACAAGCTGCTCTACCTGGCTGCCCCATTCCTGAAACGAACCTTTCCACTGTTGCGTTCGCACCAATACTCGACTCTCTCCGCATTGGCCTTTCGCACAGGCCATGACTATTGGGGCTGGCGGTTTGCTGGCCTGTCACTGCACTACCTGCAAGATCTGACCCAGCCCTATCACGCCAGCGTTGCACCAGGGGTTTCAACCTTGAAGCTGATCAGCGCCAACGCGCTGGCGATGGCTGGCATGCCAAGCATGAAGAACGACATGATTGTGCTGCTATCCAACCGGCATACCGCTCTGGAAAAATACCAGACCGAGTTACTGCAAAATGCGGCCCGCAATAAACAGGATACCGCCATCGAGAAGGCCCTGAAAGACACCAGCAAAGACCGCAGCTACCCCGAATGGAGTAACACTTACCTGCGCGACGTGGTTTCTGCACAATCAGCCGCTTTCGGCAGCCAACTGGTTCAAACCCTGGTGGCTGCCATGCCTGCGGGATTCGTTTCTGACCCCACTTTTGACTTTGGTGTTAACGAAGCAGGGATTAATATGGTCAGGGAAATGGCCAATCGGGATGCTGCCGAAAAAGCCAGGCTTGACCGTGCCATTGCCGAATTGCTGGGTAATTTTGCGGCGCACAGCCGAAATGCCATAAGGGGCATCCTCAAGGCGAGCACCAGTGCAAACCCTTAAGTCAGTGAATACTGTTATATTGCACTGCAACATTTTCTAAAAGTGAGTCTTACATGCTGTACCAGCTCTACGAAACCCAACGCTCCCTGATGGAGCCGTTCACAGACATGGCCCATGCTGCGGCCAAGGCTTACGGCAACCCCTTGTCGGTTGCAGGACAGAACCCGTTCGCGCAGCGCATTTCTGCCGGATATGACCTGATTCACCGTCTGGGCAAAGATTACGAAAAGCCGGAATTCGGTCTGCGCACCATCGAAGTCGATGGCGTGGACGTCGCCATCCATGAACGGGTAGAGATCAACAAACCGTTTTGCGAATTGCGTCGTTTCAAGCGCTTCAGCGACGACCAGCGCACGCTGGACAAGATCAAGAACCAGCCCGCAGTGCTGATCGTGGCGCCCCTGTCAGGCCATTACGCCACCTTGCTGCGTGACACCGTCAAAACCATGCTGAAAGACCACAAGGTCTACATCACAGACTGGAAAAACGCGCGCCTGATTCCCCTGACTGAAGGCGAGTTCCACCTGGACGACTACGTCAACTACGTGCAGGAGTTCATCCGCCATTTGCAAGGCATCTACGGCAACTGCCACGTCATGAGCGTTTGCCAGCCCACCGTTCCCGTGCTGGCCGCGGTATCTCTGATGGCCAGTCGTGGCGAGAAAACGCCACTGTCGATGACCATGATGGGGGGTCCGATTGACGCACGCAAGTCGCCAACGTCAGTGAACAACCTGGCCGTGAACAAGAGCCACAGCTGGTTTGAAAACAATGTGATTTACCGCGTTCCCTCCAGCTTCCCCGGTGCCGGACGTCGTGTTTACCCCGGTTTCCTGCAGCACACGGGCTTCGTGGCCATGAACCCGGACCACCACGCCAAGAGCCACTACGACTACTTCAAAGACCTGATCAAAGGCGACGACGCCAGTACCGACGCCCACCGCAAGTTCTACGATGAGTACAACGCAGTGCTCGACATGGATGCGGATTACTACCTGGAGACCATCAAAGTGGTGTTCCAGGACTACAGCTTGGTCAGCGGCACGTGGGACATCAAGGGCGTGAACGGCAAGATTGAGCGCGTGCGCCCAGGCGACATCAAGACGACGGCGTTGTTGTCGGTTGAAGGTGAGCTTGACGACATCTCTGGCTCGGGCCAGACACAAGCCGTGCACGAAATCTGCACCGGTGTACCGAAGACGCAGCAGCGTCACTTCGAAGCCAAAGGTGCTGGCCACTACGGCATTTTT
The DNA here is from genome assembly GCA_038237415.1 of Burkholderiales bacterium. Classification (GTDB taxonomy): domain Bacteria; phylum Pseudomonadota; class Gammaproteobacteria; order Burkholderiales; family Burkholderiaceae_C; genus Allorhodoferax. The sequence goes on from JBBRYR010000003.1 coordinate 55,046, forward strand.
TCCGGAAAGCGCTGGCGCGAGCTGGTGTACCCGCAAGTCAAGTCCTTTATCCTGGCGCACAACCAGATCGCTTCCGGGCAGATTGCTCCGGCAGTGAAAGTGGCTCCACCCAAAGTGGCGCCGGTCAAGGTTGCCGCAAATAAATCCGCCAAACCAGCTGCAGCCCCCGTAAAGACTGCGCAAGCAGCTACGAAAAAAGTAGCAGCCAAACGCGTCGCCGACAAGAAGTGACCGACGAGGCGACTCAAGCCACGGGGCTGGTCGCCCGAATTCTGGATGCCTTGCCCCAGACCCAGTGCACCCGGTGTGGATACCCGGACTGTGCCGGTTACGCAGGCGCCATCGCCAGCGGTGAAGCAGGCATAAATCAATGCCCCCCTGGTGGACAAGAAGGTGTGGTTCGACTTGCCCGAATCACCGGTCAGTTTGAAAAACCCCTGGATCCCGCTTTTGGCACGGAAGGACCGCGCAGCATCGTCTTTATCGATGAAGACTGGTGTATCGGCTGCACCCTGTGCATCAAGGCTTGCCCCACCGATGCCATCATTGGCAGCAACAAGCGCATGCACACGGTGATAGAGGCGTACTGCACTGGCTGCGAGCTGTGTTTGCCAGTCTGCCCGGTGGACTGCATTGAACTCGAAATCGCCAGCGCAGACGCCACTGGCTGGGACGCATGGCCACAGCATTTGGCCGACACCGCCCGCAAACGCTACGAATCTGCCATCACACGGCGCAGCCGGGATCTGAACGAACACGGTCAACGACTTGAAGAAAAAGCCCGTACCAAGCTGGCAGACCTTGGCGCCCATTCACAGCACACGGACCCCGCAGTGCTAAACAATAAGCGGGCTGTCATTGAGGCAGCGCTTGCGCGTGCAAAAGCCAGACGCCAAGCATCTGACCGCTAGGTCCGGTTAAGACTCGATAGGCGCCACGCGTGGAAGGTGGATATCAAAAGTAGTCCCTTTTCCGACCACCGAACGCACATGCACGGCGCCACCGAGCACCTTGCGAACAATCGAGTCCACGATGCTCATCCCCAAACCCGTACCCCCATGGCCAATTTTGGTACTGAAGAATGGTTCAAACAGGTGAAGCAGCACGCTTTGCTCCATGCCGGTTCCGTTATCTGAAATATGCAGTTGGACCTGGCGATCCTGCGTTGTCGCACTGATGGTCAGCACACCATCAGTCCGCCCCTCAAACGCGTGCATATAGGCATTGTTGATCAAATTGATAACCACCTGCCCCAGCGGGCCGGGCATGCTGTCCATCGTGATGCCAGGGGGGATCTGTTGCACCACACGGTGTGGGGAATTCTTCAGACTGGGACCCAGCGATGCAACGACCTCCGCCACGACATAAGCCAGATCGAACTCCCGTCGTTGCTCACTGGCTTGATCGACTGACACTTGTTTGAAATTCTTTAGCAGCGTCTCCGCGCGTGCCAGATTGCGTTGCAGCAACTGGCCACCTTCGCCAACCGTGCGGGTCAGATCCATCAAGGTGGATTTGCGAACCTGTCCCGAATCCAGTTGCTTCTGAAGTTGACGGGACAGGTCACTCAAGGTGCTGGCCACGAGAACACTGTTACCAATTGGCGTGCTCAATTCGTGGGACACGCTCGCCACCAGCGCGGACAAGGTAGCCCTGGCTTGGCTGCGCACCAGTTCTTCGCGGGAGTCGTGAAGTTTGTCCATAGCCTGTGCCAACTCTGCCGTGCGCCGGGCAACCCGGCTCTCGAGATCCGCATTCAGTTCGCGAATTTCTGTCTCTGCTTTCACCTTCTCGGTCACGTCAACCAGCAAGGCATACAGGCCAACCACTTTTCCATTTTCAAACTCGGGAATGACCCGCGCATCGACCCAGGAAATGGCGCGGGTACGGGGATCGACGCTGGTGCGGTGATAAGACTGCGGCTCTCCCTGAAGTGCGCGCTCCCAATAGGGCAACATTTGATCCAGCGTCTCACGGGGTACGTACTCCTTGATGGACTTGCCAACGATTGCCATGGGCTCGGCACCAAATAGCGCGGCGTATTGGATATTGCAGTAACGCAAACGGGATTGCGCATCAAACGAGGCCACTGCCGCCGGCACGTTTGTGAGAAGTAATTGCAGCTCACGCTCACGCTGCGCAATCTGGGCGTTTTGCTGTGCCAGGTCATTCGACAATTTCAGTACGGTATCGCGACTCCGTATCAGGCTTTGTGGAGCGAGATAGGTCAATGCAGCAGTTACCAAAAGAATGACCGCGATTTCCAGCGCCACGATCCAGGTTGGCGCGCGCTGCGTCGGATGAAATGCTCCCTGCGTCTCGGCCAGTCCAAGAATGAGCACAAAGCCCACCGTTGCAAGGGTCATGATCATCAACCAGCGCCTGCCGACGAGCCAGCCAGCAAGCCCGATGATAAAGGGATAAATGACCATGCCTACGCTGTGTACACCGGCGTACTGCAACGCGTTGCCTGCCGTCATGACCCACAGACCAAGACCCACAGAAATGATCGCGCGACGTGGGCTCTGCCGCAACTGCCAGTGGCCGACGAGAATCATCACGGCCAGAAAAGCGAGCGGCAAAAGACGAGCCCATTGAATACCGGATGGCTCAGCCGCAATCGCAATGGCCATCAACACCAATGCAGCTAACAGCAGGCGATGAACCCAAACAGCAAACCAGCGCAGATCTTCTGACTGGTCCATGCGGTTCACGTCGGGTAGGCCAGGGTTCACGTATCAGCTACCGGGCAGCGGCGTCTGGAAGCCAATGATGCTACTGAACCTAAACCAGATTTTTGTAGACGCCACACCCCACAAATACCTCGTCGACCTGCTGCACATAAGACATTTTGGCCTGTACCTTACCCGTGGCAGGATTGTTGATGTCATATTCGACCCAGCCTGGCTCGCGGCTGGCCTGATCAATGATTGCTTCCAACAAACCATTTCCATCGATTCCCGCGATGTCCTGAACACGGGTGCCCACTTTAGATTTATTGCCGCCAAAGGCAACATAGGTGCCGTTTTGATCGAGTACAAAAACGTACATGTCACGATCATGAAAGCCATTGGTGGGCTCTGTGATATCGCGCAAGAAGGCATCTCTCGACGTCCGCTGACGGTGTGCAACGGCCCTTTCGACCAGATCCACGGCTTCCTCAGCTGAACCCTGCTGCAGTTTGAACGAAGCCACAGACTCGACCAGCGTGCCGGCCCGGCCTTCGAGGTTGACGGCTTGTGTCACGGCCTGCTCCACCATCTGCGCATTACGTTGGGTGATCTCGTCGAGTTGCTGCACTGCCGAAGTAATCTCGGACAAGCCAGAACTTTGTTCCGCGCTGGACGTGGATATCTGCGCCATGCTTGCAGCAACGCCGCGGATGCCCGACACAATTTGCGTTATGTTGGCACCCGCTGCACGGATCTTCTGGACACTGTTGGCCACCTGACTTGAGGACGTGCCAATCAGCAGACGAATTTCCTTGGCGGATTCGGCCGAACGCTGTGCAAGTGAACGCACCTCACTGGCCACCACGGCAAATCCGCGGCCTGACTCCCCGGCACGAGCCGCTTCGACCGCTGCATTCAGTGCCAGGATATTGGTCTGGAACGCCAAGCCATCAATAACGCCGACGATCTCATCCATCCGCTTGGCACTGGCCTGGATCGCCTCCACCGACTCGATGGCCTGGCTCATGGTCGCCGCGCCGCTGTCCGCGGCATCACGCAGCTGAGCCGCCTGCGCGTTGGCCTGACTGGCCGTGTTGGCGTTTTCCTGAACAGTGGATGAGAGCTCTTCAACACTGGCCGCCGTCTGCTCCAGATTGGCCGCCTGTTGTTCGGTGCGGTCTGACAAGTCCCGGTTTCCCGCAGCCAGGCTCTTGCCCGAATGGGCTACAAAAGCCGCATTGCTGCGCACGTTTGCGACCATCCCGGAGACGGTACGACCCAGTTGCTCCATTGATGCAGCGAGGCTACCCAATTCGTCCTGACCGTGGCTGACAAGGTTCTGCCGCAGGTCACCAGCCACCATTTTTCTCGCTGCGAGAATGACTTCTCCCAGATCTTGCGCAACACTGCGATGAAAGACGACCAGAAAATACATCAACAGCGCCAACGCAACGCCGCAGGCTACCGCAGCTCCACCCGCTCCTGCTGCAGGGCCATCACCCAACACCATGCGCCACACGAGCGGAACAATCGGTAGAACGGACAGGATCGCCAACAGCGTCAGCTTTCCAGCAAAACGCAAGCTTCGCACGAGTCGGACACCGGGAGCCAGAAGGGCAGAAAACACCATTGGGACGTCTCCAAGACTATGAGCAAGGGCTTATGTATGTCCCTTTGGTATTGATTCTACGATTGAAAATCATCGCGATGGCCTACAAATCTGATGAACTACACCGTGCAAAAATAGACCATCAGGTACACACTTGCGCGGAGAAAGCGCGCACTACCTCAGGCGGCGCCTGCACCAACTCTATCAAAACGCCTTCCCCTGCGATCGGAAACTCGTCATTCGATTTGGGATGCAGGAAACAGATATCGAACCCGGCCGCACCTTTGCGAATGCCCCCGGGCGCAAAGCGCACGCCTTGCGCTGCAAGCCATTCGACGGCAGTAGGCAAGTCATCGATCCACAGCCCCACGTGATTCAACGGTGTCGTGTGTACGGCCGGTTTTTTGTCCGGGTCAATGGGCTGCATGAGATCAACCTCCACTTTGAACGGGCCGCTGCCAATGGCACAGATGTCTTCGTCCACATTTTCGCGCTCGCTCTTGAAGGTGCCGGTCACCTCCAGACCCAGCATGTCGACCCAGAGTCTTTGCAGTTTGCTTTTATCCGGAGCGCCAATCGCGATTTGCTGGATGCCCAGCACCGTAAAAGGTCGTTGTGTCATGGCTGCGGCCCTCATACAAATTCAACAATCGGCTGGTCGACGGTCAGGCTCTCGCCTTTGGCTGCCAGCACCTTGCCCACTACGCCATCGGCTTGCGCAAACAGCACGTTTTCCATCTTCATGGCTTCAATGACCGCAACGCGCTCACCGGCCTGAACCTTTTGGCCCACGACCACTGCCACATCCACCAGCAGGCCAGGCATGGGCGACAAGACATAGCGACTCATGTCGGGTGCCGCCTTGTGGGGCATCAGCGCATGCAACTCGGCCATGCGGGGCGACACTACCAATGCATCGATGCGCGTACCGTTGTGCTGCAACCGCAAAGCCAACGGGTTGCGGGGCGTGCCCCGTTCCACCTGGGCGTTGAACGGCTGGCCATTCACCGTGCCATGGATGGCGATGTCGTTCAAGCGCGAGTTGCTACGAATTTCATAGCTGGACGCGCCTATTCTTACCCGGGCAGAGCCCGTATCGCCTACAAACTCATCCACATGCACCGGGGTGTAGCTGTTCTCACCTGTCGCGCCCAGTGTGATCACGACGTAGTCCTTGCCGGCGTTGACGGCATAACCAGGCAGTTGGCCCGAAATACCGGCAGCGCGCTCCCGGGACTTGCGGCGCACAAAGGCAGCCAGTGCCAACAGGAACGCCGGATCTTCGTGCGGCACATCTTCCGCCGCAAAGCCCTTGCCGTAGTTCTCGGCAATAAAGCCGGTATTGAAATCACCCGCCACAAACTTGGGGTGGGCCAACAAAGCGGACTGAAACGGAATGTTGCTGCTGATGCCGCGAATCACAAAGCCATTCAGAGCTTCGCGCATCTTGGCAATCGCATCCATGCGATCGGTGCCATGCACGATGAGCTTGGCGATCATCGAGTCATAAAACATGGGGATTTCGCCACCGTCCTGCACGCCGGTATCGACGCGCACGCCCAGCCAGTCTTGCGTATTGGCCTGGAACATGGTCTGCTCCGGGGGCGCAAAGCGTACCAAGCGACCGGTTGATGGCAAAAAGTTGCGGAACGGGTCTTCGGCGTTGATGCGGCACTCCATGGCCCAGCCATTGCGCTTGACTTCGGCTTGCGTGAGCGGCAGCTTTTCGCCGGCCGCCACACGAATCATCAGCTCCACCAAGTCGAGTCCGGTAATGCACTCCGTCACCGGGTGCTCCACCTGCAGGCGAGTGTTCATTTCCAGAAAGTAGAAACTCTGGTCTTTGCCAACCACAAACTCGACCGTACCCGCACTCTGGTAGTTGACGGCCTTGGCCAGCTGAACCGCCTGCTCGCCCATGGCTTTGCGGGTGGCCTCGCTGATAAAGGGGCTTGGCGCCTCTTCAATCACCTTCTGATGGCGGCGCTGGATCGAGCACTCGCGCTCGTTCAGGTAAATCACGTTGCCAAAGCTGTCGCCGATCAGCTGGATTTCGATGTGGCGAGGCTCCTCGACAAACTTCTCGATGAACACGCGGTCATCGCCAAAGCTGTTGCGCGCTTCGTTGCGGCAACTGGTGAAGCCTTCGAACGCTTCTTTGTCATTGAATGCCACGCGACGGCCCTTGCCGCCGCCGCCGGCGCTGGCCTTGATCATCACAGGGTAGCCAATGCTCTGGGCAATTTCGACGGCCTTTTCAGGCGTTTCGATCGCATCGTTCACGCCGGGAATGCAGTTCACGCCTGCAGCGCCGGCGAGCTTTTTGGACTCAATCTTGTCGCCCATGGCGCCAATCGAATGGTGCTTGGGGCCGATAAAAATAATGCCCTCTTCTTCCACACGCTTGGCAAAGCCTGCGTTTTCGCTCAGAAAGCCATAGCCAGGATGCACGGCCTGCGCACCGGTCTGCTTGCAGGCGGCAATGATCTTGTCCGCCATCAGATAGCTCTCGCGGCTGGCAGCCGGGCCGATGTGCACGGCCTCATCGGCCATCATCACATGGCGCGCATCCTTGTCAGCCTCGGAATACACGGCCACGGTTTTGATGCCCATCTTGCGGGCGGTGGCGATGACGCGGCAGGCGATTTCGCCTCGGTTGGCGATCAGAATTTTGGTAAACATGGTTCTCTCCTAACGTTATTGGGTCAGCGAAATTTGGAATTCGCGTGGTGCTGGACTCGCAATGGGAGCGGCGTGTCTACTTTCGCTCATGTCCCCCGCCCTACGGGCTCCTCCTTAACTTCGCCGAAGCAGACACGCCGCTCCCATTGCTGCGAAGTACCGATGTGGTATTGCACATGGGAATACCCATTAACCGGGATCGGGGTGCCCGGGCGTCTTGCGCAGGTCAAGGAGGAGCGCGCAGCGCGGGGGACACGGAGCAAAACGTCCGGATAGCCCGAGCCAGCGCAAGAACAAGTAGCGTCCATGTGCCAACTCAGAGTGGAATGTTCCCGTGCTTGCGCCACGGGTTTTCCAGCTTCTTGTCCTTGAGCATCACCAATGAACGGCAAATGCGCTTGCGGGTTTCACTGGGCAAAATCACGTCGTCAATGAAGCCACGGGCGCCGGCCACAAACGGATTGGCAAAACGGGCCTTGTATTCGGCCTCTTTGGCGGCCAGCTTCGCAGGGTCGCCCTTGTCTTCGCGGAAGATGATTTCCACCGCGCCCTTGGCACCCATCACCGCAATCTCGGCGTTGGGCCAGGCAAAGTTCACGTCGCCGCGCAGGTGCTTGGAGGCCATCACGTCATACGCGCCGCCGTAAGCCTTGCGGGTAATGACGGTGATTTTTGGCACCGTGCATTCGGCATACGCATAGAGCAGTTTGGCGCCGTGCTTGATGATGCCGCCGTACTCCTGGCTGGTACCGGGCATGAAACCGGGTACATCCACAAACGTGATGACCGGAATATTGAACGCATCGCAAAAGCGCACAAAACGCGCCGCCTTGATGGAGCTCTTGATGTCCAGGCAACCCGCCAGCACCAATGGCTGATTCGCCACAATACCCACGCTCTGGCCGTCCATGCGGGCAAAGCCAATGAGGATGTTTTTGGCGTACTCGGGCTGCAATTCAAAGAAGTCGCCATCGTCCACCGTCTTGACGATCAACTCCTTCATGTCATAGGCCTTATTGGCATTGTCCGGCACCAAGGTGTCCAGGCTTTTGTCAATGCGGTCGCTCGGGTCACCGCTCTTGCGCACGGGCGCTTTTTCGCGGTTGGAGAGCGGCAGGTAGTTGTAGAGGCGGCGCAGCATCAGCAGCGCTTCCACATCGTTCTCAAACGCCAGATCGGCCACGCCACTCTTGGTGGTGTGGGTGATGGCACCGCCCAGTTCTTCGGCGGTCACGTCTTCGTGCGTCACGGTCTTCACCACTTCAGGGCCGGTGACGAACATGTAGGAGCTGTCTTTCACCATGAAGATGAAGTCGGTCATGGCGGGGGAATACACCGCACCGCCGGCCGATGGGCCCATGATCATGCTGATTTGCGGAATGACGCCGCTGGCCATCACGTTGCGCTGGAACACATCGGCATAGCCGCCCAATGAAGCCACGCCTTCCTGAATGCGGGCACCGCCCGAATCGTTCAGACCAATGACGGGCGCACCCACCTTCATGGCCTGGTCCATCACCTTGCAGATTTTCTCGGCATGGGCTTCTGAGAGCGCCCCACCGAACACGGTGAAATCCTGGCTGAACACAAACACCAGGCGGCCGTTGATCATGCCGTAGCCGGTGACCACGCCGTCGCCGGGAATCTTGTTGTCCTGCATGCCGAAGTCCACACAGCGGTGCTCGACAAACATGTCCCACTCTTCAAACGTGCCTTCGTCGAGCAGCAGCTCCAGACGCTCTCGGGCGGTGAGTTTGCCTTTTTTGTGCTGGGCCGCGATGCGTTTTTCGCCGCCGCCCTGGCGCGCGAGTTCGCGCTTGGCTTCCAACTGTTCAAGAATGTCGTGCATGGTTTTCTTCTTTCAGGTCAGTGATGGGGTTGAATTCAGTTGCTACTTAATTGATAGCTGCTCACGCAGGCTTGGCGAGGGCTGCAAGCAGATTTCGTGCTGCAGTAGAGGCCGCCATCTGACCCGATGCCACGGCGCTGGTCAACTCGGGCAAGCGGGCGCGCACCGCGGGATTTTGCTTGAAGGCGAGCTTCAATCCGGCGTCAATGCGCTCCCACATCCAGGCCAGGGACTGGCTCTGGCGGCGGCTGGTCGATTGGCCGTTGGCAGTCTGCAGGGTTTGGAATTGGGTGACGGCGCTCCAGAAGTCATCAATGCCTTCACTTTTCAAAGCGCTGAGCCGCATCACCTGCGGATGCCACACCGTGGCCGAATGCGGGTCGTGGCCGGGGCTGCCGTGCATGCCGAGCAGGCGCAGCGAGGAGGCAATCTGGGCCTGCGCCCGCGTGGCGGCATCCGGGTCAATATCGGCCTTGTTGATGAGCACCAGGTCGGCCAGCTCCATCACGCCCTTCTTGATGGCCTGCAGGTCGTCGCCCGCATTGGGTAGCTGCATCAGCACAAACATGTCGGTCATGCCCTGCACCGCCGTCTCGCTCTGGCCCACGCCCACAGTTTCCACAATCACGATGTCATAGCCCGCCGCCTCACACACCAGCATGGCTTCGCGGGTTTTCTCGGCCACACCACCCAGGGTGCCGCTGCTGGGACTGGGGCGGATGTAAGCTTCCTCGCGCACCGAGAGCAGCTCCATGCGCGTCTTGTCACCCAAAATGGAGCCGCCCGATACCGTGCTGGAAGGGTCAATGGTGAGCACTGCCACACGGTGGCCCTTGCCAATCAAATACAGGCCCAACGCCTCGATGAACGTGGATTTGCCCACACCCGGCACACCGCTGATGCCCAGTCGGAAGGACTTGCCGGTGTGCGGCAGCAATCCGGTCAGAAGTTCATCGGCCAGCGCACGGTGATCCGCGCGGGTGGATTCGAGCTGCGTAATGGCTTTGGCGATGGCGCGGCGCTGCTGGGGGCCAGCGCTTTGCGTAATCGCGGCAACGGCAATGGGGCTCACGAAATTCAGGCGATGGCTTTGTTGATTTGCGCCAGCACGTCTTTGGCAGACACCGGAATCGGCGTGCCAGGGCCGTAGATGCCCTTGACGCCCGCGGCGTACAACATGTCGTAGTCCTGGCGCGGAATCACGCCGCCCACGAACACAATGATGTCGTCTGCGCCCTGCTTCTTGAGTTCGGCAATGATGGCGGGCACCAGGGTTTTGTGACCGGCGGCAAGCGTCGAAACACCTACGGCGTGCACGTCGTTTTCAATCGCCTGGCGGGCGCATTCTTCGGGAGTCTGGAACAGCGGGCCCATGTCCACGTCAAAACCCAAATCGGCAAAGGCCGTGGCCACCACTTTGGCGCCCCGGTCGTGGCCATCCTGGCCCAGTTTGCTGATCATCACGCGGGGGCGACGTCCTTGCACTTCGGCAAAGTCGGCAATATCGACTTTGAGCTGGTTCCAGTATTCCATGGTGTCGCCCTGCGCGGAGTCGTAGGCTGCGGCGTACACGCCTGAGACTTTGTTGGTATCCGCGCGGTGGCGACCATAGACTTCCTCCAGCGCATCGCTCACCTCGCCCACGGTAGCCCGCACACGCATGGCTTGAATGCTGAGGTCCAACAGGTTGCCCGTGTCGTGTCCTGCTGCAAAAGTGATAGCAGCCAACGCAGCGTCCACGAGGGCTGGGTCGCGTTTTGCCTTGATTTCCTTGAGGCGTGCAATTTGACTTTCACGCACGGCCACGTTGTCAATGTCACGGGCGTCAATCGCATCTTCGGTCTTGAGTTTGTACTTATTGACGCCCACGATCACATCCTGGCCGCTGTCGATGCGGGCCTGCTTGTCGGCTGCGGCCGCTTCAATCTTCAGCTTGGCCCAGCCACTGTCCACGGCCTTGGTCATGCCGCCCATGGCTTCGACTTCTTCGATGATCTTCCACGCGGCATCGGCCATGTCTTGCGTGAGCTTCTCCATCATGTAGCTGCCCGCCCAGGGGTCCACCACATTGGTGATGTGGGTTTCTTCCTGGATGATCAGTTGGGTGTTGCGGGCAATGCGGCTGGAAAACTCGGTAGGCAGCGCAATGGCTTCGTCAAAGCTGTTGGTATGCAGACTTTGCGTGCCGCCGAACACCGCGGCCATGGCTTCGATGGTGGTGCGCACCACGTTGTTGTAGGGGTCTTGCTCGGTGAGACTCCAGCCACTGGTCTGGCAGTGGGTGCGCAGCATGAGCGATTTGGGGCTCTTGGCGTCAAAGCCTTTCATGATGCGGCACCACAAGAGCCGCGCCGCGCGCATCTTGGCCACTTCCAGATAGAAGTTCATGCCAATCGCCCAGAAGAAGGAAAGGCGCCCGGCGAATTCGTCCACGTCCAGCCCGGTGCCAATGGCGGTCTTCACATATTCCTTGCCGTCGGCCAGAGTGAAGGCCAGTTCCAGCGCCTGGTTGGCACCGGCCTCTTGCATGTGGTAACCCGAGATGGAAATCGAGTTGAACTTGGGCATGTTCTTGGCGGTGTAGCCAATGATGTCGCCAATGATGCGCATGCTGGGTGCAGGCGGGTAGATGTAGGTGTTGCGCACCATGAACTCTTTCAGAATGTCGTTCTGAATGGTTCCCGAAAGCTTGTCTTGCGACACGCCCTGCTCTTCGGCCGCCACCACGTAGCCGGCCAGCACCGGCAGCACGGCGCCGTTCATCGTCATGGAGACGCTGACGGTGTCCAGCGGAATCTGGTCGAACAGAATCTTCATGTCCTCGACTGAGTCAATCGCCACGCCGGCCTTGCCCACATCGCCCGTGACGCGTGGGTGGTCGGAGTCATAGCCACGGTGGGTAGCCAGGTCAAACGCGACCGACACGCCCTGACCGCCGGCGGCCAGCGCCTTGCGATAGAAAGCGTTGGACTCTTCCGCGGTCGAAAATCCGGCGTATTGCCGAATCGTCCAGGGGCGCACAGAGTACATGGTGGCCTGGGGGCCGCGCAGGTAGGGCTCAAAGCCGGGCAAGGTGTTGGTGTACTGCAGGTTGGCGGTGTCTTCTGCGGTGTAGAGCGGTTTGACGGAGATTCCGTCCGGGGTGATCCAGTTCAGCGCGTCTACATTGCCGCCGGGGGCTGACTTGGCTGCGGCCTTGGCCCAGGCGTCCAGGTTGGCGGCTTTGAATTCAGGGTTCTTTTCGGTCATGACAAATCCAATCTTCCGTATGCAGACACCGTTGGAAGGCGACTGCAGGCAATTAAGGGCCGCTAAATGAATGGCGAACGAGCCCACAGTGCTTGAGCCAGCGCAATCTTTTAGTTTACATTATTCATAATTATTGATTCAGAATATTCTGTTCAGCTTACAAGGTGCCTATGGCAGCGCTTCCAACCGATTCCCCCAATGACCGCTCACTTGCGCCCCGCGCACTGTATGTTGAGGTAGCGGAGCGGCTGCGTCAACGCATATTCAGCCAGGAACTGGAGCCCGGCAGCTGGATTGATGAGCTCAAGATTGCCGAGGCCTATGGCATCAGCCGCACGCCCCTTCGTGAAGCACTCAAGGTGTTGGCGGCCGAGGGCTTGATCACCATGAAGGTGCGCCGCGGCGCCTATGTGACCGAGGTTTCCACCCGCGACCTCTCCGACGTGTACCACCTGCTGAGCTTGCTGGAGAGCGATGCCGCCGGCGTGGTAGCCACCCAGGCTACCAGCGCGCAGCTACAAGAATTGCAAACCCTGCACCGTGAACTGGAAGCCGCTGCCCTGCCCGGTCAGCAAGACCGCGAACGCTTCTTTGCAATCAACGAGCGTTTTCACATGCGCTTGCTGGAGATCGCCGACAACCGCTGGCGCGACCAGATGGTGGCCGATCTGCGCAAAGTGATGAAGCTGAATCGGCACAACTCGCTTTTCAAGTCGGGGCGCATCGAAGAGTCGCTGCAAGAGCACCGCGCCATCATGGCTGCGCTGGCTGCGCGGGATGCCAAAGCTACGGTGCAGCAGATGCAGGCGCATTTTGCCAACGGCTTGGAGGCCGCCGCTTGAAACAGTCCCTACAATTCAGGGAAAAACATCCAAACTGACCGGATATACCAGCGGTCGTATGAGGATGGCAGGGAGACCGACCATACCAATGCTCCATGACAGACCCGATCAATACGCCGGCTGACCACACGCCTGCGATTTCCCAGCAGCAAACACTGCTTGAATACCAGGCCATTCTTGAAAATGCTTCGGTTGGAATCTCGTTCACACGCGACAGACAGGTGTTGCACTGCAATCCCAAGTTTTCAGAAATCTTCGGATGGCCACACGGAGAACTGGTAGGCCAGCCCGGCTCCATTTTCTATCTCTCCGATGAAGACTATGTAGAAATAGGTCAGTTGGCGTCCCCCATCCTGACCAGTGGTGGCCTGTTTGACCGTGAAATTGCCCTGCGTCGGAAAGACGGCAGCACGGTGGTTTGCCAAATGCGGGCCAAGGCCATCAACCCCCAAAACACCGCCGAAGGAACGATCTGGATCGCGGAGGACATTGGTGAGCGCAAACGCGCCCGGATCGAACTCGATGAACTGATGCTCAGGCAAAAGGCCATTCTGGAAAATGCCTCGGTGGGCATCATGTTTACCCGCAATGGGCTGGTTGTACATTGCAACCCGAGCGCTGAAAGCATCCTGGGCTGGTCACCCGGTACGCTGGCAGGAAACAAGGCGCAGGTGTTCTTCCAGAACAGCGAAGATTACGCCCGCTTCGGCGAGATGGTTGGCCACAAGCTGGCCGCCGGTGAACTGATCGACGTTGAATGGCTCAACGCCCGCAAGGATGGCTCACTGGTCTGGTGCCGCAATCTGGCTAAAGCCCTGCAAACAGCCGATGGGAGCCGCAGCACCATCTGGATTACCGAAGATATCAGCGAGAGCAAAGCCACCCAGGAGGCGCTAATCACCGCGCACAGGGAGCTTGAGTACAGGGTCCTGGAGCGCACCACCGATTTGGCAAAAGCCCATCAGCAGTTCAAGACCATGTTTGAGAGCTCGCCGATTGCAACGTATGCCAGAGACATCAACCACGTGGTCACCAGCTGGAACCCTGCCGCTGAACAGTTGTTTGGCTGGAATGCACGTGAAATAGTGGGCCATCCCGTGCCAACCATTCCTGAAGGCAAGTGGGGTGAAACAGAAGATTTGCGACGCAGGGTAATCAACGGAGAAACCATCGTGCAGCTCGAAATGGTGCGCCAACGGCGCGATGGAACCGTCGTCGATGTGAGCGTCACTCTTGCGCCCTTGAAGGACTCATCTGACCATTTGTACGGGTACCTCACCATCGCTGCGGACATCACGCAGCGCAAGGCTGCCGAGCAAAAAATTCGACAGCTGGCTTACCACGATCCTTTGACTGGACTCCCCAACCGATTGCTGATGCGGGACCGGTTTCAGCAGGCTGTGGCCCACGCCGATCGCGCGAAGACCAAGGTCGCATTGCTGTTCCTGGATCTGGACAATTTCAAAAATATCAACGACTCGCTGGGCCATGCCGCCGGCGATGCCATGCTCACAGAAGTGGCCGCCCGATTGGCCCAATGCGTACGTGAAACCGACACCATCAGCCGCCAGGGTGGTGATGAATTTTTGATCGTACTGAGCGATCTGTCAGAAGTCGAGTCGATACCGCCCATTTTGACCAAGCTGATGGACCGGTTGCAAGAACCGTTTCATGCCGATGGACAAGAACTCTCGACATCCGTCTCTATCGGTATCACCCTATTTCCAGAAGATGGATGTGACTTCGAAAGCCTCCTGAAGAAAGCCGACACAGCCATGTACCGGGCGAAAGATGCCGGACGCAACACCTACCGGTTCTTTGATGAGTCCATGAACACCGAGGCGGTGGAGCGTCTGGCCATGCAAAACGGGTTGCGCCGCGCGCTTGAACGCCAGGAGTTTGTGTTGCATTACCAGCCCAAAATCGAACTTGTCAGTGGCAGAGTCATCGGTGCAGAAGCGCTGATTCGCTGGAACCATCCGGACCGGGGCATGATTCCACCAGGACGCTTCATCCCGGTAGCCGAAGAAAGTGGCCTGATTGTGGCGATTGGCGATTGGGTAATACATGAAGCTTGCCGCCAGGCCATGGCCTGGAAACTCGCAGGACTGCCAGAGCTGTCGATGGCCGTCAACCTGTCTGCCGTGCAGTTCAAGCGCGGCGATGTGGGGGCATCCGTGGTGCATGCGCTGGAAGAGACAGGGCTCGAACCCGCCCTGCTGGAACTGGAATTGACTGAATCCATTCTTATCCAGAATGTCGAAAGTGTGCTTGCCACCGTCCAGGGTTTAAAACGACTGGGAATCAAGCTTTCGATTGACGATTTTGGAACGGGCTATTCCAGCCTGTCTTACCTCAAGCGATTTGACATCGACAAGCTCAAAATAGACCAATCCTTCATTCGCGACCTGGCAAGCGATCCCAACGACGCCGCCATCGTGCGGGCCATCATCCAGATGGCACGCAGCCTCAATCTCAAAACCGTTGCCGAGGGTGTCGAAACGATTGCCGCGCTGGAAAAGCTTCAGACTTTCGGTTGTGATGAATCGCAGGGCTACCTCTTTGCGCGACCCATGCCAGCGGATGAATTTGAGCGGTACCTGTCCCAATTGGCGGACGGCCGGGCAATCACGACGCGACTGGACTCCCGGAACTGACTGCTGCGTTCGCGCGCTGCATGACCTCATGGGCACCCATTCCCTTGAGATGGTGGTCACTCCACACTTGCCTCCAGCGCCGCGCACCGGGCTGGCCATGGCGCAAGCCGAGCATATGCCGTGCAATATTGCTCCAGGGGGTACCATGCGCAGCGGCCTCCCGTTCCATGTAGGCCACCATGTGCTGTTCTACCGCATCGCGGGTGACGTCTGACGGGGTTTGGTCATAAAACGTGTTGTCCCAGGTGGTCATGCACCAGGGGTTGTGATATGCCTCACGGCCCACCATCACGCCATCCAGGTGGTTCAATTGCCCGGCGATCTGTGCATCGGTGGTGATGCCGCCATTGACGACGATACGCAATTGGGGAAAGTCGGCCTTAAGCCGGTGCGCCACATCGTATCGCAGCGGCGGCACTTCGCGGTTTTCTTTCGGTGACAGCCCTTTGAGCCAGGCGTTACGGGCATGGACGATAAAAACGGAGCAGCCCGCCTCGCTGACCGACCCCACAAAATCACGAACAAAGTCGTAACTCTCGCTTTTGTCGATACCAATGCGGTGCTTGACGGTGACCGGCACACTCACCACATCGACCATGGCCTTGACGCAATCGGCCACCAGTTGTGGCTCGTTCATCAAACAGGCACCAAAGGCGCCGCGCTGCACCCGTTCGCTAGGACAACCGCAGTTCAGATTGATTTCATCGTAGCCCCATTGCTCGCCGAGTTTTGCGCAGTGCGCCAGATCGCCCGGTTCACTCCCACCCAGCTGCAAGGCAACAGGATGCTCTTGTGCATTGAAGGCAAGATGCCGCGCCACGTCACCGTGAATCAATGCGCCAGTGGTCACCATTTCGGTGTACAGCAAAGCGTGGCGCGTAAGCAGGCGGTGGAAATAGCGACAATGGCGGTCAGTCCAGTCCATCATCGGGGCGACGCTGAGCCGCCACCGGTCCGCAGAAGTGTAAGAAGGAATTACAGCCCGGTCGATGCGAGAAGAAATGGGGTCAAGAGACATGGTGGGGATTATCCCCGCCCGGCCCGTCATCCAGCGCGACGACACCGTTGCGCCCTTGGCGCTTTGCCTGGTACAAGGCCTTGTCGGCTCGTTCAATCAGGCTTGCAGGGGAGTCCGACTTGATTGCTAGTGCAACGCCCAAACTGGCCGTGAGGTTGCGATGCGGGTACTCCGTCGTTTCAATGGCAAGACGAATCCGCTCGGCAACCACCATGGCTTCCGCCCAATCGGTATTCGGGAGGATGACTGCAAACTCCTCTCCGCCATACCGGGCCACATGGTCGTAGTTGCGAGCCTCCGCCCGCAAAGTTTGTGCGAGTGTGTGCAAAAAACCATCACCCGCAACATGACCAAAATCGTCGTTAAACGCTTTGAAATGATCCACATCGACCATGATCAGAGCCATTGGAATATGCGAGCGCTGAAAACGTGCATGCTCCTCTTCCAGAACGCGGTCAAATGCGCGGCGGTTCAAAAGATCCGTGAGTGAGTCAGTCTGGGTTTGCCGGGACAATTGCTGGTTCAATTCTTCCAGTCGTTTCTGATAACTCTCCAGCTGCTTTTGGCGCGCTGTTTGTGCCTGGGCCAACAGGCGCAATTCAGCATTGGCCCGCCGCAAGGCCAACAACTCACTGACTTGCCGGGACAATGCTTTCAGGGCTTCGGCCATGGCGGGCGTCAGGGTGCGAGGAACCCGGTCCAACACGCACACCGTTCCCAAGGCTGAACCGGATGGTGTGAGCAGCGGCGCACCAGCGTAGAACCGGATATTCGGGTCACCCGTTACCAACGGGTTGGTGGCAAAGCGGCGGTCCAGCGATGCATCGTGAACTTCCATGATTTGCTCGGGTTCAAGAATCGCATGCGCGCAGAAAGCTTGGCCCCGCGGCGTTTCCATCACATCGACACCCACTTTGGCCTTGAACCACTGGCGATCCTCGTCCACCAGGGAAATCAGCGCCATCGGCACGCCACAGATGAGCGCTGCAAGGCTGACAATATCGTCGTAGGCCTGTTCGGCCGGGGTATCGAGCACAACGTAGCTTTTGAGCGCCTGCAATCGCAGAGACTCAAGGGAGTTGAAAGTGTCATCCATGGGTGTCAGCGAGTGCGATTCGTTTTGAGTGCGAAAGAATTATGGCGTAACGCACCAAGGTGCGCCATTGTTTGCCAATGCCATCCATAGGGCCCAACCCGAACTTGCGGCAAGCGCAGCCCCTGCCAGCCGAATGCCCCATTGGCCGCTACCCCCACGAAGGGTGCCGCCGGATGGGCCGCGCAGTCGCAGCCACAACCAGGGGCCTGCGATCATGGTGACGCTGGTGCCCAACGCAAAGAGTGCCATCACCATGGCACCGCCCAAGGAGCTACCGGCCATGGCGGCTACCAGAAGTGCCGAATACAACAGGCCGCAGGGGAGAAAGGCCCACAAAGCGCCCAATACCAGTGGGGCACCACCTCCCCAGCGAGCGGCAAACGACCTGGTGTAGCCCCACACCTTGCGCGCGGCGCTCTCCAGCCACACTGGCTGGCGCGCCTGTAGCAACAACATCAGCCCCAGCACCAACGCCGCCACATGGAAAAAGGACCATACCGGTCGCAGCGCGGCCGACTGCACAGTCAGCCAGCCCAAGCCCTGCAGAGAAGCCGCGGCCAAGGCACCCAGCACGGAATACCCTAGCACGCGCCCCAACTGAAACGTCCACAGAGCAGAGTTTTTACGCGAGCCGGCTGCCTGTCCAATACCCGCGCAGGCAGCACCACACATGGCTACGCAGTGGGGTCCACCCACCAGCCCCATCAACAGAGCAGTGAGCGCCAAAGAAGATTGCATCAGCCGATGCTAAATGATCTTGGAAAAACGCGCGCGCGTGCGGTCTGTCTGCAAATAGCGGTCAAACACCATAGCCACCGCACGCACAAAAAACCAGCCCTGAGCGGTGACTTGAATACCGGCCGAATCAACAGTCACCATGCCTTGATCGGACAGATCCGAAAGCGCTTCCAGCTCTTTGGCGAAATAGTTTTGAAAGTCCACCAGATAGGCCAGATTGATCGATTCGAACTGCAATTCGCCCTGACACATCAGCGCCATGATGACGGCACGGCGCACCAAGTCATCGCGCGACAGGGCCAGACCGCGCACGACGGGGAATCGCCCCTGATCGAGGAGATCGCAATACTCCTCCATCGACTTGGCGTTCTGGCTGTATGTCGCGCCGATCCGGCCAATGGATGACACGCCCAGGCCAATCAGGTCGCAATCTGGCTGGGTGCTGTACCCCTGGAAATTGCGGTGCAGGCGTCCCTGGCGCTTGGCCACAGCCAACGCGTCTTCCGGCAAGGCAAAGTGATCCATGCCGACGTACACATAACCCGCACCCATGAACGCAGCCAGCGAACGGGACAGCATGGACACTTTGGCGGCCCCACTAGGCAATGACACAGTAGCAATGCGCCTTTGCGGCTTGAACCGTTCTGGCAAATGGGCGTAGGCATAAAGGGCAATGCGGTCAGGACGCAACTCGTTGACCTGCGCCAGCGTGCGATCAAAGGACTCCGGGTTTTGTTGGGGAAGTCCGTAGATCAGATCCACATTGATCGACTCAAACCCGCGGTCGCGTGCGGCCGCCACCAGGGCAAATACCTGCTCGGCAGGTTGCACTCGATGCACTGCTTTTTGCACCGCCGGATCAAAGTCTTGCACCCCAAAGCTCAGCCGGTTGAACCCAAGCTCGGCCAGGGTGTCGAGCCTAGAGGCGTCGATGGTTCGGGGGTCCACCTCAATGGAGTATTCGCCCCCTGGCGCAAACGTGAAATTGCGACGCAACATGGTCATCAACTCACGCAATTCGTCGTCACTCAAAAATGTAGGACTACCCCCACCAAGATGAACCTGACTGACTGTTTGACCCAAGCCGATTTGGGCCGTGTGCAGATCAACCTCACGGCTAAGGTATCGCAGGTACGGCGCTGCACGGTCATGGTGCTTGGTAATGATTTTGTTGCAGGCACAGTAATAGCACAGCGACTCGCAAAACGGGATGTGTACGTAGAGCGATAGCGGCAAGTTCATGGCAGCAGCGCCACCGCGCCGCATTGTCAGGGCCTGCGCGTAGTCATCCGCCGTAAATGCTTCGACAAAACGGTCTGCGGTTGGGTACGAGGTATAGCGTGGGCCCGCCACGTCGTACCGACGCAGCAAATCATCATTTATGGTTTCAGCAACTGGTTTCATGAACGCTCCAAGACAATGGCTACTGTGCCGCCATTTGACTTTCCATCACTTGATTTGCATCAAGAACTTCGAAACTGGGTAAACTGGCCCGTCACTTACACTAGGTGAAACCCATGTCTGATCAAACATCCAAGCCCAACTCAGTCGCCGAAACCCGGGTGCCCCTTGCAGCGCATGCCGATTCCAAGGTGGTCGCGATGAGCCCTCAATCCATCAAGGTGGCCTGCTCCAGCTGCAATTTGCGCGAACTGTGCATGCCGCTGGGGCTCAGTCCGGCTGAGCTTGATCGCATTGACGACGTCGTGGCTAGTCGACGCAAAGTCAAACGTGGAGACATACTTTTTCGCAATGGCGAAAGGTTTACTAGCCTTTACGCCATTCGCACCGGATTTTTCAAAACCTGCGTGGCTTCTGAGGATGGCCGCGACCAGGTTACGGGCTTTCAGATGGCTGGCGAAGTGATCGGGCTGGATGGCATTGTTAACGACTATCACACCTGCGATGCGGTGGCCCTGGAAGATGCCGAGGTATGCGTCATGCCCTTTGACCGCATTGAGGAGTTGTCAAGAGAGGTCAATGCCCTGCAACGCCATGTCCACAAGATCATGAGCCGCGAAATCGTCCGCGAAAATGGAGTGATGCTGCTGCTGGGGAGCATGCGCGCGGAAGAGCGCCTGGCGGCTTTCTTGCTGAATCTGGTGCAACGGCTGCATGCGCGGGGGTTTTCGCAATCCGAGTTGGTACTGCGGATGACGCGCGAGGAAATTGGAAGCTATCTTGGACTGAAGCTGGAAACTGTCAGCCGTACTTTCTCAAAATTTGTGGAAGAAGGCATAGTGGAAGTGAAACAGCGCCACGTCCGGATACTCAATACCGATGCACTCAAAGACATCGTGAACCCCAAGGTTTGCAGCTGACTCTGACTCTGGCTGTTGCACTTGCAATCAGCAAGAACCCTGTTTGGGGCAACCGTCCGAACGGTCCGTCTCTGGCAGAGGGCAGCGATTGACCTCAAAGGGCGACATGGACAACATCGTGGTCAAGGCGCTTGACGCCATGGTGAGACCCCAAAAAACAAAAAATGCGACCGTGTATACCCCTTGGCGAGACCAGTCCAGCGGCTGACCAAACCAGTGCAGATCCTGCGGGTCAATCATCGCAAAAACCAGTATTTCCAGCGCGCCAGCCACCAGAAACGCAGGCCAGATAATCCACATCAGTCGTTGCTGCAGCATGTTCTTCTACTCCTGAGGACTGGGCATTTCAATGCGGCGCACCTGATGAAATCACGGCGTTTTGGGGGCCGGAACACCGGTAGCCGCATGATTACGCGCCTGTGTGGCGGGTGCCAGGCTGGACGGGTTGTCACCCAGAGTCTTGTTGATTTCTATTCCCTTACGGTAATAGTCTTCGTCCAATACCGGATCTTTACCGACCAACGCCAGATAGAACGTCACAAATGACGCGATGACCACGATTGCGGGGCCGGAGATGACAAGCCAGACGTGACCGAACTTCCACCATGGACGCGCGGGATTCAGGTTGGATGGGGTCATGGGAACTCCTTAACGGGGAACAATGAAAACAGATTTTTCCGACACATGGCCCTGTGAGCCTTGTGCCGAAATTTCGAAGTGAATAACGTGAGAACCTGGAGGTGCGACCTCATATGGCGCATCAATCCGAACGGCCACCCAGCGCGCCTGAGTGGACTCTACGACGACTTCATCGTCAGAGACGACTGCCAAACCGGGCAGACCTTCGACCGCAATTCGGAAGCGCTGCGTAGACTCGGTCGCATTCATTACCTGAAGGCGGTAGACATTCTCAATGCGACCGCCGTCCACGATGCGTGCCAAAACACCCCGATCACGAACTACATCAACCTTGAATGGGGTCCGCGTCGCCAGGCTCAAAGCCATTGCGATCACCACCGATCCAAGAATCGCCGTGTAGACCAGCACCCGTGGGCGCAGCACATGGCGCAGGGTCTGGGACCCCGTCCAGTGTTGGCTCACTGCGTTTTGTGTCGAGTACTTCACCAAGCCCCGTGCGTAACCCATCTTGTCCATGACAGTGTCGCAAACGTCGGCGCAGGCACCGCAGCCAATACATTCGTATTGAAGCCCTTTGCGAATATCAATGCCGGTCGGACAAACCTGAACGCACAGACTGCAGTCCACACAGGCACCGAGTTTCAAAGTAGACAGATCTGCCTTTCTGGAACGTGCACCGCGAGGCTCACCGCGTTCTTCGTCGTAGGTGACGATGAGCGTGTCTTTATCGAACATGGCGCTCTGGAACCGCGCGTACGGGCACATGTGCTTGCACACCTGCTCGCGCATGAAGCCCGCATTGCCATAAGTGGCAAAACCGTAGAAGAAAGTCCAGAAGGTTTCCCACGAACTCATGTTGAGCTGAACGAACTCCAGTCCCAACTCCTTGATCGGGGTGAAATAGCCGACGAACGTGAAGCCCGTCCACAATGCCACTGCGAGCCACAAGAGGTGCTTGCCAGATTTACGCAGAACTTTGTCGAAATTCCACGGGCCCGCATCGCGGCGCATGCGCGCGGATCGGTCGCCTTCCAGCTTCTTCTCTATCCAGAGAAAAATTTCGGTATAGACCGTCTGGGGACAGGCGTAACCGCACCACAAACGCCCAGCGACCGCCGTAAACAGAAACAACGACAAAGCTGAAATGACCAAAATACCAGTGAGGTAAATGAAGTCCTGTGGATACAGAACCAGATTGAAAATATAGAAGCGCCGTGAGCCCAGATCAAACAGCACAGCTTGTCGATGACCCCACTCCAGCCACGGTACGCCATAGAAGACCAATTGGGTCAAAAAGACCATTCCCCATCGCCAGTTGGAGAACAGACCCGAAACACTGCGCGGATAGATCTTCTTGTGGGCCTCGTAAAGCGACACCATCTCCGCATCGGCTCCCTCCGGTGGTTCAATGGGCCCCTTGTCAGGGGACTCCATGATGGGGATGACCTTGTGAGACGGTGTTACTGACGGATCCACAAAAAGTACTTTCTACAGCCCGCGTTTATTTTGCAGGGGCGTTATTTGACAGACCCCAAACATAGGATGCCAAAACACTGATCTGGCTGGCATTCAACTTGTCCGCTTGTGCGGGCATTTGATTGACTTTTCCGTTGTTCACCATGGTGATAATCGCGTTTTCGCCATAGCCATGCAGCCAGATGTTATCGGTCAGGTTAGGGGCGCCCAATGCCTGGTTACCTTTGCCATCCATGCCATGGCACGCAGCGCAGACCACGAACTTTGATTTGCCCAGTTGGGCGCGCACTGAATCGTGTGGACTGCCTGACAGACTCAATACGTAGTTGGCGACGTTCTTCACGTCATCCGACGTACCCACTGCAGCAGCCATGGGAGGCATGTTGCCGATGCGACCCAGGGTGAGTGTTTCCTTGATTTTCTCGGGCGAACCGCCATGCAGCCAGTCGCCATCCGTCAGGTTTGGAAAGCCTTTTCCACCCCGGGCATCAGAACCGTGGCACTGTGAGCAGTTGTTCATGAACAAGCGCTCACCAATAGCCTGCGCCTGCGGATCGCGAGACACCTCTTCCGGAGTCATAGCAGCGAATTTGGCATACAGCGGCGCCACTTCACGCTCACCTTTTGCCATCTCGGCCTCATATTGACCATGCGATGACCAGCCCAGCTTGCCAGCAGAACTGCCAAAACCCGGGTACATGGCCAAATAAGCTACGGCAAACACGATGGTGATGACGAACAGCCACACCCACCAGCGGGGTAAAGGATTGTTCATTTCACGCAAATCGCCGTCCCAAACATGCCCTGTCGTGTTGTCATGGGCGGTCATGGCACGGGCCTTGCCGCTGAACCATAACAGGAGCGCACAGGCCAAAATGCTCACTGCCGTAATGGCTGCGACGTAGATCGACCAGAAGTTGCTTGTAAAGTCACTCATTTCATTTCCTTATTCGGTGGATCAGTCCTGCTCGAACGGCAGGTTGGCAGCTTCCGAGAAGTCTGCAGAACGCCTGCGGGACCAAGCCCACCACACAATTCCGATGAAGGTCGCAAAGCTCACCACCGTGGCGATCGACCGGAGAATGTTGATATCCATGTGCTGATCCTTTGCATTTACTTGAGCGCCAAGCCCAAAACCTGCAGGTAGGCAATCGTGGCGTCGAGTTCGGTCTTGCCTTTGGTTTCTTCAACCGACTTGGCAATCTGCTCGTCTGTGTAAGGCACACCGACCACTCGCAAGGCCTTCATGTGAGCAGGCATTGACTCGGCATCCACCGGAGTCTTTTCAAGCCAGGAATAAGCCGGCATATTGGACTCAGGCACCACGTCTCGCGGATTGGTGAGGTGGGTACGATGCCAATCATCACTGTACTTGCCACCTACGCGTGCCAAATCAGGGCCCGTTCGCTTGCTGCCCCATTGAAACGGGTGGTCATATACCGACTCGCCCGCAACTGAGTAATGGCCATAGCGCAAAGTCTCAGCCCGGAAAGGACGGATCATTTGTGAGTGGCAGTTGTAGCAACCCTCGCGCACATAGATGTCACGACCGGCCAATTGCAACGCGGTATATGGCTGAATGCCTTTGATAGGTTCCGTGGTGGACTTCTGGAAGAACAGCGGAACGATTTCCACCAAGCCACCTACCAGCAGCACCAGCAGGATCAGGACGATCATCAAAAAGTTATTGGTCTCGATCTTCTCGTGGGAAAAGGACGAATTGTGGTTGTTATTTGCCATGGTGTGATCCTTCTCAAGCGTGCGCAGCAACAGCGGGAACGTTGACGCTCACTGCACGTCCGGCGGTAACAGTTTTCAGCGTATTCCACAGCATGATCAGCATACCGGTCAGATACAGCAGACCGCCCAGCAACCGCAATACATAGAACGGGTAAGTCGCCTTGACAGACTCAACAAAGGTGTATGTCAGAGTGCCATCCGGATTGATTGCACGCCACATCAGACCCTGCATCACACCGGCAATCCACATGGCAGCGATATAAATTACGATACCGATCGTGGCCGTCCAGAAGTGGATTTCGATGGCCTTGACGCTGTACATCTGCTTTTGACCGAAGAGTTTGGGAATCAGGTAATACATGGAACCCATAGTCACAAGACCCACCCAGCCTAAGGCGCCGGAGTGCACGTGGCCCACGGTCCAGTCGGTGTAGTGGCTCAACGCGTTAACGGTCTTGATGGACATCATCGGACCTTCGAAGGTCGACATGCCGTAGAAAGACAGGGACACGATCAGGAAGCGCAGGATCGGGTCATCGCGAAGTTTGTGCCAGGCACCCGACAAGGTCATGATGCCGTTGATCATGCCGCCCCAGCTGGGGGCCAGAAGAATCAAGGAGAACACCATACCGACAGACTGGGTCCAGTCTGGCAAAGCCGTGTAATGCAGGTGGTGAGGACCCGCCCACATGTAAGTGAAGATCAGTGCCCAGAAGTGGACGATGGACAGGCGATAGCTGTACACGGGACGGCCCGCTTGCTTGGGGATGAAGTAATACATCATTCCCAGGAAGCCGGCTGTCAGGAAGAAGCCCACCGCATTGTGACCGTACCACCATTGCACCATGGCATCCTGAACCCCAGCATATGCGGAGTAGGACTTCATGAAGCCAGCAGGAATGGCCGCGCTGTTAACCAGATGCAGAATGGCCACCGCGAGAATAAACGCGCCAAAGAACCAGTTGGCCACATAAATGTGCTTGACCTTGCGCGTGCCGACGGTACCGAAGAAAACAATCGCAAACGACACCCAAACCAGGGTAATCAGAATATCGATGGGCCACTCCAGCTCGGCGTATTCCTTACCTTGGGTGTAACCCAAGGGCAAGGAAATGGCAGCTGCCAGAATGACCAACTGCCACCCCCAAAAGGTAAAGGAGGCCAACTTGTCACCAAATAGGCGAACCTGACACGTTCGTTGCACCACGTAATAGGCCGCGGCAAACAAGCCGCAACCCCCAAACGCAAAAATCACCGCATTGGTGTGCAACGGCCGCAATCGTCCGTAGCTGAGCCAGGGAATCCCAAAGTTCAGTTCGGGCCAAGCAAGCTGGGAGGCGATGATTACACCTACCAACATGCCAACCACACCCCAAACCACCGTCATGATGGCGAACTGACGCACAACGGTATCGTTGTATACAGTCGCATTTTGATTTGCAAATGCCATTTTTACCTCTTCTCTATTTATCTAGTGGTGAGTGTCTAACTCCACGGAGCACTTGAGTTTGATCAAAGTCAAACGCGCGCGAAAGTTCTTAACATTTCTTAAGAATCTTTCAAAATGCGTTCTCCCTCGGCCTCGATATCTTCAAATTGACCTCTATGTATGGCCCACCACAGTCCACCCAGGATGAAAAACACCAAAACCACCGAGAGAGGGATCAGTAAATACAAAATGTCCATCAGTGCACCTCTTTTTCGGAAACGCCTCGTGTCAGGCGCAAAGCATTCAGTACCACGACCAGAGAGCTTGTAGCCATACCCAAACCTGCCAACCAGGCTGGCAACAGGCCCAAAACAGCAAGCGGAACACAAGCAGCGTTGTAAAGCAGCGCCCACCAGAGGTTCTGTCTCACAACTGTGATCGTTCTTCGGGCAAGTCTCAGCGACAGCACCACACTCGTAAGTTTGTCGCCCAGCACCACAAAGTCCGCCTGCGCCTGCGCCAACGGAACGGCTTGGCCAAATGCAAACGACACATTCGCACCGGCCAGCACCGGGCCATCATTCAATCCGTCACCCACCATGGCTACTGTATGGCCACCTCGCTGGAGCTCTCGTAAAAATGCGAGCTTGTCGTCCGGCGAGCACCCACCTTTCGCCTGTGCAATACCCGTCTGAGCCGCAATGCGCGCAACTGATTCTGCGCTATCGCCAGACAACAGGTGCACCGTGATCGCATCGTTTGTCAGCGCTGCAACTACCGCTGAAGCTTCCGGGCGCAAGTCCTCTTTTAATGCAAACGTCGCCAGCCACCCGTCTGCATCCGCCAAAAATACGTGCAAACCGGGTTCAGTATGCGCTTTGAGGCTACAAAAACTGGCAGACCCAAGCCGCAACGCAGCATGTGTTGCAGCGCCACAGCCCTCAGCATTAAATACCAACCCCGCAATACCCTTGCCTGCCGTTTCCGTGGCGGATTCACACAACCATGCGTCGCGCCGTTCGCCCTCATCCAGTTTTCCGGTTCGCCCACGGGCTGCGGCACTCAAAGCCCGTGAGACTGGGTGAAGGGAGTGCTGAGCCAGCGCAGCGGCCATAGCGAGCGCTTGGCCAAGCGCTACTCCGGGGCGCAACTCCACAGCCCCCAAAACCATCGAATCCCGCGTCAAGGTGCCCGTCTTGTCGAACACGAGCGTATCCACTGCAGACAATGCTTCAAGCGCCTGCAATCTGCGCACCAGCACTCCACCACGGGCAAGTGCACCGGCGGACGCCAGCATCGCCGCCGGGGTGGCCAGCGACAACGCGCACGGACAGGTCACCACGAGTACCGCCACAGCCACCATCAAGGCGTGCCCCGGATCACGATTCCACCACCAAGCGCAGGCCCCGGCGGCCGCAATCAGCACTGCAAGCAAAAACGGTTTAGCCAGCCGATCCGCCAGCAGAGCCCCCTGGGGTTTGGTCGCTGACGCACTTTCCATCAACGCCACGATCTGTGCAAAGCGCGTCTCGTCACCGATTCGCAGCACACGCACCTGTACCGTGCTGCTGAGGTTGTGACTACCAGAAAGGACCTGTGCACCCAAGCCCCGCGCCAGCGGTCGTGACTCACCGGTAAGCAGTGCCTCGTCCACCAGTGTTTCACCCCGCTCCACAACGCCGTCGGCGACAAAGGCCTCACCGGGGTGTACCCGCACCAGATCACCGACCATCAGGCGTCGAACGGCCACACGTTCATACTCTCCGTCTGGGCGCAAACGCTCCACACTGTCTGGCAAGCGGTTCATCAATGCTTCCAGCGAACCAGCCGTCTGGTCCCGCAAGCGCAACTCCAGCCAGCGACCAGTCAGCAGGAAGAAGACGAACATGGTCAACGAGTCAAAGTACACCTCATGCCCAAACGCGCCCTGGGGTTCAAATGTGCCCACCGTACTCACGACAAACGTAATGAGCATGCCCAGGGCAACCGGCAAATCCATGCTGATGCGCCACTGCAGGATGTCTCGCAGTGCATTGCGAAAAAAAGGTCCGCATGAAAACAGAATGACCGGCAGAGTCAGCACCCAGGATGCCCAGCGCAGCAGCTGCTCCATTTCACCCGTCAGGTCGCCGGGGTGGGCAATATATGCCGGATAGGCATACATCATGACCTGCATCATGCACAGGCCCGCTACCAGCCAGCGCCACAAAGCCTGCCGAGTCTCCAGCTTTCGTCGCTCACTGGCGAACACGTCATTGGCTGGAACCGCGCGGTATCCACTGTTCTGCACCGCCTTCATCCAGGCAGAGGGGCTGACATGCCCGGCAGACCACACCACCTTTGCCCGGTGGCTGGCGGCGCCAACCTGCGCGCTCATCACGCCCGGAACCCGACTCAGCGCCTCTTCCACCGTCAATGAGCAGGCTGCACAATGCATGCCTTCTATCACCACGCTTGACTCCCAGCAGTCTCCACCCATCGAAGAGGGTCGACTAAAAGCGCTCCACTCCTCGGGGTCATCCAGCAACTCGAGAATCTCGTTGTTGTGCGGGCGTACGGATCCGCCAGACAAACCAGAAGGCGGAAAGACAGATTCGTCAGGCAATGAAAGACCAGCTGTGGACATGGGTGTAAGTGTGCCTTGCAAAACACAAAAGTAATTGATACAGATCAAGACACGACCGCTGGCGTAGAGTAATCTAAATACCTTATCAGCACAAAGGAGCCCTTCCATGTACAAACGCATACTGGTTACCACCGACGGATCGACCCTGTCCAAGAAAGCCGTCAAAAGCGCCATTGACCTGGCCGCGCTCTGTGGCGCCGAACTGGTAGCACTGAAGGTGGTTCCACGCTACCCGCAAAGCTATTTTGAAGGTGGCATTGCGCTTCAGCCCGATGAAGTGCGCCGTGTCGAAAAGCAATGGGCTGATGAAGGACAGGCGGTTGTTGACGCCGTCAAGAAGGCGGCCTTGGGCAAGGGCGTCATTACCAAGGCGCTTATTGCCAAATCAGATGTGGTATCCGATGCTGTTTTGGCGGCTGCGAAGAAAAACCAGTGCGACCTGATCGTTATGGCATCCCATGGCCGCAAGGGCATTAAACGGCTTCTGCTGGGGAGTGAGACCCAGCATGTGCTGACCCACAGCACAACGCCGGTACTCGTTCTGAAATAAGAAAGGCGTCAGTCCTCCTCTTGGTAACGATTCCGGATTTCCATGACTGATTCCCAGGCATTCAAGAATGCCTGGACACAGTCAGGATCAAAGTGTTGTCCAGAACCCGCCACCAGGAAGTCCACCGCAGCCTCCAGCGTCCACGCCTTTTTGTAGGGGCGCTCCGAGGTCAACGCGTCGAACACATCCGCCACAGCAACTATGCGGCTGAATATCGGAATATCCAGACCGCTAATTCCACCAGGGTAGCCAGATCCATCGAATTTTTCATGGTGCCCTTTGGCGATTTCGGCCCCAGCTTGCAGCACCCGCGATGAACTGCCTTGAAGCAACTCGTAGCCAAAGATGGCATGTTGCTTCATGACCTCGAACTCCTCAGTATCCAGGCGCCCTGGTTTGAGCAATATCTTGTCAGCAATACCGACCTTGCCAATGTCATGCATTGGCGCCGCTTCCAGCAGCAAATCCTGGTCATCCACTGACAAGCCCAAGCCGCGTGCGATGAGTTGCGAGTAATGTGCCATGCGCAAAATATGCGCGCCGGTTTCGGGATCGCGGTACTCTGCGGCCTTGCAAAGCCGAAACACGGTTTCACGCTCACGCGCCACGATTTCAGCAGTGGCTTTGCGCACTTCTTCAGCGAGCCATGTCGCACGGTCTGCCAACTGTCTGCTGGCCTGACTCAGCGTCAGCATATTTTTGGCTCGAGCCAAAAACTCGACCTTGTCGACCGGTTTGATCAGGAAGTCATTCGCACCCAAGTCAAGAGCGCGATAGCGCAGCTGTTTCTGGTCATTGGCGGTAATCATCAAAACAGGCACAGACTCCCGCCCCTGAATCTGACGCAACCGGCTGATAAATTCCAGACCGTCGAGCCCGGGCATCATGTAATCCACGATCACTAGATCGGGGTCGTTGTCGGTAGCCCATGCCAGCCCTTCCAGTGCGTCTGCAAAGGTGTGCGAAACACAACCGTCGAGCTTTTTCACCAAAGCGGCAAAAAGTATCAGGTTTATTTCAGTATCGTCAACAATCAGCACGTTTTGGACCACGGTCATTCAGCCTTTGAGTTGATCTTTGGGTTCGTCACAGCGCATTACCGTTTGCGATGGCATCCAGCAGATGCCCGACTTCCTCGGTCAATGGCGCCAGCAGCTGTTCCACGCCGGCTGCATCGGAGCGCAGTGCACACCGCTCGATACTAGCGGCAAGATCACTGGCTGGCTGGGCACCGAACATCGCAAGCGTACCTTTGAGTGCATGTGCAGTGTGCAGCACCGTTGCCAGTTCCCCGTTGTAGGTCGCCATGTGCATCTTCTCAATATCCAGTGGCCATTGATCCAGGAACGGCTGCATCACGATATGCAGAATTTCCTGATCGACTGTCGCCAGACCCGCAACATAGTCAAAGTCGTCAGAAGGAGAGCTCTCTATGGCAATGTCCATCATGAGGGAGGGCTGCGACAACTCGCCATGCACGGAGGCGCTGGCAACGGTCTGCAGCATCTCCTGCAAAACGATGGGCTTGATCGGCTTGGAAATATAGTCATCCATGCCAGCGGCCAGGCAACGTTCACGATCAGACGCATGGGCATTGGCCGTCATGGCGATAATCGGTGTACGGTGAATGGTTTCCAGCGCTCGAATGCGTTGCGCAGCCTCCAGCCCGTCCATTACCGGCATCATCATGTCCATCAGGACAACATCGTAATTTTTTTGCGCCATGCGCTCCAGCGCAATCAGACCATTGCCCGCTACGTCAACCTGGTGACCCCAGCGCTCCAACAGCGTTACTGCGAGCTTCTGATTGACCGGGTCGTCCTCCACCAGCAGAACATCCAAGGCAATCTGATTACGATCAAAAAGGTCCCGAGTGATGCCAGCCGCAGACTCAGCAGCCTCTCGGGCTCTGCGATCAACTTCGATCCGGGTGGTGAAATGGAAGACGCTGCCCTTTGCGACCTTGCTTTCCACCCAAATGCGCCCACCCATGGCTTCAACCAGCCTGGCACATATGGCCAGGCCCAATCCGGTGCCGCCAAAACGCCGTGTAATGGAGCTGTCTTCCTGCGAGAACGCATCGAACACCGCATCCAGCCGGTCCTCAGGAATGCCGATTCCGGTATCGCTGACCGACACATGCAGCAAACTTCCATCAATGGAACCTCCTGCCCTTTCAATACGCACTGACACCTCGCCGCTGTCCGTGAACTTGATCGCATTTCCGACCATATTGACAAGAATCTGTCGCAAGCGACCCGGGTCCCCCAAGACCGCGAGAGGAACGTCCTCTGCTATCTCGCAGAGCAGTCGCAATCCTTTCTCATGCGCCCGCAGCGCAAGGGTCTTCAGGGTATCTGCAACGACCTTGTCCAATGGGTAAGGGATCCGTTCAATGAGGAGCTTTCCAGCTTCAATTTTCGAAAAATCAAGAATGTCGTTAATGATCCGCAGCAAGGCTTCAGAGGACGATTTAACGATACTGACATACTCACGCTGGTCCGGGTCAAGGGTTGTATCCAGCAAAAGATCGGTCATACCGATGACGCCATTCATCGGCGTCCGGATTTCATGGCTCATGTTGGCCAGAAAATCAGACTTGGCCCGGCTGGCCGCTTCTGCAGCATCTTTCGCCTTCTGCAACTCCTCAGAAGTCAGTTTTGACTCCGTAATGTCCGCCAGATAACCGTTCCAGACCACCTCCCCTTGCGGAAGCTGGCTCGGCTGCGCTTCACCATGCACCCACACCGTGGCCTTGGACCGCTGATGAACCATTCGAAAGTCCATGGCCCACGATTTGTTGCCGGAAATGGCGTTGATCATGAATTGGGCGAACGGTTCACGCTCTTCAGGGTGGACCTGACGCACAAACGCTTCGGAATCGGTAATGACACTTTCAGGGCTTATGCCACACATCTCGTAAATAGCGTGGCTGATGAACGGCACCTGAATAACGCCGTGGCTGTCCACAGCGTACTGAAATACAGTGACCGGAATGCTCTCGGTTACTTCGCGAAGGCGAGAATCGGCTTCTTTCAGCAAGGTGACGTCTTGCCAGATTCCGGTGAAAACTGTGGCGCCATCGGGAGAAGGATCCGGTTCGGGAATCATTTCTGATCGAATCCAGCGCAGCGCGCCGTCCGGCATTCGGATACGGTAGTCATCATGCCAATCAATCCTCTGCTCAGCTGCTGCCCGAGCACCCTTCACCACCCGCACTCGGTCTTCCTCAACAATCTGGGATGCTGCCAGCGCAGGATCGGCAAGCAATGCCGCAGGCGACAACCCTCTGACTTCCTGAACCCGATCACTCACAAAGGTGAATCGATAACTGCCACTACCCATTTGCAACTGGAACACCACACCGGGCACCGTATTGGTAATCCGACTCAATCGCGCCTCGGCCGCCTTGATGGTGACTTCCATGCGCCTGCGCTCCGAAATGTCAGTGCGAATGGCTATGAACATGGACGGCTTGCCCGCTTCGTCGCGCAGGGGAACAATCGTGGCGTCTACCCAATAAGGGTGACCGTCCTTCGCGCGATTGCAAATTTCACCATGCCATACCTGGCCCGCGGTAATAGTGGCCCACAAGTTGGTAAAAAACGCGGGCGCATGGGTGCCCGAGTTGATCATGCGGTGGTTCTGACCCATCAGCTCCTGGCGGGAATACCCACTGATCTCGCACAACTTGTCATTGGCATAGGTGATATCACCCGCCAGGTTGGTAATGCTGACGATGGCATGCTGGTCCAGCGCAAATTTCTGGTAGGCCAGGTCGGCCAGTGCTTCATGCAGGTCCTTTTGGCCGTCCTCGTTTTGACGGACCAAATCACGCATGAGCAGCGACAACGACTCCAGACTCTCGTCGATAGCCAGCGTCTGCGCAGGATCAATGGTTGCAATCAATTCACGGGCAGTCGCGCGCAGCGACTCGATGGCCCGGGTGCGCCCTGCCAACTCCTCCCTCAATCGGGTATTGGTGCTGGTCAGCTCGACCGAACTCAACTCAAGACTTCGGGTTTTCAGCTCCAGGTCTCGATCGTTCTGCCGATACGCCTCGCCCACACGCTGAAACAGCCCGGGCAGGCCATTCAGCAACTGCGCAGCGTCCGCAGACAGGGTGCCGCTCTCCGCTAGCTGGCGCAATTCGTCTTGCACGGCATCCAACCCGGCAGGATCAACGTCCAGTATCCGTTTGACCTGACGGGCTAGTAATTTGTGCATTCGTCTTGCGCTGTGTAGAAATCAGGTAGTTTCGCCTATGTAGGTGATCGTCATGGTCTGGTTGTGCAGCTTGCACTCAACCGCCGGGCTGAAAGGACTGATCTCTCCATAGGAATAGAAGCCTGCCAGCGTAGCACGCTGCCCGAACACTGCACCCACCGCTTCGACTTCTTCATCCACGCGACCGCCCATCACCAGCTTGCGTCCGACACAGCTCACGAGCAGTGCCAACCCATCACCAGGACCCTGCAGCATGGCTTTTGCCGCCTGCGCCGCCGCTTCAGCCCCATCAACCAGCGCGTCGGTACTGGCATGCATCAACCGGAGATAGCCCTCCGGATCAATATCCCCCGCGAGTGTCAGACTGCCTGCGGCTTCGTCGACGCCAAGAATGGTGCGGATCAGCCCAACCTCGTTGTGGTCGCTTCCAAGCATGGCAAATGGAAACAGCAACCCAGACGCTGGCAAGTCCCTGGCATGTTCGCCCAGATAGCGCTTGTAGGTTTCCAGTGCCGATTCGCCGTCCAGCTCAAAAAGTACGTTGTTCTCGCAGCGCGTGACCTTGCGGGCAGGACCAAACGGTGACCAACCACCGAAAGAGCCATGGGAGAACTGCAAGGTATCGCCGTACAGGCCAATACACGTCAACCGATTGCTGCTGACCCCCTTCTCGTCCAGAACGAAAGTTTTGACAAATGCGCCGCCGTCACCTGCCAGCCCCCCGGTGACGGGAATCCGTGAACCCACAATGTCCGTCATACCGGACAGTACGGCACTCCCGTTAATCTGGACACCCTGTCCAAAAATAAGAATGGCTTTGAGGCCCACAACCGGCAAGCCGGTGGCCAGCCGACGACCGGCCGCGAATGAGTCTTCCATGCCAGCCATGACGGTACTCACCTGCGCCACCCGGGCCTGGTCAAAATGCAGACCCGTGACGACCAGCGTGCCATCGTCTACGCCATGGGTTGAAATCTCGCCTGCAGTGGAGCAACCCGCCCGGTGGGCCTGCGGGAAGGCCTGGGCAATCGCGTCAGCGCCCTTCTGCAACGCGTCGACCGAGCCAAAGGCCAGCACCAGATGGGGCTGTATCGCTGCAAGAACTGAAAAATCAGCTGCGGCCGATGCCGCATGGCGCACGACGATCTGCAAAACTTTCATGACGGAGTTTCTGAGGATGGCTGACTTTGATACTGGCCGCGCAAAACGTTTTTCTGCACTTTGCCCATAGTATTACGCGGTAGCTCATCCACAACAAAACAACGCTTGGGAATTTTGAAATTGGCCAGCATGGCCTTGAGCTGCAACAGAATGGCGGCAGGGTCCAGCGCCGCCCCCGGTTTTGCGATCACCACGGCCACGCCCACCTCGCCAAAATCAGCATCGGGCACGCCCACCACGGCGCTCTCTGCGACACCGGCAAGCTCATTGATGTAGCCCTCAATCTCGGCAGGATAGACGTTGTAGCCACCGCTGATGATGAGGTCCTTGCTGCGCCCGACGATGGTTACATAGCCCCGTGCATCGGTTTTCCCCACGTCACCGGTCTTGAAGTATCCGTCCGCCGTGAACTCCTCCCGGGTTTTTTCCGGCATGCGCCAATAGCCCTTGAAGACATTGGGACCCATGACCTGGATGCCCCCAATTTCACCGGTTGCCAGCGGCTTGCCGTCATCCCCCTGAACCCGCAGGCTCACACCGGGCAGCGGGAAGCCGACCGTGCCGCCGCAGCGTTCGTCCTGGTTGCCGTAGCGCGGGTCGGGTGCGTAGGGATTGGAGGTCAGCATGGCCGTCTCGCTCATGCCGTATCGCTCCAGAATGGTGTGGCCGGTGCGGTCCTTCCACTCATTGAAGGTCTCAATCAACAACGGCGCCGAACCGGCAATGAACAGCCGCATGTTGCGTACGGCGTTGCGTGTCAGCCCCGGCTCGGCAAGCAGGCGCACATAGAGGGTCGGAACACCCATGAATACGGTGGCTTCCGGCATTTTGTCGAGCACCCGCTTGGGATCAAACCTGGCCATCCAGATCATCTTGCTGCCGTTGAGCAGCGCACCATGCACGGCGACGAACAGCCCGTGCACATGGAAGATCGGCAGGGCATGGATCAGCACATCACCCGCAGTCCAGCCCCAGTAGTCCTTGAGCACGCGTGCATTGCTCAGCATATTGCCGTGCGTCAGCATCGCGCCCTTGCTGCGGCCTGTAGTGCCGCTGGTGTACAGAATGGCGGCCAGATCATCGGCACTGCGGTGCACCACAGTGTGCTGGTCACTGCAATGGGCTGCGCGCTCCAGCAAGGAGCCCGTGCGGTCATCGCCCAGGGTGAACACGTTTTGCGTCCCCGCCTTGAAGGCAATCTTGCTCACCCAGCCAAAGTTCTTGGGGCTGCACACCACCACGGCGGGTTCCGCGTTGCCGATGAAATACTCCATTTCGGCACTCTGGTAGGCCGTGTTCAGCGGCAAAAATACATAGCCCGCCCGCAACGTTGCGAGATACAGCACCAGGGCCTCCACAGATTTTTCCACCTGGGCCGCAATGCGCGCGCCCTCGGGCAGCTTCAGCGAAGCCAGCAGATTCGCCATCATGGCGGTGGCGCCGTCCAGATCGCGCCAGGAATAGAACAAACCGTTGTCGGTTTCCACCGCCACCGCATCCCCATCGGCAGGAAAGCCATTGCGCAAGGCAGCAAATAGATTGTCGTTTTTCATACTTCAAGCGATCAGAAAAAGGGAGAACTCAGGCACACGCTTCACGGCACAAACCGTGGCGGGCGCTTTTCCATAAAGGCTGTCACGCCTTCGCGGTGCTCGGCAGAACTGGCGTAATGATAAGAATTTGCTATTAAATCAGTAGCTGCCTGCGCAATGGATACGGGGGCTAAGGCCCTGAATGTCTGCTTATTCATGCGTGCGGCCTCGGGCGCCAGCTGGCCGATGCGGTCGGCACACAGCAGGACTGCGGCCTCCAGGGCAGACGCGGCAACCACCCGATTGAGAAAACCGCGTTGCAGCATCTCATTGGCGTCCAATACCGCCGCCGAGAGCAGCATCTCACGGGCTGTCAACTCGCCCACCGCACGCACCACCAGAGCCGCCTCACGCGGAGCCATGGGAAACCCCAGCTTGGCAATCGGTGCGCCAAAGCGCGCCGTGTCGGTGGCCATTCGAATGTCACAGCAACTGGCAATCTCGACGCCAGCGCCCATACAGTTTCCGGCGATCTGGGCCACGATGGGTACATCGCAGTCCAGCATGGACTGCAACCCACCCCACACGTCGTTCTCATGAAAGTCACGCAGGCTCGTCTCTTCAAAGCGGAATCCGGCATATTCAGAAATATCGCCACCCGCGCAAAAATGGCCCTCACCGCGAACCACCACACACGCAATCGTGCTGTCCAGCTGAATCTGCTGGAACACTGCACGCAACGCACGCCACATCGTGCGTGACATGGCATTGAGTTTTCCCGGATGCGAGAGGCTGACCCAGCCCACGGCACCCAGAATTTCCAGCGATACATCCCCGCTCATGGCTTGGTGGCAGCTACGCCCATGACGGCATCAGGCAGGGCCGTGGCGATCCCCGGAAAAATGCAGATCAGCACCACCGCGAACAACATCAGCGCAACAAACGGAACGACGCCCCAGATGATGTCCTTCAATGGAATATCGGGTGCGATGTTTTTGATAACAAAAATATTTAGCCCCACGGGCGGGTGAATCAGGCCGGTTTCCATCACGATCGTCATGAGTACACCGAACCATATCAGGTCGAAGCCCGCTGCCTTGAGTGGCGGCAAAATAATCGGTGCCGTCATCAGGATAATACTGACGGGTGGAAGAAAAAACCCGAGCAAAATCACCATCACCAGCACGGCGGCCAGCAAGATCCATTTTGAGAGTTGCATACCGACCACCCACTCGGCAGTGGACTGACTGATGTGCAAAAAACTCATCACGTAAGAGAACAGCAGCGACATGCCAATGATTAGCATCAACATGGTGGATTCTTTGAGCGTCGCCGTGAGTATGGGCGCCACGTCTCGCGGCCGCCACACACCATAGATCACCGCAATCAATGCCAAGGCCAGGATGGCGCCCAAACCCGCTGTTTCACTGGGGGTGGCAAAGCCGCCGTAAAGCGCCACCATCACGCCCACGAGCAACAACACAAATGGAACGACACGCGGCAACATTTCGAACTTTTCACGGGTCGTGAAGGTTTCATTGGCCAGCAAGGCGGAGGTGGTGCCCGAACGTTTGAATTCTGCTTCAGCCAGTCTGTATTCTTTGCGGTAGCGCACCACCGCGTAGCCCGCAAACAGCATCACCAGCAGCACGCCAGGAAAGATACCGGCCAGAAACAGGCGCCCGAGCGACTGCTCTGCAGCAACCGCATACAGAATCATCGTGATCGAAGGCGGCAACAAAATACCCAGCGTGCCTCCTGCGGCGATGATGCCGGCGGCAAACCCTGCCGAGTAGCCACGCCGGCGCATCTCTGGAATACCGGCGCTGCCAATAGCCGAGCAGGTGGCCGGGCTGGAGCCTGCCATCGCCGCAAAAAGTGCGCAGGCAAATACGTTAGCAATCCCCAGGCCACCGGGAATACGCCCCATCCAGACATGCATGGCCGCGTACAGATCCTGACCCGCGCGCGACCGCCCGATCGCCGCCCCCTTGAGAATGAACAGGGGAATCGACAGCAAGGTGATACTGGCCATCTCCTCATACACGTTTTGGGTGACCGTATTGAGCGCTGACGCGGGCATGAACAGGTACATGAACAGCACGGCGACACTGCCCAGCGCGAACGAAATAGGCGCTCCCGAGAACATGAAGATCAGCGTGACCACCCCAAACAGAAGGCCCAAGGTGAGCATGCTCATGCGGAGACTCCCGAAACGTGTTTGCGCAGGCCGTTTGCCGTCGCACTGAGCTGCACCAGCAACTGCAGGCTGAGCAATGTCATTCCCGCAGCCATCAGACCGTAGGGAATCCACAAGGGCGGAGCCCAGGAAGACGAAGTGGTTTGCTGCTCCACCCAGGCTTCATGAAACAGCGTCCACGACTTCCAGGCAAAAAAGCTGCAAAAAGCCGAACCCAGCAGATCGACAAAAACGAGCCGCACCTGATTGACCGACTGGGGCAGCAAGCCCGCAATGGCTTCAATACCCACATGCCCGCGCATGGACTGCACAAACGCACCACACAGGAAAGTTGCCCCGACCAGGCAGAAAACGGCCGCTTCGTCCTGCCAGTCGGTCGAAGCGTGCATGACATAGCGTGAAACCACGCTGTAAGTGAGCACGCAAGCGGCTACCAGCAGCGCCACCATGCCCAGCACCACCAGCGCCTGGTTCACCCAATGCAGCAGGCGCGCCAGCGGCTGCAGAATGCGCGGCATGTCCGGATCCATGGCCGCTTGCGCCGCCACTATTTCAATACCGTGGCTCATAGCAGTTTCTGCGCGGCCTTCAAGATCCCGGCGCACGATTCGTTCTTGTCATTGAAGTCCTTCCACGCGGTCTCGCGCGCAATGGCCTGCCATTTCTTCAGCGTGGCCTCGTCCATGTCGTATACCTTGGCGCCGGCCTTGGCATAGATGTCGGCGGCAGCCTTGTCGTCAGCGCGCGCCGCGTCGCGGGCAAAGCCTTCGAGCTCGGCGCCGACTCCCATCACCACGTCCTGCTGGGCTTTGGGGAGCTTGCCAAATACTTCTTTGGAAATCATCAGCGGTTCGAACATGAACCAGTAGGTCTTGTCACGCCCTGTCGTCAAATGCTTGGCAATTTCTTCCAGCTTGAAGGAGATGAAGCTGGTGCTTGATGTCATGGCAGCATCCATCGCACCGGTCTGCATGGCAGCGTAGATCTCGTTAGACGGCAAGGTGATGACCGAGGCGCCTGCCTGCTTGAGCATCATGTCCATCTCGCGGCTGCCACCCCGGACTTTCAGGCCTTTGGCGTCATCCGGTGTCAGCAAAGGCCGGGTGCGACTGGCAACACCGCCGGCTTGCCAGATCCAGCTAACGATCAGGATGCCCTTGTCGTCCAGCACCTTGCTGAGCAATTTTCCCACCTCAGCCGTCTTCCAGGCAGCACCTTGCTCGTAGCTGGGCACCAGCGCAGGCATCAAACCAATATTGGTCTCGGCCACTTCGCCCCCAGCATAGGACAGGGGCACCAGGCTCATGTCGAGCGCGCCTTTGCGCATGGATGAAAACTGGGCGTTGGTTTTCATCAAGGACGACCCGGGGTACACCGAGGCCTTGAGCGCGCCAGCCGTCCGCTTCTCCACTTCTACGGCAAATTTTCGGCACAGGCGATCGCGAAAATCGCCCTCGGTCAAGGTTCCACCAGGAAACTGGTGGGAGATTTTCAGCCCACCGCCGGCTTGTGCCCACGCACCGTGGGTGAGTAAACCGAGGGCGGATGCACCGGCAGTCTGGATAAGGTTACGTCTTGATAAAGTCATTTTTTGTCTCCTGAGTAATACGAATAATGTGATGCAAAGCTACGGCCCGGAACCATCGAGAAACAGTTGCTGTACCGCCCCGGATACCGGTGTTTTCCCCACTGAAAACTGGGCCCGGTGCTTGTCCAGCCGCTTCAGGTCGTAGAGGTAATTCACCATCAGGCCATAGGATTGCTTGAGCCCCTTGCTGGAGGGGTCGCCCGCCCAGTTGAGGCGCTCAATGCGCGCCCCGTTGCCCAGGTGAAAGCGTGCAACCGGGTCGACCGGCTTGCCGTCCTGTTGCGAGCGCCCCAGATAGTGCGCAGCACACTGCAGCAACATCTGGCGCACCGCTGATTTTTCGGACAGCGCCAAAGCACCCTCAGCGGCCGTCAGGAAATGGCCCGCGCCGGGCGGCTCAAACCCGACGGCGCGGCCCAATGCACCGCGCTCCTTGTCGCTGAGCATGGCCAGCATGGCCGTTGCGTTCTTGCCCAACCAACTGCGAAAACCAGGAATCGGCGACAGTGTGGCGAAGTTCTTGAGCTTGGGGAATTCGTCCTTGAGCGTTTCCACCACCCGCTTGATCAGGGAATCGCCAAAACTCACCCCTCGCAAACCCGTCTGGGTGTTGCTAATGGAGTAGAAGATGGCCGTGGTGGCCTTGTTCAGGTCAGATGCCGCAGCCAACTCGTCGAGCAAGGGCTCAATGTTGCTGGCCATCTCGTCCACCAAAGCCACTTCGACAAAAATCAGTGGCACGTCTGGCAGACGCGGATGAAAAAACCCGTAGCAGCGCCGGTCGCTGTCAAGGCGGTTCTTGACGTCAGCCCAACTCTTGATGTCGTGGACGGCCTCATACTGAATCAGCTTTTCAATCAGGGATGCAGGTGAATCCCAACTGATGCGACGCAGGTCCAGAAAACCCACATCAAACCAGGTGGAAAACATGTATTCCATCTCGACATCCAGCGCCATGAGCCGTTTGTCCTGCCTGAGGCAGTGCTGCATTTCAGCCCGCATGTTCACCAGAAACTCAATGCCCCCCGGATAGACGCTGAAGCGCTGGAGCAAGCGCCGCCGGGGCGACACCGTGGCGCGACGGTAATGCACCTCGGCTACCGCTTCATCGGGTGTGCCCACCGCAGCGGCAAACTGGGCCTGCGCCGCCTTGACCTTTTGCGCATCGGCTACAAACTGCTCACTCATTAACAGCCACATGTCCTGGCGCCGCGCGGGCGTGGCGCCCGCATACCAGGCAGCCAGGGATTTGGCCCTGCGACCGCCCTCCACTTCGCTCACGCGTGGATCGGTGATCGCCTGCAATTCCTGCAACGACCGGCGCAGCACACGGGGCGACAGCGCTTCACCTTTTTGGCGAAGCGTCCCCTGCAGACGCTCATGAGTAGACCGACCGCCCGCCGTTTGCGTGGCCACATCCACCGCAGACGCTCCTGATTTAATAGCGGTCTGCGCCCGTTTTACGGGGGCTGCAGCATGATTTACCTCTGAATGAGAGGATGGTAAAAGCCGGGAGACGCTGCGACTGATCCAATCGGGTGTATTCATGCCAGCAACCTGCTCTTCTGGTCGCGCGCGAGTTCCCGAAGGGCCTCCCGCTGG
The DNA here is from genome assembly GCA_038237415.1 of Burkholderiales bacterium. Classification (GTDB taxonomy): domain Bacteria; phylum Pseudomonadota; class Gammaproteobacteria; order Burkholderiales; family Burkholderiaceae_C; genus Allorhodoferax. Next base: position 96,549 of record JBBRYR010000003.1, read on the forward strand.
CGCATCAGGTGGGTGCGCATAGCGGCGTCTGCCCCTTCGCTGTCGCGCGCGCGCAGCGCGGCGTATATCGCCAGGTGCTCGCCGAGGCTCTGCTCCAGCCGCCCCGGTGCATGCAATTGCTGTTGCCGCGCCAACTTGAGTATTTTGCGCAAATCGGCAATTGACTGGGCCAGCCAGCGGTTGTTGGCCAGGGTGATGATGGCCTCGTGAATGATGAAGTTGGTGGCGTAGTAGTCGTTGATACGTTTGGCCGCCGCATGTTGCTGCAGACGCTCATGCAGCGTATCCAGGGCAGCAATATCGGCATCGCTGGCGTTGCGTGCGGCCTCAAATGCGCAACGGCCTTCCAGCAGCGCAATGACCGGAAAAATATCGTCCAGATCCTGTTCCGTCACCTGATTGACAAAGCTCCCCCGACGCGGTTCATGGCGAACCAGCCCTTCGGCCGTGAGTACCTTGAGTGCCTCGCGCAACGGCGTGCGTGAAATCTTCAAGCTTTCACACAACGCTGCCTCATCAATAAAGCTTCCCGGAGCCAGGATTCCAGCAAAAATTTGATCGCGTAAAAGCACCGCGACTTCAATGTGCAAGGAGTTATGAACCAGACGCATGGTGCAGTTTGACCGGGTAGCCACGGAGGTCGTGGTTGGGTTGGTGATTTTCGATAATTACCGGTAATTATCCAACCATCCACTCAAGCGGACAAGACCATTTACCCCCGGACAAACCCGGGGGTTGCGACCAATTTTTTTACTTTAGCGGCCGGGATTGGAACCACGCCCACAGCGCAGCCCCGCCGACAATCATGGGCACACACAACCACTGCCCCATGCTCATGCCCAGGGACAGCAAGCCCAGATGTGCATCCGGTTCACGGAAGAATTCAGCGACAAAGCGCATCACGCCATAACCCAACAGGAAGGCGGCAGCCACCTGCCCCTGCTTGGGAGCCCGGCGCGCGTACCACCACAACAGCACGAATAACAGCAAGCCTTCCAGCAAGAACTGGTAGACCTGTGATGGGTGCCGGGGCAGGTCGCCCGCCCCCCGAAACACCATGCCCCAGGGAAGCGCCGGATCGGCCAGACGGCCCCACAGCTCACCGTTGATGAAATTGCCAACCCGGCCTGCCGCCAGCCCCGTGGGCACACACGGCGCCACAAAGTCTGCAACCTGCCAGAAAGGCTTTTTGCGCGAGTGGGCAAACCACACCATGGCCGCAATCACCCCCAGCATGCCGCCATGAAAGCTCATTCCACCCTGCCACACCGCGAACACCTCCAGCGGGTGGGCCAGGTAGTAAGCCGGCTTGTAAAACAGGCAATAGCCGATACGCCCGCCCAGCACCACACCCATCACCCCCAGGAACAGGATGTCTTCCACGTCCTTGTAGGCCCAGGCACCAGGGCCGGTGATCGAGACAAACGGCCGGTGCCGCAGCCGTCGACTTCCTAAAAACATGAACAGTGCAAATGCAGCCAGGTAGGTCAGACCATACCAATGGACGGCAACAGGCCCCAATTGCAGGGCGACAGGATCGATAACAGGATGAATCAGCATGGGCTTATTGTGCCTGCCCTACGGGTTGTTTGACAGAAGGGAGAAACTCAACAAACCGCGCCAGCGCGGGGTTGGGTGATGCACCCGACCACACCAGGCTGGTTTCGCAACCAGGGATTTCCAGCCCCGGTGCGGCCAAAACCGGTCGGTACACCACACCCGGTCGCTGAAACTGCCGCACGCTTTCAGGCACCCAGGCCAAGCCCAGACCGGCAGAGACCAGATTGACAATGGTCTGCATCTGGATGGCCTCCTGGGCTATCTGTGGCAACCGGTTGGCACTGTGGTACAGCGAAAAAATGGCGTCGTGCAGTGACGGCAGAATGCGCCGCGGAAAAATAACCAGGGGCTGTGCGAGCACATCATCCAGATGCAGTTGCGCCAGGGTGGCCAATGGATGGTGCTGGGGCACGGCCACAATGAGCGGCTCGCTTGCAATCAATACGCGCTCCAGCCCCACTGGCGCAAAACCGGGTGAATGCAGAATGAACCCGGCGTCCATTTCGCCCCGCTCCAATGCGAGCAATTGCACGTCACCGGTGGCTTCAATCAACTCCAACTGGATGCCGCCATAGCGTTCGCGCAGTGCCCGCACCCATTCAGGTAACAAACCAAAGCCCACGGTCGATACAAAACCCAGGCGCAATCGCCCCAACGCACCGGTCGCCGCCGCACGTGCATGGGCTGGCAGCGCTTCGGCGCGCTCCAGCAATTCGCGCACCTCGGGCAGCAGCGCGACACCCGCGGCGCTCAATGCAACGCGCCGCTTGGTGCGCTCAAACAGGCGCACCTGCAGCCGCGTCTCCAGCAAGGCAATCGCTTGCGTCAGCGGCGGTTGGGACATGTGCAGGCGCAAGGCAGCACGGCCAAAGTGCAACTCTTCGGCCAACGCCACGAATTGGCGCCACACACGCAGTTCAATTTGATACTCACTCATATGCTGTGCATATTAATATAGATGATTAAATATATTGGAAAAACAGGTTGGGCGGGGGCATACTTTGGGCTCACAAGCCCCCTCCAACCCAAGGCGAAAAACACCCCATGGACACCAAACCCGTCATCATGAATCCGCGCAGCCGCAACATCACCGAAGGCAAGTCGCGCGCACCCAACCGTTCGATGTACTACGCCATGGGCTACGAGGAAGGTGATTTTGTCAAACCCATGATTGGTGTGGCCAACGGGCACAGCACCATCACGCCCTGCAACTCAGGCCTGCAAAAGCTGGCCGATGCAGCGATTGACGCCATTGAAGAAGCCGGTGGCAACGCCCAGGTTTTTGGCACCCCGACCATCAGCGATGGCATGGCGATGGGTACCGAGGGTATGAAGTACTCATTGGTCAGCCGCGAAGTCATCAGCGACTGCATTGAGACCAGCGTGCAAGGCCAGTGGATGGATGGCGTGGTCGTCATAGGCGGCTGCGACAAGAACATGCCTGGCGGCCTGATGGGCATGCTGCGCGCCAATGTGCCATCGATCTTTGTGTATGGCGGCACCATCCTGCCGGGCCGCTACAAGGGCCAGGACCTGAACATCGTGAGCGTGTTTGAAGCCGTGGGCGAGAACGCTGCCGGCCGCATGAGCGACGAAGATCTGCTGCAGATCGAGCGCCGCGCCATCCCCGGTCCCGGCTCCTGCGGCGGCATGTACACCGCCAACACCATGTCGTCCGCCTTTGAGGCGCTGGGCATTTCGCTGGCCTATTCAAGCACTATGGCCAACCCGCACGACGAGAAAGTGGAGTCGGCCCGCGAGTCGGCCCGTGTGCTGGTTAACGCCATCAAAAACGACCTGAAGCCACGTGACATCGTGACGCGCAAGTCGATTGAAAATGCCGTGGCGGTCATCATGGCCATAGGGGGCTCCACCAACGCCGTGCTGCACTTTTTGGCCATTGCCCATGCGGCGGGCGTCGAGTGGACGATTGACGACTTCGAACGCGTGCGCCAGAAGACGCCTGTGCTGTGCGATCTGAAACCCAGCGGCAAGTACCTGGCAGTGGACCTGCACCAGGCAGGCGGCATTCCGCAAGTGATGAAGACGCTGCTGGCAGCGGGCCTTCTGCACGGTGATTGCATCACCATCACCGGTCAGACCGTGGCCGAAGTGCTCAAAGACGTGCCCGATGCACCCCGTGCAGACCAGGACGTCATTCGCCCCTTGGCTAACCCCATGTATGTGCAAGGGCACCTGGCTATTCTCAAAGGTAACCTGTCTCCCGAAGGCGCAGTGGCCAAGATCACCGGACTGAAAAACCCGGTGATGACCGGCCCAGCCCGCGTGTTTGAAGACGAGCAAACGGCACTGAAAGCCATTCTTGCCAACCAGATTGTGGCCGGTGATGTGATGGTGCTGCGCTACTTGGGCCCCAAGGGCGGCCCCGGCATGCCAGAAATGCTGGCGCCCACCGGTGCGTTGGTGGGTCAGGGCCTGGGCGAGTCTGTCGGCTTGATTACCGATGGCCGTTTTTCAGGCGGCACCTGGGGCATGGTCGTGGGCCATGTGGCGCCCGAAGCCGCAGTGGGCGGCACCATTGCTTTCATTCAGGAAGGCGATTCGATCACGATTGACGCGCACCAGTTACTGCTGCAGTTGAATGTGAGCGATGAAGAGATCGCCAAGCGCCGTGCGGCCTGGACGGCTCCGGCACCGCGCTACACCCGCGGGGTGCAGGCCAAGTTTGCGTTTAACGCCTCAACCGCCAGCAAGGGTGCGGTCCTGGATAATTTCTAGACGCTCAACCGGTTGCAGACGAAAAAAAACGCCGCTTAGCGGCGTTTTTTGCTATTAAGGGTACCAATCGCTTCGCGATTCTTGTCAATGCGTGCTTTACGCCGCGCATCCTCAACATCCATGGCTTTTTTCTTGGTGTAGCCGGAAGAATCCGCCCAGGCCCACCAAGCCACTGCCAGCCCGAAGGGGGCCAATACGACCCACCAGTCCCACACGGCAACCGGACCCAACTCCAAAAACTTCATGGCCAGGAGAACCAGACCCAAACCCAGAAAATACATGACCGTCTCCAATTTTTCTTGCGTACGACGGCCAGATACTACACCGGCATGTCAATAGGCCTGACCCAGCTGGTCGAGAATCGCCGGATTTTCCAGCGTAGAGGTGTCCTGGGTAATCGCCTCGCCTTTGGCCAGTGAGCGCAGCAGGCGGCGCATAATCTTGCCGGAACGGGTTTTGGGCAGGTTTTCACCAAAACGGATGTCCTTGGGCTTGGCAATGGGGCCGATCTCTTTGGCAACCCAGTCGCGCAACTCCTTGGCGATGGCCTTGGCTTCGTCACCCGTGGGGCACGAGCGCTTGAGCACCACAAAAGCACAAATAGCCTCGCCGGTGAGGTCATCCGGACGACCCACTACGGCAGCTTCTGCCACCAGGTCCGACTTGGCAACCAGTGCCGATTCAATTTCCATGGTGCCCATGCGGTGACCCGACACGTTCAACACATCATCAATACGGCCAGTAATGCGGAAGTAGCCACGGCCCGCACTGCGCACTGCACCGTCACCCGCAAGATACATCTTGCCGCCCATTTCCGCCGGGAAATAGCTCGATTTAAAACGCTCAGGATCATTCCAGATGGTGCGAATCATGGAAGGCCATGGGCGCTTGACGACCAGAATACCGCCCGTGCCGTTGGGGATGTCATTTCCGACTTCGTCCACGATGGCGGCCATGATGCCGGGCAGTGGCAAGGTGCAGCTACCGGGAACCAGCGGCGTAGCACCCGGCAGCGGTGTCATCATGTGACCACCGGTTTCGGTCTGCCAGAAGGTGTCGACAATCGGACACTTCTCGTGGCCGATGTTTTTGTAATACCACATCCATGCTTCGGGGTTGATGGGCTCGCCCACCGAACCCAGGATGCGCAGGCTGCTCAAATCGGAGCGGTCAGGGTGCACTTTCGGGTCGGCCTCGGCTGCCTTGATGAGCGAACGGATCGCAGTGGGCGCAGTATAGAAAATGGTGCACTTGTGGCGCTCGATCATTTGCCAGAAACGGCCGGCGTTGGGGTACGTCGGTACGCCTTCAAAGATGATCTGGGTCGCACCGGCCGCCAATGGGCCGTAAGCCACATAGGTGTGGCCCGTGATCCAGCCGATGTCGGCGGTACACCAGAACACGTCTTCCGGCTTCAGGTCAAAGGTCCAGTCCATGGTCAGTTTGGCCCACAGCAGGTAGCCGCCGGTGGAATGCTGAACGCCTTTGGGCTTGCCGGTGGAACCAGAGGTGTAAAGAATAAACAGGGGATGCTCGGCGCCTACGGGCACCGGAGCGCACTCGGTGCTTTGACCGGCAATGGCTTCCGAGAATGTCTTGTCACGCCCGGTCACCATGGCGCAGGCAGTCGGGGTGCGCTGATACACGTACACCGTTTTGATGGACTCGCATCCGCCCATCGCCAGACCTTCGTCCACAATGGCTTTCAGTGGCAGCTCTTTGCCACCACGCATCTGGTAGTTGCAGGTGATGACCGCGACGGCACCCGCGTCAATGATGCGCTCCTGCAAAGCCTTGGCCGAGAAGCCGCCAAACACCACGCTGTGGGTGGCGCCAATACGGGCACAGGCTTGCATGGCGATCACGCCTTCCAGCGTCATGGGCATGTAGATCAGGACGCGATCGCCCTTTTTGATGCCATCGGCCTTGAGCGCATTGGCGAACTGGCTCACGCGGGCGAGCAGTTCCTTGTACGTGGTCTTGGTTACGGTTCCGTCATCCGCTTCAAAAATAACAGCGGTTTTGTTTTCGGTGGGTGTGCCCACCCACTTGTCCAGACAATTGGCGGACGCATTGAGTTCGCCATCATCAAACCATTTGTAGAACGGCGCATTGGACTCGTCCAGCGTCTTGGTGAAAGGTTTGTTCCACAGCACGTTCTCGCGCGCCAGCCTGGCCCAGAAGCCCTCAAAATCCTTCTCGGCTTCGGCGCACAGTGCGTTGTAGCCGTCCATGCCCGAAATGCGCGCGGCCTTGACCATGGCATCACTGGGCATGAATACCCGGTTTTCGACCAATGTGGATTGGATGGCAGAGGATGAAGTACTCATGAGAATGTCTCCTGACTTATTTGTTGGAACTGTCGCAATGGTTATGGATGCCACTTACATATCACTGACTTCTAACCGGGGCGCTCGCCGTTACCCGGACCGACCCCGTTGTGCGGCCAGCATCACCCCAATGGTCGCTTGGTGCCACATTGCAGGCTTCTACAATGGTGTCCATCTCGATTTATAACCTACTTGCAACATGAGCCAAGCACCTCCTCCAAAGCGCGGCACTGCCGCCATGTCACCCCTGTCGCGTCTGATATTTGCGAGTCGCTGGCTGCAACTCCCGCTGTACCTGGGCCTGATTGCAGCACAAGCGGTCTACGTTTTCCATTTTTGGGTAGAGCTGGTTCATCTGCTGGAAGCGGCCTTTGGCAACCAGGACGCGCTGGCCCAGCTGGTGAAAAGCATAGGCTACAAAGATTCGGTTACCGTCACAGCGCTGAACGAGACCATCATCATGCTGGTGGTTCTGGCCCTCATCGACGTAGTGATGATTTCCAACCTGCTCATCATGGTGATTGTGGGCGGCTATGAAACATTCGTGTCCCGCATGAACCTGGACGATCACCCGGACCAGCCAGAGTGGCTCAGTCACGTGAATGCCTCCGTGTTGAAGGTCAAGCTGGCCACTGCCATCATCGGCATCAGCTCCATTCACCTGCTCAAGACCTTCATCAATGCCGCCAATTACGATGAAAAAGTGCTGATCTGGCAAACGCTGATTCACATCACCTTTTTGCTGTCGGCATTGGCCATTGCCTACACGGACCGCTTGATGGCGCGTACCCAAAACGAAGCGCATTGATCTTTTATTACCCCAAACAAAGCACCGTCATGACCAACATCCGCCAGTCCGATCTCATCGAATCCGTTGCTGCCGCCCTGCAGTACATCAGCTACTACCACCCTGCTGATTACATCGCCCACCTGGCGCGTGCCTACGAGCGCGAACAGAGTCCCGCGGCCAAAGACGCGATTGCGCAAATCCTCACCAATAGCAAAATGAGCGCTACGGGCCATCGCCCGATTTGCCAGGACACCGGCATCGTCAACGTGTTTCTCAAAGTCGGCATGGACATTCGCTGGGAGGGGTTTACCGGCAGTCTGGATGACGCCATCAACGAAGGTGTGCGCCAGGGTTACAACCACCCCGACAACACCCTGCGCGCCAGCGTGGTGGCCGACCCTGAATTTGTCCGCAAGAACACCAAAGACAACACACCGGCCGTCATCTTTACCGAGATCGTGCCCGGCAACACCGTGGAAGTGACCGTTGCAGCCAAAGGCGGCGGCTCCGAGAACAAAAGCAAGATGATCATGCTCAATCCCGGTGACTCGGTGGTTGACTGGGTGCTGAAAACCGTGCCCACCATGGGTGCGGGCTGGTGCCCGCCCGGTATGTTGGGCATCGGCATTGGCGGCACAGCAGAAAAAGCGGTGCTGATGGCCAAGGAAAGCCTGATGGACGACATCGACATGTACGAACTGCAAGCCAAGGCCGCGGCCGGACAGCCACTGACGCAAACCGAAGAGTTGCGTCTGGAACTGTGCGAAAAGGTAAATGCACTGGGCATTGGCGCCCAAGGCTTGGGTGGACTCACTACCGTACTGGATGTCAAAATCAAGATGTATCCCACCCACGCGGCCAGCAAGCCCGTCGCCATGATCCCTAACTGCGCAGCCACACGCCACGCCCACTTTGTGATGGACGGTAGCGGCCCGGTGTATCTGGATCCTCCATCCCTGGATCTGTGGCCCAACGTCAACTGGACGCCCGACTATGTGCAGAGTAAAAAGGTGGACCTCAACACCCTGACCAAAGAAGAAGTCGCGAGCTGGAAACCCGGTCAGACCCTGCTACTCAACGGAAAAATGCTCACCGGCCGTGATGCCGCACACAAGCGCATCAAGGACATGCTGGCCAAGGGTGAAAAGCTGCCCGTCGACTTCACCAACCGCGTCATTTACTACGTTGGCCCGGTTGACCCGATCAAAGGCGAGGCCGTCGGCCCCGCTGGCCCCACGACCGCAACCCGCATGGACGGTTTTACCGAGATGATGCTGAGCGAGACCGGCCTGATTTCCATGATTGGCAAAGCCGAACGCGGACCGGTCGCCATCGAGGCCATCAAGAAGCACAAAAGCGCTTACCTGATGGCAGTAGGCGGCGCCGCCTATCTGGTCAGCAAGGCTATCAAGCATGCCAACGTGGTGGGCTTTGCCGATCTCGGCATGGAAGCGATTTACGAATTTGACGTCGTGGACATGCCCGTCACGGTGGCGGTGGACTCTGGTGGCACCAGCGCCCACATCACGGGACCCGCGGAATGGCAGAAGAAGATTGCCACCGGCGAGTTCAAAACCATCCCGGTGCACTCTGCCTGATTTGCAAGCGCACCTCCCAGCAATCCAGGCCATTGGCGTCTTCGATAGCGGCGTCGGCGGCCTGAGTGTGCTGCGGGCGTTGCGAACCGAGCTGCCGCTGGAGCGCTTTGTCTACATCGCCGACAGCGGCCATGCCCCCTACGGGGAACGGGACGACGCCCATGTGATCGCCCGCTCCCACGCCTTAACCCGTTACCTGCTCAACCAGCACCACATCAAGACCCTTGTGGTGGCATGCAATACCGCAACGGCAGCCGCGATAAAACTGCTGCGCCAGGACTACCCGAACCTGCCCATCGTCGGCATCGAGCCAGCACTCAAGCCGGCGGCAAGCGTGAGTCAGACCAAGCACATCGGCGTCATGGCCACGCGAGGCACGCTCAACAGCGAGAAATTTCGCGTGTTGCTGGAGTCTCTGCACGGCCAAGCCACCTTTGTGCTGCAACCCTGCGACGGTCTGGCGGACGCGATTGAGCGCGCAGATGCTACAAAAACAATAGCTGCATGCGCATATTACACGGGGGCTATGGGCCGATTTGGCACTAAACCAGGAGAGATGGACACACTGGTGCTGGGCTGCACCCACTATCCGTTTGCCGCTGACACTCTGCGCCTTTCAGTCGGAGAAACAACGACCTTCCTGGAAGGCGGAGCGCCCGTGGCACGCCAGACCCGGCGCCTTCTGGCGGATCGCGGTTGGCTGGCGCAAGCGCAGATGCCCATTCCAGCAGACCCCCACGCCCTGACTTTTTGCGCGACCGGCAGCCAAAACACCCTGCAATCCGCTGTTCAGCGGTGGCTGCAGCTAGAAGTTGACGTGCGGCCACTCATCATTCCATAGCGAACCAGCATCCTGGGAGGCCCTCTTCCCCGATCACTCGGTTTGCCGTCTTCGTTCGATGAAATCTCAATTTGTTTCGGCGCGTCTCATATTGGCCTGCGCAACAACTTGGGGCAGCCGGTGTTACTGCCACAGATGTTGGCACTCCTCCACGCAATGCCTTACCCTGAACGCCACCCCGGCGGGGCAATCCCCCGACAAACCTAGGTCGCGTAGCCCAATACTGCGAAGAAGTGACAACTGGTGCCCGCGACGACAAATCCGTGCCAGATGGCGTGGGCATAACGAATCCGAGAGTCCAGTAAGAAGAAAATAACTCCTGCCGTGTAGGCGACTCCCCCCGCTACCAGCCAAACGAGACCTGCAGTGGGAACACGTTCAGAAAGTGGCACTGCGGCGATGAGCACCAACCAGCCCATCCCAAGGTACAGACCCGTGGAAATCCACGGATGCGCCAACCTGTCCGTGGACTTCAAAATAACGCCGACCAATGCAATAGACCAAACAAGCCCCAGGAGGGTCCAGCCCCAGGGGCCATGCAGAGCGCCCAATGCAAAGGGTGTGTAGCTGCCAGCAATGAACAGAAAAATGGCACAGTAATCAAGGCGCAACCAGACGCGTTTGGCACGACCATTCGGCAACGCATGGTAGAGCGTCGATGTCAAATACAGGAGCACCATCGTCACAGCGAATACGACGGCACCTACAAAGCTCGCGCTGTTAAGGTCACGGGAGGCCGCAATCAAAACTGGCGCAGCACCAACTGCAGCCAATAAGCCAAGACCATGGCTTAAGCTGTTTGCAACTTCCTCTCCCAGACTTTGAGCGCGCTTCGGCATACAAAGATTGTGGCACCCTATTGTGAATCGCAGAAGTCACGACCCTGACCCAAATAGCCCAGACTGACTTGACTTGGGCAATAGACAAACGCTATTCCGAAGAAATCATCCGTGCTTGAGGGCCTGTGAAACAAATCTGATCTGACTCAGTGGCCTGTCCGGAGGGGATCGAACCCCCGACCCTCAGCTTAGAAGGCTGATGCTCTATCCAACTGAGCTACGGACAGAATGCTAGGGTTTGTAGTAACCCTGAAACAAATAAGCCAGAGGCTTTGCTCTGGCTAAAAATGATGGTCGGGGCGAAAGGATTCGAACCTTCGACCCTCTGGTCCCAAACCAGATGCGCTACCAGGCTGCGCTACGCCCCGACAGCGAGTATTCTAACCGGTTGAACGCCCTCTCCATCCTGAGGTGCAATATATTTATAGTCCACTCCACATTACGGCAACCCTTTTGTCAAACAACGCTATGTCCCTACCTTGGCTGGAACCTGGTCTCGCGTTCCCGCCAGTGGAGCGGACGTGGGGCGCCGAATCTGATGCACCTGGGCTGCTGGCTGCGGGAGGTGACCTGACGGTCCGTACCTTGCGGGCTGCCTATTCCAGCGGAATATTCCCCTGGTTCAGCGAGGGCCAGCCGAACCTCTGGTGGAGCCCGGACCCACGCATGGTGTTGAAGGTATCGAATTTTCAACTGCACCGATCCTTCCGAAAAACGCTGACCCGATTCAGAGCTGACACTCGATGTGAAATTCGCTTTAACACCGCCTTTTCCGAAGTCATCCAGTCGTGCGCCAGCGCTTCAAGACATGGCCAACCGGGAACCTGGATTCTGCCGGCCATGGTGCAAGCCTACACACGCCTTCATGAAGCAGGCGACGCACATAGCGTAGAGACCTGGATTGACGGCAAGCTGGCGGGAGGGCTTTACTGCGTTGCCTTGGGGCAAGCGGTTTTTGGAGAATCGATGTTCGCCCACATGCCTGATGCGTCAAAAATTGCCCTGGCTGCACTGGTGGCCTTCTGCCGCGCAAATGCCATCACCATGATTGACTGCCAACAAAACACGGTACACCTGGCCTCGCTCGGGGCTTCGGAAATTCCGCGTAGCGATTTTTTGAAGCAGGTTCAAACGGCTATCAAAGAACCCAGCGTGGACTGGCATTTCTCCCCCCTATACTGGAACCACATTTTCCCGGACTGACGCATTCACCGTGACAGACCTCAAAGACCTCCCGCTGCAAATACTGCAGTTCTACGCGACAGCGCCCTATGAGTGCAGCTATCTGCCAAAACGGCAAGCTCGCTCCCAAGTTGCGACACCCAGCCACCTGATCAACAACGCAACCTATTCCGAGTTGGTCACCAAGGGATTTCGCCGCAGCGGTATGTTCACTTACCGGCCCTATTGCGATGGCTGCCAGGCCTGCACTCCGTTGCGTGTGGTCGTAGATCAGTTCAAACCCGGCAGAAGCCAGCGACGTGCATGGACACAACACCAGAACTTGTCGGTTCGCGTACTCAAGCTCGGCTTTGTGCCTGAGCATTACGCGCTCTACCTGCGCTACCAGAATAGTCGGCATGCCGGCGGCGGCATGGACGAAGACAGTATTGACCAATACACCCAATTTCTGCTGCAAAGCCGCGTTAATTCCAGACTGGTTGAGTTCCGAGCGCCTTCGAACGATGGAATATCCGGGGCGCTAAAAATGGTCTCCATTCTGGACGTTTTGGATGATGGTATTTCGGCGGTTTACACATTTTTTGAGCCTGAAGAAAAGTGCAGCTTTGGAACCTTCAACGTGCTGTGGCAAATTGAGCAAGCCAAACTCCTGGGGCTTGACTTTGTGTATTTGGGATACTGGATAAAGGAAAGCGCGAAGATGAGCTACAAAGCCCGTTTTGCGCCCATGCAACTATTGATTGACAGTCAATGGTCCACATTCTCCGGTGCGACCCCTGCCCCAGACTAAGTTTTTCAACGCACCGCTTGTCAATGGGTCGGGTGTCGTGGTCACACGATAAGATAGGGGCAAAGAAAGCACC
>JBBRYR010000004.1:0-108642 GCA_038237415.1 Burkholderiales bacterium
AGCTGGCGGGCTTTCCACAACAAACCATGCTGGCAGACCGCGCCAGTGCCTATGCCCAATGGAATCTGGATGTGCCGCACGCCCTGCACCAGGAGTGGCAGCGGGGCAAGGCCTGCATTGCGCAGGGCCTGGAGGGGGCGGTGCGCTTTGCCTCCGGGGCGGGGCGGCACGGAAAGTTTTAGTGTTTTGGGCCTCTAGCCCCCGTGGAATAAGCGCAAGACGCTATGAATTGTGTAGCAGTTGGTTGCTTTGCGTGCGCGGTATCCATGCACTCGGCAACTACGTCACGGCGGAAGGCGCGGGAAGCCCGCCAAGCCCTGACCAATCGCCAGCTCATCGGGGTCGTTTATCGTGTCCCGGACAAAGTTGCAGTCGACTTGGCGCTGCCGTGTCAGAAGAACCGCGTGCGCGTGCCGCTGATCAGCGCCTGGTCACCCCATGATGAGCCACCCCCAGATTTACTGCAGGCAGCGCACAAACGACCGACGGGAGCCCTTCACTGGCCCGCCTTATCGTGGGGACCTCGATGGTTAGAATGGCTCCAACAAGCGCTCCCTCACGGGTGACTGAGAAAAAACAAGGGGGATACGACATGCAAAGCACGATCCGCAGACGTGCATTTTCTTTGGCCATGCTGGGAAGTTGGGCGCTGCCCCATGGTGCGCAGGCCCAGCCCTCGGTGCCGCTTGAAATAGGGGTGCTACCCAACATTAGTGCGCGGGTAGTGCTGGCCCAATACCAGCCGATGCGCGAATTCGTTGCGCGCGAAATACAACGGCCGGTCCAGGTGTCGACCGCCCCCAGCTGGATTGCGTTTCACCAACGCACCTTGGCGCTTGAATACGATGTGGTGGTCACTGCTGCCCACGTGGCCCGACTGGCGCAGATCGACCGTGGGTACGTGCCGCTGCTCGGGTATTCGCCAGACATCAAAGGCATGATCGCCTTCGCAAACAGTCGCCCTATCAAAAGCATTGCCGAACTGCGTGGGCAGACTCTGGTGCTGTCCAACCCGCAGTCGCTGGTCACCCTGCGCGGCCTGCAATGGCTGGCCGAGAACGGGTTGAAGCCCGACAAGGACTTCAAAACCATCAACACCCCTACTGACGACAGCGTGGGCAGCGTGATCGCCCGCGGCGATGCCATTGCGGCCATGCTCAGTGGCGGCGAATACCGGGCGATCCCCGATGCAATCAAGGCGCAGATCCAGGTGTTGACTGTCTTCACCGAAGTACCTGGGTTCGTCGTCCTGGCCAGCCCCCAACTTAAAGCGAGCGAGGCGCAATCCATCAAGGAGCGATTGCTGCAGTTTGCAAATCGCTCTGAGGAGGGCAAGGCGTTCTTTGCGGCTACCGGTTTCACCGGGATGCGTGAGCTGGCACCGGGCCTGATGGAATCGATGGATGCCTATGTCGGCCCGACACGCCGACTGCTGGCTGGACCGGCCTGAAACGCACGGCATGTCTGGCTGTTCGCTGCGAACCAAGCTCATCATCGCCTGCGTGGTGGTCGAGGTTGCGGCGACCGCGATGGCGCTGATGGGTAGTGCGCGCCTGATCCAGAGCACGCTCAAAGAGCAGGCCACGGTGCAGGCAAAGGAAGTGCTGGCGCTGCTGGATCAGGCTCTGGCGACCCCGCTGGCGCAGCGCGACTACGCTACCGTGCAGCAGACGCTTGATCTGGTGCGAAGCCCGCAGGCCATCAACTACCTGGCGCTGTTCGATCACCGCAATCAGTTGGTTGCCACCTCGGGGTGGGACTCGGCACGACCGCTGCCACCGCGCGACGCCGGAGACATCGATCTCGACCGTGCCGACACGACGCTGCACTTGGCGGCACCCATCGTTGTCGCCGGGCAGCAGATCGCCCGCCTGGATCTGGGCATGTCTACCGATCGTCTGCGACGCGCACGCGATGAGCTCCGCTACCGCAGCCTCTTGATCTCGGCCTTCGCACTCGCGCTGTCAATTGCGCTGATGGCCGCCATTGCGTTTGCGATTACGCGTCACCTGGCCAAGCTGGTGCAGGCGAGCCAGCGCGTCGCCGCGGGCGATTTTGATATTCAGATTCCGGTGCAGGCCAACGACGAGATAGGACAGTTGGGCGCCAGCTTCAACGCGATGGCAGTGACGCTCAAGCAGCGCGTGGCGGCGCTTCAAGAGAGCGAGCAACAGCAGCGCCGGCACCTGAAGACAGCGCGTGACGAGCAGGCCCGGTTGAGCACGCTCCTGGGGGCGTTGCGCAGCGGTATTTTGTTTGTCGATGCCAACAACCAGGTCATCTACGCCAACGCGTCCTTCGCGCAGATCTGGTCGTTGACCGGATTGGCGCCGGGACGACCGATGTCCGAAATTATTTCTTTGCTGGCGCAGCAGACGACAGCAGAAGGCGCGCCGCACCTGGCGGCCATGCTGGAGGGGGCCGCCTCCCACCCGTTGGTGTTGAATCACGATCTCCACACCATCGACGGCAGAGTGATCTCGCAGCGGATGCAAATCGTGGCTGAAGGGCCTGATGGCGGCGGTGGCTGCATCTGGCTGCACCAGGACATCACGCAGGACCGGCAGATGCAGAATCAGGCCCGCCAGGCCGTGCGCGATCAACTGACCGATCTGCTTAACCGGCGTGGCCTGTTCGAATCGCTCCGGGCCGCGATCGACGACGCCGCGCGCACGTCGACGAGCGTGACGTTGATGTTCATCGATCTCGACGATTTCAAGGGCGCGAACGATGCCGCTGGCCATCGCGTCGGTGACGACATCCTGGTCGCCGTGGCGCGTACGCTGTCCGACCAGCTGCACCAGGGCGAGATCGTCGCCCGACTGGGCGGTGACGAATTTGCGGTACTCAGCCCTGGCATTTCACTCGATGCGGCTGGCGCCACCGCCCAACGGCTGGTGCAGGCGGTCTCGGCACTCCGGTTTGAGGCCGCAGACCGGACCTTGCGGGTGGGTTGCAGTATCGGCCTGGCATCTTTTCCCGCAGACGCGCAGACCGCAGATGACCTCGTCGCTTGCGCCGACACGGCGATGTACCAGGCCAAGCAAGGTGGCAAGAACGGTTGGTTCCTTTACCGCAGCGACTCCGCCAGCTTGCAGGCGAACTGATCTACCTGCACTGGTGCAACTGCACAGTGTGGGCTCGCTCGCCACCTGCCTTTCACTCCACCGCGAATCAAGCCTTGGGTATCTCCCGTGGCTTGCCGTTTTCATCAATCGCCACATAGGTCACGGAAGCCTCGGTCACCTTGATGTACTGGCCTTGCGCGCTAAAGCGTTCGGCATACACCTCCACCTTCACGGTGATGGAGGTGCGCCCGATGCGGCTGACCTTGGAGAAAAAGCTCAGAATGTCTCCCACCCGCACCGGCTGCTTGAAGATGAATTCATTCACGGCCACGGTAGCCATGCGTCCTTGCGTGTAGCGCGCGGGCAGCACGGAGCCGGCCAGATCGACCTGCGCCATCACCCAGCCACCGAAGATATCGCCGTTGGCATTGCAGTCGGCCGGCATGGGGATGACCTTGAGCACCAACTCCTCGTCGGTGGGCAATTGAACGCGTGTGGGGCTTGCATTGGTAGACATGGGCACAATCTCTCTTAATCTGTTGCTAACTCGAAGAATTGTCGCCCATGCGCCCCAACGGCCACCCAGCACCCGCTCCCGCCCCGGATTCCTCCGCCAATTCGCTGCCGCCCAAGTCAGACTGGGCCACCCTGCAACGCCTGTTTCCCTACCTGTGGATCTACAAGTGGCGAGTGATCGCCGCCCTGATCTTCATGGTAGGTGCCAAGATGACCAACGTGGGCGTGCCGCTGTTGCTCAAAAATCTGGTCGACAGCATGAGCTACAAGCCCACCGACCCAATGGCCATTCTGGTGGTGCCGGTAGCGCTGCTCTTTGCCTACGGCGCACTGCGCCTCTCCACTACCTTGCTCACCGAACTGCGCGAGCTGGTGTTTGCCAAGGCCACGCAGGGCGCCGCTCGCAGCATTGCGCTGGAGACGTTTCAGCACCTGCACGCCCTGAGCCTGCGCTTTCACCTGGAGCGCCAGACCGGCGGCATGACGCGCGACATCGAGCGCGGCGTGCGCGGCATCGAGTCGCTGATTTCCTACTCGCTGTTCAGCATCGTGCCCACGCTGCTGGAAGTGGCGATGGTGCTCAGCATTCTGGCGGTCAAGTTTGATGTGTGGTTTGCGTGGATCACACTGGCTGCGCTGGCGCTGTACATCACCTTCACGGTGATCGTCACCGAATGGCGCACCAAGTACCGCCGCCAGGCCAACGAGTTTGATTCGGCCGCGCACTCCAAGGCGATCGACTCGCTGCTGAATTACGAAACCGTCAAATACTTCAACAACGAAGCCTTTGAAGCCAGCCGCTACGACGAAAGTCTGGAGCGCCTGCGCCGCGCACGCCTGAAAAGCCAGACCACGCTGTCGATGCTCAACGTGGGGCAGCAGATCATCATTGCGACCGGCCTGGTGGCCATGCTGTGGCGCGCCACCCAGGGCGTGGTGGATGGCCGCATGACGCTGGGCGACCTGGTGATGGTCAACGCCTTCATGATTCAGCTCTACATCCCGCTGAATTTTCTGGGCGTGATTTACCGTGAAATCAAGCAAAGCCTGACGGATCTGGAGAAGATGTTCACGCTGATGGAGCGCGAGCGCGAGATTGCGGACGTGCCCGGCGCACAGGCGCTGCAGCTGGCCGGTTCATCACCGGTGGTGTTTGACGACGTGAGCTTTGCCTACGACCCGTCGCGCCCCATCCTGCACCACATCAGTTTTGAGATTCCTTCGGGAAAAACGGTGGCGGTGGTGGGGCCATCCGGATCGGGCAAGTCGACCCTGGCACGGCTGATGTTTCGCTTCTACGACGTGCAACAGGGGCGCATTTTGATTGCCGGGCAGGACATCAAACGCGTCACCCAGTCCAGCGTGCGCCAGGCGATTGGCATCGTGCCGCAAGACACGGTGCTGTTCAACGACACGGTGGAATACAACATTGCCTACGGCAAGCCCGGCGCCACCCGCGCCGAGGTGGAAGAGGCGGCTGCATCGGCCCACATTCACGGCTTCATCAGCTCCACACCCAAAGGCTACGGCACCATGGTGGGCGAGCGGGGTCTGAAATTGTCCGGCGGCGAGAAACAGCGCGTGGCCATTGCCCGCACCCTGCTGAAAAACCCGCCTATCCTGATTTTTGACGAAGCCACATCCGCACTGGACTCTGCCAACGAGCGCGCCATTCAGGCCGAGCTGCAAAGCGTGGCCCGCAACAAGACCACGCTGGTGATTGCGCACCGCCTGTCGACCGTGGTGGATGCCCATGAGATTTTGGTGATGGAGGCTGGGCGCATCATCGAGCGCGGCAACCACGCCGCGCTGCTGGCGATGCAGGGGCGCTATGCCGAAATGTGGGCGCTGCAGCAGCAGGCCAGCGACCGGGTTGAGGATGAAATGGCAGCCTGATAATTGCGTCATGGAAACCAAATGGCTTGAAGACTTCGTCTCTCTGGCTGAGACCCGCAGTTTCAGCCGCTCCGCGCAGTTGCGCCACGTCACGCAGCCCGCGTTCTCGCGGCGCATCCAGTCGCTGGAAGCCTGGGCTGGCACCGATCTGGTAGACCGCAGCAGCTATCCCACGCGCCTGACTCCCGCAGGCGAGACGCTGTACGACCAGTCTCTGGAGGTGTTGCAGGCGCTGCAGAGCACGCGCGCGATGATGCGCGGCCACACCACAGCCGGGCAGGACGTGATCGAGTTTGCCGTGCCGCACACACTGGCCTTCACGTTTTTCCCGGCCTGGGTGTCCTCCTTGCGCGAAACCTTCGGACCCATCAAGAGTCGGCTCATTGCCCTCAATGTGCACGACGCCGTGATGCGCATGGTGGAGGGCAGTTGCGACCTGTTGATTTCCTATTACCACCCCTCGCAACCGTTCCAGCTGGATGCCGACCGCTACGAAATGGTGAGCCTGGGTGAAGAAACGGTGGCGCCGTATGTCAAGCCGGACACCAATGGTGCGCCCCTGTTTCAGCTGCCCGGGCGGGCGGGTCATCCGCTGCCCTACCTCGGCTATGCACCGGGCGCCTATCTGGGGCAGATGGTGGAGCTGATCCTCAAGCAGTCCAACACGGCGATTCACTTTGACCGGGTGTATGAAACCGATATGGCCGAAGGCCTCAAGGCCATGGCGCTCGAAGGTCACGGCATTGCGTTTTTGCCGCACAGCGCGGTGAAAAAAGAGCTGCGCGCCAAGCGGCTGGTCAGCGCCTTGCCGCCGGACACGACCGGGCTGCAGATCACCATGGACGTGCGCGTCTACCGTGAAAAACCGGTTCTGAAAGACCCGCAGCGTGGCGCTGCGGCGCCGGCCAGAGGTGCAAGCCAGGCACCCAAAAGCAGCGCGCAAGCCCTGTGGGACTACTTGCTGACCCAGTCCAGTCCGTCAACCCGCAAGGAAAAATAGCCGGTCCGCCGCTTTTGGGACAATAGGGGCATGAATGAATTGACCTTGACCCGACCCGACGACTGGCATTTGCATGTGCGCGATGGCGATGCCCTGCACACCGTAGTGCCCCACACCGCCGCCCAGTTTGGGCGCGCCATCATCATGCCCAACCTGCGTCCACCGGTAACAACTGCGGCGCAGGCGCTGCAATACAAAGCCCGTATTCAGGCAGCCGTGCCCGAAGGCGTGGCGTTTGAGCCGCTGATGACGCTGTACCTGACCGACAACCTGCCGCCCGATGAGATCCAGCGCGCCCGGGATGCCGGTGTGGTGGCCGTCAAGCTCTACCCTGCGGGCGCCACCACCAACAGTGATGCCGGTGTGACCGATTTGCGCAAGACCTATCCAACGCTGGAGGCCTTGCAGCGCGAAGGCCTGCCGCTGCTGGTGCATGGCGAGGTCACCTCGCCCGACATCGACCTGTTTGACCGTGAGGCGGTGTTCATCGACACGCAGCTGATCCCGTTGCGCCGGGATTTTCCTGAACTCAAAGTGGTGTTCGAGCACATCACCACCCGAGAAGCGGCGCAGTATGTGGCCGAGGCGGATCGTTTTACCGGCGCCACCATCACGGCACACCACCTGCTCTACAACCGAAACGCCATCTTCACGGGGGGCATTCGCCCCCACTACTATTGCCTGCCCGTGCTCAAGCGCGAAAAGCACCGCCTGTCACTGGTGGAAGCGGCCACCAGTGGTAGCGCCCAATTCTTTCTGGGTACCGACAGTGCGCCACACCCCGCGCACCTCAAGGAGCACGCCAGCGGTTGTGCCGGTTGTTACACCGCGTTCACGGCCATGGAGCTCTATGCACAGGCTTTTGACACCGCGGGGTCACTGGACAAGCTGGAGGCCTTTGCCAGTTTCAATGGCGCCGCCTTCTACGGCCTGCCGCGCAACACCGGCACCATCACCCTGCGCCGCGAAGCCTGGAGCGTGCCCGAGAGTTTTGCGTTTGGCGAAGCCCAGCTCAAACCTCTGTGCGCGGGCGAGACCTTGCCGTGGCGCATGGTCTAGAGGCTATTGACTGGTCCGTTGGCTGGCTGGCACCCTGGCGCCAGGCTGGTCAGCCCATGGCCAGCCTGACCGAAGGAGGGCTGGATTGCGCGCCAGCGCTGAACCGCGCCGTACCGTCGGCTCTGGTTCAGTTTGTGCCCCAGTCCGCATTGCCCGCCGGGGAAGCCTATGAGGCTTTCATCTATCGCACCGGTCAGGTACCCACCCGCGATGGATTGCATGACTTTTTTAACGGTTTGTGCTGGCTGCACTTTCCGTTGACCAAGCGGCGTCTCAACCAGTTGCAGGCCGCGCAGATTGCGGCGTCCGGTATCCAGCCGGTCCGCGGCCCGGCACGCGACGGGCTGACGGTCTTTGACGAGAACGCCGCTTTTTTTCAGGGCCCGGATGCCTTGTGGGATGCCCTGGCTGCCAAAGACTGGCAAAGCCTGTTTGTGACGCTGCGCCCGCTGTGGGCAGAGGCCCATCTGGTGCTTTTTGGCCATGCCTTGCTGGAAAAGCTGGTTTCACCGCGAAAACCCATCACAGCCCACGTATACCGTGCGCAGACAGCTATCACTTCGATAGCAGACCTGGATGCCTGGATGGCTGCCGACCTGAGCGCGGACAAGCTGGCCACCAAGCCGTTTGCGCATCTACCGGTGCTGGGCGTGCCCGGGTGGTGGCCAGACAACGAAGATCCTTCGTTTTATGCGGATGCCAGTGTGTTCCGCGCGCCACGCCAAAGCCCCAATCCGTTTGGGTCTTTTCAGGCCGAGCCGGCTTGAATTTCAACAAATCAACCTTACCATTGGCGCTGTCGGCCTTCGTGGATGGGGCTGCAACCCAAGGAAACCATGAAACGCATTCTTTTGTTTGTACTGACCAACGTACTGGTCGTGGCTGTGCTGGGCATCGTTGCCAGCCTGCTGGGCGTCAACCGTTACCTGACGCCCAATGGCCTCAACCTGGGGTCCTTGATGGGCTTTGCCCTGATCATGGGCTTTGGTGGCGCCATCATCTCGCTGCTGATCAGCAAACCCATGGCCAAGTGGACCTCGGGTGTGCGGGTGATCAACCAGCCGCAGAACGCGGACGAAGCCTGGATCGTCGAGACCGTTCGAAAATTGTCCGAAAAAGCGGGCATCGGCATGCCCGAAGTCGGCATTTTTGAGGGCGACCCCAATGCCTTCGCCACCGGCGCTTTCAAGAACTCGGCCTTGGTGGCCGTGTCCACCGGTTTGCTGCAGGGCATGACCCGCGAAGAAATCGAGGCCGTCATTGGCCACGAAATTGCTCACGTTGCCAATGGCGATATGGTCACCATGACGCTGATTCAGGGCGTGATGAATACCTTTGTGGTTTTCCTGAGCCGTGTCATTGGCTACGCGGTGGACAGCTTCCTGCGCAAGGGCGATGACCGCAGCTCCGGCCCCGGCATTGGTTATTACATCAGCACCATCGTGCTGGATATTGTGTTGGGCTTTGCCGCAGCCATGGTGGTGGCCTGGTTCTCGCGTCACCGCGAATTCCGCGCCGATGCGGGTTCTGCCCAGTTGCTGGGTCGCAAGCAGCCCATGATCAATGCCCTGGCGCGCTTGGGCGGCATGGTGCCGGGTGAATTGCCCAAGAGCGTGGCAGCCATGGGCATTGCCGGGGGAATCGGGCAGTTGTTCTCGACCCACCCGCCCATTGAAGAGCGCATCGCCGCCTTGCAAAACCCGCAGGCTTGAGCTTCGGGGGGCCGGTCAGGAGCTATCTGGCGGCCCGGCGTCACCGCTGCGCAGGACGAGACCGGTGAGCAATTCGCTGGAGGTGTCCAGCCGCGCGGAAAGAATGCGCGCGATGTTGCGGAAAATGATGTGGGCACTATCCGGGTAGGCGTCTACGCGCTCGCGGTCAAACCGCATGGTGACACTGTCGCGCAGGGCCCGCACCGTTGCACTGCGCAAATGGTTGCCCACCAGTGCCATCTCGCCAAAACATTCGCCGGAACCCAGCCGCGCCAGGGTGACAACCTGGTCGCCGCGGGTCTTTTCCACCGCCACTTCACCCGCGATCAGGATGTGAAACGAGCTGCCGATGTCACCTTCGTTGAAGATGACATCCCCGGCCTTCACAGGCATGTGCTCTGCCATCGCCAGGGTGCTCATCAGGCAGTCAGGGGTCATGCCGTGAAACACCTTGACCTTGCTGGCGATTTTTTGAACCACGGACGCATCCAGTTGCAGACCGGCAGGCCGGACAATCACTTCGGCACGCACGTTTTCGGCAAAAATCCGGACGACAGCAGGATCAATCTTCATGGCGGCTGATGGTACACCTCTGCTCCCACTGCGCAGCATCCGCAGCTGTGCTAAAACCAAAGACTAATTTACCCTGGCTACAGAGCACGATCACGATGGAACTTTCAACCTGGCTTACTTTTTTCGCGGCGAGCTGGGCTATCAGCCTGTCTCCGGGTGCGGGCGCCGTCGCCGCCATGAGCGCCGGGCTGAACCACGGCTTTCGCCGCGGCTACTTCACCACCTTCGGCCTGGTACTGGGTATCTGGACGCAGGTCATCGTGGTGGGCGTGGGTCTGGGGGCGCTGGTGGCCGCCTCCAGCACGGCGTTTCTGGTGGTCAAGTGGGCCGGCGTGGCGTATCTGGTGTGGTTGGGAATCAGCCAGTGGCGCGCACCGGCCACTCCCATGGTGGCCCAGAGTGACGAGGGCCCCACCGTCACGCGCCGGTCCATGATTTTGCGGGCCTGGATGATCAATTCCGTCAACCCCAAGGGCACCGTGTTTTTGCTGGCCGTCGTACCGCAGTTCATGGTGCTGTCGCAGCCCTTGCTGCCGCAATACCTCATCATTGCCGCGACGCTTGGGTTTACCGATCTGGTGGTCATGGCGGGCTATACGGTGCTGGCCGCGCGGGTGCTTGGCGCCTTGAAGTCGCCCTACCATATTCGGGCCATGAACCGGGTTTTTGGCAGCCTTTTTGTCGTGGCGGGCTCGCTGCTGGCTTTGTTCAAGCGTTCAGCCTGACGACCGGATCGGGTCCTGCTGGATGTCCGGATGGTTTCGATGGGTCGGCTGGTAGAGCGACAGGTGGGGCCGCTCCTTGTGTGACACCATGTCGGCAAGGCTTGCTTGGGTGAGGGTGTCTGGCGTGTGCCTAGTCTTCCTGTTACTTCCTTCGGTGGTTTCTGTGGACCGGTGGCATGCAGTGTCATCAGCACGCCACACGGCGCCCAACCTGGGGCGGCAAGCAGCACTTGGTTCTAGACGATCCTGCAGTTTGCCCGGCTCGCGTGACCGAGTCTGTACGGAAACGCACAGACCCGTACTTTGAACTCCCATACGCTGGATCGATCATCCATTGGCCGTGCGCCTTTTTGCGCTACCAATGGCCCTGTTGTTGTCGAACACTCTGAGTCCGAAACTTTTGAAAGCGAGAAAACGATGCTTCACCAAACCAAAGACCTGCAGGATCTCGCCATCGTTGCCACCGATGGCGCTATCGGCGACGTGGAGGACCTCTACTTCGATGACGAGGCGTGGGCGATTCGCTACCTCGTCGTCGATGCTGGTTCGTGGCTATCCAGCCGCAAGGTGCTGATCTCGCCCATCGCCGCCGGCAAGCCGGATTGGGAACACAAACATTTGCCAGTCTCACTAACCCGGGACCAGGTAAAGAGCAGCCCTGATATCGATACCAAGATGCCGGTTACCCGGCAGCACGAAACCGACTATCTTGACTATTACAGCTATCCCTACTACTGGGGCGGAACAGGCTTGTGGGGCCGGGGCGGGTACCCAAACATGCTTATGCCCGGATACGCGGGCTACGGCTCTGCCACAGCAGCTCGCGCAGAGGTGGACGCCGCCCAGGCACGAACAGAAGCCCGCCAGCGCGACAACGACCCTCACTTGCGCAGCTGCAAGGCCGTGGTCGGGTACCACATCGAAGCCAGTGATGGCGAGATCGGGCACGTGCAGGGCATCCTCGTTGACGACGAAAGCTGGGCCATCCGATACTTGGTTGTGAGTACGAGTAACTGGTGGCTCGGTCACGACGTGTTGGTGGCTCCGCAGTGGATAAAGAGCGTGAGCTGGGCCGAACAAGCCGTGACGGTCGATCTGATGCGTGACGCCCTGAAGCAGGCGCCCATATACGACCCTGCACTGCCGCTCGCCCGTGAAATGGAAATCGCCGTGTACAAGCACTACGGACGCGCAGGGTACTGGTCAGGCGCGCCTGCGCTGGCTGCGTAGTGTGCCATCTGATGACCTGTCGTTGATCGGTATTGCCGAGCTGGCGGTGACGCTCGGCACCGACCTGGAACGAGGCCTCGGTTCCGAAGAGGCAGCCGCCCGGCTGCGTGCGGATGGCCCTAACGAACTGCGCACGGCGCCCCCCGTGCCAGCGTGGCGCCGCGCGATGGCGCAGTTTCAGGACCCGCTGGTCTACCTGCTGGGTGTGGCAGCGGCCGTGGCCTTGGCCGCCTGGTGGTTCGACGGCCGGGGCCGCCCAGGGGCAGCCGGCTGGCCACTGGATGCCATCGTCATCACCGCCGTGGTGATCCTCAATGCGGTCCTGGGTTGGCTGCAGGAGAACAAGGCTGAGCAGGCCGTGGCGGCGCTGAAAAAGATGACCACCGCCACGTCAAGCGTGATACGAGACGGCGCGGTGGCCCGGGTGCCCAGCGCTGAACTCGTCAAGGGCGACGTGCTGGTGCTCGCAGAAGGCGACGCCGTCGGCGCCGATGCGCGGCTGGTGCAGGCTGCGGCGCTGAAGCTGCTGGAGGCGCCCTTGACCGGCGAAAGCGAGGCCGTACTGAAGGACGTGACGACGCTGCCTGCAGCTGCTGCACTGGGCGACCGACTGAACATAGTTTTCAAGGGCACGGCGGTTGCGCAGGGCACCGGGCGTGCTGTCGTCACCGCCATCGGCATGCAGACCGAGATGGGCGGCATCGCCACGCTACTCGACACTACGCCCGACGCGCCCACGCCGCTGCAAGTCGAGATCGCGCATCTGGGCAAGGTTCTGGGCATCGCGGCCTTGGGCGTCGCCGCCGTTGTGGTGGCCACGATCCTGCTCATCTCGGACATCCATGGCGTAGCCGATGTTGTAACCGTACTTCTGCTCGGCGTGTCGCTGGCGGTGGCCGCCGTACCCGAGGGCCTGCCAGCGATCCTGTCGGTGGTGCTCGCGATGGGGGTGCGCCGCATGGCGCGCCACCATGCCATCGTCAAGAAGCTGGCGTCGGTCGAGACACTGGGCTCAGCATCCGTTATTGCGTCGGACAAGACCGGGACGCTGACACGCGGCGAGATGACGGTGCAGCGCGTAATGACGACCTCGGGCCGCATCGACATCACCGGCGTGGGTTATGCCCCAGAAGGGCGCGCCGAGCACTCCGGTGCCCATGTCCCGGACGCTCCTTTGAGCGACGAACTACGCGAAGAGCTTCAGGCTGTGCTGAGCGGCGGCAGTCTGGCGGGCAATGCCCAACTGCAGCAGGACGACGCCGGCGTATGGACCATCCAGGGCGACCCGACCGAAGCCGCATTTCTGGTGGCGGAGCGCAAGCTTGGCGATGACGATGCCGCAAGTGAGAGAAAACAACGCTTTGAGCGCATCGGCGAGATTCCCTTCACCTCGCAGCGCAAGATGATGTCGGTGCTGTTGGTGGACCATGCCGACGGCGAAGCGCACGTCCTCTTCACGAAGGGAGCACCCGATGTGCTGCTGGCGCTTTGCACGCGCGCCCGCCGGGGCGAGGCCACGGTGGCGCTGGATGCAGCTCTGCACACGCAGGTACTGGCCAACGTGGCTGAGATGGCCGATGACGCGCTGCGCACGCTGGCCGTGGCGCGCCGCACGCTGGCACCTGACGCGCAGATTCCGACTGATGCCGTGGCTGCGGCCGCGCTGGAACAGGATCTGGAATACCTCGGAACCGTGGGCATCATCGATCCGCC
Organism: Burkholderiales bacterium; assembly: GCA_038237415.1. Classification (GTDB taxonomy): domain Bacteria; phylum Pseudomonadota; class Gammaproteobacteria; order Burkholderiales; family Burkholderiaceae_C; genus Allorhodoferax. The sequence goes on from JBBRYR010000004.1 coordinate 13,493, forward strand.
TCGCAAGGAGGCGGCCTTGGCCATTACCCAAGCTCGCCAGGCCGGCATCCGCGTGATCATGATCACCGGCGACCACCCGCGCACGGCGGTGCGCATCGCAGCCGATCTGGGCATCGTCGACGGTGGTGCACCGGTGCTCACGGGAATCGAGCTCGACAAGCTGAATGAGGCCTCTTTCGCCGCCGCCGTGCTGCAGACCTCGGTGTTCGCCCGCGTGGCGCCCAAACACAAGCTGCGCATCGTGCGCGCGCTGCAGGACAGCGGCAGCGTGGTGGCGATGACGGGCGACGGCGTCAACGATGCCCCGGCATTGAAGGCCGCCGACATCGGCGTGGCAATGGGTGTGGTGGGCACCGAGGTGGCCAAGGAGGCGGCCCGCATGATTCTGGCCGACGATCACTTCGCCACCATCGTGTTGGCGGTGCGCGAAGGGCGTGGCGTGCTCGACAACATCCGCAAGTTCCTGCGCTACCTGCTGTCGTCGAACCTGGCTGAAGTGCTGACGGTGTTTGCCGGCGTCGTGGGCGCGAGTGTGATTGGCCTGAAGGCCACGACCACCGGCTCGGGTGGTACGGTAGTGCTGCCGCTGCTGGCCACACAGATCCTGTGGATCAACCTGATCACCGACACCGGCCCCGCGCTGGCCATGGGTGTAGACCCGATCGCCAAAGACGTCATGGCACGCAAGCCCCGCCCGCGCGGCCAGCGCATCACCGATGCCCGCATGGCGCTGGGCGTGCTTGAGGGCGGCGTCGTAATGGCGGCGCTGACCCTGCTGACGCTGGACCTGTTCCTACCCGGCGGGCTGATCGAACCGGTGGATACCTGGCTGGGCACCGGCCCGCACAGCCTGGAACTGGCGCGCACCGCCGCTTTCACGGTGCTGGTGCTGACGCAGCTTTTCAACTGTTTCAACGCGCGCTCCGCATCCGCATCCGCGTTCCGGGGAGCGTTCTCGAACCGTTGGCTGTGGGCGGCGGTGGCGTTGTCCACGGCGCTGCAAGTGGCTGGGGTGCACCTGCCGTTCCTCAACCTCGCCTTCAGCACCGTACCGCTGTCGGCGGGACAGTGGAGCGTGTGTGTGGCGATGGCCAGCGGTGTGCTCTGGTTCAGCGAAGGCCGAAAGCTGTTGCGACGGCTCTGGGCCAGGCGGGTGTTTGCACCTCCTGGGCAATAAGAGCCTGGAAGTCCCGCCTGTAGTGGCGCGGCATCATCTAGGCCGTCTCTGACTTTGCTTGTCGGTCTTGCCGCCTCGCGGCCGATTGCAACTGGAACTCCAGTTTTCAGCCAATCGGGCCCAACTCTTTGATTCAAGTCGTCATATTGAATGATCGCAGTCCCAACCCCAACCGGACGATTTCACGGGCTTTGTACGATACTCGACCAACTTGGAGCCACGCTATCCATGTGTAATTTCGTCGGAATGAATGGCTTTCCCAATGAGAATCTCGAGAGCACTGAAAAGAACATGATTCAGACAAAAGATCCAAAATTTACACTGCGTTTCGCAACGCCAGAGGATGCTGACCTGGTCGTGATCTATATGAAAAAACTCGGTGCATTCCAAAGGATGCTGGAGAAGATCACCGCTACCGAGGAAGGCATTCACAAGCTCCTCCTGGAAGGAAAAGGAGAAGCTGTTTTTGGGGATTACGAAGGACAGACAGTTGGCTTCGTTTACTTCTGTCAGAACTCTTCCGCGTTCATCGGACAATCGGGGCTCTACATTGACGGATTCCTGATCGATGAAGCCGTGCGCTCCAGGGGACTTGGGGAAATCATGATGGCATTCATGTCGAAGCTCGCCGTGGAGCGGGGCTGTGAACGGTTGGAGTGGGGCTGCTTGGATTGGAACGAACCGACGATCAGGTTCTATCGGAATATGGGTGCCTATAGCGTGGATGCCATGACGATTTTTCGCTTCTCGCCAGATCAGTTGAAATTGAACGCGGGGCGTTTTTAATCACTCCGCCTAAATGGGCCTGGCGCCATGTCTGCCAATCCAGTCCAGTGACTGGCGGGACTTGGCAGAAAGCCGGTGCTCCCGGTTGGTTCGCCTATACCCGCTGTGGGCCAGTTGCTGACATTAGCTGGTGTCCGCTTTGTAGATAACAAACTGTAAACGATGCGCAGCGTGATACGAACCCACATCTGAGCGGGTGTACTAGTTAGTCTGGCTTAGACTAGGCGCATTTATTCAATAGGTTTCACAAAGCAATTATTTCGCATGTCTCGCGCCTCAAACACCTTCCTCAGCTCCATCGAAGACGCGACCACGCTTCTTACGCATTTCGATAATCTTCACAAGCAAAACGCGGATACTGCCGAGGTTCTCAAGCGTGCCGGTCTTGTCATGGCACTCACTGCATGGGAGACCTATGTAGAGGATCGAGCCATGGAGGCTGTGACGACTAGGTTAAAGGCCGTGAACGGGAGTCCAATTGGATCTTTTGTGAACAACAAACTCACAGAGGAATTGAAGCGCTTCCACAACCCAACGTCAGACAAGACGAAGAAGCTATTCCTCGATTACCTGCAAGTTGATGTGACTGCAGGATGGAAATGGCTGAATTTCGATCCTGCGACGGCAAAGAAGACACTTGACGATTTCATCGGTCGCCGCGGCGATGCAGTTCATCGCTCGAAACCGGTAACTGCAGGCGCGCCAGCACCTCACTTGGTCAAGCGAGATGATTTGGAAAAAGCCATTCGGTTCCTTAGAGGCCTTGTAGATGCAACAGAGCGCGCACTCGTCAACGAGTGATGCCTACCTGCTTGCTTGACCGGGGCTCGAAAGAAAACGACTGCCTTGGAACGAATTGAAGGTTGAAGTGACTACTCGACCGGGCCAAGTGCCGCCATTAGCCAATGACGGCTTTGATGAAGTGACTCTGTAGATTTGGTTCGAGCGATAGCTACATGTCAATATCAGGCACATGACTTTTTATAGCACTGGAAAGTCAACAAGCGGGCTCTTTTAGACTTGCTGCAAATTCAGCGCGTCTGTCATGCAACCTTTCCCTTACTTAAGCTTTTGCATCAAGTATCCAAGTTATTTGGGAACGTGGGCAGGGCGAACTAATCAATAATTTTTCAGGGATGTGAAGTGATACTAAAGAAAAGAATTCAGGAATTGCTCCGGCACCTGTCGGTTGGGATGTATGAGCGCGAGGAGATCGTAGCTGTGGCCTTTCTGGGTGCGCTAAGTGGTCAAAACATCTTTCTTTACGGACCGCCGGGCACGGCAAAGAGCCTGATTTCGAGACGCATTGCTTGTGGATTCGAAGACCACTCCTATTTCGAATGCCTGATGAACCGCTTCAGTACACCAGAAGAGGTATTTGGACCGGTGTCTATCAAAGAGCTTAAAGAAGACAGGTACGTACGCAAAACTGAGGGCTATTTACCCAGGGCTGAGTTTGCCTTTCTCGATGAAATTTGGAAGTCCAGTCCAGCGATTCTGAACGCACTACTCACGCTCATCAACGAGCGACGCTTTCGCAATGGCGATCAGATCGAGGAAGCCCCGCTCAAAGCGTTGATCGCCGCGTCTAATGAAACGCCAGACGACAACCAAGGCCTTGACGCCTTGTATGACCGGTTTATCGTCCGGTTGATGGTGCCGCCAATTGCGCAATCCGAGCACTTCAACAACTTGCTTGATAGCCCTCCGACCGAAGTCCGAGTAACCGTGCCACCTGAGTTGGTTGTCAAAAAGACTGAATGGGATTCTTGGCGCAAAGATATTCAGTCGTCCGTTCGACTGTCCAACGAGACACGGACCATCATCCACCTGATCCGGGGCGCCCTACATGCTCAGAACGAAACACTGAAGGTGTACGTGTCTGACCGGCGCTGGCAACGGGCCGCCATGCTGATCAAGGCGGCAGCATTCTTTGATGGCCGAAAGGAAACGAATCACAGCGACGCACTGCTGTTGCAGCACTGCCTGTGGACGACGAACGATAACCGGGAAGCTATTGCTGAGATCGTAGCCACTGCTGTTCAGCAGTCTGGGTTCGAAGGCGATGCTGACCTAGCGGCGCTTGATCGTGCCAAAGATGCTTGCGACAAGGAAATTCACCAAGAGCTTTATTACTCAGAGGATCTGTACGACACGGTTGAGCATGATGGAAAGTCATACTTTCAGGTTGAAGTGCCAGCTTTCAACTCAATGCGGAGTGGTCAGATCCGATCGATTTTGATTCCATGTGAAAAACTGAAGTCTTCGGATGAATTCAATCCACTTGCTCCCCAGGGCGCCGTCTTGCAAGATATATCGTGCAAATTTGACCGCCAAGGCGTTTGCGAAGTCAAACTGAATGCTGGGTATCACAACAGCCGAGTCCTTAAATCCACGCCAAGTGTTCTGTTCCATAAAGGGGACAAAAATACAGGAGTCAACAAGCGACTGGTTAAGGCGCTGACCCAGCAAGTGCTCGAACTCAAGAATGAGCTGGAAACGGTCCGGGATCAAGCTCAAGCCCGGGTGGAAGCCTATCGTCTTTCGATGGCATCCACCTTCGTTCCCGAAGTCAAGACAGAATTGGCCTACCAGGGTGTGCAGGAGCAAGTCGAGCGTCTCAATCTCCGGGTGCTGGACTGCGAGCGACTTCTGAGCTTGTGTCAGTGATGCCTGAGAACGCTGCCAAAGCGGCGGCACGTACCTTACTTGATGAATTGCAGGCCAAGTTTCCCTTGCGGCCCCAGGTCGCTACAGAGCATGTAAAGTTACGCGCTGAAGAGTGGGCCAGACGTACCCAGCTTCATGTAGCCGCGGATAACCCATTTGCTTCGCATGAACAGAAGTGGGAAGACTTTGTCGCCAAGGTTGACCACGGAGCGATTCGGGAAGAAGAATGGCATCCCGCCACTTATTGTTTCGGTGAGTTATGCCGGGTGGCGGGCAAGCCTTTCGATCACGCCTTTTGGAACAAGCTGGTTAACGATGAAGCGTCGGAGCGTCAAAACCAAATGCAACATAAGGGAAAGTCACGCCCGCATCTTCAAACTGCAGCCAGCTTGCTTGGTAACCAGTGGCGAGAAACCCTTGATCAAGCCATCAGTGAATGGGAGCTTCAAGAAGTCGCTAGGCGACGCGATTCCCTGCGAAACGAGTTGGAAGCCTTACTCGAGTTATTGCACTCGCTGTCTCGCCAGCTAGAAGCGCTGGGACTCGAGCCGGGAATCCTGTTTGATCTATCCCAAGGACAGCTTTCGCCTCAAGACATTGATCAGTTCAAACGCTGGGCGCAGTACCTTGCCAACGATGCTGGAGTGAAGGCCCTGTGCGATGTGCTGGGAAAACTCCGTCAGGTTGAACTATCCGAGCGGGTCGAGCAAGTGAAGACGGTACACATGCAAGATGTATGGCGACCTGATCCAAACTCACGGGAAGAGATCATTGGGGTACGGCTGGGTCGGGATCTGGAGCATGCTTTGCCGAGCGAACTGGCGCTGCTGGCCGACGCGGACACGTCCGTGCTGTTTGACATGAAGTACCTCGAGTCCCGCTTGATGTGCTTTGACATGCGCGGCTTGCAATTGGTAGCTGAACAGCACGAATGCGTGACAGAGCAACGCACCAGGGAAACGGACAAGATGGGTCCCATGGTTATCTGCCTGGATACCAGTGGGTCTATGCATGGAATGCCGGAGACCATAGCCAAAGCGGTGGCACTGTACATGGCGACCAAAGCACGTGAGCAAAAGCGGGACTGCTACCTGATCAATTTTTCGACCAACATCGAGACGTTTGATCTCGGCTTGGGAGGTGGCATAAAGTCGATGATTCGTTTTTTGCAAATGTCATTCCATGGAGGCACGGACATTACGCCTGCCCTGAAACATGCCTTGGACACAATGCAGCACGAGCAGTACGCAAAGGCCGATCTGCTCGTGATTTCTGATTTTGTCATGGGCCGCCTGCCCGCCAAGATCCTCGATGCCATTGAAGCGCAACGTTTAAACGGAAACCGTTTCCACTCCTTGGTGATCAACGAGGGTTTTCACACGCAGGATGTCCGCTCGCTGTTCGATCATGAGTGGATTTATGACCCGCTCAGCAGCCAGGTTACAGAGTTGGTGGGTTTTCAAAAAAGTGTGGCAAGAAGTTCGATTCAGTAAATCGGCTTCAGATGGACAAGGCAGGCGCACCGGAGAGTCGGCGGTTCGGGTTCATGCAGGAGCTTTGAATCAACCAGCCCATCCAAGATAGACTTCCGAATTCGCCCTACTACTTCATCACCTTCGCTGAACGATGGCCGGAAGGTAAAGAGTCGTTACCCATGTTGCTGAGTCAATTGGCTATTCCCGCTGCATTTCGGCTGCCCATCGTTTCTGCCTGTTGATTCTTCTTCGATTGTCCGCTACCAGGTCGTGAACCCGAGATGCCAGCAGACTGCTTTGGGTCGATTGCGCCAGTTCATCCAGCCAAATCGAAGGGCAGCAATCGCAGCATACCTGCCGGTGGGGCCGAGACACAGACCAGATAGTTTTGATCCGAAATTGAATCGAATTCGTCGCCGACTCCGAATTAGCACGAATGGCATGGAAGTTTTTCGAATTAACGTCTGAACGAACCGGGTAGAAACTGCCGAGTTGTCGCATTTCATTGAGATCAATCGCATTGACTTCGTATTGAAGCAGGTGAGACGGACCCGCAATAGTGCGCAAGCCTTGCACAGAGCCTTATGACCTGGGGCCTGCCTGAATAGCACTGCGCGCCACGGCCTCTGCGACCTTGATGCCGTCGACCCCAGCAGACAGAATGCCACCTGCATAACTGGCGCCTTCACCCGCCGGGTACAGGCCGGCTACGTTCACACTTTGCAAATCGTCACCGCGCGGAATTTTGAGCGGTGAGGAGGTGCGGGTTTCCACGCCGGTGAGCACGGCGTCGGCCATGTCAAAGCCCTTGATCTTGCGACCGAATGCAGGCAAGGCTTCGCGGATGGCTTCGATGGCGTAGGCGGGAAGGCTGGCCGCAAGATCCCCCAGTTTGACGCCCGGTTGGTAGGACGGCACGACTGAGCCCAACTCGCTGGAAGGGCGCGCAGCGATGAAATCGCCCACCAGTTGCCCCGGGGCCTCGTAGCTGCTGCCGCCCAGCACATAGGCCTGGGACTCCAGCTGGCGTTGCAAGGCGATGCCCGCCAGTGGGTGGGTGCTGTCAGCGTTGCTGTGGACGTGTGTGCCCAGAGCGGCCGCTTCCTGTGCATACAGGGGGCCGTCTACCGGACCAAAGGCCTGGACAAACGCGGCTTCGTCCATCGGAAAATCCTTCGGGTCAATACCCACCACGATGCCGGCATTGGCGTTGCGCTCGTTGCGCGAATACTGGCTCATGCCATTAGTCACTACGCGGCCCGGCTCACTGGTCGCTGCCACCACGGTGCCACCGGGGCACATGCAAAAACTGTAAACCGAGCGCCCATTGCTGGCGTGGTGCACCAGCTTGTAGTCCGCTGCACCCAGCATGAGGTCGCCGGCGTGGCGGCCCCACCGGGCACGGTCGATCACGCTTTGCGGGTGCTCGATGCGAAAGCCCACCGAAAAGGATTTGGCCTGCATGGCCACACCCCGGCGGTGCAACATGGCGAAGGTGTCGCGTGCACTGTGGCCCAACGCGATCACCACGTGATCGGCAGCCAGCTCATAGGTGGTTCCGTTGAGCATGTTTTCGACCTCTAGCCCCCGTACACACTGCGTACCGCGCTCTTCTTTTAATAGCAAGTTCGTGACCCTTTGTTCAAAGCGGATCTCGCCGCCGAGCGCAATGATTTGCTCGCGAATGCTCTCCACCACCTTCACCAGCTTGAAGGTGCCAATGTGGGGATGGGCCTCGTAGAGAATTTCCGGTGGCGCGCCAGCCTTCACAAACTCATTCATCACTTTGCGGCCCAGGTAACGCGGGTCCTTGATCTGGCTGTAGAGTTTTCCGTCCGAGAAGGTGCCCGCACCGCCTTCGCCAAACTGCACATTGCTTTCGGGTTTGAGCGTCTTTTTTCGCCACAGGCCCCAAGTGTCTTTGGTGCGCTGGCGCATGGTGGTGCCGCGCTCCAGCACGATGGGCCTGAAGCCCATCTGCGCCAGCACCAGCGCCGCAAAAATTCCGCAGGGGCCAAAGCCCACCACCACCGGGCGCAGGGCCAGGTTGGCGGGTGCGTGACCCACCGGGTGATAGTCCATGTCGGGCGTGGCGCTGATGTGGGGGTGGCCCGCGTGGCGCTGCAGCAGCGCCGCTTCCTGGGTGGCGTCTGCCAGGGTCAGGTCAACGATGTACACCACCAGCAATTCGACCTTGCGCGCATCGAAGCTGCGCTTGAAAACGTGCAGGCTGGCGATGTCGGCGTCCGCTACACCCAGCGCCTGTGCGGCGAGGGTCTTGAGTGCGGCTATGGGGTGCGGTACGGGGGCGCGGTCTTCGTCGGTTTCAGTGGGCGCATCAGCGGCGCGGCGCGATGCAACGGGGACGGCAGACAGGGGAAGTTTGAGTTCGGTGATGCGGATCATGGGCGGGCTCGTGGTTATCAAGCAAGCGCCAATTTTACGTGTCAGATGGACATGGGGCTTTTTTGCCGAGGGCGCCGGCTATTGTTTAGGTTTGTAGGATGCCCGCCCGTGTAGGCACGCCAGCGGCGTACCGAATCTAGCAAAGGGTGGGCGTCGTATAAACCTGAACATCAGGCGAGGTTCACTTAGCAATTGGAACTCCCCGGAAGCAGTCACCCGCGATGCCTGTGCGTAAACCGATGAATGTCGGCTGTCGGGCAGCAGGCTGGGCCGCGCTCAATCCTTGAGGCTTACCTCCAGGGTATTCAGCTTCTTTGCATACGAGTTCCTGCGTTTTTCTGCCTTTGCAGCTGTCTCGGAGGCTGCTTGTATTGCCTTGGGCCCCTTTTGCGCAGCAGCGTTGATCAATCCGAACTTTTGGTCAGCATCTGCCTGCGCTCGCTTGAAAGTGGCGATGAGTTCTGCACTCTTTCGCACCCAGCACCGTGGAAGGCAGGATAACGCCATGGGGCTTCGAGTGATTGGCTCTAAAAAGTGGGCAGGCCATCAATGAGCGTCATTACCCTTAAAGTTTGACGTTGGTGCGAAGCAAAGCCGTTCTCAATTCGCGAACAGCAGGTTTTGAAACATCCACCTTTTGAACAGCCAGGTCGAACGGTGAGCCTGGCCTGATGCTGGTTGGCAGTATCTTTTTTGCGGGATTCGCAGTGGGGTACGTGCCCTGACCCGGACACATGCGAACGGAAAATCCGAATTCTTCGAGTACGCCTTTCGCATACAACTCCGCCAATTGTTGAAACGTCACGAAGGCTGAGCGTTTAACTTCTTTGAACCCTTGCTCACGAATGTCACGAACGATCTCGAATTTACCAAGCGTATCTCGCTGCGTATTGGTAAACGGATGCAGCAAGAAAGTCTGACGAACCCCATTCTGTTTGGACGCCCGCGTGTGCTCGACGGCGATATCAGTTAACAGCATATTGTTTTCCTCTTTTTAAAGCCACAGCTTGCCCAGCCGCATCAACCGCCATCCCCCTAAAATCCTAGACCATGTTTTTTCAAACCAAGCCACTGGGGAATCGATGCCCCTTGAGATGCAAAGTGCTCGACATGGACAACCCTCAACATGAGGGCAAGGACTTTAACTGAACGACAGCAAATGGCAGGTCCACATTGCAATGTGACAGACCGCTTAGGGTCCTCTCCGGATGTTCAAGCAAAAAAGCCCGGCAGAATTTCCGGGCTTTCACTGATTTGCGTTGGGGTTAACGCTCAAGCGGGCAAGAATCCCTCTGTGGATAGGTAGCGCTCACCGGTGTCGTAATTGAAGCCCAGCACCGTGGAACCTGCGGGCAGATCAGGCAGCTTCTGTGCAATGGCAGCCAAGGTGGCGCCGCTGGAGATACCCACCAAAATACCTTCTTCACGCGCGCTGCGGCGGGCGTATTCACGCGCCGGTTCGGCATCGACTTGGATCACGCCGTCGAGCAGCGTGGTGTCCAGGTTTTTGGGGATGAAACCCGCACCAATGCCCTGAATCGGGTGGGGCGCGGGGGAGCCTCCTGAAATCACGGGTGAGCCGGTGGGTTCGACGGCATACACCTTGAGTTGCGGCCATTGGGCTTTGAGCACCCGGGCGACACCGGTCAGGTGGCCGCCGGTGCCCACGCCGGTGATGAGGGCGTCAATGCCATCGGGAAAGTCGGCCAGAATTTCCTGCGCCGTGGTGCGTACATGCGCGTCGATATTGGCGGGATTTTCAAACTGCTGGGGAATCCAGGAGCCGGGTGTGGCTGCGGCCAATTCCTGGGCGCGTGCGATGGCACCCTTCATGCCTTTTTCGCGCGGCGTCAAGTCAAAGCTGGCGCCATAGGCCAGCATCAGGCGGCGGCGCTCAATGGACATGCTGTCGGGCATGACCAGAATCAATTTGTAGCCCTTGACGGCCGCCACCATGGCCAGACCCACACCGGTGTTGCCCGAGGTCGGCTCGATGATGGTGGAGCCGGCTTTGAGGGCGCCGCTTTTTTCGGCGTCTTCCACCATGGCCAGCGCAATGCGGTCCTTGATGGAGCCGCCCGGGTTGCCGCGTTCGGACTTGATCCACACCGTGTGTGTGGTGCCGAACAGGCGGTTGATGCGCACGTGCGGGGTATTGCCAATGGTCTGCAGAATGTTGTCGGCTTTCATGAACGGCTCCGGTGGTGTGAATGTGAATGATAATAATGCGGTGAAGCCCGCCAGACCACCGCTGGTGCAATTCTGGAAACAGAGCACTGGAGGAACGTCCGGACTGCATAGGGCAGCGTAGCAGTTAACCACTGTCCACCGAAGGTTTTGTGCGCAAGTGCAAGACCCCAAGGTGAGGATTAGAGCAACAGAGACGAGCCGATTCAGTTCGGGTGAAACGGGCAATCTCTACGCGCAGCAATACCAAGTAGGCACACGCAAAGCGAGGCGGTTCGCCGCAGCGCCCTGACCGGGGCCCCCGGAGTGTGCGGGTAGGTAGCACCGAGCCGCTGGGTGACCAGCGGCCCAGATTAATGGTGGTCACATGGAGGGAAACCTCCGTGCACAGAATCCGGCTTATCGGTGGGCTTCACACTTTTTTTGATGTATGGTTAGGCACTTGTTCCCTTCTCAGGAGGCACTATGCGACCCGTACAGGAATTGTTGAAGCAGCGCACACAGGTCACACCCTGGACTTTGAGCCCACAGGACAGTGTGTTTGATGCTTTGCAGGCACTCGCCAACCACGACGTGGGCGCGTTGATGGTGATGGAACAAGGCCGGCTGGTGGGCGTGTTTTCCGAACGCGACTACACCCGCAAGATCGCCCTGGCTGGCAAGTCTTCCAAAGACACCCTGGTGCAGGACATCATGACCGCCAACGTATTGACCGTCAAAGCGGCCACTGGCACCCAGGAGTGCATGGCCTTGATGAGTCAGAAGAAGATCCGCCACTTGCCGGTTCTCGATGGCGACAAGGTACTGGGCATGATTTCCATCCGCGACATCATGAACGACATCATTGCCGACCACGAGCTGACCATCAGTCAGCTCGAGCAGTACATCAGCAGCTAGAAACGCTCGTTGGGTGCCAGGTAGCGCCATTGCCCCACGGGCAGGTCGCTCAGGGTGATGCGGCCCAGCCGGATGCGCCGCATTTCCAGAATTTCCAGTTCCGCGCGCTGGCACAGGTAGGCAATCAAGCCGCGGTGCGCGCCCTTGATAGCAAAACGCAGTTTGCTGCGTTCGGGCGTCGCGCTGTTGATGCTGACTTTGGTGTGGGGCAGGTATTGCCCATCGACTTGCAACTCGCGGTTGAGCTCGTGCAGCGCCTTGTCTGACACTTCCCCCTTCACATCCACAATCACTTCGTGCTCCAGGGAGCCCGCGTCTTCTGTGAGCTTGCGCGTAATGCGCCAGTCCTGCGTGAACACGATCAGCCCGCTGGCGGCGGTTTCCAGCGGCACGGCGGCGGTGAGGTCTTTGAAATGGCGCTGCAGCATCCGGATGCCTGACGGGTCTTTGGCTACGCGTTTGGCCGCCACCAGCAGGGTGCGCGCATCGTCAAACGGTGCGCGGCGTGCGTTGCGGTTGAGTTTGGCTAGAGACTCTGCCGTGCCGTCCACCCAATCCGCCGGTTTGTGCAGCACCAGCGTAATGGAGGTGACATCGATCAGCATGGCGTTGGGGTCGATGGCAATGGTCTGGCTTTGAACCCGAAATTGGGGCTCTTCAATGACCTTGCCGTCCACGCGCACCCATCCCCCTTCAATGTATTGCTCGGCCTCGCTGCGGGAGCAGGGCACCAGAGCGGCCACTCGCTTGGCCAGGCGTTCACCGGGGTCCTGCTCTGGCACCACGGGAGCGGCTGGCGGCTTGGTGCGAAGCGACGTGATAGGGCGCATCCGCGGTTTGGCCGCGGGCCTGGGGGCGGGCGTGCCCTCTTGTGGGCGTGCAGCCGGACGCTTGGGTGTGGGGTTCGCGGGTAGTTTGAGGGTGCTGGGCCCGGTGGGTTTGGTCATGGTGTCGTCGGCAATGTTTCGGGCGTGTTCAGGGTTTGCAGCCGCTCCAGATGCGCGAGCAGCGAGCGTTTGGCGACCGGCCAAACACGGGGGGCGACGTCGTCATAGGCCAGGGGCAGCCAGTCGTCCACCGTGCCGTGCGGGTGAGTGGCCACGATGGCGGCAATCTTGGCTTCGCGTTTCAGCCGGTGGGCTTTCAGGTGGGTGATGGCGCCGGTAGCCGCCTGCAACGAGCCGCCCATCACATGGCCGTGGGCGGGCAGAATGAACTGCACATCGTGCTGGGTGCAGGCTGCGTGCAGCCCATCCAGCGAGTCCAGGTAGTCGTTCATGTTGCCGTCGGGCGGGTCAATGACGGTGGTGCTGCCGTTGAGGATATGGTCACCCGAGAATAGCAGCCCGTCTTCGACCAGCAGCAGGCACAGGTGGTTGGCCGCGTGGCCCGGCGTGTGGATGACCTTTAGCGTATGTTTGGAAGCGAAATAGGCATCTGGCCCCCGTGGAACCAGCGCGAGCAGCTCCTGATTTGATAGCGCTCGGTCCGGGGTGAATGCGCTGGCGGCACGGGCCGTAGGGGCCGAGGGCAGGCCCAGAATGGGTGGCGTGTGGCTGCACAGGGCTTGCAGGGGCGCCGCACCTGGCGAGTGGTCGGGATGCGAGTGGGTGCACACGATCAGGCGCAGGTTGCCGCAGCTGCCATCCGGGTGCAGGGCCGCGCGCCACAGGCGTGCGATATGGTCTGCGTCGGCCGGTCCGGGGTCAATGGCGATGAAGCCCGTGTTGGCGTCGCCCACCAGATAGCTGTTGGTACCCGGACCGGTCATGAAGCCGGGGTTGGGGGCGGTGAGCCGCATCACATTTTTCAATAGATGGACCGGGTGCGCGGTTTGCCAGTCCAGTGCGTGGTGGGGCTCGTGGCCACTGGGGCTGACCAGTGCCAGTTCGCCGTAGGCCATGTCGTGCTGCAGCACCTGGGTGGCAATGCCCGCCAGAAGGCCGGTGCGCTGTGCCGGGCTGGCCGGTGCCGCTTCGGCGTGGGGGTGGAGTCGTTGATTGGGTCGTACCATGCGGGCATTTTGCAGCAAAGCCCGCCCGTGCGGCCACTGCCTTGGGGGGATAATCCGCGGCATGCGAATCCACTTCACCAAAATGCAGGGCGCCGGTAACGATTTTGTCGTGCTCGACGAGACGCGGGGCCTTCTGGGCTTGACCGCCGCGCAGTACCGGTTTTTGGGTGACCGGCACTTCGGTGTGGGTGCGGACCAGATCCTGAGCGTGCGTCCGTCGCCTGCCGAGGGCATCGATTTTGAGTACACCATTCACAACGCCGATGGCGGCGAGGTGGAGCAGTGCGGCAACGGCGCGCGCTGCTTTGCCCGCTACGTGCGCGACCAGAGGCTCAGCGCCAAAGACGTGTTGCGTGTCAAAACCATGAAGGGCGTGATCGAGCCCCGCCTGACCCCGGATGGCCGCGTCACCGTGGACATGGGGCCACCCGTGTTGGACCCACAGCAGGTTCCCTTCGACGCCAGCGGTTTGCAGTGGCAGCCGCAAGGTAATTGGGGAAATTGGCCTCTAGCCCCCGTGGATGTTGCGCAGGATGCTATTGTATTGATAGCACCCGTGTCCATGGGAAACCCCCATGGCGTCACCGTGGTGGACAACGTGGACACCGCACCTGTGCTGACTCTGGGCCCCGCCGTTCAGGCCAGCCCGCGTTTTCCGCAGGGCGTGAATGTGGGCTTCATGCAGGTGGTGGATCGCCGCCACATTCGCCTGCGGGTGTTTGAGCGCGGCGTGGGTGAAACCCTGGCGTGTGGCTCCGGGGCCTGTGCGGCGGTGGTTGCGGGTATCCGCCTGGGCTTGCTGGACGCCTGCGTTGAAGTGCAGACCCACGGCGGCGTGCTGACCATTGCCTGGGCTGGCGACACCGCTCCGGTCATGATGACCGGACCGGCTACGACCGTATTCCAGGGCGAGATTGATATTCCTGACGATTTAGAAGACTCTTCAGCAGACCAAGCACCCGATCACTTATGACCACTCCACTGAACCAACCCTTGAACAATCCCATCACTGAAGACGACATTGCCCATTACCTGAGCAACACGCCCGACTTTTTTCAGCGCCATGCTGAGTTGTTGGCGGCGGTGCAGTTCACCAGCCCGCACAGCCACCGGGCCGTCAGCCTGCAGGAGCGCCAGGCCGAAATGTTGCGCGAAAAGATCAAGGTGCTGGAGCAGCGCATCATGGAGATGATCCGCAATGGCAACGAAAACGTGATGCTGTCGGACAAGATTCTGCGCTGGGCGCGCACCCTGTTCATGACCACCGACGTGCAGACTCTGCCTGGGCTGATTGAGCAGGAAATCAAGGACCAGTTCTCGGTGCCGCAGGTCGGTATGCGACTCTGGGGTGTGGCGCCCGAACACGCGGCCATGGGCTTTGCCCAGGGCGCGAGCGACGATGCCAAGGTGTTTGCCTCTTCGCTGATGGAGCCGTTTTGTGGTCTGAATACCGGTTTTGAAGCGGTGGGCTGGCTGGGGGACCCAGGCCATGTGGCTTCGCTGGCGCTGATTCCTCTGCGCAGCGGTCCGGCCGGTAGCACTGCGCCTGCTTTTGGCATGCTGGTGCTGGCGTCGCCCGATGCGCACCGTTTCAACAGTGGCCTGGGGACCGAGTTTCTTGCCCGTATTGGTGAACTGGCCAGCGCAGCGCTGTCGCGCCTGAGGTAAGGCCATGGCGCCGGATACCGAATTGGTCGAACGGTATCTGGAGTACGTTCGCGTTGAAAAACGCTTGGCGGCGCGCACGGTAGAGCTGTACGCGCTGGATTTGCACAAGCTCTGCGCCTTCGCCAGCCAGATCCCGGTCGCATTGACTGCGGTTCAGAACACGCACATTCGCCGTTGGGTGGCACAGATGCACAGCGGTGGGCGCAGCGGGCGCGGCATTGCCCTGATCATGTCGGGGTGGCGCGGGTTTTATGCCTGGCTGGGGCGCCAGGCGTTGGTGGCCAGCAACCCGGTGCAGGACGTGCGCGCACCCAAGGCCCCCAAGCCCTTGCCCAAGGCGCTGGGCGTGGACGACGCGGTGCAGTTCGCCAATTTCCAAAGTGCCGACGACGTCTGGCTGGAAGCCCGGGATGCGGCCATCGTGGAGCTGCTGTACGGCAGCGGCCTGCGCGTGGGCGAGCTCGTGGGGCTGGATGCGGTGGCCAGCAGCACCGCGCAGGGTTGGGTCGATCTGCAAGCGGCCCAGGCGCACGTGCTGGGAAAGGGTTCCAAACGCCGGGTCGTGCCGGTGGGTAGCTTGGCTTTGCAAGCGCTGGAACGCTGGCTGGCGCTGCGCGGACCGGACGCGGCACACGGAGATGCCGCAGGCCTCTTCACCGGGCGCAACGGTACGCGCCTGACGCCCCAGTCGGTGTGGCAGCGGCTCAAGCGGCGCAGCCTGCAGGCGGGGCTTAGCACCCCGGTGCATCCGCACATGCTGCGCCATTCGTTTGCCAGCCATATGCTGCAGTCCAGTGGCGATTTGCGCGCCGTGCAGGAGTTGCTGGGCCACGCCAACATCACCACCACGCAGGTCTATACCCGGCTGGACTTCCAGCATCTGGCCAAAGCCTACGACGCGGCCCATCCGCGGGCGCACCTCAAGCGGGGCAAGGGCGGCTAAGCGCCGAGCGGTCTTATTTCTTGGGTAGCTCAAACACCAGGCAGGTGGTGGTGGCGTGGGCGTACAGCGTGCCATCGGGGCCGATCAGGCGGGCTTCGGCCGTGGCCAGTTGCCGGCCGCAGTGAATGACCTTGCCTTCGGCCCGCACGCGGGTGACTTTGGGCGTCAGCGCCTTGACCAGATTCACGCCCAGTTCGGCCGTGGTGTAGCCCCGCCCCGGGGGCATCATGGTGTGCACGGCGCAACCCAGAGCAGAGTCCAGCAGCGTGGCGAACCAGCCGCCGTGGATGGTGCCCATGGGGTTGAGGTGGTGGGCGCCGGGGGTGCCCTGAAACACGGCGCGGCCCACACCCACTTCCACAATAGTGAAGTCCAGTGTTTTGGCGATGGCGGCGTAGGGAATCTCCCCGTTCAACATGGCCTGCATCATTTCCAGCCCGGTCATGTGGGCGATCTGCTCCGGCTGGGCTACGCCGGGCCCGGGTCCCGCTTCCAGTGCGGATAGAACGGCTTGCTCTTGCACCAGCCAGGCTTCGAGGTGGTTGATAGCGCTCATGACGGTTCCTTTGTCAAAAAGGTTGATTAAACTTGCATATACAATGATTGTAGCTACAATTATCGTATGAGCACTGTCACCTTCGTTCCAGAACCCGCGCTAACGCCCGCTTTTGCAAAACCCCGGGGCTGCACCCATCTCCAGTTGCGCCAGCTGATGCGCCGGGTGGCACAGTTGTACGACGCCGAGATGTCCCCCATCGGTCTCAAAACCACGCAATATTCCCTGCTGTCCTATGCGGTGAAGCTGGGCCCCATTCGACCAAGCGACCTCGCGGAGGCCATGAAAATGGAACCATCCACCCTGACGCGTAACCTCAAACCGTTGATCACCGCCGGCTGGGTGGAGGTCGTTGCGGGCGCCGATGGCCGCAGCCGGAGCGTGACCGCCACCCCGGCCGGACGCGACAAGCGCACCGAGGCGCAGCGCCACTGGAAGGTGGCACAGGACACCCTGAACAAGACCCTGGGCCTGGAGCGCGTGGCGGCCTTGCACACGCTGATCCAGGAATCCATGGAACTGCTGTCCCCTGCCGAAACGGGAGATCTGGATGACTGATACATTACCGCGCCCCTCAAACAAACCCATGGCTGTCTGGCTGGTGCTGCTGGCCGCTGCCGGTACTTTTGCGCTCACCATGGGCACGCGCCAGACCATGGGGCTGTTTCTCAGCTCCCTCAATACGTCCACCGGTCTGGGGGTTGGCAGCATCAGCCTCGCGTTTGCCTTTGGGCAACTGTGGTGGGGCCTCACCCAGCCTTTTGCGGGGGCCATGGCGGACCGCATGGGAGCGGGCACGGTGCTGTTTGCGGGGGCGGCGCTGGTGGCCATTGGCACGTACATCACGCCTTTGATGACCAGCACGGCAGGACTGATTTTTGCCATTGGGGTGTTGTCGGCAGGCGGCGCCGGCATGGCGGGGCCTGCCGTGCTGATGGCGGCCACCACGCGCCTGATTCCGCCCGAGCGGCGTGGGCTGGCGACCGGCATCGTCAACGCCGGCGGGTCGTTTGGGCAGTTTGTGATGGCGCCGGTTGCGGGCGCACTTATCCTGGGACTGGGTTGGGTCAGCGCCATGCAGATCATGGGGCTGCTGGTCTTGTTGTGCCTGCCTGCCGCTTTTGTTCTCAAGGGCAGCCCCAGCCAGACGGCTGCACCGGGTCACCAGCCCACCAGCACACGCCAGGCCATTCGCACGGCGCTGCACAATCCCGGCTACCGCTTGCTGGGAGCGGGGTTTTTTGTGTGCGGATTCCACGTGGCGTTTCTGGCCACACACCTGCCGGGTTTCATTGCTTCGTGCGGTCTGCCGGTGCAGTTTGGTGCCTGGTCGCTGGCTATCCTGGGGTTGTTCAACATTGTGGGGAGTGTCAGCATGGGCTGGGCTGTGGGTCGCTGGCGCATGAAATCCCTGTTGTCGCTGGTCTATGCCGCACGGGCGCTGGCGGTGCTGGTGTTTTTGCTGGTACCCAAGACCGGGCCTGCCGTTCTGGTGTTTGCGGCCTTCATGGGCCTGACCTTTCTGTCCACCGTGCCGCCCACAGCCGGGCTGGTAGTGAAGTTCTTTGGCCTGACCCACATGGCCACGCTGTTTGGCATCGTGATGCTGACGCACCAGTTGGGCGGCTTTTTGGGTGCCTGGCTGGGTGGCAGGGTATTTGAGGCCACCGGCAGCTACGACTGGATGTGGTACCTCGACATCGCCCTGGCGGTGGGTGCGGCGCTGGTGCATGTGCCCATCCGCGAGGAAAAGCTGCCGCAGCGCCTGGCCGTTGCCTGAGCCGCAAGGGGCCCGAATTCTCTCCGGCAGGGGTGACAATACGCCCCATGAAAACCATTCGACTACGCGACGGTAAAGAGCGCTCCCTGTTGCGCCGCCACCCCTGGATTTTCGAATCCGCCATCCAGAGCGGCAGTGCCGACAGCGGCGAGACGGTGCGTGTGGAGTCCCACTCTGGCGCCTTTCTGGCCTGGGCGGCGTTCAGTCCGACCTCCAAAATTCGCGCACGGGTCTGGAGTTTTGACGAGGCGCAGCGCATTGACGCTCCTTTTTTTATAGCTGCCTGCGCAGCATCCATAAGGGCCAGGGCTCGATTTGACGTAAAAAGTGACGGCATTCGCCTGATCCACGGTGAGTCCGATGGCCTGCCGGGTCTGATCGTGGACCGCTATGGCGACACGCTGGTGGCGCAGTTCACTTCGGCCGGGGTAGAGCGCTGGAAGGATGTGATCGCCGACGCCTTGATGACGGCCACCGGGCTGACACGGCTTTATGAACGTTCCGACGCCAGCAGCCGCAGCCTGGAAGGCCTGCCCGAAGTGACGGGCTGGCTGCGCGGCGGGGATTCCAGTCCGCCCACTGATCTGGTGCTGCAGGAACACCAGTGGCAGTTGGGCCTGAGTATTGCCGAGGGACACAAAACCGGCTTCTATCTGGACCAACGCGACAGCCGCAAGAAGTTTGCGGACTACGCCCAGCGCCTGAACTTCCAGCGCGTGCTCAATTGCTTTTGCTATACCGGCGGCTTCACCGTTGCCGCCCTGGCTGGCATGCGGGCAGGCGGTTTCACCGGTGGACACGTCACCTCCATCGACTCGTCCGGCCCCGCCATCGAAAAGGCGGCTGCCAACGTGGCGTTGAACGGCTTTGATGCGTCGCAAACCACCTTCATGGATGCCGATGTCAATGCCTCGCTGCGCCAGTTTCTGACCGAGGGCCGCACCTTTGACGCCATCGTGCTGGACCCGCCGAAGTTCGCGCCTACCGTGGTGCACGCCGAGCGTGCGGCCCGTGCCTACAAGGACATCAACCGCCTGGCGCTCAAATTGCTGGAGCCCGGCGGCGTGCTGTTCACCTATTCGTGCTCGGGCGGTATCAGCGCCGACCTGTTCCACAAGATCGTGGCCGGGGCCGGGTCGGATGCGGGCGTGGATGGCTATATCACGGACCGCATGGGCGGCGCCCCCGATCACCCGATGACGATTGCCTTTCCCGAGGGGGAATACCTCAAGGGGCTGGTGGTGATGCGCCGTTAGGGCGAAAAAGCACGTCAGCCCAAATGCCTTGATACCCCGCTACACTCCCCACCTGCTGAATTCCGGATTCCCTTATGAGCCTTATACCTGCCACCATCCTGACCGGCTTCCTCGGTTCAGGGAAAACCACGCTTTTGAAGCGTGTGCTTGCGGAAGCGCACGGCCAGAAGATTGCCATCATCGAAAACGAATTCGGTGAAGAGAACATCGACAGCGATATTCTGGTCAGCGATACCAACGAGCAAATCATCCAGATGAGCAATGGCTGCATTTGCTGCACCATTCGCGAAGACTTGCGCGAAACCCTGCAAATGCTGGCCGCCAAAAAGCGCAAGGGTTTGCTGGACTTTGACCGCGTGGTGATCGAAACCACGGGTTTGGCCGACCCCGGGCCGGTGGCGCAGACCTTCTTTATGGACGACGAGATCGCCGAGAGCTTTCTGCTGGACTCCATCCTGACGCTAGTGGATGCCAAGCACGCGGAGCAACAGCTCAATGACCGCCAGGAGGCACGCCGCCAGGTGGGCTTTGCGGACCAGATTTTCATCAGCAAGTCGGAATTGGTGTCTGCCGAAGAGCTGGATGCCCTTCAACACCGCCTGAAGCACATGAATCCGCGGGCGCCGCAAAAGACGGTGCATTTTGGGGACGTGGCGCTGTCCGAGGTGTTTGATCTGCGCGGCTTCAATCTCAATGCCAAGCTCGACATTGACCCGGACTTTCTGAAAGAAGACGAGCACGCCGGGCATGACCATGCCAGCCATGAAGGCCATGAAGGCCACGAAGGCCATAACCATGCGCCCGGCGAGCATTGCGACCATCCGTCCCACGCAGCACATGACCATGGCGGTGGCCACCACCATCACCATGACGACGACGTCAAAAGCTTTGTCTTCAAGTCAGACCGGCCGTTTGACGCCGCCAAGCTGGAAGACTTCCTGGGCGCCATTGTCAACATTTATGGTCCACGCATGCTGCGTTACAAGGGTGTGCTCTATATGAAGGGCACCGACCGCAAGGTCATCTTCCAGGGTGTGCACCAACTGATGGGCAGCGATCTGGGTCCACCATGGGCTGACGGTGAAGCACGCGGCAGCAAGATGGTGTTTATCGGGATCGACTTGCCCAAGGACATCTTGCTGCAAGGCATGGAGCAATCCCTGGTCTGAACGCCCCGGCCAGTCTTCGATGAATCGTCTTCTCTTCAGGTTGAATGCCAAATGATTGTCTCGATTTTGCAACTGATGGGTTTTCCGTTGGGGAAGCCTGTACACTCGCGCGCCGGAGAAACCCCACCAGGAAAGGCTTCCAAAGCGCCTGATGGGAAAGCAGCCCCCACCGACCATGCGCAGGTCAAACCTGCCAGGAGAAAAGAAGTGAAAGCTATATCTGGGAAAGACACCAAGGCCAAAACCGCCAGCAGTAAAGTGCCGGCGGCAGTCAAGCCAACAATAAAACCGCTTGCCAAGCCCGCCAAGGCGAGCGCAACGCCGGTGAAGACTCCTGTCAAGCCCGAGGGTAAGACGGTGGCAAAGGCGCCCGCAAAAGCGGTCAGCAAGACACCTGTGAAGGCCGTCGCGGTAAAATCGGTGAAACCGGTAACTAAAGCAATCGCAAAGCCCGTCACCCAACCCGCGGTTAAACCAGCGGTCAAGGCTGCGGCAAAAACCGTTGCCAAGCCGGTTGCCAAATCACAAACCCCTGTCAGTCCCGTCGCAAAGCCAGTCGTTAAGTCGCCAGCCAAATCGGCCTCCACTGCTGCGGCAGCGAAAGAAATCAAATCCATGTCAGTGACCCCCACCGTTGTTAAAGTTTCAGCAGCGCCTGCGCAGGCAGCTGTTCCTGCGAAAGCGGGCCGCCCATCTTCCCGCCTGGCCCAATTGACGGTGCCATCCATGGCGCAAACTGTGGCATCCACCGCGGCCAAGGCCAGTTATGGCGAAGCCGCCGCTTCCTCGCCGCTGATCGTTCCCGTGCTGCCTTCTTCTGTCAAAAAAGACCCCAAGCTTGCCAATAACTGGAAAACCAAGCCCTTGGATCAATTGACCGACGCAGACCTGATGGCCATGCCTGATTCGGAGTACATGAACGACGTGCAGATGGCTGCCTTTCGGCTGAAACTGTCAACACTCAAGCGTGACATTCTCAGCAACGCTGGCGAGACGACGGAGCATCTGCGCGAAGACAGTTCGGTCACACCGGATCCTGCAGATCGCGCAACGATCGAAGAAGAACACGCCCTCGAGCTGCGCACCCGTGACCGGGAGCGCAAGCTGCTGAAAAAGATCGAGCAATCGATCACACGCATTGATGCGGGCGATTACGGCTATTGCGATGAAACCGGTGAGGCCATTGGCGTGGGCCGCCTGTTGGCGCGTCCTACCGCAACGCTCTCTCTGGAGGCGCAGCAGCGCCGTGAGCTCAAACAGAAGATGTTCGGGGATTGATGCACGGCTGACAACACCGCACGTTTGTTAAGCTGCACCTATGGCCACGAAAGACGACCGCCCTACATTGCTTTCCAAAATGGCGATGTTTGTTCGCAATCCGACCAAAGACTGGGCGGAGCTGGATCGTCCCCAGCCTGAGCAGGAAAGCGGTTACGACAAGCAGGCGCTCAAGGCAATGATCGAGCGCAAGCGGCAAAATGATTTCGTGCGTCGCCGTGAATTTGACCAGTTACGCAAATTGCGCAGTCGGGACGCATCCTCGATCGCCGGACTGGCAAGGCCATCCTTGTTTCAGTCAAGCGTTGCAACAGATGCCGACGGTCGTGCTGTCACCTTGAAAAAGATTGACGAGATCGAAGCCCAGATGTCCAAGCAGTGGTGGAAGGGCAAGCAAGAGGCTGTGAACACCCAGAATCAGGTATTTCCGGCTTCCAGGCAGCCTGGCACCGATTCGCCGCAGACCCGTGCTTCGGAAATGCCGACCGTGTCTCCTAGTTCCACAGCCGATCCGTTTGTACCAACCCAGACATCAACACTGAATCCGACTGGCGCCGAGCGTGCCAGTACCGCAAACAGAGCGGGTCATAGGGAATCCGGGATGGCGCCGATGTCAACCCATTTGCCACTCGCAGGCGCGCGCACCGCGAACGCGCCAGGCGGGGGGGGGTCCACGGATGATTACGCTGACGCGGATATTGGGTTTTCTGCATCCCGCCTGATTGCGATGGAAGTGGATGAACTGGCGACAGACCCCGAGTTGGAGGAGGCTGCCATCCGCTTTGCAAATGGGGATGATGCGGGAGCCGAAAAGGGACTGCTGGAGTCGCTAAGGGGGGAGGTAATCCTCCCCGAAGTCGCGCTGTCATGGGCTGCGGCCTTGCTGGACTTGTACCGGGCCACGAACAAACGTGTCGAGTTTGACCGCGCGGTGGCCGAGTTTGCGCCGTATTTTGACAACATGGCGCCCGTGTGGGCGGCGATAGGGGATGGCGCTGCTCCGGTCCTCGCGAAACCCGGCACTCTCGCTGCGGAGAGCGGTCGTGGCGCTGAAGATGATCTTGCCAACGGTGCTATCTGGTCCAGTGGGGCTGAGCTGACTGAGCAAGGCATGGAAAGCCTGCGCGAGGCCATGTCGTCCAACCCCATGCCATGGCATCTGGGCTGGTCACGGTTGACGCATATTGCAGAAGATGCCATGCCCTTGTTGGCTGGCCTGTTCAGCAGCTTGTGCAGTGAGCCGGTTGCGTTGCGCTTCCGTGGTTCCGACCGGTTGGTCCAAGTGCTGCGTGACATGATGCCCTCCGGTGACCGCAGCGTTTCCCCTGACTGGTGGACGGTGCGTCTGGATGTTTTGCGCACGATGCAACTGCAGGATGAGTTTGAGCTGGCAGCGCTGGATTACTGCGTCACCTATGAGGTCTCTCCGCCTGCCTGGCAGGACGCACGTTGCCAATACGAAAGCGCCGTGGCGGGTGGTGTCGCCGTTTCAAGCCCGGCGCCGACGCTACCTATGGCTCTGGACAGTGCGGGCGCAGGCCATTTGCTGGAGTTGACGGGCCAAGTGCTGGGCGACGCGACGAAGGCATTGGCAACGCTGGACGGTGCTTGCAAAAACGGCGAACGTGTCGTGGTGTCCTGCCGCGGCTTGGTCCGCGTCGATTTTTCTGCCGCGGGCAGCATCCTCAACTGGGTTGCCCTTCGCCAGTCCGAGGGCTGTCAAGTGCAGTTTCGGGACGTGCACCGTCTGGTTGCCGCATTTTTCAATGTTATTGGAATCAATGAACATGCCCGGGTTGTGCCACGCCCCATCTAACCTGGGGCGGCCTGACGAAGATTGCGCAGCGGCTCTTGATTACCGGGGCCATCGCCCGTACCTAATATTCCATGGAACAATTTCACGGCACCACCATCATCAGCGTGCGTCGCAAAACACCCGAAGGCTACTCTGTGGCCATTGGTGGCGATGGACAGGTAACTTTAGGCAATATTGTGGTCAAAGGCACTGCGCGCAAGGTGCGCAAGCTCTACCATGGCAAGGTTCTGGCTGGTTTTGCCGGCGCCACCGCCGATGCGTTCACGCTGTTTGAGCGGTTTGAAGCCAAGCTGGAAAAGCACCAGGGGCATCTGGTGCGTGCCGCCATCGAACTGACCAAGGATTGGCGAACCGACCGTGTATTGCGCCGCCTGGAGGCCATGCTCGCCGTTGCCGACAGTGAGACCTCACTCATCATTACGGGCAATGGGGATGTGTTGGAGCCGGAAAACGGCATCGTCACCATCGGCTCGGGTGGGGCATATGCGCAGGCGGCGGCCATGGCCTTGCTCACCCACACGGAGTTGTCGGCGACGGACATTGTTAAGCAGTCTCTGGAAATCGCGGGTGAGCTCTGCATCTATACCAATATGCACCACACGATTGAAACCTTATGACGCCACTGGAAATCGTTGCTGAACTCGACAAACACATTGTTGGACAAAGTCAGGCCAAACGCGCGGTGGCGATTGCGCTGCGTAACCGGTGGCGCCGCCAGCAGGTCGAGGGTGACCTGCGCGCCGAGATTACGCCGAAAAACATCCTGATGATCGGGCCGACCGGTGTCGGGAAAACCGAGATCGCACGCCGGCTTGCTCGACTGGCGGATGCGCCCTTCATCAAGGTGGAAGCCACCAAGTTCACCGAGGTGGGCTATGTCGGCAAGGATGTCGATTCCATCATCCGGGACTTGGCGGACATCGCGGTCAAGCAGACACGTGAAGCAGAAAAACGCAAGGTACGTGCCCGCGCCGAAGAGGCGGCGGAAGACCGCATCCTGGATATTCTGATTCCGCCACCGCGCGCCGATTTTGGCGTGGTGAATATTGACGACGCACCGCAAAGCACCGCTCGCCAAACGTTCCGCAAGAAACTGCGCGAGGGTCAGTTGGCAGACCGTGAAATTGAGCTGGATGTCGTGGTGCCTGCGCACCAGATGGAAGTGATGGGTCCACCCGGTATGGAGGAAATGACGGAACAGTTGCGAGGCATGTTTGGGCAAATGGGCCAAAGCAAGAAGCAGACTCGCAAGCTCAAAATCAGCGAGGCACAAAGACTCCTGGCAGACGAGGAGGCGGCCAAGCTGGTGAATGAAGACGATATCAAGATGCAGGCGCTGCACATGCTGGAGCAAAACGGCATTGTGTTTATCGATGAGATCGATAAAGTGACATCGCGCAGCGAAGGCAGTGGCGCAGAAGTTTCTCGCCAGGGCGTGCAGCGTGACCTGTTGCCCCTGGTCGAGGGAACCACGGTGTCAACCAAATACGGCATGGTGAAAACCGACCACATTCTGTTCGTGGCATCGGGCGCGTTTCACCTGAGCAAGCCAAGCGACCTGATTCCTGAGTTGCAGGGCCGTTTCCCGATTCGGGTCGAGTTGCAATCCCTGTCGGTGAAAGATTTTGAGGCCATCCTGACGCAAACCCATGCGTCGCTGATGAAGCAGTATCAGGCGCTACTGGCCACGGAAAATGTGGCACTTGAATTCACGGACGACGGCATCACACGCTTGGCCCAGATTGCCTTTGACGTGAACGAGCGCACGGAAAACATCGGCGCGCGCCGACTGGCGACTGTCATGGAGCGTCTGTTGGATGACGTCAGTTTTGATGCGGTATCGTTGTCTGGCACGACGGTGCGGGTAGATGCGGCCTATGTGGACATCCGTTTGGGGGAGCTCAGCCAAAACGAAGACCTCTCGCGTTACATTTTGTAACTGCACTTCGGCGTTGATGGGCCGCCGGGTTCAAGCGTTACTTTCATAACGCGCGCTAAGTGCTTAATTTAGAACGTTTTTTGACTGTATATCAGTTGCAAAAGCGCTTCTAAGTCCTTGATTTCATTGGAATAAATTCTCGCAACCCCCCTTGCAACAGGTGCATTTGCTGATACAGTGCAAAAAAGTGCAATTTAGTGGTGAAAAGTGTCGTTAAGTAGACCTTTTTGCCGCGGTGAGAAAAAAAGGGTGTGTTGCTGTGTTTCAAGGGGCTTCGTCTCTCAGTCTGGATGCGAAGGGAAGGCTTAGTGTGCCTACCCGGCATCGTGACGTCTTGAGCGCCACCGCATCAGGCCATCTCACCATGACCAAGCACCCCCATGGCTGTCTCATGGTGTTTCCGCGTCCCGAATGGGAGAAGTTCCGGGAGCGTATCGCCGCCTTGCCCATGTCGGCGCAATGGTGGAAGCGCATCTTTCTGGGAAACGCGATGGATGTGGAAATGGATTCGACTGGACGCGTTCTGGTTTCTCCAGAACTGCGCGAAGCCGCCGGCATTTCCAAAGACACCATGCTGTTGGGCATGGGCAATCATTTCGAGTTGTGGGACAAGGCCACATACGATGCCCAGGAAGCGAAAGCCATGCAGGGTGATATGCCCGATGTCTTCAAGGATTTTTCCTTCTAGGACGCGGCGGTGGACACTCTATGGACCCACTCCACCGTATTGTTGAACGAAGCAGTTGATGCGCTGTTCAACGATGAGCCGGATGCTGATCAACCGGCTGCCAATGGCACCTATGTAGATGCCACATTTGGCCGCGGTGGGCATTCCCGTCTCATTTTGTCGCGTTTGTCTCCTGTTGGCAGACTCATTGCCTTTGATCGGGATCCTGATGCGGTGGCCGCGGCCAATGCCATTGAGGACGAGCGTTTTTCCATTCGGCACGCGGCTTTTTCGCATCTGAACGAACTCCCCGGGAATAGTCTTGACGGGGTGTTGATGGATTTGGGCATCAGCTCCCCGCAGATTGACAACCCTGTTCGGGGATTCAGTTTTCGGTTCGACGGCCCTCTGGACATGCGGATGGATACCACCCGTGGGGAGAGTGTGGCCCAGTGGCTGGTAACAGCAGAAACAGATCAAATCGCGGAGGTGATACGTGAATATGGTGAAGAACGGTTTGCTGGCCCCATTGCAAAGGCGATTGTTACTCGCCGACAGGAACGGGGCCCAATTTCAACCACCACTGAACTGGCCCAGCTCGTGGCTGACACGGTCAAAACCCGCGAGCAGGGCCAGAACCCTGCAACGCGCACATTTCAGGCTTTTCGGATTTTCATCAACGCCGAGCTTGAAGAGCTGCAACAAGCGCTAGAAGCCTCACTGGATGCCCTGAAGCCCGGTGGCCGACTGGTCGTCATCAGTTTTCACTCGCTGGAAGACCGCATAGTCAAGCAGTTCATCGCGAAACATTCGCGCGACGAATATGATCGCCGTGCACCCTTTGCAGCCCCCAAGGTCATGAAGCTCAAAGCGCTGGGCCGCGTCAAACCCAGTGAATCTGAAGTCAGCGGGAACAAGCGTTCCCGCAGTGCGGTCATGCGCATTGCGCAAAGGACGACGGCATGATTCGACTCAACCTTGTCTTGCTGCTCGCGGTAATGGCCAGCGCGGTTTATCTGGTCAGCGTGCAGTACGAATCCCGCCGGGTATTTACCGAGCTGGACAGGGCGCGATCAGAGTCGCGTCGCCTGGAGGCTGAATACGAGCGCCTGCAAGTGGAGAAGCGTGGCCAGGCCACGCCCGCACGCGTCGAAAAACTGGCCCGCGAAAAACTGCAGATGCGTCAGGCATCCCCTGCCATTACCAACTATGTGACCTACTCTGCGTCGGCTGGGGCTGATGCGACCAAGGGGCGCACCCCATGAGCCGCAGCATTCAGTACACCTCCAGTCCGCTACTGGCCAGTCGCACGCCCGTGTGGCGCAGCAAGTTTGTGGTGGGTGCGATTGCCCTGGCATTCTTTGGGCTTGCTGCCCGCGCCGCCTACATCCAGGTAGTGGCCAATGACTTCTTTCAGCGCCAGGGCGAAGTGCGTTTTGCCCGGACTCTGGACTTGCCTGCCAACCGCGGCCGTATTCTGGATCGCAACGGTCTCATTCTTGCCTCCAGTGTGCCGGCACCCAGCATCTGGGCCATTCCCGAGGATGTGGATATGGACAAGGCACAAATGCAGCGCCTTGCCAAGCTACTGGAAATGCCGGCGGCCGATCTGGCCAAAAAGCTGGATGACGAAGACAAGACGTTTGTGTGGATCAAGCGACAGGTCGATGCCGACGTCGCCAAGCAAATTGCAGAACTCAATATCAAGGGCATCTACCAGCGCAAGGAATACAAGCGCAAGTATCCGGAAGGGGAGGCTGCGGCCCACATCGTTGGCTTCACCAATGTGGAAGACAACGGCCAGGAGGGCGTTGAGTTGATGTTCAACAAGACATTGCTGGGTCGACCAGGGATGCGTCACGTCATCAAGGATCGCCTGGGCCGCGCCGTAGAAGACGTAGGCGAGGTGATTCCTCCGGTCGATGGTCGGGATCTTCAGCTCAGCATCGACAGCAAGATTCAGTTCTTTGCGTACCAGAAGTTGCGTGATGCGGTCCTTGTAAACCGGGCACATGCCGGCAGTATCGTCGTGCTGGATGCCATTACCGGCGAAGTACTTGCCTTGGCAAATTACCCCAGCTATGTGCCTGACAAGCGGAAAAATCTGACGGGTGAGCAATTGCGTAACCGGGCTTTGACCGACACGTTCGAGCCAGGTTCGGTCATGAAGCCATTCACCGTTGGTCTGGCGCTCAACAAAGGGCGGGTGAAGCCGTCCACTGTCATTGACACGGCGCCCGGTTCAGTCACCATTGGCGGGGCGACCATCCACGATTCTCATCCGCACGGCGCCCTGACGGTGGAGCAGGTCATTCAGGTTTCCAGCAATGTGGGCACTGCCAAGATTGCCATGCAGATGCCCGCCAGCGACATGTGGGAGACATTTTCCCAAGCTGGTTTTGGACAGAAGCCGCAGATTGAATTCCCCGGTGTGGTCTCCGGTCGGTTGCGTCCCGCCAAGACTTGGCGTCCCATCGAACAGGCCACCATTTCCTATGGATACGGGCTGTCCGCGTCTCTCTTTCAGATGGCCCGGTCTTACACCGTTTTTTCTCACGATGGGCAGATCATTCCCGCCACGCTGCTTAAGAACTCGACCCCCGCGCAGGGAGTTTCCGTTTTTTCCCCCGCAACGGCAGCGGAAGTCCGTCACATGCTGCAACTGGCGGCGGGGCCCGGCGGAACCGGACCCAAAGCCCAGACCATTGGTTACTCCGTGGGGGGTAAATCAGGTACGGCCTACAAGCAGGTCGGCAAGGGTTACGGCTCCGACGGAAACCGGAAGTACCGCAGCTGGTTTGTTGGCATGGCCCCCATTGACAGTCCGAGAGTCATTGTTGCAGTGATGCTGGATGAGCCCAGCGCCGGCAAATATTTCGGAGGTGAAGTAGCCGCCCCTGTGTTCAGCGAGACCGTACAGCAAACCCTGCGCATGCTGGGTGTGCAGCCGGATATGGCGGTGCGTCCGCAAATCGTGGCTGCTGCGGTGGAGGAGAGCTTTTGATGCAGGAACTCCACACCCCAGAGCTGGCAGTGCAATGGCTGCGAAAAAATGTCACGGGCACCTTGTTGGCCGATAGTCGGAACGTGAAACCCGGAGACGGTTTCATTGCCTGGCCTGGCGCCGTTGCGGATCCGCGTGAACATGTGGCGGATGCATTGAGCCGCGGCGCGTCGGCTTGTCTGGTCGAGCGAGAGGGTGCTGAAGAGTTTGGTTTTTCCGATGCGCGCATCGGCCATTACGCGGGACTCAAGGCGAGCGCCGGGGCTATAGCCTCCGAGTTCTTCGGATCGCCGTCCCATGCGTTGGCAGTGTTGGCAGTCACGGGTACCAACGGCAAGACCTCCACTGCCTGGTGGCTGGCGCAGGCCTTGTCCGCCTTGCCCGCATCGCTTGCACTTCCCTGCGGAGTCATTGGCACGCTCGGCGTCGGGCGCCCGCCTGCAGCCGGTGCTGCGGGTTCCGCAGTGCGCTCAGCGTCAGTAAGTCCGACGGGTTTCACCACTCCCGATCCCGTGCTGTTACAGCAGACCTTGCGCCAGTTTGTGGACACCGGGCTCAAGGCGTGCACCATTGAGGCGTCATCCATCGGTATTGAAGAACACCGTATGAATGCCACGTACATTCGGGTCGCCATATTCACTAATTTCACCCAGGATCACCTGGATTACCACGGCAACATGGAAGCCTATTGGCAGACCAAGCGCAAGTTATTTGCCTGGCCGGGTCTGGCCAGTGCGGTCATCAACGTAGACGATCCACGCGGCGCCGAGTTGGCTGCTGAACTGGATTCGGCTGCGCTGGATGTCTGGACTGTATCGGCGCAAAAGGCAGCGCGCCTGCAAGCCCGCAACATCACGTATGAAGCGCACGGCCTGCAGTTTGAGGTCGTGGAGTGCGGTGCTGCGCAGCTCTTGCGCACCCGGATGATTGGGTCCTACAACGTCTCCAATCTGTTGGGTGTTCTGGCAGCCATGCGTTGCCTGGGCATCTCGCTGGAAGCGGCCGTTCAAGCCTGCGGCAGGCTGCATCCGGTGCCAGGCCGCATGGAGTGCCTGGGCGATGAAGGGCTGCCAACCGTGGCTGTGGACTACGCCCACAGCCCCGATGCGCTGGCCCACGCGCTCTCAGCGCTGCGGCCTTTGGCGACACAGCGCGGCGGTCGGCTGTGGTGCGTCTTTGGCTGCGGGGGTGATCGCGATGCCTCCAAGCGGCCTCTGATGGGGGCCATCGCTGCCCAAAATGCAGATCAGGTCGTGGTGACCAGCGACAACCCCCGCAGTGAGAAGCCCGAGGCCATCATTTCCCAGATTTTGCTGGGTTTGTCGAAGAGTCAATCGGTAGAGGTGCAGTCTGATCGGGCATTGGCCATCGCGGACGCAGTGTCGCGTGCGATGCCCGCGGATGTCATCCTCATCGCGGGCAAGGGACACGAAGAGTGCCAGGAAATTTCGGGGATCAAGCTCCCCTTTTCCGACCGTGCCCATGCGGAGCAGGCCTTGCGCAAACGGCAACCACCAGTCGTGGACGCGAAACCATGAGCGCCATGATGACGATCACCCAGGCCCTTCAATGGCTCTCGCACGCCCGACTGCAGGGTGACGGGAATACGCGGGTCGTTCGTGTCCACACCGATACGCGCACCATCGAGTCGGGTGACTTGTTTGTGGCGCTCAAGGGTGAGCGCTTTGATGCAAACGACTTTCTGCAGGAAGCGCAGCAGCGTGGAGCAGCGGCCGTCCTCTGCCATCCTGGTGCCGGCCGCGGCTTGGCAGGGCTGCCATGCATTGAGGTGCCCGACACCAAGGTGGCACTGGGCGAGTTGGCCCGCGGCTGGCGTGCGCAGTTCACATTACCTTTGATCGCGGTCACTGGCAGCAACGGAAAAACCACGGTCACTCAAATGCTGGCGTCCATTCTGGAGGCTTGTCAGCCCGATGGCCGGTCATTGGCGACCCGCGGGAATTTGAACAACGATATTGGGGTTCCACTTACGCTGCTTCGCATGCGCCCGCAACACCAGATTGCGGTGGTCGAGCTCGGCATGAACCATCCTGGAGAAATCGCGATGCTGGCGGCGATGGCGCAGCCCACGGTGGCCTTGGTGAACAACGCACAACGTGAACACATGGAGTTCATGCAAACCGTACAGGCCGTGGCGGAGGAAAACGGTGCCGTCATTGCATCGCTGGGACCACAGGGGGTGGCAGTTTTTCCCTCGGATGATGCATACACCGGGGTGTGGACGGCGTTGGCTGGAATGCGTCCTGTGGTGAGGTTTTCCCTCGCACCGTCGACGTCTGCGCAGGACATGGCGTGTGTGGAAGCCCACTGGGATTTAGGTGCCTGGAAAGTGCATGCGCGCGCCAGCGGAGTCGAACTACATTACCGCCTGGCGATTGCGGGCAAACACAACGTCAAGAACTCGCTGGCCGCAGCGGCTTGCGCACTGGCCGCCGGTGTTCCCGCCGCGTCGGTAGAACGTGGCCTGGGGTCGTTTGTTCCGGTGAAAGGACGTTCCCGTGCCGTGGCATTGCTGGTGCAGGGGCATCCCTGCACGCTGGTCGATGACACCTACAACGCCAACCCCGACTCGGTGCGCGCAGCAATTGACGTGTTGGCTGAATTGCCCGGTCCGCGTCTGCTGGTGCTGGGCGACATGGGCGAGGTCGGACATGAAGGCCCGATGTTTCATGCCGAGGCCGGTCGCTATGCGCAAGCCAGAGGTATCGAGCAATTGCTGACTCTGGGCGAGATGGCCCAAGTCGCAGCGAATGCGTTTTCCGGTGCGCGACATTGCTCTTCCATGGAGGAGATGAATGACGCGGTTGCGGCCTCACTGCCGCACGTGCGCAGTGTGCTGGTTAAAGGCTCCCGGTTTATGCGCATGGAGCGGGTTGTGGAATCCGTGGTGGCTAATAACCCTTCCCCCAAGGAGCATCCGCATGCTGCCTGAGTCCCTTTTTGGAGAAATCGCATGTTGTTGAGTCTGGCCCAGTGGCTGCAGGCCTTGTCGCCTGAGTTCGGGTTTTTCCGGGTTTTTCAATACCTGACATTTCGTGCCGTGATGGCCGCCCTCACGGCATTGCTCATCGGGCTGGCAGCCGGCCCCTATGTCATTCGGCGGCTGCGTGAACTCAAGATTGGGCAGCCCATTCGGGGGTATGGCATGGAGTCGCACCTCAGCAAAAGTGGCACCCCCACGATGGGCGGTGTCCTGATACTGCTGTCGATCGCTATCTCCACCCTGCTGTGGGTTGACTTGAGCAACCGCTTCGTCTGGATCGTGCTCTTGGTGACGCTCGGATTTGGCGCCATTGGCTGGGCGGACGACTGGCGCAAGGTGGTGCACAAAGACCCTGAGGGTATGCGCTCCCGTGAAAAGTACCTATGGCAGTCGGTCATTGGTCTGCTGGCGGCGTTGTACCTGGTGTTCAGCATCTCCGAGAACTCCAATATGCGCGTTCTGGAACTGTTCCTGAACTGGGTGCGTTCGGGGTTCGATGTGAATTTGCCACCGAAAGCCGGACTGTTGTTGCCCTTCATCAAAGAGGTGAGCTACCCGCTCGGTGTGCTGGGTTTTGTGGTTCTGACCTATCTGGTCATTGTCGGTTCCAGCAATGCGGTGAACCTGACCGACGGCCTCGATGGGTTGGCCATCATGCCGGTGGTCATGGTGGGTTCTGCGCTGGGTGTCTTTGCCTATGTGACGGGCAGCTCGGTGTATTCAAAATACCTGTTTTTCCCGCATATTCCAGGCTCCGGTGAGCTGATGATTTTTTGCGCCGCCATGGCGGGTGCGGGACTGGCATTTCTGTGGTTCAACACCCATCCCGCCCAGGTTTTCATGGGTGATGTGGGGGCGCTTGCACTGGGCGCTGCGCTGGGGACTATCGCTGTCATCGTTCGCCAGGAAATCGTGCTGGCCATCATGGGCGGCATCTTTGTGGTTGAAGCCCTATCGGTGATGCTGCAGGTGACGTACTTCAAATACACCAAGAAGAAATACGGTGCGGGTCGCCGCCTGCTCAAGATGGCGCCCTTGCACCATCATTTCGAGAAAGCCGGCTGGAAAGAAACGCAGGTGGTGGTTCGCTTCTGGATCATCACCATGCTGTTGTGCCTCGTTGGCTTGTCCACCCTGAAGCTGAGGTAATCAGTGAGCGCGCTTCAAGGTCACAACGTCCTGATCCTGGGGTTGGGTGCGTCCGGCTTGTCCATGGCGCGCTGGTGTGCCCGACAGGGCGCGCAGGTCACGGTGGCAGATACCCGAATCGAGCCGCCGCAGCTCCAGCAGCTGCGCGAGTCCGTGCCCGATGCCGTGTTTGTGCATACGCCATTTGACGCTGCATTGGTCGAAGGCTCCGAATTCCGTGCGGTATTCAAGAGCCCCGGTTTGTCTCCCCAGGATACGCAGGGCGTAACGGCCGCCGCGCTGGCGCAGGGGCTATGGATTGGCAGCGAGCTCAGCCTGTTTGCGCAGGCACTGGCCGATCTCAAAGAGTCTGCACAGTACGAGCCCAAGGTGCTGGCCATCACAGGTACCAACGGCAAGACCACCGTGACGTCGCTCACGCGGCATCTGATTGACTGGGCCGGGAAAACTGTTGCCATGGCCGGCAACATCGGCCCCGCATTGCTCGATACGCTTCTGCAGGCACTGGACGCCCAGAGCCTGCCCGAGGTGTGGGTGCTGGAGTTATCGAGTTTTCAACTCGACATTCCCGCGCAGTTTGAGCCCACAGCGGCTGCCGTCCTCAATATCACGCAGGACCATCTGGACTGGCACGGCGATATGCAGGCCTATACGCAGGCCAAATCCCGCATCTTTGGCGCGGAGGGTCTGATGGTGGTGAACCGGGATGATCCTTTGGTCATGGCGATGCTGCCAGCGCCCGTCAAGGGCCGCGCAGTGCGCAACTCGATCACCTTTGGTACCGACATGCCGCAGCGCCCGGGCGATTTCGGGCTGGAAGATGTCAATGGCATGGTCTGGCTGGTTCGCGCACTGGAAGCCGATGAAGCCCGCCGAAAGCGCAAAGACGCGGCAGAAGAACTGCATTTCCAAAGGCTGATGCCATTGGAGGTTTTGCGCATCCGGGGAAGGCACAACGCCAGTAATGCACTGGCCGCTTTGGCACTGTGTGCCGCCGCCGGTTGTGCATTGGGCCCCATTTTATTTGGGCTGCGCGAATACCGGGGTGAGCCCCACCGGGTTGAGGCGATCGGCATTCTGAACGGAGTTGAGTTTTTTGACGACAGCAAAGGCACCAATGTCGGAGCGACAGTGGCGGCCTTGCAGGGCCTGGGTGCAGACCGCAAGATCGTGCTGATTCTGGGTGGCGAGGGCAAGGGTCAGGACTTCTCTCCACTGAGTGCGCCTGTCGCCCGCTATGCGCGTGCGGTAGTGCTCATCGGTCGTGATGCACCCCTGATCCGTCTGGCCCTTGCGGATGCGGAAGTCCCCCTGGTTGATGCCGAATCCATGGAGGCCGCGGTGATGCAGGCCAACCAGCGCGCGCATGCCGGTGATGCGGTTCTGATGTCGCCTGCTTGCGCCAGTTTTGACATGTTTGACGACTATGAACACCGCGCGAAAGTGTTCTGCGCGTCGGTCAAGGATCTGGCGCTGGCTGCGGGTGTGGACCTGGAGGGCATTGCGTGAGCGCCTGGCTTCAATCCATGTCCGGCTGGTTCGCGGCCCGGATGACCCCAGCCGCTGCGGCCTTGCCGGTGCGCCTGGGCGGGCGCGGTTCGTTTGCATCCAGCACGACTACCGCGCAAGTGCGCGGGTTTGACCAGCCACTGGTGTGGGTGGTGGTGGCGCTCTTGCTGTGGGGAACGGTGATGGTCTATTCGGCTTCCATTGCGATGCCCGACAATCCCCGTTTTTCCAACTACACGCATACGCATTTTCTGGTGCGCCATGTGGTGTCCATCGGCGTGGCTTTTGTCGCCGCACTGATTGCGTTTCAGATCCCGGTGCAAACCTGGGAAAAAGTGGCGCCCTGGTTGTTCATCGTGTCGCTGGTTTTGTTGATCGCCGTGCTGATCCCGTTCATCGGCAAAGGCGTCAATGGCGCACGGCGCTGGATTGCGTTGGGCATCCTCAACTTTCAACCCTCCGAACTCGCCAAGTTCGCGGTGCTGCTGTATGCCGCGGACTACATGGTGCGCAAGATGGAGGTGAAAGAGCGGTTTTTCCGTGCCGTGGCGCCCATGGGCATCGCGGTCGCGGTTGTTGGAACCTTGCTTCTGGCCGAACCCGACATGGGGTCATTCATGGTGATCTCGGTGATCGCCATGGGTATTTTGTTTTTGGGCGGTGTCAATGCCCGCATGTTCTTCCTGATTGCGACCGTTTTGGTGGCGGCCTTCGGGCTCATGATTGCATTCAACGACTATCGGCGGGCCCGGATTTTCGCGTATCTGGACCCCTGGAGTGAAAAGAATGCGCTGGCCAAAGGCTACCAGCTCACCCACTCCCTGATCGCGATCGGTCGGGGTGAAGTCTTCGGCGTGGGCCTGGGTGGCAGTGTCGAGAAACTGCATTGGCTGCCCGAAGCCCATACCGACTTTCTGCTCGCCGTCATTGGAGAGGAGTTTGGTCTCGTCGGGGTCGTGATCGTGATCGGCCTGTTCCTCTGGTTGACCCGCCGCATCATGCACATCGGTCGCCAGGCCATTGCGCTGGACCGCGTCTTTGCCGGGTTGGTGGCGCAGGGCGTGGGTATCTGGATGGGCTTTCAGTCCTTCATCAACATGGGCGTGAATCTGGGAGCCCTCCCCACCAAAGGCCTGACCTTGCCCCTCATGAGCTACGGAGGCTCGGCCATCTTGATCAATCTGGTGGCCATCGCGGTGGTTTTGCGCATTGATTTTGAGAACCGCCAGTTGATGCACGGAGGCCGTGTATGAGCGCCACACAGAAATGCGCGCTCATCATGGCGGGCGGCACGGGTGGACATATCTTCCCGGGGCTGGCGGTGGCACACGCACTGCGCGAGCGCGGTTGGCGCGTGCACTGGCTGGGTGCACCCCGCAGCATGGAGAGCCGTTTGGTGCCTCCCAAGGGCTTTCCGCTGGAGCTGGTGGACTTCTCGGGGGTGCGCGGCAAGGGGCTGCGTTCTTTCGTGGCCTTGCCATGGCGCCTGTTGCGCGCATTTGGGCAAAGCCTTGCAGTCCTGCGCCGCGTGCGCCCGGACGTGGTGGTGGGCCTGGGTGGCTACATCAGCTTTCCGGCCGGTCTGATGGCGGCCTTGTTGGGCAAGCCGCTGGTGTTGCACGAACAAAACTCTGTCGCGGGCTTGGCGAACAAGGTACTGGCACGCGTGGCGCGCCGGGTGTTCACCGCGTTTCCCAACGTTCTGTCCAGGGGGCAGTGGGTGGGGAATCCTTTGCGTGCGGAGTTCCTGGTCCAGGCCGAGCCGGCTGTCCGTTTCGAGGGCCGCACCGGTCCGCTACAGGTGCTGGTGGTCGGCGGCAGCCTGGGTGCACGCGCACTCAATACGGTCGTTCCGCAGGCACTGGCACTCATTGCAGTAGAAAAACGCCCCGTGGTGATCCACCAGAGCGGCGAGCAGCAGCTGGATGCGTTGCAAGCCAATTACGCAGCTGCAGATGTCCGAGCCCAGCTGACCCCCTTTATCGACAACACGGCCCAGGCATTTGCCAACGCTGATCTGGTGATTTGCCGCGCCGGCGCAAGTACCGTGACCGAGTTGGCTGCCGTAGGCGCCGCGGCACTGTTTGTGCCATTTCCCTCCGCGGTGGACGACCATCAGACCCACAATGCCCGCTTTCTGGTGGACCAGGGCGCTGGCTGGCTGATGCCACAAAACCAGCTGACACCCCGGGTGCTGGCCGATTTGCTACAAAAAACAGAGCGCTCAGCGCTTCTGTCATGCGGGCTGCAGGCCAAAAAGATGCAACAAATTCATGCAACGGACGCCGTCGTGTCCGCTTGCGAGGAACTCGCCAAATGAAACACGCGATCAAACACATTCACTTTGTCGGCGTGGGCGGCTCGGGTATGTCCGGCATTGCCGAAGTGCTGTGCAACCTGGGCTACACCATCTCGGGGTCTGACCTGTCTGACAGCGCCACCCTGCAGCGTCTGGCGACGCTGGGCATCCAGACCTTTGTGGGCCACTCCGCTGCCAATGTGGCAGGCGCAGACGCGGTAGTGACCTCCACGGCAGTGCAACCCAGCAACCCCGAGGTGCTGGCTGCGCGCGAAAGGCATATCCCCATCGTGCCGCGCGCCCTCATGCTTGCGGAGCTGATGCGCCTGAAGCAGGGCATTGCCATTGCGGGCACCCACGGCAAGACCACCACCACCAGCCTGGTCGCCAGCGTGCTGGCCGAGGCGGGGCTGGACCCCACGTTTGTGATTGGCGGGCGCCTCAACAGTGCGGGCGCCAACGCCAAGCTGGGAAGTGGGGACTACATCGTGGTGGAAGCCGACGAATCCGATGCCTCGTTTTTGAACCTGCTGCCCATCATGGCCGTGGTGACCAATATCGACGCCGACCATATGGAAACCTATGGTCACGATTTCAGCCGCCTCAAAGGCGCGTTTGTCGAATTTTTGCACCGCATGCCGTTCTATGGCGTGGCCATTTTGTGCACCGACGATTCAGCCGTGCGCGACATCGTGGACCAGGTGACGTGCCCTGTCACCAGCTATGGCTTTAACGAGCAGGCGCAGGTGCGTGCGGTCAACGTGCGAGCGGTCGGTGGGCAAATGCACTTCACCGTGCAGCGGCGCAATGGCGTGGTGCTGCCCGACCTCGACGTGGTACTCAACCTGCCCGGTCTGCACAACGTGCTCAACGCACTGTCAGCCATTGCTGTGGCAGTGGAACTCAATGTGGATGACGCGGCCGTTATCAAGGCGCTGGCCGAGTTTCGCGGCGTGGGTCGGCGCTTCCAGCGCTATGGTGATCTGCCATTGCCCGCTGGCGGCATTCTGACGGTGGTGGACGACTACGGACACCACCCCGTCGAGATGGCCGCCACACTGGCTGCCGCGCGTGGCGCATTTCCAGGCCGCCGCCTGGTGCTGGCGTTTCAGCCGCACCGGTTTACCCGCACCCGCGATTGTTTTGAAGACTTCGTCAAAGTCATTGGCATGGCCGACTCGGTGCTGCTGGGCGAGGTCTACGCCGCGGGCGAAGCGCCGATCGTGGCGGCCGACGGTCGCGCACTGGCGCGCGCCCTGCGCATCGCGGGCAAGGTGGAACCGATTTTTGTGGATGACATTGAGGCCATGCCCCAAGCGGTGGTGGACAGCGCGCAGGCGGGTGATGTGCTCATTTGCATGGGCGCCGGCTCGATTGGTGCTGTGCCTGCAAAGGTAGTGAATTTGCTATCAATAAGTGAGCTGTCTGCGCAGGAGGGACGGGGGCTATGAGCCAATTAGACTTAAATTTTGGTAAGGTTGCCGTGCTGATGGGCGGCGCGTCGGCGGAGCGTGAAGTCTCCCTCATGTCCGGTAGCGGCGTGTTGAAAGCGCTGCGGTTCAAAGGTGTCGACGCCCATGCGTTTGATCCGGCCGAGCGGGACCTGTGCGAACTCAAGCGCGAGGGGTTTGCGCGCTGCTTTATCGCGCTGCATGGCCGCTGGGGTGAAGATGGCACGGTGCAAGGCGCGCTGGAGTTGCTGGGCATTCCCTACACCGGCTCGGGTGTCATGGCATCCGCCATCTCCATGGACAAGGTCATGACCAAGCGCATCTGGCGCT
Source organism: Burkholderiales bacterium (assembly GCA_038237415.1). Taxonomy (GTDB): domain Bacteria; phylum Pseudomonadota; class Gammaproteobacteria; order Burkholderiales; family Burkholderiaceae_C; genus Allorhodoferax. Next base: position 52,923 of record JBBRYR010000004.1, read on the forward strand.
TTGAAGGCTTGTCGACCCCGGCCTGGAGCCAGGTGCACAGTGGCGCGCAAACCCGTGCGGCTTTTGCCGAATTGGGCGCCCCCATGATCGTCAAGCCTGCACGCGAAGGCTCTTCCATCGGATTCACCAAGGTCATGTCGGCGGACCAATGCGAAGCGGCCTACGCATTGGCGGCGCAACACGACCCCATGGTGCTGTGCGAGCAGTTCATCGCCGGTGACGAGGTGACCTGCCCGGTACTCGGCCCGACCGACCAGCCGCATGCCTTGCCCGTGATTCGCATCGTCGCGCCGGACGGCAATTACGACTACCAGAACAAGTATTTCACCGACACCACGCAATACCTGGTTCCCGCCGGATTACCCGTGGGCGAAGAAGAAGCCATTGCCGCCATGGTCTGCAAGGCCTACCAGGTGCTGGGTTGCCGAGGCTGGGCGCGCGCCGATGTGATGATTGATGCGCATACCCGCAAGCCTTACCTGCTGGAGATCAACACGTCGCCCGGCATGACCGGGCATTCGCTGGTGCCCATGTCGGCCAAGGCGGCCGGCCTCTGCTACGAAGACCTGTGCGTGCGCCTGCTGCAAAACACCGCGCTGGATGTGGGAGCTTCTGCATGAACCCTGGTGTGGCAACGCCCCTGGACGTCAAGCTCATGAACACGACCGCTGTGGTCCTGTTCGTGGCATTTGCCGTGGTGAGCGCCTTTGCCGCAGCCCGGTGGGTAGTGCGTTTGCCCGCCTTCGACATCAAGAGTATTGCGGTGGCCGGGGACATCAGTCACAACAACGTCGCTACCCTGCGCGCCAATGTAATGCCCCGTCTGTCGGGCACTTTCTTCAGCGTGGATCTGGCACGGGTCAGGGCTGCGTTCGAGTCCGTTCCCTGGGTGCGTCGCGCGGTGGTTCGCCGGGATTTCCCCAACCGGTTGCGGGTCGTTTTGCAGGAACACCAGGCCGTGGCCTATTGGGGTGGCGATGGCGAGTTGCGCCTCATCAACAACTATGGCGAGGTGTTTGAAGCCAACTTGGGCGAGGTGGAGCAGGACGTGCTTCCGCAGCTCAGTGGACCTGAGGGCCAGGCTGGCGAGGTGCTGGCCATGTACCGCGCGCTGGAGCCCGTGTTTGCGGAAATGGAACTGCCGATTGAGCAGCTGGAGCTCTCCGGTGGCGGTAGCTGGCGGGCCCATCTGGAGACCGGGGCTGTCATCGAACTGGGTCGCGGTGCCGCGGATCAGGTATCCGAGCGCTCACAGCGCTTCCTCAAGACTCTCACGCAAGTGACCACCCGATACGGGCGGCAATCCAGTGCCGTGGAGTCGGCGGACTTGCGTCATGAAAACGGTTATGCCATTCGGCTGCGCGGTGTCACCACGCTGGCAGTTGACGGTTTGAAAAAGTAGCGCAGGAAAACATTGCAGGGCAAATATGGCTAAAGAATACAAAGACCTCGTCGTAGGACTGGACATCGGAACCGCCAAGGTCATGGTGGTGGTGGCCGAAGTGCTGCCCGGTGGCGAGCTCAAGCTGGCGGGCCTGGGGGTCGCTCCCAGCAACGGCATCAAGCGCGGTGTCGTGGTCAACATTGACGCGACGGTACAAAGCATCCAGCAGGCCTTGCGGGAGGCCGAGCTGATGGCCGACTGCAAGATCACCCGCGTCTACACCGGCATCACTGGTAGCCACATCCGCGGAATCAACTCCAGCGGCATGGTGGCAGTGAAGGACCGCGAGGTCACGCAGGCCGATGTGGCCCGCGTGGTGGAGACTGCCAAAGCCATCAACATCTCAACCGACCAGCGCTTGCTGCTGGTGGAGCCGCAGGAGTTCATCATTGACGGGCAGGATGTGCGTGAGCCCATCGGCATGAGCGGCATCCGCCTGGAAGCCAAGGTGCACATCGTCACCGGCGCGCAGAGCGCGGCCGAAAACATCATCAAGTGCGTGCGCCGGTGCGGCCTGGAAGTGGAGCAGCTCATGCTCAATCCATTGGCTTCCAGCCTGTCGGTGTTGACCGAAGACGAGCGGGCGCTGGGCGTCGCGCTGGTGGATATTGGTGCAGGCACAACGGACATTGCCATTTTCGCCAACGGCGCTATTCGCCACACCGCAGTGATTCCGATTGCGGGCGACCTGATTACCAGCGATATTGCCATGGCCTTGCGCACCCCCACCAAGGATGCCGAAGACATCAAGGTGGAAAGCGGTCACGCCAAGCAGCTGCTGGTCGACCCCGAAACACAGGTTGAAGTGCCTGGTCTGGGCGACCGTGGCCCGCGCATGCTCAGCCGCCAGGCGCTTGCCGGTGTGATAGAGCCACGCATCGAGGAGATCTTCTCACTGGTGAATCAAGTCATCCGCGAGTCGGGTTATGAGGAGGTCCTGTCCTCCGGCATCGTGCTCACGGGCGGCAGTTGCATCATGCCGGGCATGGTGGAGCTGGGGGAAGATATTTTCCTCAAGCCCGTGCGCCGTGGCATCCCCAAGTACCGGGGCGCCTTGTCCGACATGGTCGCCCAGCCGCGCGCTGCCACGGTGATGGGCTTGCTCGAAGAAGCCCGCCTGGCACGCATGCGCGGCTATAAGGTCTCGCAGAAAAACGGTTCCATGAAAACGGCATTGGGCTCAGTCAAAGACTGGTTCATCGGGAACTTCTGACCATGAAAAACAAGATATGGCTGGAACGGGGAAGTCCCCATTGGCGATGGCGGTGCGTGGGTCCACCGCCGCGGGAGGGCCCCGCACATTGAACACGTTGAATAGCGACATTGAACCAGCAACCACATTGAAATATCAGGAGAAACACATGGCCATCGAAATGATTGAAGAAGAAGCGTTTAACCAGGGCACCCAGATCAAGGTCATCGGCGTGGGCGGCGGGGGCGGCAACGCAGTCGAACACATGATCACCACCGCAGTGGGGGGTGTCGAATTCATCTGCGCCAATACCGATGCACAGGCTCTGGGCCGCAGCACGGCGCACAAGACCATTCAGCTGGGTGCTGGCGGTCTGGGCGCTGGCAGCAAGCCAGACAAAGGCCGCGAAGCCGCCGAGCTGGCCGAGGCCGACATTCGCACCGCCATTGAAGGCGCGCACATGCTGTTCATCACCGCTGGCATGGGCGGCGGTACCGGCACCGGTGCGGCTCCCGTCATTGCCCGTGTGGCCAAGTCCATGGGCATCCTGACGGTCGGTGTGGTCACCAAGCCGTTTGACTTTGAAGGCGGTCGCCGCATGAGCAATGCCGACGCAGGTCTGGCCGAACTGGAAGCCAACGTCGACTCCCTGATCGTGGTGTTGAACGAGAAGCTGCTTGAAGTCCTGGGTGATGACGTCTCGCAGGACGAAGCGTTTGCCCATGCCAACGACGTGCTCAAGAACGCGGTGGGCGGCATTGCCGAAATCATCAACGTGCCCGGCCATGTGAACGTCGACTTTGAAGACGTGCGCACCGTCATGGGTGAGCCAGGCAAGGCCATGATGGGAACGGCCTTGGCCAGCGGCCCGGATCGCGCCCGCATCGCAGCAGAGCAGGCGGTGGCCTGCCCGCTGCTGGAAGGCATTGACCTGTCGGGTGCCAAGGGTGTTCTGGTGCTGATCACTGCTGCAAAGGGTTCACTGAAATTGAGCGAATCCAAGCTGGCCATGAACACCATCCGTGCCTACGCCTCGCCCGATGCGCATGTCATTTATGGCACTGCCTATGACGATGAGTTGCGTGACAACATCCGGGTCACGGTGGTCGCTACCGGCCTGAGCCGCCAGGGCATGCGCCGCACCGCACCACCGCTGCAGGTGTTGCGCACCGGTACCGACAACGTGCCGTTTCATGTGCCAACCCTGAACAACGCGGTCGGCGGGCAAGCCGTCGCGGGTGCCACCCCCATGCATCTGGGTCAGCAAGACTATGGCAGCATGAGCACGCCCGCCGTGTGGCGCGGTCGTACCTCGGCCGCAGCCAAAGTGGACGCGCTGTCCAGCGGCGGTATGGATGACTACGAAATCCCTGCATTCCTGCGTAAACAGGCAGATTAGTAAAATAGCGCGGTGCTTAAACAACGAACGCTCAAATCGCTAACCCACGCCGTCGGAGTGGGGCTGCACAGTGGTCAGCGGGTGGAGCTCACCCTGCGGCCAGCGCAGCCTGACACCGGTATTGTCTTTCGTCGCGTGGATTTGCCCGTGCCGGTGGAGATTGTGGTGTCGGCTACCGCGGTGACCGATACGCGGCTGGCGTCCACGCTGTCCAATGGCCCGGTCAAGGTTCATACGGTGGAACACCTGATGTCGGCGTGCGCCGGGCTCGGTGTGGACAACATGTATGTGGACATCACCGCGGAAGAGGTTCCCATTCTGGACGGGTCGGCGGCGTCGTTCGTATTTTTGCTGCAAAGCGCAGGCATTGAACTGCAAAATGCGCCCCGGCGCTTCATCCGCTTGTTGAAGCCGGTGGAAGTGCGCGAGGGCACTGGCCCCACCGAAAAATGGGCCCGTCTGGAGCCCTACCACGGATACAAGCTGCGCTTCGAGATCGATTTCAAGCACCCGGCAGTGGACTCCACTGGCCAGTGCGTCGAGTTCGACATGAGCACGGGTTCCTACTCCAAAGACATCGCGCGCGCGCGCACCTTCGGCTTCACCAAGGATGTGGAGATGATGCGTGCCAACGGTTTGGCGCTGGGTGGTGGGCTGGACAATGCCATCGTCATGGATGACTACAAAGTGCTCAACGCCGATGGATTGCGCTACGACGATGAGTTCGTCAAGCACAAGATTCTGGATGCCATGGGCGACCTCTATGTGGTGGGTAAACCGCTGCTGGCCAGTTACAGCGCCTTTCGCTCGGGCCACGCCATGAACAACAAACTGCTGCGCGAGTTGCTGGCGCACACCGATGCCTGGGAACTGGTTACTTTTGAAGATGAAAAGAAGGCGCCCAACGGTTTTGCGCAGCTGGCGCGGGCCTGGTAGAGGCAACCGGAGAGGTTCAAATGGTCTTCTTTCGCTGGCTGATTCTCCTGTTGCTGCTGGGTTCTGTCGTTTCCTTCGGACTGTTTGTCGCGACCGGCCAGCAGCGATTCAAGCGCTATGGCCTGCTTGTTCTCAAGTGGACGCTGATAGGCGCTTTTGGTTTCTTCGGCGTTCTGATCCTGGAGCGAATTGCATAAGGCATCTCCGCCCCCTTTCCTGGAAACACTATGGACACCCGCATTCGCGATTTGGTTGAACAGATTGCCACCCTGGAAGATGAATTGCGGTCCGCACTGCACGAGCGTGAGTCCCGGGTGATGTTCACCATTCGCGGCAAACGCATCGAGTTCGAAAGGGAGATTAGCGAGGCGCACAAACGCCTGAAGCGTGGATTCTTCCGCTGGCTGGTGACGGATCGCGGGCAAAACCTGATCACCGGCCCGATCATCTACGGAATGGCGATCCCTATGGCCCTGTTCGACCTCTGCTTGTCCATTTATCAACTGAGCTGCTTTCCCATCTACGGCATTGCGAAGGTTCGGCGGGCGGATTACATCGTTTTTGACAGGCATCAGCTGGGGTACCTGAATTTCATCGAGCGCTTCCACTGCGAATACTGCGCCTATGGAAATGGCCTCATGGCCTATGCAACAGAAATACTGGCGCGAACCGAGCAATATTTTTGCCCGATCAAGCACGCGCGCAAGGTTGTCGGGACCCACAAGCGCTACGAGCACTTTCTGCAGTACGGCGAATCCCCCGATTACCACGCCAAGCTGGAGGCAATTCGCGTCGCGATGGGGAAAGAGCCGCCGGCTGCAGGCTAGCGTTTGCCCAAAACCGCCTGTGCCTGTTTGAGAACGTCTTGCCAGAATGGGTGAGAACCTGTTGCTTGTGAAATATCAGAGACTGCAAAACCTCCCGCGCGTCCGCCGCCAGCGTGGGGTATTCCAGTTCGGTAACCAGGTCCGAGGTGTGCCGTCCCACGTCACTGGGAATCAGCTTGAATAAATGGGTGGTCTGCCGGGGGAAGCGTCGGACCTTGAGCCCTGCGTCCGGGAACAGCGTGGCAAAGTCGGTGCTGTCCAGCAGATTCTTCATGTCATCGTTCGCCTGGGACAGGCCGCATACATTCAACTGCAACTCCGCATTGACCGTCTGAAGCTCCTCGTTCGTGGACTTGAGCTCCTCTTGCGATGTCTGTATTTTTTACCGTGTGGTCGGGAGGATATTTTGCGCTTGGTGCAACTCTTGCGCCAGCGATGCAACACGCGTGTCCTGAGCGGCAGCAAGCACGGCCTTGCCGGTGGAGTCCGACGAAGGCGCGTTTATCGCATCAACGAAAACGGACAACACCAGTCCCTTCAATGCGGCAGGCTCGGTCAATGGTTGCACCGTGACATTCACCGCTCGTGGTCAGCACGGCTGGCGGTGTGTAGTGTTCGATAAGAAGGGCTTCAACCTGTGTCTTCAGGTTCGTAGCCGACAGCAATGCAGGTGCCATCGGCTTTTTGGAGTCCATTGCGTCTGCAACATGAGGTGAGAACGTCGTCGGAAACTCCCGGTGGGCTGCCCGCGCAACCGCATTCTGACGCTCGTAAACACCAGCCTGTCCTGGCAATGGCACGAAAAAATCGGTTGCGCCCCCACCGGCTCTGAATTCCCCAAAACCAGAACACTATCGGGATTGAGGCTGTAGCGAAAGAGTGGGAGCAGTTTCCTCTGCAGATCCGATTCCAGGTAAATCGGAAGCTTGCGGCAACTCAACCGGTCGAGCTTGGTAGAGGGCGCATTTATGACCACGTTTTGCGGGGCAAAGATCACCATTTCCCGGATTTCCTTGCAAATCCGATAGCCGCGTTCTTCCTGCACAAAAAAACGCAACCGGCGCGCCGCGCTGACATCGGCGGAAATGTTGAGCGGGTAGACGCCTGCGCGCGCCGTGTCGATGGAATCCTGATCAAGATCCATAGTAAATATCTGCAACGTGTAGCGAATGTCCGGGTTCACTTTGTCCAGCGCTTCCCTGAAAACCATGGCCAGCGAGTAGGCCTCTTCGCCGCTGGAGCAGCCTGGGATTCAGGCTCGCAAAACGCTACCGAGTGGGTGCGTCGCCAGCAGTTCGGGGAACACGTCGTCTTTCAGTTGCTCCCATACCGCTGCATCGCGGAAAAAGCGGGTTACCCCAATGGGCAGGTCCTTGAAGAAAGGCTCGGATTCATGGGGGTCGCTGCGCAGGTAACGAATGTAATCGGCGATTCTGGAGCGCTGGTGCAAGCCCATGCCCCGGTAAATCGTGCCCTTCTCGTAGAGTGAAAAGGCATGCCTGGTCTGCCTCACCCGGCGTGTGGTCGGCCCGCGGTGTCAGCGCAGGCATGTGCTTCAGGTAGACATCGATTTTTTCGTCCAATTTCTGTGCCTGAACAAAGACTGCGCCGCCCTTTTCCTTGAGGGCCCGCAACCCACGTGATTCAGCGGGCTCAAGCAGGTGCAGAACACCATGCAGGATAGACAAATCCCGATTGGGTGGAATGACATACACCTGACCGGTATCCTCAAGCATCCGGTATGTAATTTGGGATACCCGCATGGAGGTCTTGCGCTGGAGACGCTCTGCCACGAGGTCCTTTTGGGTTGGGTCCACGTGATGGACAACGACAAAGGTCGCACCACAGTGGTCGGGCACATGTCCTGGGAACTCTTCCGGAGCCTGCAATCCGCCTTGATAAATCGCAAGGTCTGGAGTGCGGTCGCGTCAATGATTGGACCCTTGCCCACTCGAGTCCATTTGGCATGTTCCACGATCGAAATGAAGCGGCCCTCGCATTGGCGGTCCAACTCCAGAAGTACCGGGGCAAGAACCCGCTGGTCATCGCGATACCGCGCGGGGCGGTACCCATGGGCAAAATCATTGCCCGTGCGTTGAATGGTGAACTCGACGTGGTCCTGGTGCGCAAACTGCGCGCGCCGTACCAGCCAGAGCTCGCAATTGGATCAGTGGATGAGAGCGGCTGGACCTATATAGCCGGCTACGCAAGTGCGTACGGCGCCAGCCAGCACTACATTGCAGATGAGAAGCAGCGGCAACTGGAGACCATTCGCCAGCGACGCGCCCAGTACACACCGGTGCACCCGCCGATTGACCCTGCCGGGCGCATTGTCATTGTGGTGGATGACGGACTCGCCACGGGTGCGACCATGATCGCGGCCCTTCAGGGTTTGCGGACCCGGCATCCTGCGCAACTGATCTGTGCGGTGCCGGTAGCGCCGCCTGACACGCTGAAGAAAGTGGCAGAACTCGCCGATCAAGTGATCTGCCTGGAAATCCCGGAGCATTTCCAGGCCGTCGGCCAGTTCTATGTGCATTTTCCACAAGTCGCTGACGATGAAGTCATCGCCCTGTTGAGGGCGGGACCTGCGCAAGAGAGCGATCCGTAATCGCGCTCGCTACGTAACTACTTGACATCCTCCTTCTCGGCGGCAATCTGGACGATGTTGATTCCTTGGGGAAAAAATGCACAATGCATGGAAATAGCACAGTCAGCCGACTTGATGGCTCTCAACCCTAAGCAGGATTGTCAAACCGCTTCATGGACCTCCCTTTTGATAACGCGTCGAGCCGGCTCCAGATCAGCTACCAGCTTGTGTTCGAGCGCAATCCATTGCCCATGCTCGTCTACGACAAAGGTACCCAGCGGGTTTTGGCGGCCAATGAAGCGGCGGTCAAGTGCTATGGGCATAGCGCCGCTGAATTCCATGGGCTGCAGTTGGCAGATCTTCACCACCCGGACGAGCGGCCGCTATTGAAGCTGTATCTGCAGCAACCCGAAGCCGAGCGCGAAACGCGGCGGGCGTGGCGACACCAGAGCCGAAATGGCGACCTGCTCCATGTGGAAGTCGATGCACAGGATGTGGAGCTGGACGGCGTGCGCGCACGCATGTTGCTGGTGAGGGATGTGACGCAGCTGCGCCTTGTCGAGCAAAGGGCAATGGCGGAGCGCGAAATCCTGTCCGCAGTCGTCAAGGCATCCCACGACGCCATCATCAGCACCGACGTTGAAGGACGGATTCTCACTTTCAGCCCCGGCGCCGAGCGCGTATTTGGTGTCAGTCGTGAGCGGATGGAAGGTCAGGGAGTGGAATCGCTTTTGCCTGAACGGTTCAGGGCTGCGCATGTGCAGCAGCGGCGCCACTTCGCCGAGGCCAAGGGGCCTTCTCGCATGATGGGCTTGCGGATGGTCAAGGGCTTGCGCGCCGATGGCAAGGAACTCGATTTGGAGGGAACCATTGCGCAAATCAGCGTGGGGCAGGAGCAGGTGCTGATTACCACCCTGCAGGATGTCACGGCGCGGGTGCAGGGCGAATTGGAGCGCCAGGAGTCCCGCGCGCAATTGTCCGATCTTGCGAACAAGTTGATGTCGCAGGAGAAAGAACTTGTCAAGCGCATCGCCCAAGCCATGCACGATCAGTTGGGCCAGACCATGGCGGCCATCCGCATGGTCCACGAAACCATGGGTGTTCTGCAGCCTGACCGTGTTTCACCAGAAATTGCCCGTCTGGACCAGCAGCTGGGTGCACTGATCAAGCAGGCCATACGCCAGGTCCGTCAGGTGTTGATTGAACTGCACCCGCCGCTGCTGGACGAGCACGGGTTGGCCGCCGCGCTGGACAATGAATTGCGCAACCGCTCTCTGACCCAAACCCGTACCCACCTTGCGCTGGAAGTGCCACCTGCGCTGGCGGCCGTTCGCTGGCCTACAGCGGTTGAATATGCTGCATTCATGGTGGCTCGGGAAGCGGTTGAAAACGCGCTGCGGCATTCGGGTGCGTCTTCCATATCAGTGCACCTGTCGGGTGGACCGCTGTCTCTTGCGGTGGTGGTGCTCGATAACGGAGCCGGTTTCGCTCCAGAAAAAAGGAAAAAATTGGGACACTTGGGTATTGCCGGAATGGCGGAGCGTGCCAAGTCAGTAGGCGCTTCTCTGGACCTTGAGCCTCGCGACGGCGGCGGCACCTGTGTGAGCCTGCGTTGGCAGCCTGCGTCATGAGTCGGCTGTACCTTGTTGATGACCATCTGATCATGCGGGAAGGCTTGCGCGCGCTGATGCAGGCGCGGGGTCACACCGTGGTGGGTGAGTCGGCGGACCCGACCGAAGCTCTTGCCGAGGTACAGCGCTTGAAGCCGGATGTTTTGCTGCTGGACCTCAACCTGGGAAGCCGTTCGGGCTTTGAGCTGCTTGCAGACCTGCAGCGTCGCCAGGTGGCAACGCGCTGCGTCGTGTTGACCATGTCGGCCCAGCCGCGGCATGTGGCCGAGGCACTTCGCATGGGCGCGCTGGGGTATGTGCTCAAGGGCTCTGCGGGTAACGAGTTGGCCAGCGCCATTGAGGCAGCCACCCAGGGCCGACGCTACCTGGGTTCCGATGTCGCGGATCTGGCGGTGCAGTCGATGGTCCAGGTTGACGCCGATGACCCCTTGGCCACCTTGTCGCCGCGTGAACGGCAAATCATCGCGATGGTGGTCAACGGACAGTCCAGCAGTGAAATTGGATTGCAGCTCCATTTGTCGCCAAAAACCGTGGCCACTTACCGAAGTCGACTGATGACCAAGCTGGGCGTTGGCGATGTGCCGGGACTCGTGCGACTTGCAATTCGTTACAAATTAGTGGACGCCGAGGGGCATTAATCCACGCCTGCTGTCACCAGGTGTCAAGAACTCCCTACAGACGCCACAACATTCGCGCACTACATTTCCTGAGCGGGGCCGGAGGATGCGCCCACCGGGTGCAGGCCCCCGCGGGTGATTAACCATGATGAATGTTCAAACCATGCCGGGCAACACGACCCGTATGTATTCTTCAGTCCGGCCCCAGACGCGCCAGCGGCGTAGCGAAGGCGATTGGTCGGGCTTGCAGGAGGTCATGGATCTCCTGCTGTTTGAAGGGCGGGCAAGCGGCATGGATAGCGGCCGGTTGTTTCGCCGCCGCCGCATCAAGGCGGGGCAACCAGCCTATGCGATGGGGCAGGCGTTCGATGGCTTGTATGTGGTGCGGTTGGGTGCGCTGAAAACGATCGTTACCCATGACGACGGCAATGAGCATGTACTTTCGTTTTCCATGAAGGGTGATCTGCTGGGGACAGATGGCGTGTGCAAAAACCAGTATTGCACCGAAGCGGTTGCGCTGACTGATTGCGAGGTGATACGGTTGCCCGCGACGGAGTTGTTTTCGCCCGGACGTGGTTGCAACGATGTCGAGCGAATGGCTTACTGGGCCATCAGCCGGGAGATCGTCAAGGAACAGACATCCTACGCGTTGTCCCATGCAGCAAGGTCGGAGGTAAGGGTTGCACGGTTTTTGTTGCTGCAGTCCGAATGCTTTGCAAGCATGGGCTACTCGCCCCGCCGTTTTACATTGCCCATGACCCGCAGGGATATTGGCAGCTACCTCAGCGTTACACTGGAAACCGTGAGCCGTGCGCTGTCCGCACTGCATCACCTGGGCATTATTGATGTCTCCAACCGCGAAATCACTATTCTCTCGCCTGAGGCTTTGCGGGCCTATGAAGGATAGGAAAAAGGGTTAGTCAACGCCATAGGTCTGCCGTGAATTACAAAAAAAATCCACTGGATGCCGAGTCGCTGCGACAACTCGCAACGGAACAATTTGGGCGCCCGACGGCCGATGGAGCCAGTGACTTGTCCGCAGAACAATCGCAGCGCATGCTGGAAGACTTGGCAATCAGCAAAATTGAGCTGGAGTTGCAGAATGAGCATTTGAATGCGACCCGTGCCCAGTTGGAGTTGGCGCTCAGCCAGTCCACGGAGTTGTATGACTTTGCGCCGGTGGGCTGCTTCAGTACCGATGCGAACGGTGTTGTGGTCAAGCTGAATCTGGCTGGCGCCCGATTGCTGGCGCAGGAGCGAGCGCGGATTCTGGGCACCCGGTTTGATCAGTTTTTTCCGGAGAACGAGCGGTCCGCAATCAACTCCCTGCTTCGTGCGTCGATGGCGTTCGGGGAGGTGCAGCGTTGTGAGGTGTCTTTGCTCGACAAGAACCGCACGCAAAAACACATGCAGGTTGAATTGGCGCCACTGGGTCATGGTTTGGGCTGCCATGCCATTTTGGTGGACATTACCGAACGCAAGCAGCTTGAACAAAAACTGAGAGAAAGCGAAGCCCGCTGGAAATTTGCGCTGGATGCAGTGGGAGATGGCGTATGGGACTGGGATGTGTGCAACGGGGCGGTCACCTATTCCTCCCGGTTTGCGCAACTCTATGGATTTGACAGCGATGAATTCGGGAGCAATGTGGAGAGTTGGAGCTCCCGCATTCACCCCGACGACCGACAGCGTGTGATGGCTGCTCTGCAGCGGTGCCTGACAGGAAATGCCGCCAGCTATTCCAATGAGTACCGGGGGCAGTGCAAGGACGGCAGCTGGAAATGGATCCTTGCCCGAGGTGCAGTGTTCAGTCGCAATGTGGATGGCGCTGTGTTGCGAATGATCGGTACCCATACCGATGTCACGGTGCGCAAGCAGATGGAAGAAACCGTGCAGGTAGTCAGCGGCTTGCAGCAGGCCGTGTTCGACTCACTCCCCTTTCACATTGCCGTGCTGGACAGGGATGGCAATATCTTGCAGACCAACGCCGTCTGGAAGGCCTATGCCGAGGCCACTGGGTTTGGCAATCGGTGCGGTTTCATCGGTGACAGTTATTCGGACGTGCTGGAAACCGTGATGGGCGGTGTTGGCGAGACTATTCGTGCCGCGTCCATTGGCATTGCTTCGGTCATTTCCAGGGAGCAGCCTAGCTACCAGCTTGAGTACGCTTACCGTGCGACGGGTGAAACACGCTGGTTCGTCATGAAGGTGTCGCCGGTCAGTGATGGGCAAGGCCGGGTGGTGGTGAGCCACCAAGATGTGTCCTCGCTCAAAGAGGCGGAGTTGACCAGTTTGCGACTGGCCAACTATGACGACCTCACCGGGGCACTGAGCCGGCGCAACTTTTTGGAAGTCGCCGAGCGGGAGTGGATGCGTTCCACACGCTATCAATTGCCGCTGATGGCACTGGCAGTGGACCTGGATCGTTTCAAGACCATCAATGATGAGAATGGGCATTCCATCGGCGACGCGATCCTGAAGAATTTTGTTCAAGTAGCCAATGAGGTTCTTCGGGAGTCCGATGTGATTGGGCGCATGGGCGGTGACGAGTTTGCCGTTCTTTTGCCCAATACGACGCTTGAAGGGGGCAGGGCACTGGCCCTTCGGATTGTTGACAAGGTCAGCTCAAGCCCTGTGGAGGTGGATGGACGCGACGTGTCCTACACCGTCAGCATAGGCGGAAGCTGTCTCTTGAAGGAAGCCTCGTTTGCGGACCTCTTCAAGCGCGCGGATTCGGCGCTCTACCAGGCCAAGAATGGCGGGCGGGACCGCGTCGCGATCGACATGGCTGGGACCCCCTGCCTTTGGTAGGCGGACGCTGGCGGAAACAGAAGTACCTCTGGCGGAGCCGATGGACAACGAAATCCGCATTCAGGGGCTTGGGTGAAGGCCTTCCTCCAGAAAATGGCTCTCAAACCAGTGGCCAGCCAGACCTGCCGCCACGTCCAGCGTGCCCGGCTCTTCGAACAGGTGTGTAGCGCCAGCTACAACTTCCAGTTTCTTGGTGCACCGCAAAATTCGCATGGCTGCCTGATTGAGGCTGAGCACCTCGTGGTCTTCACTGCCAACGATCAGCAGGGTGGGTGCCCGCACTTTCGCCAGGTGCCGGCCGGCCAGGTCCGGTCGCCCGCCGCGAGACACCACGGCCTGTACCCGCGCAGGCATGCGTGCTGCAGCAACCAAAGCAGCGGCCGCACCGGTGCTGGCGCCGAACAGCCCAACGGGCGTAGTGGCAAGGTCCGCGCGCGTGTCCAGCCAGATCAGCGCGCTGATCACCCGTTGGCCCAGTAAATCGATGTCGAAGACGTTGGCGCGGTCCATTGCCTCGCTGTCGGTCAACAGGTCAAACAGCAAAGTACCCAGGCCATAGGACTGCATGACCCGAGCCACGAACTGATTACGAACGCTATGACGGCTGCTTCCGCTGCCGTGGGCAAAAATGACAATGCCCAACGCATTGCCAGGCAGACTCAACTCGCCGGGTAGCGCAAGGTCGCCAACCAGCACACTCTGACGGCTACTCTTTGTACGCTGCGCGTGATGGGTCAACATGATTTTGTGCCATTCACCCAGCCGCCTTGCGGACTTTCTCGGTGGAATCCTTGAGCTGATCCAGTGATTTTCGGAACGTTTCCCGCAGTTGCATCCAGCCCTCTGAGGTGGCGCCCTTGACATCAGACAGGCGCTGCTGCACACCCCGAAAGTCGTCTTCCAGTTTGTCCAGATCCGCCTGCAGTTGGGCTTTGGTCTCCTGGCTTGCCTTGGTCGCCTTGATCTGAAGGTCTGAAATGGCCGTGCGCAGATTGTCCAGTTCCTTTTGCGCACTTTGGGTGAAGGCGTTGCGGTCGGATGCTGTTTGGTTTTCTTGCGCTGCAGGGGGTGCCGTTTTTCCCATTTCCGGCAAGGCCGGCTTGAATTTGTCACACGAGGCGCAACTGGCGGCGAGAACAAGCGCGGCAACAATGGACAAAGGCTTGTGGTCCATGTCATTCCTTTCGATGGGCAGTGGTTGGAGAGGTGAACATGGACAGATGCTAGGTGTGGTGGGGCCGTGTGCGCTTGACAGAACGCAAGGCAGCCGATGCCACAGGCTTTGATTTCTATCAATGCGAAGCGTTGTAAAGAACCGATCCTTGGACGCTCTGCCAGATAAGGAGTGGCGTTTGCATGAACCCAGGATCAGCACGTTGGTAGCGGGTTTGCGACAACTGGGCGGACTCATCAGCTACAACGCCTATTTGCAGGACGCACATGCCAGCGTGTACATGCTTCCGGATACGGCATGGATCCGTCGAGTGGCGGGTTGTGTGGATAAGCAGTTCTCGGTTGCTTCCACGCGAGTGTGCGTGCCCTGCGCACGCCCGCTTTTCGGGCATGGCGTTGAAGGACTGATATGGAAAAAAGGAATACGAGATGAACACATTGACCAAGCTGGCAATGGGCATGATCAACCGATTGACGCTGGAACCACCGCAGGGCGATGCGCTGGTGGTGGTCGCATTGCCGCCGCCGCCGACAGAGGGCGGCCTGCCATTGATGGCGGCTTTGCGTCAGCGCCACTCCGGGCGGGACTTTCTGCCCACTGCGCTGGAGCCGCAAATGCTCTCCAGCCTGCTGTGGGCTGCGTGCGGTGTCAATCGGCCGGATCTGGGTGGCTGCACCGCTCCATCGGCCATGAATGCGCAGGAGGTGGACATTTATCTGGCAATGCCCCAGGGGCTCTACCTTTACGATCCCCCCAACCAGTTGCTGAAGCTCATCGTGGCCAAGGATGCACGGCGCGTGACGGGGTACCAGGACTTTGTGGACAACGCCCCGCTGGACCTGGTTTTTGTAGCCCACCACGGGCGCATGAAGCTGGTGCCTGCGGCAACACGGGAGTCTTACGCATCCATCGCGGCGGGTGCGATGGTGCAGAACATTGCACTGTTTTGCGCATCTGCCGGTCTCGCTAATGTGGTTCGGGCCTGGTTCGACCGCGGGGCGTTGCTGTGGCGCCGGTGCAGACTTAGCGGCTGCGCCCATCCCGGTAGTTGCCGCCAATCTTGCCGCCCAGCCCGCTGGCTTTGGCCAGCCGCGCCATGGCGGCACCTGCATGGGCATGGGTGATGGCCAGCCCCAAGGCGTCGGCAGCATCTGGCCCCGGCAGGCCGGGCAACACCAGCAAGCGTTGCACCATGGACTGCACCTGGGTTTTGTCGGCCCGGCCGTAGCCGACCACCGCCTGCTTCATCTGCAGCGCCGTGTATTCGGCCACCGGCAGGTCCCGCGACACCAGCGCCGTAATGCACGCACCGCGGGCCTGCCCCAGAAGCAGGGTGGACTGCGGGTTGACGTTGACAAACACAATCTCCACGGAAGCGTGGTCAGGCGCGTAGCGCTGCACCACTTCGCCGATGCCGTCAAACAATACCTTCAGGCGCGCGGGTAATTCACCAATGTCCAGGTGCTGGGTGCTGATCGTGCCGCTGGCCACGTAACGCAGCTCGGAGCCCTCCACATCAATCACGCCAAAGCCGGTGGTGCGCAGTCCGGGATCTATGCCCAATATTCGCATGCTATTCTTTTTGTAGCTGCTTGCGCAGTGTAGACGGGGGCTGGAGCCTGTTAAATATCAAAATGCCAGCGGACTGAATGAAAGAAGACCGGGGCAGCAAAGCACAGTGCATCGACCCGGTCCAGAAGACCGCCAGTGCCGGTGACGGATTTGCCTTCTGCGCCCCAGTTGGGAATGCCGCGGTCGCGCTTGAGGGCCTTCATGACGAAGTGGCCCAGCGACCCGGCCACACAGGCAATCAAAGCAAATGCAAACGCGGTGCCAGGCACCCAGGGCGTGATGCCCGCCAGCAGGGCGCCCAGCAGGCTTCCCACAGCAATGCCGATCCCCCAGCTGGTCCAGTTAAAGCTCTGGCTGATGGCTGGTGCCACCGGCCGGCGTGGAAACCGGCGCGAGGCAAAGTGTTGCGCCACCATGCAAACCTGCATCACCAGCACAAGAAAGAAAACGAGAAAAGCATTGCGGTTGTCGTACCCCGGAAACTTGAGCAGCAGCAGGGCGGGCACATGGCTCATGCCGTAGATGCACACCATGATGCCCCACTGCAGCTTGGCGTTGCGTTCCAGAAAACGCAGCGGGTCGTTGGCCAGCGCGCTGGCCAGGGGGAGCGCCAGAAACACATAGACCGGGATGAACACGCCAAACATGTCGAAGTGGCCACTGCCCACCAGCCAGTATTGCAGTGGCAACACGACAAAGAATGCCAGCACCAGACTGCGGTGGTCACCCAGCCGCGTGGGCGAGAGGGTGAGAAATTCGCGCAGGGCGAAAAACGACACAAAGGCATACAGGGTCAGCACCACCCGGTCGCCCGCGATCCACCCGATCCAGAAGACCAGCACCATGAGCCAACTCGTGCGCAGCATGCCGTCCACGCTCTTGAGTTCCTTGGCCCACTCTTCGGCCCGCGGGTCGTCCCCCCGATCGCGAATCGACAGCACAAATGCGGTGACGCTGGCGGCCAGCAGCAGCCCGAAAACAATCACAAACAGGGTGCCGATTTGCTGGGTGGGGGTTAAGTTTTTGAGGTAGTAATACATGGCGCACCCTTAAACGTCGCGCAGGGCCACTACCGCTGCACGGGCGCGCTCCAGGAATGCCCGGCGCTCTTCACCGGCCTGCAGCGAAATCGGCGCACCAAAGGTCACCGAGCACAGCACGGGCACCGGCACCACTTCACCCTTGGGCAAAACGTGCTGCACGTTGTTGATCCATGCCGGTATCAGCACCACGTGGGGAAAGCGCACCGCCAGGTTGAACAACCCCGCCTTGAAGGGCTGGGGCTCTCCGGTGAAACCGCGGGTGCCCTCGGGGAACAGAATGATCGAGTCGCCATTCTCCAGTGCATCAAACAGCGGCTCCAGCGGGTCTTCGTCGGCACTGCGGTCGCGTGACACATAAATGACGTTGAAGACCGCCGTGGTGAGCCATTGCCGGAAGGGCGTTTTGGTCCAGTAGTCTCTGGCGGCAATGGCGCGGGTTACGCTGCGCAGCTCTTTGGGCAGTGCGGCCCAGATCATCACCAGGTCGGCGTGGCTTTGGTGGTTGGCAAAGTAAATGCGTTGCTCGGCCTTGGGCGGGCAGCCATACCAGCGCGCCTGGGAGCCGGTGAGAAACCGAATCAGACCCAGCAAAAAAAGACTCATCAACTTGGGCAGCATGGCAGCGATGATACAGAGCGGCCATGACGGTCAGGGCAGCGCGGCGTCTCCCATTCGGCCGGTAATGACGGCGGCCCGGCCCGACAGGTAGGCGGAGTTCGGTAGCTTCTCAAAGTAGCGGGGTCGCGGCAGCATGACCGCCAGCCGGGCTGCTTCCGATGGACTGAGCCGGGAAGCCGGTTTGCTGAAGTAGTGCTGTGCTGCGGCCTCGGCACCAAACACGCCTTCACCCCACTCCACGCTGTTGAGGTAGATCTCCAGAATGCGCTGCTTGCTCAGCAGGCGCTCCAGCAGGATCGTCAACACAAACTCCTGGCCCTTGCGCAACAGCGTGCGCTCACCGGACAAAAACAGGTTCTTGGCCAGCTGCTGGGTGATGGTGGAGCCGCCCACAATCTTGGGCGGGCGGGGTACCGGTGCGGGTTTGCCTTGCGCAACACGGGTGTCGGGCTTGCGGCTGGCAGCGCGCTGCTCGGCCTTGGCATTTTTCTCCCAGGCTTTTTCCAGCGCGTCCCAGTCCACGCCGTCGTGGTTGGTAAACCCATCGTCCTCCGAGGCAATGACCGCCCGTTTGAGGTTGTCGGAGATCTGGTTGTAGTTCACCCATTGCTGGCGCCAGCGCAACTCGCCTTTTTCGCCCACGATGCGCCAGGCTTCCGAGCGCTGGAAGGTGGTGGATTGGGGCGCCACCACAGCCATGGCGGCAATGCGCGCGACAAAATAAAGCTGCAGCGCAACCAATGCAAGCGCAACCAGGCCAATCCAGCGCAACAGCCCCTTCATGGCCGGGATGAAACGTTGGCTTCGAGGGTTTCGTCGCGGGTGAACTTGAAGCGCGAAACCACCAGAATCTGGTCGGCCTGGCGCCGCATGGCCGCGCTGAAGGGACCAAATGGCCCGGCGGTTCTGGCAATGGCCGCCGCGTGGCGGTCCAGCGCGCGGTTGCCCGAACCCTCCACCACTTCGGTGTCGAGTACGCGGCCATCGTGGTTGACGGTGACGATCATGGTGAGCTCGCCATACAGTTTCTTGCCGCCGGACTGCGGAAAGTTTTCGGTGCCCCGGTCTTCAATGGCGTGGCGCAGCGCATCGTAGTAAACCGCGTACACCTCTTCCCGCGCGGCAGGGCTGACATAGCGCTTCTTGGGGCGGGAGTTTTCCTTGTTGATGCGCCGCTCAATTTCAGCCAGCAGATTCATCAGCTGGCGGCGTTTTTCCTCACGCTCGGCCTGCTCGGTCTTGGTGGCGGTCTGGCGGGGATCGGTCGGGGCCAGTGTGGCGAGCTGGTTCTTGACTTGGGCCAGCAGCAGGGTTTGCTGCTCCTGCAGGGTTTGCAGCTTGCGCGCCGATTCCTGTTCCAGCGCGTCTCCCGTGTCCGTCAGCGCGGATGGGGGGAGTGGACTGGTGGCCCGGCCTTTTTCGGCATCGCCGCCACCCGCCATCGAATGCTGGGCGATGACTTTGGCCTTGTCGGTCTTTTCGTTGGTCTTGGCGTTGACCAACACCACCTCCAGCGGCGTGTCCTTGAACACGCGGTTGAAGGACTCGGGGCCCACAAAGCGCACCGTCAACAGCACCGCGTGCACCGCTATGGATGCGCCCAGGGCCAATTGAAGGGTGCTGAAAGAACGCAGGTTCACGGAGCGGGATTATCGCTGGAAGCATCCGGGCTTTCGCTCACGTCCACGGCAATGGAAATCGGGCCGGCGACTTCGTCGTCGTCACCATCGTCGCCTTCGTTACCTTGCGCATCTGCGGCCCCGGTTGCTGCGGCATCGCCCGCAACCGGCAGATCCAGCCGCTCCACCACGGTACCGTTGATGTCCAGCGTAATCAGGTCCATCTCGCCCAGCTTCACCCGCACACGGGCGCCGCGGGGCAGGTTTTGTGCACCCATGACCGGCAACACCAGCGGTAGCGTGTCGGCACGCACCATGTTTTCCTTGAACACGCTGGCTTCCAGTTCGGTGATGCCGTTCTGGCGCAGGTACTGCATCGTCCAGAAGCGCTCCATGGCACCCTGGTAGCCGTTGTAGGCGCTGTACGTGGCGTCAAAGCTGGAAATGATGGAAAACAGCTCGGCATCCTTGGGCTTGAACGGCGCGGCCAGCGCAGCGGTTTTGCCGTGTTTGACGCAGGCAATGATTTGCCACTGGTTCACCAGATCGGTGTAGCGGCGCAGGGGCGAGGTGCTCCAGGCGTAGCTTTTAACGCCAATACCGGCGTGCGGCAGGGCTTTGGTGCCCATGCGCACCTTGACGCCAGGCGCCAGAGAAGCCTGGCTGCGGTAGATGCCGGGCACACCCAGCTCCGCCATCCAGTTGCCCCAGGTACTGTTGGCCAGAATCATGGCTTCGGCCACGATCAAGTCCAGCGGCGCACCGCGCTGGCGGGTGCTGATCAGCACGGTCTCATGGCCTTGCGGCTCCGCGCCGTCATTACCGACCAGCTTGAAGTTGTAGTCCGGCCGGTTAAAGGTCTCGGGCTTGCCGCGCACGATCTCGCGCTTGCCCTTCAGGTCTTTCGCCAGGCGGTATAAAAATGATAGCTGCCCACGCAGTGCTGGCAGGGGCTGCGGCTCGTTTTCATGGTTAAAAGCTGGGTCCGTGAGCCAGGCTTCTGTCACCACCGCGTCCAGCTGGTCGTGGCGCAGGTTGTGGGCAATGGTCACGCGCTCCACGCGCGACTCGCTGCCCTTGATCTCCAGCGTGGCCTCATCCAGCGTCACGTACAGCGACAGGGCCGGGCAATCGCGCCCCGCGAGCAGGGTGTAGGTTTGCACCAGCGCGTCGGGCAGCATGGTGACTTTGTAGCCCGGCATGTAGACCGTGGACAAGCGGTCGCGTCCCAGGTGGTCCACGGCGCTGCCAGGTTGAATCGCCAGTCCGGGTGCCGCAATGTGGATGCCCAGTGTGATGGTGCCGCTACCCAGGCCCTGCACCGAGAGCGCATCGTCAATCTCAGTGGTCTGCGAGTCGTCAATCGAGAAGGCCTGCACCGGCGCCAACGGCAGGGTGTCGTCATTGACGGGCGCGGCAATCGCCGGAAAGCCCGTGCCCTTGGGGAAGTTTTCCAGTAAAAAGCGTTTCCAGTGGAACTGGTAAGGCGAGCTGATGGCTCCTGCCTTTTGCAGCAGTTCCAGCGGCGCGGTGTGGGTGGCGCGTGCGGCTTCCACCACGGCCTTGTACTCTGGCGCGTTCTTGTCGGGCTTGAACAGAATCTTGTAGAGCTGCTCTTTGATCGGCTCCGGGCACTGGCCCGCGCCCAAGTCAGCAGCCCATTGGGTAATTTGCTGGGCCAGCAGCTTCTTCTTTTCTATGGCGGCCAACGCCAGCGCAATCACGTCGGCCGAGGCCTTGCGAAAACGCCCCTTGCCCGCACGGCGAAAGTAATGGGGTGACTCAAACAGCTTGAACAGCATGGCGGCCTGCTCGGTCAGCGGCGCCTGGGCCGAGAAATAGTCGCGTGCCAAGTCGGCAAAGCCAAACTCGTCTTCGGGCGCGAATTCCCAGGCCATCTCCAGTTCAATCCCCTGCGCCACCGTCTGCGCCGCAGCGATCAGCTCTGCCGGCGACGGCTTTTCAAACTTCAGCAACGTGTTGGCAGCCTTCACCTTGACCCGCTTGCCGCTGTCCAGCTCCACCTGTGCAGAGGAATCCGCCTCTGACAGCACCCGACCGGCCATGAATTTTCCGGCTTCTTCAAACAATAAATACATGGGCCGGATTGTCCCATGCTGGGGAGTGGAGCCGGTTTGGACGAAAAATCACGCGTGCTATAACCAGCCACGCCGAAGAATCGATCAACTTGAACGCCTGGAAGGGTAAAGCATGCGCACCAATCTGCCCATTACCACCACCGAAGTGATCCTCAGCGACACCTTTGCGATCGTGTCAACCACCGATTTGCAGGGCAATATCTCGCATGCGAATCCCTATTTCATCGAAATCAGTGGCTACTCGTTACAGGAACTCATCGGCGCGCCCCAAAACATTCTTCGCCACCCCGACATGCCAGTCGAGGCTTTTGCCGATATGTGGGCCACGCTCAAGTCCGGAGAGCCGTGGACCGGCATGGTCAAAAATCGCACCAAAACGGGTGATTACTACTGGGTGCTGGCCAATGTCACCCCGGTTGTCGAGAACGGAAAACCCGTTGGCTACATGTCCGTACGAACCAAACCCAGCCGCGAGCAGGTGACGCAATCCGAGCAAATCTACAAGGAAATCCGCGACGGAAATCCCCGCAAGCTGCGCATCGACCATGGCGCGGTCACCTCTGGGGCTGGGCAGCTGTGGTCGCGGTACTCCCTGCAACAGCGCTTGCAGGTCAGTTTTGCTCTGATCGTGGTGGCTTTTGTGGTGCTGGGGTGCGGCGCCCTGTGGCCGCAAGCCATGGGCGGTGGCTGGCTGGCGGCCGTGGCCGCAGTGGGTGCGTGGTCTACCCTGTACGCGGGTTACCTGCTGAGCGCCCGGGTGTTCAAACCCCTGGAAAACGTCATGCTCAATGCCCGCATCATGGCCGGGGGCGACTTGACGCACGCTATTGCTCCTGCGGGTCGCGACGATGTAGGGCAATTGCAAAACGCCTTGCGTCAGCTCAACATCAACCTGCGCAGCATCATTGGCGACGTGCGCAGCAACTTTGAAAGCATCCGACTGGCTACGCAGGAAATTGCCACGGGCAACATGGATTTGTCGAACCGCACGGAGGCTCAGGCGTCCAATCTGGAGCAGACAGCCGCGAGCATGGAAGAGCTGACTTCCACGGTGCAGCAAAGCGCCGCGAATGCGGGAGAGGCCATCACATTGGCCAACAGCGCATCAGGGCTGGCCAGCCAGAGCGGGGCAGAAGCGACGGATTTGGTCCGAACCATGCAAGCGATCAATGTATCGTCGCGCAAGATTGCGGACATCCTGGGGCTGATTGACGGAATCGCGTTTCAGACCAATATTCTTGCCCTCAATGCCGCTGTAGAGGCTGCTCGCGCCGGTGAGCAGGGGCGCGGCTTTGCAGTGGTGGCGTCTGAAGTGCGCAGCCTGGCGGGTCGAAGCGCTGCTGCGGCCAAGGAGATCAAGATACTCATTGACGAGTCACTGATCAAAGTGGATGCCGGAATGGCGTTGACCACCCGGTCTGGCAATTCCATGCAGGAGGTGATTGCGTCAGTGGGCAAAGTGGCTGCGATCATCGGCGAGATGACCGCTGCAACCCGTGAGCAGAGTATCGGTATTTCTGAGGTAAACCAGGCCGTGGGGCAACTGGACCTGGTGACGCAACAAAACGCCGCACTGGTGGAAGAGGCTGCTGCTGCAACAGGAAGCCTTGCCGAACAAACCGACAATCTGACGAAAGCCTTGGCGGTCTTCAAGCTACCGAGGTAGCAACCCGCTAAATGCCCGTGTGGGCGAGGCCCATAAAGGCAAGCACCTCGTCCACATGGTCGTCAAAGTCGCTCAGGGCGTGGTCGCCGCCCTCCAGCAGCTTGATGCGCGCGCCTAGGTAGCGCCCGGTCATTTCTTGCCAATCCAGCACCTCATCGCCTTTGGCAATCACGGCAAAGAAACGATCCAGTCGGGTCAGACTTGCAGGGGCTATGGCCCGAAGCTCGTCCACAAACTCAGGCAAGAAGAAAAAATGCGCTTGCGGGTCGTGCCAGCTGGTTTGCTCGCCAATGTACTTTTCCAGGTCCCGCGCCGGGTTGACGGCGGGGTTCAGTAGCACAGCCTTGCACCCGGTTTGCGCTGCCACCGCCGTGGCATAGAAGCCGCCAAGTGACGAGCCGATGACGGACGTGGAGTCGCGCGGCCAGGCCTGGATGCCGTCCATCAGCATTTTCATGGCCTCACGGGGCGAGGCCGGTAGTTGCGGGCACCACCAGGTGACGTCGGGAAAACGCCTTGCAACCAGCGCAGCCATTTGCCGGGCCTTTGCGGATTGGGGGGAGGAGCGGAAGCCGTGCAGGTAGAGGAGGTGGGTGGTTGGGGGCGTCGTTGGCATGGTCATTTGCCAACTGTACAGGCGTAAAAAAGCCCCGACGGGGCGGGGCTTTGATTACTGGGTTCGGTCATCAAGTCAGGGTAGCAAATACATTGCGTAGAAGCTTGCATATTCCCTGCCACTGGTATCGCGTGCCCAGAGGTGTGAACCGTTCAAAGATGTTGTCGTAGTGAACTTGAACGTAGCGGGCGTAGTGGCTGGACTGACGGCAATACAGTGGAAATCGCTGACGCCCGTAGATGAACAGCCAATGTCTCCTGTTCGCACACTGGATCCAACACTGTTGCTGTCATTGAAGCTTCCGGTATGGGTGCCGTCGTTGTATTGGCCCCAGATTTGAATCTTAGTCGGTGGCAATACGCCTGTCCCTACCGTCCAGTTCAAGGTGGCCGCTATATCGCCGCTGAAAGGCATTGCCCCAGTGTTGTCTGCTGCGCCGCTGACCGCGCTGATGGCCGCAGCGGTAAGCGTGGCAAACCCCTTGGTTTTCAACTCGGGAATCGTCAAGGCGCGGGCGCGCGTCTTGTAATACTGGGTTTCGTTAGCCGTTGCACTTGTATTGCCTGAAAGGAAATAATCGAATTTCCAGACGCTTTGGGCGGGGATGTTTGCAATGTTTGTGTTTGTAAACACAGTGCGGTCGGCGAAAAACAGGGAAGTGTCCTTGATAGCCGGATCGGTGATGTTGGCCGTATCTGCGTACTCACTGTTCAGGCGTACGAAACTTGTTCCAGAAATGACTCCTCCTTTAACCAACTGCAGGCTGGAGTAGCCCGTTTGAGGTTTCAAGACCAATACGGTGTTTCTGGGTGTTGTGATTTCAACCCTGTCAAAAACGGTCACCCCGGCGGAAAGCACGTTGTTGACGCTCATGTTATAGCCCGTGCTGTAGTAATTGAAGGCAGACTGGCTGAGTGTGATGAATTGCCGGTACTGGTGGTACGCAGATACCCCGCCTGGGTAGTTGTATTGGTTCCCGATCTGTTTGAGTTTGAGGTCGGTGTCTTTGCGTAAGGCAAATGTATCAAAGGTCTCGCTGCCTACAGCTGTCCTGGCTTTGTAGCTGATCACAATGTCTCCATTAGCGCGGGTGAATTCGTAAGCTCCCTGGCTGAAGACCAGTCCATCACCGCCAGCCGCAAAAAGGTTGCTGAACGCTTTGCCCTGTGCGACCAGATTGCCGTTACTCTTGAATGTGCTTGGGTCATTGCCAAAAAACGCATTTTTGCATTCGGTAGCCTGAACGCTTGCAGCTGTTGTGCCTGTGACCCGGCTAGCCACGGGCAGAGCAAAACAGGCATTTAACTGTGCGAGGTGGTTCGCAATTAAAGTAGCTGTTCCCGCTTCAACCAGCGTGCTGGCGGTAATCGGAGGAATGGCAGGAACGCTGGCCGCACTGGTTGAGCTTGTGAACTGAATCGTGTTTGGGTCCGTGCCTTCTGCTAACTTCTGCTTAATGCCGATTTCAATATTCGCTGCAGTAGCGCTTGCCGGCGTAATCGTGACCTTGATCGAATCCAGCAAACGGTCGTAGCCAGTGCCGTCGGCTGCAAAGGTGCCCGTCAGCGGGTCGGTGCCCGTGGTGCCAGTCGCAGTCAGGATCGGGGCCAGAATAGTCTGAACTTCCACGACCTTGGCGGCAACGGTAGTGGCATTCACGGTCGAGGTGCCAGCGGCCAGTTCGGCGCCCAGCTTGGTCGGGTCGCCGCTGCTGGACAGGCGCGATGCGATCAGGTTCGTGACCGGCGAAATATTGACGGTGGCCGCAGCCGTGGTGCCAGTACCGGTTGGCACCACGCTAACCAGTGACTCGGTGGCACCATCGGCGCTGGTGCGTATTGCTGTCAAGATAAACGGGGCTACTGCACCAGCGGTCAGCGTGATATTGAAGGTGCCATCGGCACCCACGGTGCCTGTTCCAACGGATTGGCCCCTGCTGTCCATTACCGTAACGGTGGCATCTGTGAAGGCGGCGCCGGTTGCCGCAACGCCAGAAAGTGAAGTGGTCGGTGTCGCCGTTGTTGTCGTTGTGCTGCTGGCACTTGTGCCACCGCCACCGCCACAGCCTGCTAATGTCAGCGCCAAAATACCAGCCAGAGCCAGTGCGATTTTTGTAGGTTTCAGTTGCATTCAATACCCCTTGAGTTTGCATGAGTCGGCCATTCCTTGGGTCGGACGGCGCTGAGTGCCATTGAAATGCACTTCACGGGTGCGCGCATCCCATGGATATGGGGTTCGGACCCCCGCTTCCCGCGTTTGTGGGAGCTGTCAAGGCCAAGGCCATCGGTTATGCCGATATGCTTGTTCCCATGTCGCTCTGGTGATTCACCCAGCAAGCGGCGCCAAGGAGGCGTAACCGCATGTGGCGAGTACTAATTGTTGAGGATGACCCGCAGATGCGGGATTTTTTTGCGGCCAGCGTGCGGCGCAGCGATCAGTTGACTTTGGTTGCCAGCGTGGGCTCGGTGGCGGACGCGCGGGCGCTTCTGGACGGCGCTGCACGAGGGCCGGATGTGCTGCTGACGGACTTGGGGCTACCCGATGGCAGTGGCCTGGAGGTGATTCGCTATGCACGTCAGCGCCATCCCGAATGCGAGGCGCTGGTGATTTCGATGTTTGGTGACGAAGACAATGTGCTCGCCAGCATCGAGGCTGGGGCCTTGGGTTATATCCACAAGGATGCAGCACCCGACGACATTGCCCACACGATTCTGGAGATGAAAGCGGGTGCCTCGCCCATCTCCCCCATGATTGCCCGTCGTGTGCTGTCCAAGTACCTTTCTTTGCAGTCAAATAAGCCTCTATCCCCCGTGGATATTTCGCAAGCAGCTATCAAAAGTGGAGCAATTGATGGCGAGAAGAGTTTGCTTTCCCGGCGCGAGCAAGAAGTGCTGGAGCTGATCGCGCGCGGGTTTTCCTATGCCGAGATTGCCCGTCTCCAGGCGGTGAGCGTGCATACCGTGCAGACGCACATCAAAAGCCTTTACAGCAAGCTGGCAGTGCATTCCAAAAACGAAGCGGTGTTTGAGGCCACCCGCATGGGCCTGTTGACGCAGCCAGACGTTGCTGCGCTGCGCAAATGACTATTGCGCGCCTTGGTCCCTTCTTTGCGGCGTTGTTGATGGTGTTGGTCTTTGCACCGCCAGTGCAAGCCCATACGATGGAGCTCACGCAAGCGCAGGTCACAGCCACCGCTGGCGGCGCCACCACGACCCAGGTTGTGCAGTTGCCCTATCACTGGGACCTGTACAACAAAGGCCATCGTGGCGAGGCGGTGTTTGAGCTTCCATTTGATTTGGTCAACGTGCCTGTGGAGCCTTGGGGGCTGTACCTGTCCCGCTTGGGCAACGCCTACGAAATCTGGCTAAACGGCACGCTGCTCCAGCGCCAGGGCGACCTGGTCCACTACAACGGCGCAGACTATTCGCAGGTACCGCGCTACGTTGCCATTCCACCGGGGCTCCTGCGCTCCAGCAATCAGTTTCGCGTGCATATCCGTGCAGACGTGGGCCGACGGGGGGGGCTCGCAAAGCTGGTGTTGGGACCACAAGACGAGGTGCAACCGGCTTATGTGCAAGGCTATCTTTGGCGGGGCACGGGCTCGGCGGTGGTGGCGGTGTTCAGTTTGCTGGTCGGGTTGATCGCGCTGTCCGTGTGGCTAACCCAGGTGGACATTGGTGAAGCCGGCAAACCCAAACGCGACCCGCTCTATCTCTTTGCCGCGTTGGCTGAACTCTTCTGGGCTTTTGGCGTGGGCTATGCACTCATTGAAGATCCACCGCTGCCCTGGCCTTGGTGGGGCCTGCTACCCATCGTGGCATCGAGTGCCTGGATGTGCACTATGTTGCTGTTTTGTGTCGAGGTGGCTGACTGGGGTCAGACGGTTGCGGCGCAGTGGCTTCGCCGCTGGTTGGGGCTTTTCATGGTCGGTAGCGTCAGCATGGCTTATTGGGCGCTGGCTGGCGGGCAACCGCTGGCGCTGACTATCAGTTACGCACTTTCTGGCATAACGGCCCTGACGTTTGCCGCCGTGTTCGTCTGGCACGCTGCTCGTCGGGCTCCGATGGGGCACCGAATGGTGGCCGTAGCTATTTTTTTGAATGCGCTGGTCGGCCTGCGCGACCTGTATGTGTACCGCATCCACCCCTCCTACGGCGAAATCACGTGGGTTCGTTATTCCTCGTTGCTGTTTGGCCTGTCACTGGGCTACATCGTGTTAATGCGGTTTCGCGCCGCCAGCGCCCAAGCGCGTGACCTGATGACCACGCTGGCGGCCCGGGTTACCCAGAAAGAGGCCGAACTGGGAGAAAGCTACAACCAGCTTGAAGCACTGGCGCGCGAGCAGGAGCGCACGGCGGAGCGGACGCGCATCCTGCGCGACATGCACGATGGCGTGGGTTCCCACATCAGTTCGGCTATTCGCCAGCTGCAATCGGATCGGGAGGTCAGCCGTCGGACAGGGCACGCCGAGGTACTGCGGACGCTACGCGATGCGCTGGACCAGCTCAAACTGTCCATCGACGCGATCAATCTGCCTCCCGGTGACATCACTTCGCTGCTGGCCAACCTGCGCTACCGGCTGGATCCACGTCTCGCGGCGTCCGGCATTGAATTGCAATGGGATGTGGATTTGTTGCCGGTGTTGGCCCATCTTGACGCCAGCGCCATGCGTCAGTTGCAGTTCATGCTGTTTGAGGCGCTATCCAACGTGTTGCAGCATGCGCAGGCAAAAACGCTGCGCATTGAAGCCCACGCCGAGCTCCCGGCTGAGGCCGGTGGCGCCCAGGTGGTGCGCGTACGGGTTGCGGATGATGGTGTGGGCTTTGATACGCTGAGCGCCCGGCGCAAAGGCCAGGCGTCCATGCATGAGCGGGCGACGGCCATCGGCGCACAGCTTCAAATCAGTAGCCAGCCCGGTCGCACGGTGGTTGAAATCCGGTTTGGCTGAACTTGCGATGGACGACCGGTGCGGTAAGCAGCGGCAGCGGGGATAATTGCGGCAACTTATGGTTTCAGCATTCAACAAACCCTCTCTCTGGCGACGTGTCGCGCCCTGGTTTCGCGGCTTTGACGGCCCCCTGGCCTTTGCCGTGTTCATGCTGGCATGTGCGGGTCTGCTCACCATGTATTCCTCCGGGTTTGACCACGGAACCCGGTTTGAGGACCATGGCCGCAACATGCTGATTGCCGCCACCATCATGTTTGTGGTGGCGCAGATTCCCCCGCAGCGGTTGATGGCGCTGGCGGTGCCGCTGTACATCCTGGGCGTTACCCTGCTGGTGGCCGTGGCGGTGTTTGGCATCACCAAAAAGGGCGCCAAGCGCTGGATCAATGTCGGCGTGACCATTCAGCCCAGCGAAATTTTGAAGATTGCCATGCCGCTCATGCTGGCCTGGTGGTTTCAAAAGCGCGAGGGCCAGTTGCGCCCGCTGGACTTTGCGGCGGCTGGCGTATTGCTGCTGGTGCCCGTAGGCCTGATCATGAAGCAACCCGACCTGGGTACTTCGCTGCTGGTGCTGGCTGCGGGCCTGTCGGTCATCTTTTACGCGGGTGTCAGCTGGAAGCTGGTGCTGCCGCCCGTGGTGCTGGGGCTGGTGGGCGTGATCTTGATTGTGGTCTTTGAGCCCAGCCTGTGCGCCGATGGTGTGCGCTGGCCCGTGCTGCACGATTACCAGCAGCAACGCATCTGCACCCTGCTTGACCCTACGCGTGACCCCCTGGGCAAGGGGTTTCACATCATTCAGGGCATGATTGCCATTGGCTCGGGCGGCGTGTTTGGCGTGGGGTTCATGCAGGGCACCCAGACGCATCTGGAGTTCATTCCCGAGCGCACCACCGACTTCATCTTTGCGGCCTACTCCGAGGAATTCGGCTTGGCAGGCAACCTGTTTTTGATTTGCGCGTTCATCTTTCTCATTCTTCGTGGCCTGGCCATTGCCCTGGAGGCGCCGACTCTGTTTTCCCGCCTGCTGGCAGGCAGCGTCACCATGATCTTCTTCACCTATGCCTTCGTCAACATGGGCATGGTCAGCGGCATCTTGCCCGTGGTGGGGGTGCCGCTGCCTTTCATCAGCTATGGGGGTACCGCAATGGTCACGCTGGGGCTGGCGCTGGGTATCTTGATGTCGATTGCCAACTCCAAGCGCCTGGTGCAATCCTGAGGGCCGTGCACGCCCGGTGAGACGCGCCTAGAATCAGCGGATGATTTCACGCGAACCCACTATTGAACGCCTGGCCATTGCCCAAGGCCTGCTTCTCACCCCTTTTGGCCTTGACGAGACCCACCTGGCCCGTGCCCTGGCGGAAATCAAGGCGCACAAGGTGGATGAGGCCGATTTGTACTTTCAGTACACCCGCTCCGAGGGCTGGAGCCTGGAAGAAGGCATCGTCAAAACCGGCTCTTTCAGCATCGACCAGGGCGTGGGCGTGCGGGCTGTGAGCGGCGAGAAAACCGCATTTGCCTATTCCGACGACATCTCGGAGGCCTCGCTGCTGGACGCCGCCCGAACGGTGCGTACCATTTCAAGCGCAGCCCAGACCGGGCGTGCGCGGGTAGCTACCAAAAAGATAGCAAAAGCGCGATCGCTTTACCATGGCGTGGACCCCATTTCTACGCTAGACAGTGCTACCAAGGTCGCGCTGCTGGGCAAGGTGGAGCGCCAGGCCCGCGCCAAAGACCCGCGTGTGGCGCAGGTCATGGCGGGTCTCGCAAGTGAGTACGACGTGGTGATGGTGGCACGCGCAGACGGCACACTGGCGGCCGACGTGCGCCCGCTGGTGCGCCTGTCGGTTACCGTGATTGCCGAGCAAACCATCAAAGGCGTGGTCCGCCGCGAAGTGGGCTCTGCGGGTGGCGGCGGTCGCTTCGGCCTGGCGTACTTTGATGACGCGCAAATTTCCAGGTACGTGGACGAAGCCGTGCACGCCGCGCTGACCAATCTGGATGCGCGTCCCGCACCTGCTGGCGAAATGACCGTGGTGCTGGGTTCCGGCTGGCCCGGCATTTTGTTGCACGAAGCCATCGGCCACGGCCTGGAGGGCGATTTCAACCGCAAGGGCTCCAGCGCCTTCAGCGGCCGCATCGGCCAGCGCGTGGCAGCCAAGGGCGTCACCGTGCTGGACGACGGCACCATTGCCGATCGCCGGGGTTCGCTCAATGTGGATGACGAAGGCAACACCAGTCAGCGCAATGTGCTGATCGAAGACGGCATTCTCAAAGGCTACATCCAGGATGCGATGAACGCGCGCCTGATGGGCGTGGCGCCCACGGGCAATGGCCGACGCGAGAGCTACGCCCACATTCCGATGCCGCGCATGACCAATACCTACATGCTGGGGGGCGACAAGGACCCGCAGGAGATCGTTGCCAGCATCAAAAAGGGCCTGTATGCCACCAACTTTGGCGGAGGCCAGGTGGACATTACCTCGGGCAAGTTTGTGTTTTCGGCCAGTGAAGCGTACTGGGTTGAAAACGGCAAGATTCTGTACCCTGTCAAGGGCGCCACCATTGTGGGCAGCGGGCCCGAGTGCCTGAAGCGCGTCAGCATGATCGGCAACGACATGAAGCTCGACAGCGGCGTGGGCACCTGTGGCAAGGAAGGCCAGAGTGTGCCTGTGGGCGTTGGGCAACCCACACTGCGCATTGACGGGCTGACGGTGGGCGGCACCGCCTGACGTTTGCGGGGCCGTGCACAGCTTTCAGACCTTCGGCCAGTACAGCGAATTTTTGCGATCGGCCGTGGCCGACGAAGAGTCGCTGCAAATGGGGGAGAGCCTGCAGGCACTGGCCGCCCGGATTGAGGACCTGGGCAAACTGCTGCGACAACACAGCAATCTGCCCGCCCTGAAGGCGCAGGCGTTTCTGGGCCTGCTGGATGATTTGCGGGCCCACCGCGACATGCTCAACGCCCTGAGTGCCGACTGGCGGGGCTTTTACGAATATGGCGCGCACTGTGCGGGGTTGACCCACTTTCGCATGCTGCTCACACAATGGACGCTGGAGGCGGCGCCACCACGGCAGGCGGCCCCGGCCGTCGTTGATTTTGATTTGGCTGCGTGGCGGGTGCTGGATGCGGGGGCCCTTTTGCTGGATGTTTACGAGCATGCCCGATCACTTCCGCCCTCGGAGCAGATGGATTCCGTATCGGCATGGAAGCGGCTGGCAGGGTGGTTTCGACGGCGCTAAACAACTGTGCTACAGTTCTTTCATGCATTTCGGCCGCTTCTTCTTTAGCTACTTTTGGTTCTCCAACGCCTTTGGCGGTAGAGAGTTCTGAACGTATCTGAAACAAAAGACGTCCTGAATCCTCCCAAACCGCCGGCACCACCGGCGGTTTTTTTTTGCCCCGCCATCCCATCGATTGATCACCGCAACAGGAATTACGACATGACTGCAAAAGCTTCAACCCAAGACGCCTGGTATCCGCAGGGCACCCAGCCCGCCGACCGTACCAGCCAGACCGACGACGAACGCATTCAGGACATTACCGTGTTGCCACCTCCCGAGCACTTGATCCGTTTTTTCCCCATCCGCGGCACGCCAGTGGAAACGCTGATTACCAGCACCCGGCGCAGCATCCACAAGATCATGGCCGGGAAAGACGACCGTCTGCTGGTGGTGATTGGCCCCTGCTCGATCCATGATCCGGCTGCTGCGCTGGACTATGCCCGCCGCTTGAAAGAGCAGCGCGAGAAATACAAAGACACGCTGGAAATCGTGATGCGCGTGTATTTCGAAAAGCCTCGCACCACCGTGGGCTGGAAAGGGCTGATCAACGACCCCTACCTGGACGAGAGCTTCCGCATTGACGAAGGCCTGCGTATTGCGCGCCAATTGCTGATAGAGATCAATCGCCTAGGTCTGCCCGCCGGCAGCGAGTTTCTGGACGTGATCTCTCCGCAATACCTGGGTGACCTGATTGCCTGGGGCGCCATCGGCGCGCGCACAACCGAAAGCCAGGTGCACCGCGAGCTGGCCTCGGGTCTGTCGGCCCCCATCGGTTTCAAGAACGGGACGGATGGCAACATCAAGATTGCCACGGACGCCATTCAGGCGGCGGCGGGTGCCCACCACTTTTTGTCAGTTCACAAAAACGGCCAGGTGGCCATTGTGCAGACCAAGGGCAACCCCGATTGCCATGTCATCCTGCGCGGCGGCAAGGCCCCCAACTACGATGCTGCCAGTGTGGCTGCCGCCTGCAAGGACCTGGAAAAAGCCAAGTTGCCCGCCACCCTGATGGTGGACTGCAGCCACGCCAACAGCAGCAAGCAGCATGAGAAACAGGTGGAAGTGGCGCGTGATATTGCGAACCAGATCGCTGCAGGCTCGCACAGCGTGTTTGGTGTGATGGTGGAGAGCCATCTGCACGCCGGTGCACAAAAATTCACGCCCGGAAAAGACGATGCAACGGCGCTCGAATACGGCAAAAGCATCACCGATGCCTGCCTGGGTTGGGACGATTCCCTGCAGTCGCTGGAGCTGCTGTCAGCGGCTGTCAAAGCGCGTCGCGCCTTGTAAAAAAACGGGTTAACAGGGGGCGCGACTGGCCTCGATCATGGACAGGGCCCAGCTTTGGGCTTCTGCCATGGTCTTGAACGCCTTGAACGGGCGACCAATTTCGGCGTATATCCTGGCAAAGTGGGGGATCATGATGGAGCCGCCCTCGACCTCCGGGCCTATGAAGAACGCGGTTGCGACCGGCGTGAGTTCAGGGGGATGCGGGGTCTGCATCAGTTCCGCGTAGCGCTGAATCCCCTCGGGCGACGACATGACACTACCCAGAAACGTGGCAATGCTGGCCCATGGCCCCGGATGTTTCATGGCTTTCAGGAACGTCATCTGCGCTACAGCCATGCACTCCAGCAACTCCTTGTTGAACGGGCCGGTACAACCGTAATGCAGCAAGTCCCCATCCATTACCAGCTCGATGATTCCGTGCGGCCGGAATCCTGTTGTAGCGACCTGCTCTGTGGTGATCTTCAGCGGTTTATCAATCGTCATTGGCGGATTCCGTGCTGTGTCGAGTGCATGTTGAAATCATCTTAGCCCGATCCACCCTTTGTCAGTGCTGCAACGCAGCAGGCATTCCATTGGATTGCGGTGTTTGGGGTGAAAATGGAGCGCAGATACTGATGACCACCCAAACCCCTATTTCGCAGCCGACCCATGACCTTACCCGACGCCTCCCCGTCCGAACGCAACCTTCCGCTTGATGACCCCCAGCGTGCACTGCTCCACAACGAGGTGCACGCCCGCCCGCCCGCGCGTATCCGTCTGCCGGCGCTGGTGGTCTATGTGGCTGTGTTCAACGAAGGCGTCACGCGTGAGCAGGAGTGCGCCCACTTGCGGCTTTTGCCCGGTCAGCAGGACTTGGCTCTCGATAGCCTGCACAGCAATTTTTTGCGTCTGCGCTGCGACGGTTATACGGTCAAGTGGGAGCGTCACACCGAGTTCACGCGGTACTCGATCGTGCAACCCCTGCCTGAAGGTGCGCAACTGGGTGCTCGTGACCCCGAGCTGCTGTCGTCGTTGGTGCTGACACCCGAGTGGTTGCGCGGCATTCCCGGGCACACCATTGCCGCTATCAAGCTGGCCTTGGTTCATGGTGACTTGACCACGGTGGATGACACGCTGGCGCAAGCGCGGGCCTGGTTTGGCGATCATTCGGTGGTGGCATCGGTGATGGGCAACGCCGGTCATTCCTGGGCCGTCACGGATTTCATGCTGCGCCCCAGCGGCTTTGAGCGCATGCTGGTGATTACGCCGCCCGGTACCACTCAGACCCGCGCCGGACGAATTTCGCAGCGACTGCTGGAGTTGGAAACTTACCGGCTGATGGCCTTGCGCGGCTTGCCGGTGGCCAAGCAGCTGGGGCCAATGTTGACCGAGGCGGATGGGGCGCTGGCCGACATCACGGCGCGGCTGGAGAGCAAGGCCACCTCCGACCAGGCGCTGCTCGACACGCTGGTGTCTTTGGCCGCACGGGTGGAGCGCGCAACGGCCGAGCATGTGTACCGATTTTCAGCCACCCGCGCTTACGACACCCTGGTGGGTCAGCGCATCAACGAGTTGCGTGAAAAAGCCATTCCTGGCACGCAAACCTTGGGCGAATTTATGCAGCGGCGTCTGTCGCCAGCTATGGCCACGGTGGTGGCTACGGCGCAGCGGCTGGCGTCACTCTCCGAGCGGGTGTCGCGCACCAGTGCGTTGCTGCGCACCCGGGTGGACATTGCCACCGAAGCGCAAAACCAGCAGTTGCTGGAGAAGCTCACGCGCGGACAAGAGTTGCAGCTACGCCTGCAGTCCACGGTGGAAGGACTGTCGATTGCCGCCATCTCGTACTACGTGGTCAGTTTGCTGCTGTATGGCGGCAAGGCGCTCAAAGGCGCGGGTGTGCCTCTCAACCCGGAAATAGCCGCTGGGGTGCTGGTGCCCGTGGTGGTGTGGGCGGTTTGGCGTACGACGCGTCGTATTCATGCCAAGCTGCGTGCGGACCACTGACAATTTTGTATTGGCCGAATTAAACCGGATTCCAGCCTAACGCCTTTGCCAGCATCAGCGCAGCCACCAGGGCGCTGACTGCCGCAAAGCCCTGGCGCAGGCGCGCGGCTGGCAACTTGCCCGCCACCCGCTGGCCGGCCAGCATGGCCACAACAGCGCCCGCGCCAAAGGGCAGGGCAACATCCCAGCGCATTGAGCCTTGCAGCGTGGCCGCCGTGATGCCGCTGACAGAGACCCAGGCAATCACCGCCAGTGAGGTGGCCTGGATCATGCGCAGCGTGAGGTCGGTGTGGCGCGTCAGCGCCGGCACGATCACAAACCCGCCGCCTACACCCAACAGTCCACTCAGCACGCCCGAGAGCAGGCCGGTTCCCGCCAGTGCCTGCGCGCAGCGTCGCGTCCAATGCAGGCGGCCCTGGTGGACATCCATCAGGCAGGCGGCAGTCCGTGTACCGGTCGCGGGTGTCGCAGGCGGGCGCCACATGCGCCAGGCGGTGTACGCCAGCACGGCAGCAAAGGCAGCAGTCAGCGGACGGTTTGGAAGCTGGTGCGCAAGCATCACCCCCAGCGGTGCGGTCAGCATGCCGGCCAGTCCAATCAGGGTGGCGGCCCGGTAACGAACCACGCCTTGACGCAGCCCTACGGCTGCGCCGACTGCGGCCGCAATTCCCACCGCAAACAAGCCTACGGGCCCGGCTTGCTGCACGGGCAAGTGCAGGGCAAACACGAGCAGTGGAATGGCCAACACGCCACCACCGGCACCGGTAAATGCCAGCACCAGGCCAATCAGGCCGCCGAGCGCGCCAGCGAGCATTGCGGGGTCCATCAGCAGTCCCTACAGTACATCAATGGGAATCTTGAGATAGCGCACGCCGTTGTCCTCCGGCGGCGGCATTTGACCGGCACGCATGTTCACCTGCACCGAAGGCAGGATCAGCACGGGCATAGGCAATGTGGCATCGCGGGCGCGGCGCCTGGCCACGAACGCTTCCTCGCCAATCCCATCGTGAACATGAATGTTGGCGCTGCGCTGTTCCGCCACCGTGCTGACATGGGCCACCGGGCGTCCGCCGGGCGGGTAGTCATGGCACATATACAACTGGGTCTCGGGTGGCAAAGCCAGTACTTTTTGGATCGAGCGAAACAGCACGCCCGCATCGCCACCCGGAAAATCGCAGCGCGCGGTGCCGTAGTCGGGCATGAAGAGCGTGTCCCCCACAAAGGCCACGGTTTTGGCACCGTCTTCAATCACATAGGTCATGCAGGCGGGGGTATGGCCCGGGGTGTGCACGGCGCGTACGGCCAGGCTGCCAACGGCGAACTCGTCGTCGTTTTCAAGCAGACGCCCAAACTGGGAGCCGTCACGGGCGAACTCGGGGCCTGCGTTGAACAGCTTGCCAAACACCTGCTGCACGGTGGTGATGTGGCTGCCAATGGCGATGTGTCCGCCTAGCTGCTTTTGCAGGTAAGGCGCAGCAGACAGGTGGTCAGCGTGTACATGGGTTTCCAGCAGCCACTGCACCTGCGCGCCCAGCGCCTTGACGCGCGCAATCAACTTGTCGGCTGCCACCGTGCTGGTGCGACCCGATTTGGGGTCGTAATTCAGCACGCTGTCAATCAGCGCGCACTGCAGCGTGCTGCGGTCCAGCACGAGGTAGCTGAAGGTGGACGTGTCTTCGTCAAAGAAATGTTCTATGGCTAATCGTTGTGACATGGCAAGGCTTTCATCATTCAGTCAAACCCGGTAACAAAAGGCGCGGAGCATGCGCGCCGCGGCCTTTCCAACAGCTACGACAACCCGACAGGCTTGGTGGAGTAACACCGGTCAGTCCTCTTGTAGCCTTCGCCGGCACGCTTGTCGCCAGCTTAATTCACGCCTGGAAAACTC
Organism: Burkholderiales bacterium; assembly: GCA_038237415.1. GTDB lineage: Bacteria > Pseudomonadota > Gammaproteobacteria > Burkholderiales > Burkholderiaceae_C > Allorhodoferax. The sequence goes on from JBBRYR010000004.1 coordinate 90,162, forward strand.
CTGAAGTTAAAGGGCACTGTGTTGGAGTTGGTAATAAATGCAACGTGACGGGTGAACTATACGATACCCATAGGGGTATAGTGATGAGAATTTCTATTGGCGCGATAGGCAAGCTGCTTGCGCGCCGCCTGGGCGAGTGCGCGCCATGTGGTTGACTGTCATCGCCTTGGCAAGGTTATCGCCCTGGGATGAAAATGGATTTCTTTACTGGAGGCAAGCACGTTGCTTGGTCGAAATGAATAACCGTCGTTTTGTTGAGTTAACCGCCTGGCTCAGGCCTTTTACCCGGTGGGCAACCCGTTTTTCCCTAAATGCGCCCCAGTGGCTACCCGCCGTGGTGCGCAATGCCCCGCTCAAGATGACATCTTTTGTACTGCGTTGTTACCACCGGGCGCTGCGTTAATTCACGGATACCGAGTGGGTGCGCCAACGCTGCCCGGCTGCCGTGGTGGCCTGCGCAAGGTGCGATGCGCAGTGTCGTGTCGAAGGTGCCTATTTGCGAAAATACCGTTAATTTTTAACATGAACAAATTGCCTAACATGACTGAATCGACCCCCGTTCCTCCAGCCGTCGCAACGCCCTACGAAGGTCTGGGCGGTGCTGCCGGAGTGCAGCAGCTGGCCCACCGTTTTTACGAACTGATGGATGAGCTGCCCGAGGCTTACACCGTGCGCAAGATGCACCCCGAAAGCCTGCAGGGTAGCGAAGAAAACCTGTTTGAATTTTTATCAGGCTGGTTCGGCGGACCCTCGCTCTACATCGCCAAGAAAGGCCATCCGCGTCTGCGCATGCGCCACAACCCCTATGCCATCGGTCCCGTGGAGCGCGATGAGTGGATGCTGTGCATGACGCAGGCCTTGACCGAGCAGGTGGCGGATGTGGCTTTTCGGGACCGGTTGATCGACACGTTTGCCCAGATGGCGGATCACATGGTCAACACCCAAGGCGGCGGTGTGTGCGCAGCGGGACAGCCCCATACAGCGTGAGTATTCATGGCCGGTGAACACTTGAATCTGTGGTTCTGGCTTGGCCTGGCTGGTGTGCTGCTCGCGCTGTTGCTGGGCGCACGTGCGGTGCTGCACCGCGGTCTGGCTCCGCAAGCCACGCTGGAAGGGCCGCAGCCTGCTGACTTGGGTTTGACCGCACAGTCCGTGCGTATTCCTGTGGCCGGAGGCTTGAGCCTGTTTGCCTGGTACGTGCCCGCGGGCACCGCAACGCAGCCGGCCCCTGCCATCGTGCTGTTGCACGGCTGGGGCGGCAACGCCAGCACGCTGTTGCCGGCTGCGCAGGCCTTGCACTGTGCGGGCTATGCCGTGCTGCTGCCAGAGTCGCGCAACCACGGCCGCAGTGACCGCGATAGCCACAGTTCGTTGCCGCGCTTTGCGCAAGACCTCGACAGTGCGCTCGATTGGCTGCGCTTGCAACCAGGCATTGATGCTACGCGTCTGTCCGCATTGGGTCACTCGGTGGGGGGTGCTGCGGTACTGCTGAGCGCATCCCGCAGGCATGACCTGCACGCTGTGGTCAGCGTGTCGGCATTTGCCCACCCTGAGCAGGTGATGCGCCGCTGGCTGGCCTCGCGTCGTGTGCCTTACTGGCCGCTGGGGTGGCTGGTGAACCGCTATGTGGAACGGGTCATTGGTGCCCGTTTTGATGCCATCGCCCCGGCGCACACTCTGTCGCAGGCCCAAAGCCCGGTACTACTGGTGCATGGGCTGCAAGACAGCACTGTGCCGATTGAGGATGCGCGCTGGCTGTGGCAAAACCGTGCGCAGGCGGACGTCACTTTGCTGGAGTGCAATGGGTCACACGAGGCATTCGACGATTTGCCGGACGTAACCCGCAAAATTCTGGGTTTTTTGCAGCCCTTTACCCGGGTGCAACTCCCGCAGAGCCCCTGTTTATCACCGGAGATTTCATGAAAGCCTTTCAAGAGTATTACCCCGAGAATGTGTCGCATTGTTATGGCTGTGGCCAGCACAACACGCACGGTCACCAGATCAAAACGTACTGGGAGGGCGATGAGACGGTCACCCGTTTCAAGCCTGAGCCGTACCACACCTCGGTACCCGGCTATGCCTATGGCGGCCTGATTGCTTCGCTGATTGATTGCCACAGCACCGGCACCGCTGCTGCTGCCATGTACCGCGGCGAGGGGCGCGAGATGGATACATTGCCACCGTTTCGCTTTGTCACCGGTTCGCTGCACGTGGACTTCCTCAAGCCAACGCCTTTGACGGGCCTGATAGAGATCCGCGGTCGGGTGAAGGAAATCAAGGGACGCAAGGTAATCGTCGAGACCACGGTGCTGGTAGACGGCGTGGTCACTGCACGCGGCGAAGTGGTGGCTGTACAGATGCCAGACAGTTTTGGCGCAAACAAGGCATCGCAATAGCTATGGCAATGCATGCATGAATTGACATAGATCATTGTCATTAATACCCATAGGGGTATTATTGGGTTTCTTGCCAGTCTGCAATGTTCAACTTTTTCAACTCAGGAGAAATTCCATGTCCAACCGCCGTGAATTCATTGTTCAATTGGGTCTTGCCAGCGCAGCCCTCACCGCCAGTCAGGCGCGGGCTCAGGGAGCTATGGTCGCCGAAGGCGATGCGCAAGCCGTAGCCCTGGGTTACAAGGCCGATGCCACCAAGGCGGACAAAAAGAAGTTCCCCAAATATGCAGCCGATCAAAAGTGCAGCAATTGCGCGCTGTACCAGGGCAAGACGGGTGACGCCGGTCCATGCCCCCTGTTCGCAGGCAAGCAAGTGTCTGCCAAGGGCTGGTGCAGCGCCTGGGCCAAAAAAGCCTGAGGCTGTTAAGGCCGTGCGCAGGGCCAGGTCACCCATCGGGTGGCGCCCTGCCAGCGGTATCGATCGATAGAAAGAACGCAAGTGAACACCGAATCAGCACCCCTACGCAAGGTCATCCCTATTGCCGAGTCCCCGGACAAAGGGCCTATCGAGCCCCCACCGGGTGCCGATGCAGAGATGGTCTCGCTGTACGAGGCGCATAAAAAGATCTACCCCCGCAGTGTTACCGGGTTTTTCTCCAACTGGCGCTGGGCCACGGTGTTCCTGACCCAGATTGTGTTCTATGGCTTGCCATGGCTCGAATGGAGCCAGCGCCAGGCCGTGCTGTTTGATCTGGGTGCAAGGCGCTTCTATATCTTCGGTCTGGTGCTGTATCCGCAGGACTTCATCTACCTCACCGGTATTCTGGTGATCTCGGCGTTCTCGCTCTTCCTGTTTACCGCGGTAGCCGGGCGTTTGTGGTGCGGCTACGCCTGCCCGCAAACGGTTTATACGGAAATCTTCCTCTGGCTGGAGAAAAAGACCGAGGGCGACCGCTCCGCGCGCATGCGCCGCGATGCGGGGCCCTGGACCCTGGACAAACTGTGGCGCAAGACCAGCAAGCACGTCCTGTGGTTGGCGGTCGCCTTGTGGACCGGTTTTACCTTCGTGGGTTACTTCACACCGATTCATGAGTTGGGCCGTGAATTCATCCAGCTCGACATGGGTTCGTGGGAAATTTTCTGGACATTTTTCTACGGATTCGCCACCTACGGCAATGCCGGCTTCATGCGTGAGCAGGTCTGCAAGCACATGTGCCCGTACGCACGCTTTCAGAGCGCCATGTTCGACAAGGACACGCTCATCGTCACCTACGACGCCGAGCGTGGCGAGCCTCGCGGTGCGCGCTCCAAAAAGGCGGACCTGAGCGTCCTGAACTTGGGCGCCTGTGTTGACTGCAGCTTGTGCGTGCAAGTCTGCCCCACCGGCATCGATATTCGCAAGGGACTTCAGTACGAATGCATCGGCTGCGGCGCCTGCGCTGACGTGTGCGACACGGTGATGGACAAAGTGGGCTATGCGCGCGGCCTGGTGAAATACTCCACCGAGAACGCCATCAGCCAGAACTGGACCCGTGCCCAGACCCTGCGCCATGTGCTGCGTCCGCGGGTGCTGATTTACATCGCGATTCTTGGCACCGTGGTCACCGCCATGGCGGTCAGCCTGGCGATGCGCATCCCCTTCAAGGTGGATGTGGTGCGCGACCGGGGTGCGCTGGCGCGCATTGCCGAAGGGGGGCGCATCGAAAATGTGTTTCGCCTGCAGATCATGAATGCGACCGAGGCGACACAGCGGTTCCATATTTCGGTGGAAGGCATGCCCGGCTTGAGCGTGGTGTCCGAAAACGACATTGCCATTGCGTCCACGCAAGCCCGATGGGTCGCCGTGCGGGTGCAGGGCCCTGCTGAAGGGCTTGCACCGGGCTCGCACACCATCCACTTCGAAATTGCCGCCGAGGGTTCCATCGGCAAAGTGTCCGAAAAAGCCGTATTCATTGTTCCCCGTTAAGGATTAGCCATGAACCAAGATCCCACTGCGCTGAGCCAACGATTGATGTGGATTATCTGGCCCGCCTTTTTGATGGCGGGCGTGCTGGAGATACTGGTGTTCGCCCTGGTGGATCCCGCCGACCTGCATTGGCAAGGCGCGCCGCTGGAGGCCTCGCGCCAGGCGGTTTACACCGTGGCCTTTTTTGTGTTTTGGGTTATCACCATGGTCAGCGGCGCCTTGACGACGCTGTTGGCCATGTCGCCGTTTGAGGTAAACCGCTGCCCCGTGCCGCGCGACAGCCGACCCGAAACCTGTGCAGAAGACTGTCCCCGGCAGGGAACACCTTAAGGGAGTACTTCAATCATGAAGAACAGCAATACGCCCACACGGCGCCACCTGTTGGCGGGTATGGCCAGCCTCGCGGCCCTCAGCGCACCCGCGCAGGCCGCGTCGTCCGTCACGGCTTCCGCAAAATCCGGTGACTTGGTGGGCAACACGCTGCACAAGATCGTCTTCCAGCTCAACAAGGCGGACGACGCCTACCAGGAAGCCATCTTCAACTCCATCAGTGCGGTGCTCAAAAAATACGTGGACGACGTCAGCATTGTGGTGGTGGTGTGGGGGCCGGGCATTCACCTTCTGGCGAAAAAACCAAAACGCCCTGTGCCCAAGCTCCTGCAAGACCGGGCACGCAGCATGTCGGAAGCCTATGGCATCCGGTTCATTGCCTGCGGCAACACCATGCACAGTGTGGGCTGGTCACCGTCGGACATGTTCGATTTTGTGCAAGTGGAGGACGTGGGCGCGGCAGCCGTGATGGAGCTGCAGGAAAAGGGCTACGCCTACGTCGCCTGGTGATAGTCAGGGCTGATTCATGAACTTCTGGGACCAACGGTTTACTGAGCCTGGCTACAAGTACGGCACAGAGCCCAATGCCTTTTTGCGCGAACAGGCCGCGCGCCTGAGTCCTGCCAGCCGCGTGCTGGTGCCTGGTGATGGCGAAGGCCGCAACGGGGTCTGGCTGGCGGAGCAGGGGCACACTGTCCTCTCGGTGGATAGCTCGGAGGTCGGTCTGCAAAAAGCGCGCGCGTTGGCTGTCAGCCGTGGCGTTTCGCTGTCCACCGAGCGGGTGGATCTGGCCGACTGGGCGCCCGAGGCCGACAGCCTGGACGCCGTGGTGCTGATCTATACCCACCTGCCCAGTGCCATCCGGTCTGCGGCGCACCGCAGCTTGGCCGAAGGCCTGCAAAGCGGGGGCTGGCTGATACTGGAAGCGTTTCACCCCGCGCAGCTGGCGCACAGCAGCGGGGGCCCCAAAGATGCCGACATGCTGTATACCCCCGAACTGCTGGAGGCCGATTTCGCAGGCCTGCTGGCGCCCGCGCTGGTGTGGCAGGGGGAGACCACCTTGTCCGAAGGGCCGGGCCACCGGGGGTTGGCGCATGTGACGCGCTGGGTGGGGCGGCGTTATGCATAAAAAAGGCCTCTAGCCCCCGTATCTATTGCGTAAGCAGCTATTATTTTGATAGTAAATTCTTCAGGAGAAACCCATGAAAACCGCCCACGACCTCGTAGCTGCCGCCAAAACCCGCGTGCAGGAAATAAGTGTTCAAGATGCCGAGCAGGCCATTCGCGCAGCCGATGTGCTGGTGGACGTGCGCGAGGCCGATGAATTTGCCGCCGGCCATATGCCCGGTGCGGTGCACATCTCGCGAGGCATGCTGGAGTTTCGCTTCAGCGGCATGCCGGCCCTGCAATCGCGCGATCTCAAGATCGTGCTGTATTGCAAAACCAGCGGCCGCGCCGCACTGGCTGGTGCTGCTTTGCATGACATGGGCTATCTGAACGTGCAGTCCATTGCGGGCGGTTTTGATGCCTGGGCGGCGGCGGGCAAACCCGTTGCCAAGCCTGAGGCGCCGTCGTTCGAATAGTCAGAGCGAGCGGCCTTCGCCCGCTTCCTCCACGGTTTGTCCATCGCGGATGTGATAAATCCGTTTGAAGGTGGGGATGATTTTTTCGTCGTGCGTCACCACAATGATCGCGGTCTGGGCCTGCTGCGCCATCTGGTTCAGGATGCGCATCACCGCCAGAGCACGTTCGCTGTCTAGTGGAGCGGTGGGCTCGTCGGCCAGGATGACCGGCGGGCGGTTGGCCAGTGCCCGGGCAATCGACACCCGTTGTTGCTCGCCCCCTGACAGTTGCGACGGCTCGGCTTTGGCGCGGTGCTGCACGTCCAGCGCGGTCAGCAGTTCGATCGCGCGGGCGCGGGCCAGTGCGTTGGGCATGCCTGCCAGCATGGGCAGCAGGGCCACGTTGTCAGTCACGTCCAGAAACGGAATCAGGTAGGGCGCCTGAAACACAAAGCCGATGCGGTCACGCCGCAGGGCGCGCAGGTCGCTCACCTTCCAGCCGTTGTCATAAATCACATCGCTGCCCAGTGTCATGCGCCCCGACGTAGGCTCAATGATGGCACCCAGGCATTTGAGCAGCGTGCTTTTGCCCGAACCCGAAGGCCCGACCAGGCCCACCACCTCGCCGGGGCTGACCTGCATGTTCACGTTCTTGAGGGCTTCGACGGCGGTATCGCCCTGGCCGTAGACCTTGCGCAGGCCTTCAATCAGAATGCCGCCGGGCAGGGGTGGTTTTTTCATGGTGATCATCCAATGGCCTCCGCCGGGTCAACGTTGAGCGCTGCGCGAATAGCCAGCGTGCTGGCCAGCGCGCAAATCACCATCGTGACCACCAGTCCGGTGAGGGCATCCTGTGTGAGCAGCAGCACGAATTTGGGGAACACCGGTGCCCAGATGGTGGCCGCTACCTTGCCCACCACAAAGCCAATCAGCCCCAGGCCCAGCGCCTGCTGCAGGATCATGCTGGCAATGGTGGTGTTGCGCGTGCCAATGAGCTTGAGCACTGCAATCTCGCGGATTTTGCCCAACGTCATGGTGTAGATGATGAAGGCCACAATGGCGGCGCTGACGATGGCCAGAATCACCAGAAACATGAAGATCTGTTTGGCGGCGGTGGCAATCAGCTTGGCCACCAGAATCTCTTCCATGCCCGCGCGGGTGAACACCTGCAGGTGCTTCCAGCGCCGAATCGGCTCGGCCACCTGCTCGGGATCAAAACCAGGGGCGATTTGCACCAGCACGGCGTTGACGCTGTGGCTGCTGGCCTGCAGCGCCTGCACCGCGTCCAGCAGGCCGGGCACGCCCGGGCGGTTGAAGGTCGGGTTGCTGGCCGTGCGGGTGCGGTCGTTTTGAATGGCGTCGTTGTCTTTCAAGAACTGCGCTTCCTGCGCGTCCTTGAGCGCAATGAAAACCATCGGGTCGCCACCCGAGGACACCATGCGCTGCGTCAGGCCCACCACGGTGTAGTCGTGGCGGCGAATGCGGATGTGTTCGCCCAAGGCAAAGCCGGTTTTGACATCGGCCACCGCCTCGTAATGGCTGCGGGTGAGCTGGCGCCCCGCCACCAGATAGCCTGGCTCGCCTGATTGGCCTGGCTCAATACCGACCACCATGGCACGGGTGTCGTCACCATCCGCACCCTGCACCTGCATGGTGAAGTAGGTCACATTGGCAGCCTGCGCCACTCCGGGCATGCCGCGCACGCTGCGCACCACATCGTCCTTGAGACTGGACGATTCGGCATACGGCCCCTGCGTGTCTTTTTGCACCACCCACAGGTCGGCCCGGCTGTTGTCAAGCAGCGCGTGGGCATCGTCCACCATGCCGCGGTAGACCCCGGCCATGGTCAGCGTCACGCCAATCAACAGGCCCAGCCCCAGCCCGGTGAGCAAAAACTTGCTCCAGCTGTGGGCAATGTCGCGCCCGGCCAGGCTGATCATGGTGCCGCCTTCGCTTTCACCAGTGCGTCCACCACCTGCACGCGGGCGCCCTCGGTCAAGGCCTTCTGGCTGTACACCACCACGGTGTCGCCGGCTTGGAGCCCTTCCAGAATCTGCACCTGACCACCCAAATTGTTGGCACCCAGTCGCACGGCTGCGAATACGGGTTTGCCGCCCTCCAGCCGCCACACGCCTGTTTGGCCCTGCACGCGCTGGATGCTGGCGTTAGGCAGCACCAGGGCGGAGTCGGTTTGGGGGAGTTGCAGCGTTACCTCTGCCAGTTCACCGATGGACGCCGTGATGGCGGTGCCCGCGGGCTGCGCATCAAACGCCACTTGCGCCATGCGCTCTTCGGTCACGCTGTCGGCCAGTAGCTCCACACGGGCGACCTGGCCCATCAATGGGGTGCGCGGTTGCGAGCGCAGCACGATGCTGGCCTTCAAACCCGTAGCCAATCCGGCAGAGCGGCCCTGGTCGACCCGCAACTTGACCCACAGACTGCCGGGGTCGATGAGGCGTACTACCGGCTGGCCCGCCACCACGGTACTGCCCGCCTCGGCATCGCGGCTGGTGACCACCCCATCGGCCGGGGCCAGCAGGCGCACGTTGCCACGTTGTTGTTGCAAAGCGGCGCGCTCGGCCTTTTGCCGGCTCACGTCCTGGCCGGTGCCGGTGAGGTTGGCCTGTGCAGCCTGCAGCGCCGCATCGGCCGAAGCTTTCTCCTGCAAGCGAGACTCCAGTGCGCCCGGGCTGATGAAGTTTTGCGCGGCAAGGTCCTGGTTGCGTTTGGCGTTGATGGCGGCCAGCTCACGCCGCGCGGCGGCGTCCGTGACCTGGGCCAGTGCCGCCGCCTGCGTGCTGCCCGCGCGGGCGAGCCCGGCGTCCAGCGCGCTCAGGCGTTGTTCCAGGTCCACCGGGTCCATCTCAGCCAACAGCTGGCCAGCCTTCACCGTGTCGCCCACATCCACCTTGACGCTGAGCACCCGGCCCGCCACGGTGGGGCCGACCATCCAGCTGCGACGCGCTTCCACGGTGCCGATGCCAAAAATGGCGGGGGTGATGCGTCCTTCCTGGACGGAGGTAACCGTGACGCGCGTGGGCGCAAGAGGGCCGGCGTTGCGGGCCACAAAGACCAGTGCACCGATCAGGATCACCAGCAGTGCACCGATGCCCATCCGGCGTAGCAGCAGAGGGTTGCGTTTCATGGGGTTTCCTTCAGTGTGAGTCCGCGCAGGTAAATGGAGAACACGCCGGGCGCCTGTGCCGCCATGGCGTGTACTTGACCGCTGAGCAGCGATTGCATGACCAGGCCTTGCACCGCACCCACAAAGAGCACGGCCGCAGACTGCAAGTCGGTGCCAGGCGCCAGTGAATGCTGTTTTTGTGCCTGTGTCAGCAAGCCCATGAGCAGGGCCCGGTATTGCTGCATCAGCCCGCGCACGCGGGCCTTGAGCGGCGTGTCTTGGGTATGCTGCAATTCCTGAAAAATGATGCGCGGTACACCGGGGTGAGCGATCACGAAGTTCACGTGTTCCAGAAATACTTTCTGCAAAGCCGCCAGCGCGTTGGGTTCGGGCCTTTCAAGGGTGATGGCAAGCGTGGCGGCGGCTTGCAGCCGGGCCATCAGGGTGTCAGTAGCCCAGTCCAGTGCGGCCAGCCAGACGGCCTCTTTGCTGGAAAAGTGCCTGAATACCGCCCCTTGTGTAATACCCACGGCCTGCGCCAGATCGCCGGTGGTGATGTCGGCCGGGCTGCGCTGCGCCGCCAGTTGCAAGGCTGCCTCGATCAGGCTGGCCTGACGAACTTCCGTGGCTTGTTTGGGGCGCTTGGGTGTTGCCTTCATATTCAAGTAATTGAGTAATTACATGAATTGTAAGCACAAATTACATACCGCAGGGGGTATTTATTTGTCGCCTTAAATGACAGCAGGCTGCTGCTGCAACTGTCGTTGTTGAGCCGCGCCGCAATTTATTCGCCCTGTGGCTACCGGATGGATACGGGCAAGGCCCGGGGGCTACTGGCAGTGGTTATGCAGTTTCCACTGCGCCTCGTGGCCAATGGCTTTGGCGAAATCGGGCACCTTGCAGCGCGCGGCCTCGGCGGGGTCTTGCGTGGCTGGTGGCTGCGCTGCGAGGCCAGCCAGCGCCGTGGCATCCGGCATGGCATTGAACGTGCGGGCTTCGGGTGCTGTCTGGCGAACCCATTGCGCGGTCAGTACCACGATACCCACAAACCCGACCAGAACAAGGCGTTGCGTCCACCCCAGGCCCGGCACGGCTTGGGCAGGCACTTCGCACACGCCACCGGGGCACAACTGGGCGGGTTCGCGGTTAAACAGTGTGTAGAGCTTGCAACCCAGGCAAATGCCAAACGCAGATTCAAAAAACATCAACAACAGGCAGGTGCCGCACACCAGCATGTTGATGGGGCCAATCACCTGGTTCACCACCATCAGGAAAAACAGGGTGACCGCCAGCAGAAGCCCCAAGCCCCAGGCAAAGCGTTTTTGTGGCGCACCCACCCACTCGGGTTGCTGGTGTCGTACAAACCATTGCCCCACGATCATGCTGGGGGACCATTTCGGGCTGATGAACAGGCGGGTGGCCATGTCCAGCAAAAACACCACCACAAATAGCCGCGTGGGCTGGAAGTTGCCCAGCAGCATGGCATTCATGAATGAAATGAACGCCGGCACAAAAAGCAGACCCGCCGCAGCACGGACCGCCCGTTCGTTGACCACCCGCACCGCGTATCCGTCAACCTGCTCGCCCAATTCAAAAATGCTGCTCACGGTGAAGATCCTGACTTGTCTGTATCGGTTAGTGTGCCGCCAGGTCGTTTGCTGGCAGCCTCGGCTTCGGTTTCGTGCTGGGTGCGCGGCTGGTCGCTGTGCGACACCGGGTAGCTATCCGCCGTGTAGCCCGGGCCCTTCATCACCATGACAATCACACATCCAATGGCGACGGTGAACACCATCGTCAAATGGAAAACGACGACGGCAACCACAATGATGTCCGCCATCTGGAGCCAGCGCGCCTGTGCGGCGCTGGCCTCCGGATCGCTCATCCAGTGCAAAACGCCCAAACCCAACAAGGGCAGCACGGTTCCCAGCAGCGCAATTTTCGGCAGCTTGCGCCAAAGTCGCCATTCGAGTCCACTGGCCGTGCGAATGGAGTTGGGGATTTTTTGCAGCCAATTCATGGTGCCATTGTCGGCATAACCGACGGCGATGGTTTGATCAGGCTCAATTGACCACCGGTGCCAACAAAAAAAGACACTAGCCCCCGCCGATAGTGCGCAGGCAGCTATCGTTTTTGTAGCGCCGCGGCCAGTTTGAGGTGAATGCCGCCGAACCCCCCATTGCTCATGCACAGAATGTGGTCGCCGGGGCGCACGCTCGCCAGTACGTGTGTCACCAGTAAATCGATGTTGTCGGCCACCTGCGCGCGTGCCCCCATGCCAGACAGGGCTTGCGCAGCGTCCCAATCGAGCCCACCAGAATGGCAAAAAGCCAGATCAGCCTCTTCGAGGCTCCAGGGCAACTGCGACTTCATGGCGCCGAGTTTCATGGTGTTGCTGCGTGGCTCAAAAACGGCCAGGATGCGTGCCGAGCCCACCTTGCGGCGAAGGCCGTTGACCGTGGTGCGGATGGCGGTCGGGTGGTGGGCGAAGTCGTCGTAAATAGTGACCGGTGCCGCCACCTCGCCGGGTTCTACCGGGCCGTGCCATGGCACGCAGGCGCGCACCTCCATGCGGCGCTTGACGTTTTCGAACCGTCCCAGTGCCAATGCCGCTTGCGCCGGTGCCACCCCGACATGCTCTGCCGCCGCAATGGCTGCCAGCGCGTTGAGTTGGTTGTGCACGCCGCCCAAAGGCCACTCGACGCGGCCCACGGTTTTGCCCTGGTGGACCACATCAAATGCATCCGGTTCACCCACGGCAGTGAAGTCGCTGACGGCTGCGCCGAAGGTGCGCACATCACTCCAGCAACCCTGGTGGAGCACGCGGGTCAGGCTTTCTTCGAGGCCATTGACCACCACGCGGCCCGTTGATGGCACGGTGCGCACCAGGTGGTGAAACTGGCGCTCGATGGCGGCCAGGTTGTCAAAAATGTCGGCGTGGTCGAATTCCAGATTGTTCAACACGGCGGTACGAGGCCGGTAGTGCACGAACTTGCTGCGCTTGTCGAAAAAGGCCGTGTCGTATTCGTCGGCTTCTATGACAAAAAAGGCCCCCGAGCCCAGCCTGGCTGAGACGCTGAAGTTCATGGGCACGCCGCCGACCAGAAACCCGGGCTGCAGGCCGGCGCATTCCAGTATCCAGGCCAGCATGGCCGTGGTGGTGGTTTTGCCGTGGGTGCCGGCCACTGCCAGCACGTGGCGGCCCTGCAGCACGTGCTCTGCCAGCCATTGGGGGCCGCTGGTGTAAGGCGCGCCTGCATTCAGAATGGCCTCCATCAACGGAAACTTGGGCGTGCCATCGGGCAGGCGCGCACGGCTGACGACGTTGCCGATGACAAACATGTCGGGAGCCAGCGCCATCTGGTCTGCGCCAAAGCCCTCGATCAACTCAATGCCCAAGCCGCGCAACTGGTCGCTCATGGGCGGGTAGACGCCGGCGTCGCAGCCAGTCACACGGTGACCCGCTTCACGGGCGAGTGCGGCCAGGCCACCCATGAAGGTGCCGCAAATGCCAAGAATATGAATATGCATGCGCTTATTCTAAGTCGAGGTTCAGGGCGATTCAGGCCGCGGGCCCCCGTGTCGATTGCGCAGGCAGCTATCAAAAATGGAGCAACCGGCCCCTGGTCTTTGATGGGTGCGCAAGTGCAAAATGGCGCCATGGAATCATTGAAAGAAGAAATAGCAGCCGTATCCGCCCGTATGGTTGTGGAGGAGGGGCTGGAATACGGCGCCGCCAAACGCCGCGCGGTCAAGCAGATGGGCTTGTCGCCGCGTACGGGCTTGCCCGACAACGACCAGGTTGAGGCGGCGATCGAGGAGTACATCGCCATCTTTTGTGCGGACACGCAACCCGCTGAACTGCGCGCACTCCGGGTGTTGGCACTGTCGTGGATGGAGCGGCTGGAGCGCTTTCGGCCGCACATCGGTGGGTCGGTATGGCATGGAACGGCTACGCGCCGATCGGACATTTATCTTCAATTGTTCTGTGATGACCCGAAATCGGCCGAAATCGGCCTCATTGACATGAACGTCCGTTTCGAGCCGCGCACCGTGACCGGTTTTCAGGGGGACTCTGTGGATGCGTTGAGCGTGCATGTGCTCTGTCCGGACTTTGGCGAGTACATTGGGTTGCACCTGCTGATTTACGACTTGGATGATTTGCGCGGTGCGCTGAAACCCGATGCGCGGGGCAGGCGGCCAAGGGGCGATCTGGCAGCTCTGCGCAATTTGCTGCATGATGGCGGCCCATGACTGATTCCCAACCTGAAACCCCGACTCCTCCTGCCGTTGGCTCCGCTGTGGGCCGTCGCGCGCTTTTGGGTGGAGCAGCCGTTGCGGCTGCCTTGGCGGGCGCTGGCGTGGCGTGGTGGCGTACCCAAATGCCCGAAATACCGCCAGGCGCGATGCCGGTGGAGGGTTTTTGGTCCCTGCAATGGGAAACCCCGCAGGGTGGCGTTTTGCCCATGCAGTCATTCCAGGGGCGTCCACTGTTATTGAACTTCTGGGCAACGTGGTGCCCGCCGTGCGTGGAAGAATTGCCTTTAATCAACGCGTTCTATCAGCAAAATAAAGCCAACGGTTGGCAAGTGCTGGGGCTGGCGGTCGACAAGGTCGCATCCGTGCAGGCGTTTCTGCAAAAAATGCCACTGGATTTTCCGGTCGGAATGGCCGGGTTGGCGGGCGCGGATCTGGGGCGTGGCTTGGGTAATCTGGCAGGTGGACTGCCGTTTTCGGTTGTCGTGGGTGGCGATGGACAGGTGCTGCAGCGCAGGATGGGCCGTCTGAGTGCGTCTGACCTGGACGCGTGGGTGCGTTTAAAATAGGCGTGCGGCGGACAAAAAAACCAGAATACCCTCTCCAGGGTTGTTCCCGGGTCCGTAAAGTTTCCTGAGCCTTTACAGGGACTTCGGCTGTAAATAAATAGTTTTATCGCCAGATGGCGTTTTTTGCTGTAAATTCGCCGCTTACTAAATGTCGGTTGTTGGAGATATCATGGATTTACGCAAACTCAAAACTTTGATCGATCTGGTGTCGGACTCGAATGTGTCTGAACTGGAAATCACCGAGGCAGAAGGCAAAGTTCGCATCGTCAAAGGCGGTGGAGCCATGGTGCAGGGCTATGCCCCCGCGCCCGTGTATGCCGCGCCTCTTGCGGCTGCGCCAGTGCCAGCGGCGGGTGCGGTGCCTGTCGTCGCCGAAGCGGCACCCGGTCACGCAGTCAAGTCGCCGATGGTGGGTACCTTTTACCGCTCGTCTTCTCCTGGTGCCAAAGCCTATGTGGAGGTGGGTGACGTCATCAAGGAAGGCGAGACCATCTGCATCATCGAGGCCATGAAAATTCTCAACGAGATCGAGGCCGACAAGTCCGGAACGGTCACTCGCATCCTGTGCGAGAACGGTCAAGCCGTTGAATACGGTCAATCCCTGTTCACTATTGAGTAAGTTCCCACACGCATTCCCATGTTCAAAAAAATCCTGATCGCCAACCGTGGCGAGATTGCGCTGCGAATCCAGCGTGCCTGCCGCGAAATGGGTATCAAGGCCGTCATGGTCTACTCCGAAGCTGACCGGGAGGCCAAATACGTCAAACTGGCCGATGAGGCGGTTTGCATCGGACCGGCCCAGTCGTCTCTCAGCTACCTGAATGTGCCAGCGATTATCTCGGCTGCCGAGGTGACGGACGCTGAAGCGATTCACCCGGGCTACGGATTCCTGAGTGAGAACGCGGATTTCGCCGAGCGGGTGGAGAAAAGCGGCTTCCAGTTCATTGGACCCACGCCTGAATCGATCCGCATCATGGGCGACAAGGTGTCAGCCAAACAAGCCATGATCCGCGCCGGCGTTCCCTGTGTGCCCGGATCCGAGGGTGAATTGCCGGATGACCCGGTCCAGATTCGCCGTATTGCCAAGGCGGTGGGTTACCCCGTCATCATCAAGGCGGCGGGCGGTGGCGGTGGGCGCGGCATGCGCGTGGTGCACACAGAGGCGGCGTTGATCAACGCTGTCGCGATGACCAAGGCTGAAGCCGGTGCCGCATTCAACAATCCGGCTGTTTATATGGAGAAGTTTCTCCAGAACCCGCGCCACATTGAAATCCAGATTCTTGCGGACAAGCACAAGAACGCGGTCTATCTGGGCGAGCGGGATTGCTCCATGCAGCGCCGGCACCAAAAAATTCTGGAAGAGGCGCCCGCACCTGGCATCAATCGCAAGCTGATCGATCGCGTCGGCGAGCGTTGCGTGGCCGCGTGCAAAAAGATTGGTTACCGGGGCGCCGGAACTTTTGAGTTCCTGTATGAAGACGGCGAGTTCTACTTCATTGAGATGAATACCCGTGTGCAGGTGGAGCATCCCGTCACAGAAATGGTGACCGGTATCGACATCGTCCGGACGCAGATCATGGTGGCGGCAGGTGAGAAATTGCCATTCACCCAGCGCCAGATCGAGATCCGGGGTCATGCGATCGAATGCCGTATTAACGCGGAAGATCCCTTCAAGTTCATTCCCTCGCCAGGTCGGGTCACGATGTGGCATCCACCGGGTGGACCGGGTGTGCGGGTGGATTCTCACGTGTATACCAACTATTTTGTGCCACCCAACTACGACTCCATGGTCGGGAAAATTATTGTGCACGGCGATACGCGTGAGCAAGCCATGGCCCGCATGCGCACAGCGCTCGCGGAGACGGTGGTGGAGGGTATCAACACCAACATTCCGCTGCACCGCGAATTGATGGTGGACGCCAAGTTCATGGATGGAGGAACCAACATCCATTACCTTGAGCACTGGCTTGAACAGCACAAACGCTAATTACCATGGCGATGTTTGAACTGAGCATGATGTGCCCCGAGGACCGGGTGGAATGGTTGAGTGATGCACTCGACGCGCTGGACGCCTTGAGCGTGAGCGTCGAAGACGCGGATGCCCAGACGGATGCCGAACAGGCCCTTTTTGGGGAGCCCGGCATGCCGCCACCCAAAGACGGATGGCAGCGTTCGCGGGTGACCGCGTTGTTTGCCGAAGAGTCGCTGGCTGCAGAAGCTGCTGCATTGCTCCAGGTGCAGGAACTCTTCGCGGGGTGCCAGGTCCTGGCTATGGCTGCGGTGCCCGATCAGGACTGGGTGCGTTTGACGCAGTCGCAGTTCACGCCGGTGGAGATCACGCCAGAATTCTGGATCGTACCGACCTGGCATGAACCACCTGCCCAGGCGCGCCAGGTGATTCGGCTGGACCCAGGACTTGCCTTTGGTACGGGTACGCATCCGACTACACGCATGTGCCTGCGCTGGATTGCAACCCACTCCGTACACGGACGGGTTTTGGACTACGGCTGCGGGTCCGGCATTCTGGCCATTGGGGCGGCGAAATTCGGGGCGAGCGAAGTCGTTGCAGTCGACATTGATGTC
The DNA here is from genome assembly GCA_038237415.1 of Burkholderiales bacterium. GTDB lineage: Bacteria > Pseudomonadota > Gammaproteobacteria > Burkholderiales > Burkholderiaceae_C > Allorhodoferax. Next base: position 106,946 of record JBBRYR010000004.1, read on the forward strand.
GCGGCCGTTCAGTCCACCGAGTTAAACGCTTCGGCGAATGGGGTGACCTTGGTGGCGGGTCTGCCGGACCGGGCTGACGGTGTGTACGACGTGGTGTTGGCCAATATTCTGGCCACGCCACTCAAGGTGCTTGCTCCGTTACTGTGCGCACATGTCGCGCCGGGTGGTGATCTGGTGCTTGCGGGCATTCTGGAGCGGCAAGCCGATGAGCTTATCGAGGCGTACGCGCCGCATTGTCGTCTTGCGGTCGCCGACCGGGAAGATGGCTGGATATTGATGACCGCATCGATCTGAATGTGCATTTCAGGCCATCTACAATGGCCTACCGATGAGCCTGATAACCCAATGTCCCGCCTGCTCCACGATGTTCAAAGTGGTGCCGGATCAACTTCGTATTTCAGACGGTTGGGTCCGTTGCGGGCAATGTGACGAGGTTTTTGACGCCAATGCCCATCTTCTTGGTACGGCAGCGCCCGAGACCGAAGTACAACCAGAGTTCGTTGCCCATGAGATTGCCGACGAACTCCCCGATAGCGTAGTTCCTGACCGGTTTGATTTTCTTTCCATTGAGCCGGAGCCAACAGCCGAGCCTGACCTCGCGGTGGACGATATTCCCCCGGATCCGTTTCTTGAGCAGAGTCCTTCTGAGCTGTCACGGATTCTGGAGTTCCCCGTTGATTCCCATCCCGATCTTGAATCGGAACCAGAGCCAGCGCTAGAGAATCAGCTTCCTGATGATTCGGTTGTCGCCGATGTTCCGGGTGATGCGGTAGACGAGGATGGTGGTGTCGAACCAGTGGCCGAGGAGTCGCCGCTCCGTTTCGCGCAGGCAGACGCCATCGAGAGTCCGGTCGAGAGGGACCCCAATCTGTCGTTCATGCGATCCGCTCGCGAGGCCACTATATGGAGTCGGCCGCTGATCCGCGCTTCATTGGTGCTGCTGTGCGTCCTTCTGGTAGGCGTGCTTTTCCTGCAGATCACCGTTCAGGAGCGGGACCGTATTGCCGCAATGGAACCCGTGACAAAGCCCTTTGTATCGCTGGTATGCGAAGCGCTGGCCTGCAAGATTGCGCCTTTTCGGCAAATTGAATCCGTGGTGATAGACAGTTCTTCTTTCACCAAAGTCCGTGCCGATGTGTACCGTTTGAATTTCACGCTCAAGAACAGCGCTCCAATAGAAGTGGCGATGCCAGCGATGGAGTTGGCACTTACCGATATGCAGGATCGTCCGCTGGTTCGGCGGATTTTTGCGGCCAGCGAATTGGGGATCGAGCAGGCCGCCATGGCTCCTGGTGTTGAGTTGACCGCGAGTCTGGCCATCAATGTGCGCTTGCCGGCGCCCACCGATCGGGTGTCGGGCTACCGGTTACTTGCTTTCTACCCATAAAAAAACCCGGAACCTTGCAGTTCCGGGCTTTGATTCCAATCAGCAGACCGTTTAGGGCTTGCTGGATGTTGGAAAAGGCCATGCGGCCTGCGGGCTCAAAGTGGTCTGAGCAGCAGGCGCAGCGGAAGCAGCGGGTGCTTTCGCGGCTTTCTTCGCAGCCGACTTCTTGGCTGCTTTTTTAGCGACGGGCTTTTTTGCTACGGCGGCCTTTTTGGCAGGAGCTACTTTTTTCGCCGGAGCGGCCTTCTTGGCAGGAGCCGCTTTTTTAGCAGCTACTTTTTTTGCCGGAGCGGCCTTCTTGGCAGGAGCC
>JBBRYR010000005.1:0-105463 GCA_038237415.1 Burkholderiales bacterium
AAAAGTGCCTGTAGCCCCCGCAGAATATGCGCAAGCAGCTATAAATTCAGTAGCAACCCAATCCGCGCCCCAGCGCCCCGGTAAAATCACACCCACTGATAGAACGCAACAAAACATGACCGACATCGCCTCCACACCTCCCGCCCAGCCCGGCCTGCAATCCCTCTCCAAATCATTCGAGCCCGCCGCGCTGGAAGCCCACTGGGGCCCCGAGTGGGAAAAGCGGGGGTACGGTGTGGCCGGCTACCGTGGCACCCGAGCGCCCAAAGCGGGCGAACCGGCTTTCTCCATCCAGTTGCCACCGCCCAATGTGACCGGCACGCTGCACATGGGGCATGCGTTCAACCAGACCATCATGGACAGCCTGACCCGCTACCACCGCATGGCCGGGTTCAACACTGCCTGGATTCCGGGCACGGATCACGCCGGTATTGCCACCCAGATCGTGGTGGAGCGCCAACTGCAAGAACAGAAAATCAGCCGCCACGACATGGGCCCCACGCCCGCGGAAGCGCGCAAGAACTTTGTGAGCAAGGTCTGGGAGTGGAAAGAAAAGTCGGGCAACACCATCACCACCCAGATGCGCCGCATGGGCGACAGTGTGGACTGGAGCCGCGAATACTTCACCATGGACCCCAAGCTGTCCAAAACGGTAACCGAAACCTTTGTGCAGCTGTATGAGCAGGGTTTGATTTACCGCGGCAAACGCCTGGTGAACTGGGACCCCGTTTTGCAGAGCGCCGTGAGCGATCTGGAAGTGGAGAGCGAAGAGGAAGACGGCTTCATGTGGCACATCCGCTACCCGCTGGCCGACGCGAATGGCCAGGCCCTCGCCGATGGCAGCAGCCTGGTAGTTGCCACCACCCGCCCCGAGACCATGCTGGGTGACGTGGCCGTCATGGTGCACCCTGAAGACGAGCGCTACACCCACCTGATCGGCAAGCAGGTAGTGCTGCCCCTGTGCGGCCGCACCATCCCGGTGATTGCCGACGACTACGTGGACAAGGCCTTTGGCACCGGCGTGGTGAAAGTGACGCCTGCGCACGACCAGAATGACTACCAGGTCGGCCAGCGCCACAAACTGCCCATGATTTGCGTGCTGACGCTGGATGCCAAGATCAACACCGAGGCGCCTGAGGCGTATCAGGGCCTGGACCGTTTTGTCGCCCGCAAAAAGGTGGTGGCCGATCTGGAAGCCCTGGACCTGCTGGTCGAGAAGAAAAAACACAAGCTCATGGTGCCGCGTTGCGCCCGCACGGGCCAGGTGATTGAGCCCATGCTGACCGACCAGTGGTTTGTGGCCATGAGCAAGGTCAGCCCACAAGACCCGACTGGCAAATCCATCGCCCAAAAAGCCATTGATGCCGTGCAAAGCGGCGACGTGAAGTTTGTGCCCGAGAACTGGGTCAACACCTACAACCAGTGGATGAACAACATCCAGGACTGGTGCATCAGCCGCCAGTTGTGGTGGGGCCACCAGATTCCCGCCTGGTACGACGAAGACGGTAACGTGATCGTGGCGCGCAACGAAGCCGAGGCACAGGCTAAGGCACCCGGCAAAACACTCAAGCGCGATGAAGACGTGCTGGACACCTGGTATTCGTCCGCGCTGGTGCCCTTCAGCACCATGGGCTGGCCCGAGAAGACCGAAGACTTTGATCTGTACCTGCCCTCCTCTGTGCTGGTGACGGGCTACGACATCATCTTCTTCTGGGTCGCCCGGATGATCATGATGACCACCCACTTCACGGGCAAGGTACCGTTCAAGCATGTGTACATCCACGGCCTCGTGCGCGACGCGCAGGGCAAGAAGATGAGCAAGTCGGAAGGCAACGTGCTCGATCCGGTGGATTTGATCGACGGCATTGAACTCGCACCCTTGCTGGCCAAGCGCTCCGAAGGATTGCGCAAGCCCGAGACGGCGCCTGCCGTGCGCAAGAACACCGAGAAAGAATTCCCCGAAGGCATCCCGGCCTTCGGCGCAGATGCACTGCGGTTTACCTTTGCCTCGCTGGCCTCGCTGGGCCGCAGCATCAATTTCGACAGCAAGCGCTGCGAGGGTTATCGCAATTTCTGCAACAAGTTGTGGAACGCCACCCGCTTTGTACTGATGAACTGCGAAGGCCAGGACTGCGGACTGATGGAACACACCAAAGCGCAGTGCGAAGCCGGTGGCGAGGCGCATGGGTACCTGCGCTTCAGCGCGGCGGACCGCTGGATTGTGTCCCTGCTGCAAAAGGCCGAGGCCGACGTCGCCAAGGCGTTTGAAGAGTACCGTCTGGACAACGCAGCCAACACGATTTACGACTTCGCCTGGAACGAGTTTTGCGACTGGTACCTGGAAATTGCCAAAGTGCAGATCCAGACCGGCAACCCCGCACAGCAACGCGCGACGCGCCGCACCCTGATTCGCACGCTGGAAACCCTGTTGCGCCTGCTCCACCCGATCACGCCCTTCATCACCGAAGAACTATGGCAAAAGGTAGCGCCTGTGGCAGGCCGCGCGGGACCATCCATCAGCATCGCCGCGTACCCGGTGAGCCAGCCTGAGCGCATTGACGAAGAAGCCATCGCCCATGTGGCCAAACTCAAGCAACTGGTGGATGCGTGCCGCAACCTGCGCGGCGAGATGAGCGTGTCGCCGGCCACACGGCTGCCCTTGTTTGTGGTGGCCAATACACCCGCGGAGAAAGAGTTCCTGCAGGCGTCGGCTTCCGTTTTGCAGGCGCTGGCCAAGCTCAATGAGGTGCGCCTGTTTGATGATGAAGCGTCGTGGGCTGCCGCAGCACAGGCGGCGCCGGTGGCCGTGGTGGGTGAAGCGCGCATTTGCCTGCACATGGAAATCGACCTCGCTGCCGAAAAGCTGCGCCTGGGCAAGGAAGTGGCGCGCTTGGAAGACCAAATCACCCGAGCCAATACCAAGCTGAGCAACGAGGCCTTTGTCGCCAAAGCCCCGGCTGTGGTGCTGGAGCAAGAGCGCAAGCGGGTTGCCGACTTTGCCGCAACGCTGGAGAAAGTGCGCGAACAATTGGTGCGCCTGGGTTAACCAGAGACTGCACGCAACGGCACGGAGCCGTCGCCAGGCCCCGCGGGGCCTGGTTTTGTTTTGGGGTTCAGCGTCGGCGCATGACGTGGATGTAGTCGGTGCCTTCGGTTTGCTGATCCAGCAACTCGTTGCCCGTTTGCTTGGCAAAGGCCTGGAAATCACGCAAGGACCCCGCGTCGGTGGAAACCACTTTCAGCGTTTGACCGCTCACCATGTCAGCCAGCGCTTTTTTGGCTTTGAGGATGGGAAGCGGGCAGTTCAGGCCGCGGGTGTCAATTTCTTTATCGATGAGCATCGCAATTCCTATGTCTTGTTATTTTAGTTTGGGAAACTCGACAAACGTGGGCGTGTGGCCTCTGGACTTCAACCAGTCTGCCAAGGCGTAGCCTGTTCCAGCGGGCCAGCATTTAACGTTTTCGGGCGCATAGAGCCGGTAGTCCACCAGCTCCGGCGACAAGCGCACATCGCCATGGCACACGGCATGGTAGGCAATGATGATCTGGTTCATGCGCTGAAAGTCATAGACACCAATCAGATTCAGCGCGCTTGTGGAGAGACTGGTTTCCTCGGCAATTTCCCGGGCAATACCCTCTTGCGGTGTCTCGCCTGCTTCCATGAAGCCAGTGATCAGTGCATACATTTTCCCGGGCCAGGCGGCATTGCGCGCCAGCAGAATCTGACCGTCGTACTCAATCACGGCCGCCAGCACAGGGGTCGGATTGTTCCAGTGGGTGTAGCCGCAGGCCGGGCATCGCAAACGCTCTTTGTCTCCCCCATCTTCTGCCTGCGTGATCAAGGCCAGTGCGGTGGCGCATTGGGGGCAAAACCTGAAACCTGGTGTCATGCTGGAAATACTCCTGTAGACAGGTAGCGGTCGCCCCGGTCGCAGACAATAAAGACAATCGTGGCATTGGGCTCGCGCTGGGCGATTTCCTGTGCAACCCAGCACGCGCCCGCTGCGGAAATGCCGGCAAAAATACCTTCTTCACGGGCAAGGCGACGGCACATTTCTTCCGCATCGGACTGACTCACATAAACCAGTTCATCGACGTTGGCAGGATCGTATATTTTTGGCAAATATTCTTGCGGCCACTTACGAATGCCGGGAATGCGCGAACCCTCGGACGGCTGCGCACCGATGATCTGGATCGCCGGATTTTTTTCCTTCAAAAACTTCGACACACCGGTGATGGTGCCCGTGGTGCCCATGGCGCTGACGAAATGCGTCACTTTTCCGGCTGTGTCTTCCCAGATCTCGGGTCCGGTGGTCTCATAGTGGATGCGGGGGTTATCGGCATTGGCAAATTGGTCCAGCACAGTCCCCTTGCCATCGCGCTGCATCTGCTCGGCGAGATCGCGCGCATATTCCATGCCGCCGCTCTTGGGCGTAAGGAGGAGCTCGGCGCCAAAGGCTTTCATGGTTTGCACCCGCTCGATGGACAGGTCCTCCGGCATGATGAGCACCATGCGGTAGCCTTTGATCGCCGCAGCCATCGCCAGCGCAATGCCGGTATTGCCCGAGGTAGCCTCAATCAGGGTGTCGCCCGGCTTGATGTCGCCGCGCTCCTGAGCGCGCTGGATCATGGATAACGCCGGACGATCCTTGACGGATCCGGCCGGATTGTTGCCTTCCAGCTTGCCGAGGACTACCGTCTGGCGCGCCGCATTGTCTGCAGCGCCAATGCGCTGCAGGGCCACCAAAGGTGTTTTCCCGATGGCATCTTCAATTGTTGGGTATTTCATGCCCCTAAATGTGCCATAATTTAGGTCTTAGTTTTCGCGTCGCCCGGGTGGTGGAATTGGTAGACGCACGGGACTCAAAATCCCGCGCCGCAAGGCGTGCCGGTTCGATTCCGGCCCCGGGCACCATAGCTTCTCTGCTATGGAATAGCTAGCATGTGACACTTTCGCTGTCAAACCTTCACGAATTCCCGCTACCATGCAATGGATGTTGACGTCTATTGCCATAGTGTGAATCAAGGGGTTCTCCCATGCATTTCTTTACTCACCTGTTTGGCAGGTTTCTCAAGTCACGCCGCGCCGGCCACTTGTTCGCGCGCAAGGTCATCTTTGAGTCTTTATCGAAAGACGACGCCGCAAGAGCCTTATCTGCTCCGTTGGCCCAAAAGCTGGCACGCGATGCCTCGGACGATCTGGCCGCTGTTTTGGCGCGGCTCAACTCCAGTGGCGAGGGATTGAGTGACGCAGAGGCGGAGCTGGTACGTGAAAAAGTAGGGCCCAACGAGGTTGCCCATGAAAAGCCCATGTCCTGGTGGCTCCACCTGTGGCTGAGCTACAAGAATCCGTTTAACCTTTTGCTGACGGCTTTGGCCATCGTGTCCTGGCTCACCAAGGACACCAAGGCGGCTGTGGTCATTGGAAGCATGGTGATTCTTTCAACGGGCATGCGCTTTATTCAGGAGCGTCGCTCCAACCATGCTGCCCAGAGACTGAAAGAGCTGGTGAGCAATGACGCAACGGTCATTCGGCGCGACATATCGGCGGCGGCGGCTCCTGATGCGCAGCGCTACTTCGCAGTCAATTTGCAGGTCAAACCACCGCACCAGGCTGAAATAGCCATCAAACTGCTGGTTCCGGGTGACATCGTGGTGCTGTCAGCCGGAGACATGATTCCCGCCGACTGCAGGATCATCAGTGCAAACGATCTGTTTATCAGCCAATCGGCAATGACCGGTGAATCGCTGCCGGTTGAAAAATTCCCTGATGCGAGAAGCAGTGGCGACGATCCTCTGGAAATGAAAAATCTGGTTTTCATGGGCACCAATGTGGTGTCGGGATCCGCCAAAGCGCTCGTTCTGACTACGGGCAATGAGACCTACTTCGGGCACTTGGCAACGCAGGTCAAGGAAGGTGGCGAGGAGGTCAACGCGTTTCAGTCTGGCGTCAACACGGTGAGTTGGCTGCTGATCCGCTTTGCTTTGGTGATGGTTCCCATGGTGCTGTTGATTAACGGATTTACCAAGGGCAACTGGCCGGAGGCATTTCTGTTTGCGCTGTCGATTGCAGTAGGACTGACGCCCGAGATGCTGCCCATGATCGTCACATCCACTCTGGCCAAGGGGGCGGTGATGTTGTCCCGAAAGAAAGTCATCGTCAAGCGGCTGGATGCGATTCAGAACTTTGGCGCCATGAATGTGCTGTGCACCGATAAAACTGGCACTCTTACGCAAGACAAAATCGCACTTGCGCGCCACACCGACGTTTTTGGCAAGGAGTCAGAACTGGTGCTTGAATTTGCCTACCTCAACAGCTTCTACCAAACCGGCCTGAAGAACCTGCTGGATCACGCTGTTCTGGAACATGTGGAGATGCAGGAGGAGCTTAAGCTTGAGCAGCACTATCAAAAAATTGACGAGGTGCCGTTCGATTTTCAGCGTCGCCGCATGTCCGTGGTGGTGTCCGAGCGCGACCACCACCACGAATTAATATGCAAGGGAGCGGTTGAGGAAGTCATGACCACCTGCACGCAGGTGCGCGACGGTGATCGGGACGTACCACTGGATGCCACCATGCTGGAACGCGTGCTGACCGTCACTCGGGGGTTGAACGAAAAAGGGTTGCGCGTGGTGGCCGTTGCGGTGAAGGAAATGCCACCAAGCCAATTGGTCTATTCGGTGGCCGACGAATCAGAATTGACCTTGGTCGGCTACATCGCCTTTCTTGACCCCCCGAAGGAATCTACTGCTCCGGCACTCAAAGCCCTTGCGGAAAGCGGCATCACTGTCAAAGTACTGACCGGCGATAACGAACTGGTCACACGTGAAGTGTGCCGCCAGGTAGGCCTCGCAGTGTCAGGAGTTGTCATGGGTTCGGAAATCGACCATATGGACGACAAGGCGCTGAGTCTGGCGGTCGAAGCAAACACCATTTTTGCCAAGCTGTCTCCCCTGAGCAAGGAGCGTATCGTGCGTGCCCTGCGCGGCAATGGGGACGTGGTTGGCTTCATGGGAGACGGTATCAATGACGCGCCAGCCCTGCGGGCAGCGGACATAGGCATCTCAGTCGACACCGCGGTGGATATTGCCAAGGAAGCCGCTGACATTATTTTGCTGGAGCGCAGCCTGATGGTTCTGGCAGAGGGTGTGCAGGAGGGCCGCAGAACTTTCAGCAACATGCTGAAATACATCCATATGACGGCCAGTTCGAACTTCGGAAATGTGCTGTCAGTACTGGTAGCCAGCGTGTTCTTGCCGTTCCTGCCTATGCTGCCCATACAGCTACTGGTTCAAAACCTGCTGTACGACATATCGCAGGTTTCCATCCCATTCGACAACGTGGATGCGGAATTGCTCAAGACCCCGCTCAAATGGAATCCCGGTGAAATTGGGCGATTCATGGTGTTTTTTGGCCCCATCAGTTCCATCTTTGACATCTCCGCGTTTCTGATTATGTGGTTTGTCTTCAAGGCCAACTCGGTAGCGGAGGCCACGCTGTTTCAGTCCGGCTGGTTCGTGGTGGGCTTGCTCACCCAAACGCTTATCGTGCACATGATCCGGACGCCAAAGATTCCCTTCCTTCAAAGCCGGGCCGCATGGCCTTTGATGACCATGACCTTGCTGGTAATGGCCGTGGGTGTATTTCTGCCTATGGGGCCACTGGCGGATGACTTCAAACTGCAAACATTGCCAGCGCCATTCTTTCTGTGGCTTGTTGGCATTTTGCTAAGCTATGCACTACTGACAACAGTTTTGAAACGTTTCTACATTCGGCGGTATGGATGGCAATAGCTGAAAACATGAACCTGGGAGCCGATCACGTGACTCGGAATCGCTACAAACAAATGTGCTTGGTCCTTGCTGCCAGCGTGCTGGTGGGTGGCTGTACATCCTTGCTACCCAAATCGCAAACGGAGTCCCCCACGTTTCAAAACTTTGATGATGCCCGACTGGCAATCGAGTCGCTGGTTCCCGGCAAAAGCAACCTGTCCACACTTTCGGCCATGGGCATTGACCCTGCCAAACAACCCAATACACTCATTCTGACCCATTCGGATATTGTAAAAAAAGTGGTCAACGGCAGCGTTCTCAGCAAGGAAGACCTGGACCCGGGAATCGTGAAATGTCTGAACGCCCGCGACGCTTGCCGCGGCTGGGAATTGAACGTGGCACGTATTTCAAAGGCGCGCACCGGCAACTTCTTTGCCGACTTCATCAACTTCAAGAGACGCACCGAAACTACCGGGTGGCGCTTCAATGCGCTGATTCTGATGGTCAATGATGTGGTGGTCTACCGGGCTTGGGGGGGGCAACCCGTCGTCAACGAGGTGGAAGTCAATACCAACCCACTGGGACCCTTCCAGGACATGGGGCCTGCGGTTATCACCAACGGGCGATAGCAGCCAGGCCGCATGAACCCGTTCGGATTAAAACGCCCAATGACAGGTCAGGAATCATCGACAATAAGGGCCGTGCTGACCAACCGTTCCCGATGAATACCAACCAGACTCATCTATCGAAAACATCCGAAGCACCTCGACTTTTCTGGTGGATCATCTGCATATCGGTGGCATTGGCGCTCATTCCCACGGCGTGGACAGCTATTGATTTGCAGACAGCAGGGCTGTTCATTGGGGATTCCGCGACGATCAATACTCGATCCTGGCTTTGGGTAGAACTAATAAATTTGTACATACCCGCCGCATTTCGAGTGGCGGTATTGACTGCCTTGGCTGGCTGGATATTTGCCAGTTTCAGCCGGCACGCAAAGCAATGGAGATTGCACTTGGCTTTTGTGGTGCTGGCTGGCGCGCTGGGCCCAGGCCTGCTGGTCAACAGTGGTTTCAAGGAAAACTGGCAGCGTTCACGCCCCTACCAGGTGGAGAACTTTGGTGGAACGCAGAAATTCACCCGCGCCACAGTTATGACCGACCAATGCAACAACAACTGCTCGTTTGTCAGTGGTCACGTGGCGTGCGGCTTCTTCCTCGTTTCGCTCATGCTGATCGACCGGAGACGCCGCGTTGCATGGGGTGTCAGTGGAGTCGTCGCGGGGCTGGTCATCGGGTTTGCACGGGTGTCGGTCGGCGACCACTGGTTGAGCGATGTGCTCTGGGCCAGTCCCATCACGCTGCTCTGCAGCTGGGTAATCTGGAAGTTTCTGCTGCGCATTTACCCCGGCCAAGCCAACAGTGTGTTGCCTAGCGCGACTGCAAGCCGATAGCAACCGTGGGGTAAAGCAGGCGCAAACCCAGTTCCTGCTTCATTCGGGTGTTGTCCATGCGGCGCGACTCGTTCATGAAACTGAGCAGCATGAGAGGTAGCTGTTCGGCGGCACCCTCTCTGGCTATTCTGGGAGGCCGCGGCAAACCGTACAAATCTGCAGCAAGATCAAAATAGTCTCCCATCTTCATTGCGCTGTCATCATTCACGTTGTAGACCCTTTGCGGTCCGCCCTTCCATAACGTGCGGCAGCAAGCACGCGCAAGATCGTCGGCGTGGATGTGGTTGGTGTACACATCGTCTTGTGCACGCAAAACAGGTACGCCTTTCATCAGGCGGGCCCGAGGTGTTCCCCCTTCCCTGTCCGCAGCATAAATTCCGGGAATGCGCAAGATACTTACTCGAAGCTGGGCAGCACGTCCCCAAAACCGGACTCGCGCTTCGGCGTCTACCCGTCGGCGGGCACGCGGCGTGTCGGCGTGTACCGACCGGCATTCGTTCACGTGCTGCCCGCCACAATCGCCGTAAACGCCACTCGTGGAGCCGTACACCACGCTGACCGGCTTTGTCCGCAGGCGCAGTGCCCGCACCAAAGCGAGGGTTCGTGAATCAGCCCACCCCGCAGAGGGTGGTGGAGCAAGATGGATGACCCGAGTGGCAATGCCCGCCAGTCGCCGCAAGCTCTGGAAGTCATCCAGGTTGCCCGGAAGCGGGGTAAGGCCTTTGGCCCGCAATTCCTCGATACGCCCGGGACTGGATGTCAGCGCCAGCACGCGAACCTGGCCTGGCATCCTGAGCGCCACGCGCAGCCCGACATCGCCACATCCGATGATAAGAACCCGTTCGCGCCGAAAGCGGGCAGGCAGGGCTCCGAGAGGGTTTTGGTTTGAAGGCAAAATCAACGCTTATTTCAAAAAATGAGATCCAAGGATACCCACAAGATGATGGCAAACGCAGCAAGCGCTTCTAAATATTGCGTCACGGTTCAGCCCAGCGGACGCGTCTTTGATGTCGAAACGGGTGAGGCTGTTCTGGCTGCAGGCATCCGCCAGGGCATCGGCCTACCTTATGGCTGCAAGGATGGCGCTTGCGGCACCTGCAAATGCAAGATGCTCTCCGGTTCCGTCGTGCATGGTACGCACCAGAGCAAGGCCCTTAGTGCAGAGGAAGAGGCCAATGGCTACCTGCTGACCTGTTGTGCGGTGCCACAATCCGATCTGATTCTTGAGTCACGCCAGGTAACCGAATTAGGCGCATTGCCCATCAAGAAAATGCCGACCCGCGTGAGTTCGCTGACGAAGAAATCACCCGATGTGGTGGCAATGCAGCTTCAATTGCCGTCGAACGACGCCTTCACCTACCGCGCTGGCCAGTATGTGGAATTCATTCTTCGCGATGGAGCCCGGCGAAGCTACTCCATGGCCAATGCACCGCACTTGGGGCCGGGGCTGGAACTGCATATTCGTCACATGCCTGGAGGCAAGTTCACAGACCATGTTTTCGGCGAAATGAAGGAGAAGGAAATTCTGCGCATTGAGGGCCCCTATGGCTCCTTCTTCCTTCGGGAAGACACTGCAAAGCCCATCATTCTGCTGGCTTCGGGCACGGGGTTCGCCCCGATCAAAGCCATGATTGAGCATATGCAATTTGCTGGAATTACGCGAACCGCCACTTTGTACTGGGGAGCCCGACGGCCGGCAGATCTGTATATGAATGATTGGGTTTTGGCACAGCTTGAAAGCATGCCCAACCTGCACTACGTGCCGGTAGTTTCCGACCCAACGCCCGACGACCAATGGGGCGGACGGACCGGATTTGTCCACCTTGCGGTGTTGGAGGACTTCCCGGACCTCAGTGGCCACCAGGTTTATGCCTGCGGCGCGCCGGTGGTCGTTGACTCAGCTCGCCGGGACTTTTGTGCGTTGGCAAAGCTACCCGAGGAAGAATTTTTCGCTGACTCATTTACGTCAGAGGCAGACAAGCACGCGAGCTGATCGACTTCGAAACAAAGAGGCCCTGCATGCGTTTGGCATACAGGGCCTTGATTCGACGCTTCGATGCGACGAGCGGCGTTTACTTCTTGCCGCCTGAATGCTCACCCCGTCCACCTTGCTCGCCTTTTCCGCCATTGTGATCACGCTGGCCATCGTGGTTCATGTCACGCTGCTGATCATGCTTTTCAGCATGGATGGCACGGCTTTCCTTGTTTTGCATGCGTGTCAGGTGCTTGCGCTCTTGCGCCGTGACTTTGCCGTCCGCCTTGGCCCGTGCTTCCGCGCTATCGATTCGCTGTTCACCCTTCTCCAGACGCTGTGCTTCGCGAGGCGTTAGTTGGCCGGAGGCTACCCCCTGCTGAATACGTTTTTCCTGGTTGACTTCACGCCTATCGATTCTGGGAGTGGCTAAAGGATCCCTTTGAACAGGGGCGGCAGTTTGGGCAAAGGCAGCGCCACCTGCAGACAAAATCAACGTAACCAACAACACTTGCATTTTCATAGTGAATCCTGTTCGATAAGCCATGGAAAGACTCCATGTGCCATCAACGGGTGTCGCTTGGCCCCAGACCGACGTACCGATTGCAAAGAGATGTAACCATTTGTGGCGCTGGCGCGCAATGCCTCTGGAATGGATGGACGCTTCAAGCCGGTGAACTGCCGGCTTTCCACTCACTGAGCACGACAGCAAGCACCACCATGGCACCCCCGATGGCAGCCTGCATTGACAGCACTTCCGCCAACCACATCCAGGCAAACATTGCGGCAAAAACGGGCTCCATCGCGTAAATCAGAGCGGCTTTGTCCGCCGTCACATGGCGTTGCGCCATAGCCTGCAAGAACAGCATGCCTGCCGTGGCCACGACGCCCAAATAAACCAGACTGGCCAACATTTCCAAGTCCACACGAGACGCCAGTGTCTGCAACTTGTCGGTTCCTGTGGCATCGAGCAACATCCAGAGTCCGCCCAGTACGGCCATCCAGACAATCTGCGTAGCGGCCAACTGGCGCGGCATGTGGTGCCGTGAACGTGCTGACAGCAAAATCACATACAGGGCATAGGCCAGCGCACCGAACACGGTTGCACCGTCTGCCAGAAAATGGGCGCCGCCGTCCCAAGACATCAACCCGATCCCCATCAAAGCCAATACGGCCGCGCCCAATACCATCATCGTTGGGCGAGTTCCAAACACGATCCCCAGCAAAGGAACCATCAGGACATTGAGGCTGGTTAGAAAGGCGCTGCGATTGGACGAAATGAACTCAAGGCCAAAGGCCTGCGCGACATAGGACACCAGCACGAGTGCACCCAGAACGCCGCCGTCCATCCATGTGCGCCGGGGTGCCCTTATTGCCAGTGGTGCCATGCAAGCTGCGGCAATCAGAAAGCGCAGCGCTGAAACCTCGACGCCACTCAAGTGGGCAGTCGCCAGCTTGAGAACCGGAAACGTCGCACCCCACACCAGAGTGACGAATAGAAGTGCGAAAACGTGGATATTCACGAAACAAGACAACCTGCCGGGTGGTAGACCAAGGTACCCGGCACGGCCTGAACCAGGCCTTGATCATTCGCCCAGATAAGCGGCCCGCACCCTTGGATCAGTCAGCATCTGGGCAGCGTCGCCCGACATCGTCACGATTCCTGACTCCATCACATACCCGCGATTGGCAATAGCCAGCGCACGGCTGGCATTTTGCTCAACCAGCAGCACGGTGACACCTTGCGCGTACACATCACGCACCACTTCGAATATCTTGTCCACCATGATCGGTGACAAGCCCATTGAGGGTTCATCGAGCAACAACACCTTCGGCCGGCTCATCAGCGCACGGCCCATTGCCAGCATTTGCTGCTCTCCGCCCGACATGGTGCCCGCCAACTGGTCGCGCCGTTCTTTGAGCCGCGGAAAAATCGCGAACATCTTGTCAATGTCTGCAGCAATACCTTCCTTGTCGTCGCGAATGTAGGCGCCCATCTGCAGGTTTTCGATAATGGTCATACGGGTAAAAACCCCACGCCCTTCGGGCACCATGGCCAAGCCCTGCTTGACCAGATCCCAGGGTCCCTGCCCGCGAATGCTCTTGCCCAGGTACTCAATGTCACCCGCATTGATGGGCAGTGTGCCTGTGATCGCTTTCATGGTGGTGGTCTTGCCAGCCCCGTTGGAGCCAATCAGCGAGACCAGTTCGCCCTCGTGCACCTCGAAATCCACCCCCTTGACCGCCTGAATCCCGCCATAGGAAACCTTCAAACCGGTTACTTTGAGCAAAGTCTTTGTAGTCATGTTTTTCCTTGCCGCTTAGTGGCCACTGGTGCCGAGGTAAGCCTCAATCACTTTTTCATTTTTCTGCACGTCCGCCGGCGTGCCTTCCGCAATTTGTTTACCGTAGTCCAGGACGGTAACGCGATCACACAGACCCATCACCAGCTTGACGTCGTGCTCAATGAGCAAAATAGTGCGATTGTCTTTGCGGATACGGTCGATCAACTCGCGTAGCATGACCTTTTCAGTCGCGTTCATTCCCGCTGCAGGCTCGTCCAGCGCGATCAGTTGCGGATCGGTGGCCAATGCACGGGCAATCTCCAGGCGGCGCTGGTCACCGTAGCTCAGGGTACGGGCTTTGTAGGCGGCAAATTTGCCAATGCCGACGTAGTCCAGCAACTCCTGCGCGCGCTTGGCGATAGCCGCTTCTTCGGCCTTGAAACTGGCCGTCCTGAAAACAGCGCCGATCAAGCCGGAATGGGTCCGGATATGTCGCCCCACCATCACGTTTTCCAGAGCGGTCATCTCGGAAAAAAGCCGGATATTCTGAAAGGTGCGCGCAATACCCGCCTTGGCGACCTCATGTACCGCGGTTGGTTGGTAGGCTTTTCCTGCCAATTCAAATGTGCCGCTGTCAGGTGTGTACAGGCCGGTCAGCACATTGAAGAAAGTGGTCTTCCCGGCGCCGTTGGGCCCGATCAGTCCGTAGACCTGACCCCGTTTGATATGGATGCCCACATCGCTCAGGGCCTGAAGACCACCAAAACGCTTGGAAACGCCGGAAACATTGAGTACTGTGTCTGTCATGGTGGTTCCGTTCAGTTCTTCACGTTCTGCAAGGATTTACCATGCTCGGGAGAGGGCCACAGGCCACGCGGACGCATCAGCATGATGCTGATCATTGCCAGAGCAATCAACAGCTGACGAAGAATGGAAGCGTCCAGTCGTCCGCCAGTGATCGCCTGAAGCGGACCAGCAACGTAGCGCAGTACCTCAGGCAATGCGGATAGCAACACGGCGCCCAAAATCACGCCGGGCAAGTGCCCCACGCCACCCAGCACCACCATGGCAACAATCATGACGGACTCCATCAGACTGAAGGACTCCGGCGAAATGAATCCCTGAAAGGCCGCGAACATCGCGCCGGAAACACCGCCAAAAGTGGCACCCATGCCGAATGCAAGAAGCTTCAGGTTGCGCGTGTTGATACCCATGGCCTTGGCAGCGATTTCGTCCTCGCGAATTGCCATCCAGGCACGACCCACACGCGAGAGTTCCAGCCGGTGACAAATAATGATGCTGAAGATCACCAGCACCAAGAACAGATAGTAGTAAAGCGATACCGACGCCAGTTCAAAACCACCCACGGAAAGCTTCTTTCCCAGATCCAGTCCAAAGAAGTGCAGCGAATCGATCTGACTCACCCCTTTGGGACCATTGGTGATGTTGACCGGATGGTCCAGGTTGTTCAGGAACACCCGGATGATTTCGCCAAACCCCAGCGTCACAATGGCCAGGTAGTCTCCGCGCAACCGCAAGGTGGGCGCTCCCAGCAAAATTCCGAAAACCCCCGCCAGACCGGCCGCCAGCGGTAAAACCAACCACAAAGGGGTATGCATCCCATTAGGGAACATGGCCGCAATCATGGGAAAAGTGTCCGTCAGGTGCGGTGATGCCATCAGGCCGAACATGTAGGCGCCGATGGCAAAGAAAGCCACGTAACCCAAGTCCAGCAGACCTGCGTAGCCCACGACAATATTCAGCCCCAGAGACAGCAGTACATAAAGCAAAGCCATATCGGCAATACGCACCCAGGCATTCCCGAACTGTTGCAGGATCAGCGGCAGGATCAGCAGGCCCACTGATGCAATCAGGAACGCGACGATTTTTTGTTGTTGTTTCATGTGCGAGTGCTCCTCAAGCGCGGTCAGCCACGCGCTCACCCAGCAGCCCGGACGGACGCAGAGTCAACACGATGATCAGAACAATGAAGGCAAAAATATCGGAATAGTGGCTACCCAATACTCCGCCGGTCAACTCGCCGATGTAGCCCGCCCCGATGGACTCAATGAGGCCCAGCAGAATGGCCCCCACAACAGCACCGCCCAGATTGCCGATACCTCCAAACACTGCGGCAGTAAAGGCCTTCAGACCCGGCAGGAACCCCATGGCATGCTGCGCCGTACCATAGTTGGAGGCATACATCACGCCCGCAATGGCGGCCAGAACTGCACCAATAATGAACGTAGCCGAAATCACCACATCCGGCTTGACGCCCATCAGGCCCGCCACACGGGGGTTTTCGGCTGTTGCGCGCATGGCACGCCCCAATTTGGTGTAGTTGACCAGCCACATCAGGACAGCCAGCGACACCGCCGTAAAGCCCAGAATCATCACCTGGGTCGGCGTAATAACCGCCCCGCCGATATTGAAAGGCGTACTGGGCAAGAGCGTCGGATACGACTTGTAGTTGGGCTTCCAGATGATCATGGCCAGCGTCTGCAGCAGGATCGACATGCCGATGGCCGTTATCAGCGGTGCCAATTTGGGGCTATTGCGCAGGGGCCGGTATGCAACCTTCTCAATGACAAAATTAAGTGATGCCGCCACGATGCAGGCAATGACCAGCGCGATGATCAGAATGAGGTACCCGGGTGTACCGGGCATCGATTCCTGCATAAGACCAATGATGGTCCAACTGGTCAAGGCCCCAACCATCATCACTTCGCCATGGGCGAAATTGATCAGATTGATAATGCCGTACACCATGGTGTAGCCGAGCGCAATCAGCGCATACATGCTACCCAACACCAGACCATTGATGATCTGCTGCAAAAAAATATCCATAAAACTTCTCCGATTTGTGGCCGGCGCGTAAGTCAACAATCTGTAGATCGACAATTTGATGACGAAGCGGTGCGGCCTTTTGGGCTGTACCTGTTCTTAAGCAAAAAGCCCGCCATGATTGATGGTGCGACAGGCAAGTGGGGAGGATTGTAACGAAGCTGTAATGAATTTTGAGCGCTGAGCCTGCGGGGTTTACCCTTGCGAGGTTTTCATTCAACACTGCCCACGGCCGCTTTACTTCTTCAGATTGAGGGCTTTGAGGCTGCGCAATTTCTCGGCGATTCGAATCTCCAGCCCCCGCTCTACCGGGCGGTAGAAACTGACCTCATGCATGCCGTCCGGCAAATACTGCTCCCCTGCAGCGAAACCGCCCTCTTCGTCATGCGCATAGCGGTAACCCTTGCCGTAATCGAGCTCCTTCATGAGCTTCGTGGGCGCATTGCGCAGGTGCATGGGTACCGGGCGGGTGCCATCTTTCCGCACGAACGCTTTGACCTCATTGAAAGCTTTGTAGACCGCGTTCGATTTGGGGGCAACGGCAAGATAAACCACGCATTCAGCCAGGGCAAGCTCCCCCTCGGGGCTGCCCAGTCGTTCATACACATCCGCCGCATCCAGTGCCAGGCGCAGGGCCCGCGGGTCAGCCAGGCCAATGTCCTCACTGGCCATGCGGATAAGTCGTCGCGCCATGTAGCGTGGGTCTGCACCCCCATCGAGCATGCGCACAAACCAATATAGCGATGCATCCGGATCAGAGCCACGCACCGACTTGTGCAGCGCGCTGATGGAATCAAAAAACTGCTCGCCGCCTTTGTCGTAGCGGCGCATGCGCTCGCCCAGCACCTTGACCAACCACGTGTCGGTGACCTGCTCCTGGCGCTCCTGGCGCGCCGCCACTGCCAGCGTCTCCAATGTGTTCAAGAGCCGCCGTGCATCGCCATCTGCATAGGCCACTAGTCGATCTATTGCTATGCTTTCGATAGCTGGCAGCGCAGCATCGGCGAGGGCCCGGACCACAATTTGCTTCAAATCTTCCTCTGTCAGCGGCTGCAGCACATACACCGCAGCCCGCGAAAGCAAAGCTGAGTTGACCTCAAAGGACGGGTTTTCGGTCGTGGCTCCGATAAAAGTGAACAAGCCACTTTCTACATGTGACAAAAACGAATCTTGCTGGCTCTTGTTGAAGCGGTGCACTTCGTCGACAAACACAATGGTGCGTCGGCCGTGGCCCAGTGCAATCTGAGCCTGCTCCACAGCTTCACGAATATCCTTGACCCCGCCGAGCACCGCGCTGATGGTGATGAATTGCGCATCAAAAGCATCGGCCATGAGCCGCGCGATGGTGGTCTTGCCGACACCCGGTGGCCCCCACAAAATGCAACTGTGCGGCTGCCCCGATTCAAATGCCAGCCGCAGCGCCATTCCCTCGCCCAACAGATGCTGCTGACCGATAACCTCTCCCAGCCGCCGTGGGCGCAGGCGTTCGGCCAGAGGTTGGTGCAAGGGAGGGAGGTCGGCAATCAAGATTGGGGCGAAGAAGAGTGAGCACGTAGTTTAAGACAGGCCACCCACTTCACTACTTCGGCACCAACCCGACAGCCCATTACTGAAGGACTTGGCAGTAAATTGATCTACAGCAAGGTTTTATTTTCGAGCGAACCTAGAGTTGCGACCAAAGACCACCAGGGCCCAAAAAAAAGGAGACTTATGACAACCCCTCTCATGATGGATTCGATCGACGCTTGCGTAGACTACGTATTGGACACGACACCGGGTGATATCGTGCTCGGTATCCCGCTAGGTGTGGGAAAACCCAATCCATTTGTCAATGCGCTGTACCACCGCATCAAGGCCAATCCGGCTCGGCACCTCAAAATCATCACGGCCCTCTCTCTTGAGCGGCCCGTTGGAAAGAGTGCGCTGGAACAGCATTTCCTGGAACCACTGGTAGAGCGGGTATTTGCCGACTATCCGGACCTCGAATACGTCAAGGACTCACGCGGCGCCGGCTTGCCGCCCAACATCGAGGTGGTCGAAGTATTCATGAAAACTGGCGACTACCTGGGTAATGTGGTGGCGCAGCAGAACTATATGTCCAGCAATTACACCCATATCGCCCGCGACATGGGGGTACAAGGAATGAATGTGATGGCCCAAGCCGTTGCATCGCGGCAAGACGAGAGTGGATTGCACCTGAGCCTGTCGAGCAACCCGGACGTCGTGCTGGAAGTCATGGAGAAGTTTCGCGCTAGCGGCAAAAAAATCATTGCCATAGGCGTTATCAATCAAAAAATGCCATTCATGCCCAACACCGCTGAAGTGGAAGCCGATTTTTTTGACGTGGTGGTCACGGACCCTGCGGGTACACACACAGTATTTTCTCCACCCAACAACAAGGTCGGACTGGCTGACTATGCCATCGGCTTGCACGCGTCCAGCCTGGTTGCCGATGGCGGCACCTTGCAAATCGGCATCGGTTCACTTGGAGACGCCATTGGCCAGGCACTGATCGTGCGCGATCGGCACAGTATGGAATACCAGAGGATCCTGGAGTCCTTGTGTCCCGATGGCCTGGCCGGACGTGATCTGGGGCGCTTTGACAAAGGGCTCTATGGCTGCTCGGAAATGTTCGTCAACGGCTTCCTCAAGCTGATCGAGGCCGGCATTATTCGCCGTGAGGTATTCAAAGATGCCGTGTTGCAACAACTGCTCAACCAGGGCGCTATCGCGGATGAAACCGTAACGCCTCAAACCCTGCGCGCGCTGATTGATGCACGGCGGGTGCGCTTACCGATTGACAGCGAGGACCTCTCCTTTTTGCAGCGCTTTGGCGTATTGCGAGCGTCTGTGGCGCTGGAGGGGAACCAGTTGGCGATGGGCGATCAGCGTTGCAGCGCTGATCTGAGTGACGAAGAATCTTTTGCCTGCGTCGCCCAGCACATGCTCGGCTCGCGCCTCCTGGGTGGCATCTTCATGACCGGTGGTTTTTTTCTTGGCCCTCGTGATTTCTACGAACGGCTGCGCACCATGCCCCCGCAGGAACTGGCCAAGATTGACATGACACGCATCGATTTCATCAACCAGCTCTACGGACAGGAAGACCTCAAGCGAGCACAGCGACGCGATGCGCGGTTCATGAACACCACCATGATCGTCACCCTGCTGGGAGCCGCTGCCAGTGACGCACTGGAGTCCGGTCAGGTGGTCAGTGGCGTGGGAGGGCAATACAACTTCGTGGCTATGGCCCATGCGTTGCCCGACGCACGACTCATCATGATGCTGCGGGCTACCCATGACAACAAGTCCGGACTGAACAGCAGCATCGTGTGGAACTATGGTCATGTGACGATACCCCGCCACCTGCGCGACATCGTCATTACGGAATACGGCGTGGCCGAATTACGGGGCCAACCGGATGGCGAGGTCGTCAAACGCCTGATCGCCATTGCCGACTCCCGTTTTCAGGACGAACTGGTCAAGCAAGCCAAAGCGCACGGAAAACTCGATGCGCACTACGAAGTACCCGAGCGCTACCGCCACAATCTGCCGCATATGCTGGCAGAAAAACTCCACCCTTGGGCCGAAGCGGGTCTGCTGCCGGACTATCCGTTTGGCACGGACCTCACAGACGAAGAGTTGCACATAGTGAACGCGCTCAAAAAGCTAAAGCACGCCAGCGAGCATCCCGTGGAAATGCTGTCGCTCGCGTTCAAGAGTTTTTGGGAGGGCAAGGATATGCCTTCAGCCTTTCAACAACGCCTGGGATTGTCCGATGCCCACAGCTTCAAGGACACAGTGATCCGACGACTGCTGGCGGGTAATCTGTAGCCCGCGCTCGCCATCTGTTAAAAGTAGGGTGCACCAACTTTCTAATTCGTCCTAATGCCCGATTCCTCCAGCACTTCCTCCCAAACCGATATCGCCAGCGCGAATGACACCATTCACTGGACCGAGAAGGGCTTGGCCTGTTCCGCCAAGTGGCGTTCAGAGCGTGGTGCACCGTCGCCAAAGCGCGTTGTTCTTGCGGATGACACCATTACTGCGGATGCAGCCTACCGCTTGGCCTGCGAAGGCACCGCCTTGCTGTGGCGGGGTGATTTTCAAAATGCACGTCAATTACTGCAAGCAATAGCGCGGCGCCTGGATCAACCAGCCAAGCGCACGCTGCGCAAGCATTCCGCCAAAGAAGCCGCTGCAGCGGCAGACCCCGCTGTGGCCTTTCATCAGCACCGTCAAGCGCAAGCTCAGCGTGCGCGGGTACTTGGCATGTTGTTGCTCCCTTTCACCGCAGACTATGGCATCGCATTGCGCCGTGCACCTGATGCGCGCCTGGCGTGTTCCGAGGCATGGGGACCCGCCAGTCTGGACGGTGAGGCATCCGTTGCAACATTGCGAGAGCTGTTAGGCCTTATAAGTGCCCATGAGTGGCGCAAAAAAGGCATCGAAATTCCAGAACTGGGCGCGCCACCCAACAATCGCATCTACCCCCACTACGGCGTTTTTTCTCCGATCCGTGGCGAATATGTGGGTCTGGTTTGCAAGATGCCGCTACCAACAACCGGCACACCACCTTTGGTGGCATTTGATATCGGTACCGGCACGGGGGTGCTCTCTGCGGCACTCGCCCGCCGCGGCATTTCCAATATCGTAGCAACCGACCAGGACCCGCGCGCGCTGGTCTGTGCGCGCGAAAACCTCGAACGGTTGGGGTTAACCGCCCATGTTCAGGTCGTACAGGCCAACCTGTTTCCTGACGGCCTTGCGTCATTGATTGTGTGCAACCCGCCTTGGCTCCCCGCCCGACCCAGCTCACCGCTTGAATACGCGGTGTACGACGAAGGCAGCCAGATGCTGCTGGGGTATCTGAAAGGGCTGACCGCACACCTTGCTCCGGGCGGTGAAGGCTGGCTCATCCTGTCCGATCTGGCAGAGCATTTGGGCTTGCGTTCTCGCGCTGAACTGCTGGCGCACTTCAGTGCAGCCGGTTTGAAGGTCGTGGGACGGATGGACGCAAAACCGCACCATCCCAAAGTGCAGGATGTATCCGATCCGCTGCACAAGGCACGCGCTGCAGAGGTGACTTCCCTTTGGAGACTAGCCGCCAAGAGCCACTCAGCCAGCAAGGCCTGAACGGCCTGAACGGCACCACTGAATGGCTAGCGTCATAAATTGAAGTAAGTCCCGGCTGCTGGCCGGGACAAAACAGCTCGACAGAAAATGGAGAGCCGAAAATGAAAAAGCCGTTGCAAACCTATGATTTGCAACGGCTTCCCATTACTGGCGGAGCGGACGGGACTCGAACCCGCGACCCCCGGCGTGACAGGCCGGTATTCTAACCAACTGAACTACCACTCCTGGTAGACAACGTTCACTCTTGCGAGTCAAGTGTTGACGACTTGTACAGCGTCATCTTTCGATGAATCTGGTGGCCCCACGGGGATTCGAACCCCGGTACCTACCGTGAAAGGGTAGTGTCCTAGGCCTCTAGACGATGGGGTCAAAACCTTGGACTAATCCGTTCTCAGAAATTTTGGTGGAGGTAAGCGGGATCGAACCGCTGACCTCTTGCATGCCATGCAAGCGCTCTCCCAGCTGAGCTATACCCCCTAAACCGGAGAAAGCTTACTAGCAGCATTCTCAATTTCCAAGCCTCAAATTATAGCCTCAAAAATCACACCTTGGACAATCTTGCGATGACTTTTTCTCTTCCGCACATTTCCAGCACCGAATCGAGCGTTGGCGTCTGGGCTGTGCCCAGCACCAGAACGCGCACGGGCATGGCAAGTTGTGGCATCTTCAGGCCAGTCGCGGCCAGCACTTCCTTGATCACGGCAGCGATGCTGGCTTTGTCCCATGGGCAGATCGCCAGCTTGTCCGCCAGCATCTGGAGGGCAGGCCTCACCGCTTCGGTCACGTGTTGTGTTTTCTCTGCTGCATTGGGAACCACGTCGCTATAGAACTTCGCGGCCCACAGGGCCAGTGCAATGGTGGTGTCGCAGCGATCCTTGAAAAGCGCACACACCTGCGGCAGATGACCCTCAATCCGTTCAGGTCCGACCGTGACGCCCAGTTTGACCAATTGTTGTGCCACCAAAGCAGCCAGACGCGCGTTGTCGGCCTGCTTGATGTACTGCGCATTGACCCAGAGGAGCTTGACCGGATCCCATTGGGCCGGGCTCTTGTTCAGATGGGTGCCGTCAAACCAGTCAATCAACTGCTTGCGGCTGAACAACTCCTCGTCGCCATGACTCCAGCCCAGTCGGGCCAGGTAGTTCAACATGGCTTCGGGCAAATACCCGTCTTCTTCGTAGGCGGTGACACTCACGGCACCCCGGCGTTTGGAGAGCTTTTGACCGTCGTCACCCAGAATGACTGGGCAATGCCCAAATTCCGGCAGCGGCGCGCCCAGTGCGCTGAAGATATTGATCTGCCACGGCGTATTGTTGATGTGCTCGTCACCCCGGAACACATGGCTGATCTGCATGTCCCAGTCGTCCACCACCACGGCAAAGTTGTAGGTGGGCACACCATCGGTGCGAACGATGATCAGGTCATCAATCTCGCGATTGCTGATCGTGATGGGACCTTTGACCAGATCGTTCCAGGTGACATCGCCATCCACCGGATTACAGAAGCGCACTACCGGCAACACACCGACAGGAACCGGCGGCAATACTTTGCCTGGCGCCGGACGCCAGCGGCCGTCGTAGAGGGTTTTTTCACCGCGGGCCCGCTTGGCTTCGCGCGTGGCTTCCAGCTCTTCGGGAGTGCTGTAGCAATGGTAGGCCTTGCCCTCCAGCACCATGCGGTCTGCCACCTCTTTGTAGCGCGCCAAACGCTGCATTTGGTATATCGGGCCTTCGTCGTATTCCAGCCCCAGCCAGCGCATCGATTCCAGAATTTGCTCGACCGACTCCTGATTGGAGCGCGCCACATCAGTGTCTTCAATGCGCAGCACAAACTCCCCGCCAAAGTGGCGTGCGTAAGCCCACGAATACAGCGCAGTGCGGGCAGTGCCCAGGTGCAAAAATCCGGTTGGAGACGGGGCAATGCGGGTGCGGATTTTTTTATTCATGACAAGGTGTCCAGACCCAGGGCCAGATCGGCTTTCAGGTCTTCAATGTTTTCAAGGCCCACGGCCACGCGAATCAGTCCCTGACTGATGCCGGCGGCCTGCCGCTGCACTTCGGTCAATCGACCGTGCGAGGTGCTGGCAGGATGACTGATCGTGGTTTTGGTATCACCGAGATTGGTGGTAATGGAGCAGACCCGTACCGCGTCAATGGCGGCAAAGGCATTGCGACGCAATGTTTCAGGGCTGTCGCCGAACACATCGAACGACAACACAGCGCCTCCCAGCCCCTTGCCGCTGGCCGCCTGCTGGCGCATGGCCAGTGCGTGCTGCGGGTGGCTGGACAGGCCGGGGTAGTACACCTGCTTGACCTGTGGATGGGTCTGCAGCCACAGCGCCACCGTCAAGGCACGCTCCGACTGGGCCTGCATGCGGATGCCCAGCGTCTCCATACCCTTGAGCACTACCCACGCGTTAAAGGGCGCCAGCACCATGCCCGCCGTGCGGGTCACAGGCAAAAACAACGCATCCACATAACGCTGGTCACAGCAAATGGCACCTGCCATCACGCGCCCCTGACCATCCAGGTACTTGGTACCGGAGTGAATGATGAAATCTGCGCCAAACCGCTTGGGCTGCTGCAAGGCCGGGCTGCAAAAGCAGTTGTCTACGGCCAGCAAAGCACACGCGTTGTGCGCCAGATCGGCCAGGGCCTGAATATCGCAAATGTCCGTGAGCGGATTGGTAGGCGTTTCGGCAAACAGCAACTTCGTGGTGGGACGTATTGCGGCCTTCCACTCCTGCACATCGGTTTGCGAGACAAACGTAGTGCTGATGCCAAACTTGGCAAACTCGCCCGCAAACAGGCGGATGGTGGAACCAAATACCGACTGTGAGCACACGACGTGGTCGCCACTTTTCAACAGTCCCATGCCCAGCAACAAAATAGCCGCCATGCCGCTCGACGTTGCAATGGCTGCCTCGGTACCCTCCAGTGCGGCCAGCCGCATCTCCATGCTGGTGACCGTCGGGTTGCCCACGCGCGTGTAGGTGTAGCCCTCTTCTTCCATCGCAAAGCGGCGTGCCGCAGTGGCAGCATCGGGTTGCACAAAGCTGCTGGTCAGGTACAGCGCTTCGGAGTTCTCGCCGTACTGGCTTTTATCGATGGCCACACGGACGGCCAGTGTGTCCAGATGCAGGTTGTCAGGCAGTTTTTTCTGTGTCATGGTCAGTCAAAAAGATCGGCAGCAGGCTTCAGTTTTCAGGGTTGGGCAGCGCCAGGCGAGAGTTGTCCTCCAGGCCCTCTTCTCCGCCAACCCGGCTCTCGCCCAGGCGTGCAATGTCGTCGGAGGTAATGTCACCCGTCACATACACACCGTCAAAGCACGATGCATCGAAACCCTTGATGCGGGAGTTCAGGGAGCCAATGGCTTTCTTCATCCCTTCCACATCCTGATAAATCAGCGCATCACAGCCAATGATCTGGCGAATTTCTTCCACGGTGCGGTTGTGAGCCACCAGCTCGCTGCTGGTGGGCATGTCAATACCATAAACATTGGGATAGCGCACGGGCGGCGCAGCGCTGGCCAGGTACACCTTGTTGGCGCCGGCGTCACGTGCCATCTGCACAATTTCTTTGGAGGTCGTGCCACGCACAATCGAGTCGTCTACCAGCAGCACATTGCGACCCTTGAATTCGCTGGCAATTGCATTGAGCTTCTGACGCACTGATTTCTTGCGCACCGACTGGCCCGGCATGATGAAGGTGCGGCCCACATAGCGATTTTTTACAAACCCTTCGCGGTAAGGCAAGCCGAGCAAATGCGCCAGCTGCGCCGCGCTGGGTCGGCTGGACTCGGGGATCGGAATCACCACATCAATCTGGCTGGGCGGCACCGTGGAGATCACGCGCTTGGCCAATGATTCACCCAGATTCAAACGGGCCTGGTAGACCGATATGTTGTCCATCACCGAGTCAGGCCGAGCCAAATAGACGAATTCAAAAATGCAGGGATTCAACTGGGGGTTGTCAGCACATTGCTGCGCATGCACCTTGCCCTGCAGGTCAATGAAAACCGCTTCACCGGGATCCACATTGCGCTCGAACTGGTAACCAATACCTTCCAGCGCTACCGACTCGCTGGCGATCACGGTACTGTCGTTGTGGCGTCCCATGCACAAGGGGCGAATGCCAAACGGATCCCGAAACGCCAGTACACCATGCCCGGCGATCAGCGCAATTACGGCGTACGAACCTTTGACCCGGCGGTGCACATTGCGCACGGCCGCGAACAAATCAGCAGCCTGCAAAGGCAAACCGCGGGTGGTTCTTTCAATTTCGTGTGCCAGCACATTGAGCAAGACTTCGGAGTCGCTCTCGGTATTGATGTGGCGATGGTCGGTACTGAATAGCTCTGCTTTCAATGCATGCGCATTGGTCAGGTTGCCGTTGTGCACCAGTACGATGCCAAAGGGTGCATTCACATAGAACGGCTGCGCCTCTTCTTCGCTGTAGGCATTGCCTGCCGTCGGGTAACGCACCTGCCCCAACCCACAGTTACCCGAGAGCGAGCGCATATTGCGGGTGCGAAACACATCGCGCACCATGCCCTTGGCCTTGTGCATGAAAAACTTGCGTTCTTGCTGGGTCACGATACCGGCCGCATCCTGACCGCGATGCTGCAGCAGCAGCAGCGCGTCATAGATCAGCTGGTTTACAGGCTCATTGCTAACGACACCAACTATTCCACACATATATTTTTACTCATTCAGGGTAGATACTTTCCAAACTCTTGGGGCAATACAGGCTTGAGGCCCTGCAGCGCCACGGTGGCGACGCGTGGGCCCGTGGCATCCTGCCACCAGTCGGCCGTGTGCAGCGGTGTCATGCCCACCACCACGGTCAACGCCAACAACAAAATAACACCGCGCACCACACCAAAGGCTGCGCCCAACAGGCGGTCTGCGGGACGCATGCCCACCGCCGTCACCAGTTTCTTGATCACAAAAGCCACCAGAACGCCAAGGAAGATGGCGGCGACAAAAACCAGCACAAAGCCGGCGGCGTACCGCATGGACTGTGCCGCACCGGACATCGGCAACCACTGCGCAACCGCCGGAGCAAACCACTGTGCGAGCACAAAGGCCGCAATCCAGCTCAACACCGACAGCACTTCAAACACCAGCCCACGCCAAGCGCCCAACACCAGCGAGAACACGAGTACCACCAAAAAAATCCAGTCCAGCGCTTGCATGGGTGCGGGCTACTCTTACAGCTCCAGAATGGCCGCTGGCAGATCCAGTTTCTTGATCTTTTGGGCCGCCTTGTCGGCATCGGCCTTGGTCTCAAACGGTCCTACACGCACGCGAATGCGCTTGCCCTCTTTGGGCTCCACGACCTGCGTATAGGTCTTCAAGCCCGCTTTTTCCAGCTTGACGCGCGCTTCGTGTGCCTTGGCAACGTCTGCAAACGCACCCACCTGCACCACGAACCGGCCGGCCGCTACGGCAGCCGGTTTGGGCTCGGCAGGTTTAGCCTCGGCAAGTTTGGTTTCCGGCGCTTTGGCAACCGGCTTGGGAACGGGCGCTGGCGCAACCACCGGCGCCGCTGCAGGGGCCACCACCGCAGGCGCCGGTATGGCAGGAATCGATGCAGCGGGCTTGCGGGCCGGTCCTTCATCGATCATGCCGCTGACCTGCTTGCTGGGCGGTGCCACGGCCACGTTGCCCAAGGGCTTGACCTTGTTCTTGTCTGGAATTTCGATGGGGATATCGGCTGCAATGGGTCTGGGCTGGCTGTCAAACAGCATCGGAAATCCGATAACGCCCAGGAGCACCAGAACCGCCGCACCAATCAGGCGGTGTCTGGCGCGTTTGCGCATGGCCTCAATGCTCTCGGGCGCCGGGGGTGGCGGGGTGGTGGCATGGTCGTCGCCACCTTTGCGAAATTTGAAAAAGGCCATGGATGGGGTTGACTCAGGAGTTCAGGTGTTTGGCATGCAGCCGGGGTATGCCTTGTTGCAGTACGCCACCCACGGTGTAGAACGATCCAAAGACCACGATTCTATCAGCGGGGTCCGCCGCAGCAATGGCTGCCTGGAGGGCCTGCATGGGGTCGGCAAAGGCTGCACCAGTGGCGTCCTTGCGCGTGTTTTGCGCCTGCCACCGCGCCTGCAAGGCGCTGCCTTGGGCCGCTCGGGGGGTGGGCAAGTCCGTGAAATACCAGCGGTCAATCAAGGGATTGACGCGCTCCAGCATGGGGGCCAGGTCTTTGTCGGCCATGACGCCAAACACGGCGTGCGTGGTGGGAAAGTACCCCATGGCGTCCAGATTGGCCGCCAGCGCCGCCACCGAATGGGGGTTGTGCGCCACATCCAGGACCAGTGTGGGTTGCCCCGGAATGATCTGAAACCGCCCCGGCAACTCCACAAAAGCCATGCCATTGCGAACGGCTTGCGCCGTGACCGGCAGCCGCTCGCGCAGCGCCGCCAGTGCGGCCAGCACACCGGCGGCATTGACCAACTGGTTGGCGCCGCGCAGTGCCGGATAGGCCAAACCGCTGTAGCGCCGCCCGCGCCCTGCCCAGCCCCACTGCTGCTTGTCACCCGACACGTTGAAGTCATGTCCATTGCGCCACAGGTCAG
This sequence comes from Burkholderiales bacterium, assembly GCA_038237415.1. Taxonomy (GTDB): domain Bacteria; phylum Pseudomonadota; class Gammaproteobacteria; order Burkholderiales; family Burkholderiaceae_C; genus Allorhodoferax. The sequence goes on from JBBRYR010000005.1 coordinate 28,046, forward strand.
CGCCCACTTCCAGCGCATGGTCCAGCACGCTTTGCGGCGGCATGGGGTCGCTCACGATGACCGGGCGGCCGGTACGCATGATTCCGGCCTTCTCCCGGCCAATGCTTTCGCGATCCGGGCCCAGAAACTCCATGTGGTCCAGATCGATGCTGGTAATCACCGCGCAATCGGGGTCAATGATGTTGGTGGCATCCAGCCGCCCGCCCAACCCCACCTCCAGAACCACCACATCCAGGCCACTGCGCGCCATGACATCCAGAATGGCCAAAGTGGAAAATTCAAAGTAAGTCAGTGAGATTTCAGAGCCATTTAGCACCCTAGCCCTCTCCACGGCTGCGAAGCCAGCTATCAAATGTGTAGCATCCACCGGCTCGCCCACCAGACGCAGGCGCTCTTCAAAGCGCACCAGATGGGGCGATGTGTAGACCCCGGTGCGGTAGCCCGCCTGCAGCAAGATGGATTCCAGCATGGCGCAGGTGGAGCCCTTGCCGTTGGTGCCCGCCACGGTGATGACCGGGCAGTCAAAGCGGATTTGCATGCGCTCGGCCACGGTGCGTACCCGTTCCAGGCCCATGTCAATGGTGGTGGGGTGCAGGCGCTCGCAATGGGCCAGCCACGCGTCAAGTGTGTTGAGTTGTTCCATAAAGCCTTCGATTGTCGCGCACGGGGCGCAACTTTATCCAGCGAAGCGGTCGGTTGCTGCCAGCAGCTGCGCCAGAATTCCGGGCTCGTTGAAAGCGTGGCCCGCATCGGCAATCAGGTAAAAATCCGCATCGGGCCAGGCGCGGTGCAGGTCCCACGCCGTTTTGGGAGGGCACGCCATGTCGTAGCGGCCCTGCACAATCACACCGGGAATCCCCGCCAATTTGCCCGCATCGCGGATCAACTGCCCCTCCTCCAACCAGCCTCCGTGAACAAAATAATGGTTTTCGATGCGCGCAAAAGCCAGGGCGTAGTCATCGCGCTCGTGCTTGGCTTTGGACGCCGCATCGGGCAGCAGCGTGATGGTTTGCCCCTCCCACAGGCTCCAGGCCCTGGCTGCAACCAATTGCTCCACAGGGTCTGTGCCCACCAGGCGTTTGCGATAGGCCGCCATCAAATCGCCGCGCTCGGCCAGCGGAATGGGGGCCAGATAGGCGTCCCACAAGTCCGGAAACAGCCAGGAAGCCCCTTCCTGGTAGTACCAAAGCAGCTCGGCGCGCCGCAGCGTGAAGATGCCTCGCACCACCAACTCCGATACCTGCCGCGCATGGGTTTGCGCATAGGCCAGCGCCAGCGAGCTACCCCAGGAGCCGCCAAACACCAGCCAGCTCTCAACCCCCAGCATCACCCGCAGGCGCTCGATATCGGCCACCAGATGCCAGGTGGTGTTGTTCTCCAGGGACGCATGCGGGAGCGAACGGCCACAACCGCGCTGATCAAACAGCAGGACGCAGTAGCGCTCGGGGTCGAACAGGCGGCGGTGGTCGGTTGAACAACCTGCACCCGGGCCACCGTGCAAAAAGACTGCTGGCTTGCCCTGCGGGTTGCCGCACAGCTCCCAGTAAATGGAATGGCCTTCACCCGTGTCGAGCATGCCGCTCTGAAACGGTTCGATTGACGGGTACAGCATGGCTTCATCCTGGCGCATGGGGTTCACTTTCACGATGGATGGGTTGATGAATAAGGTGGGGGTGCGCCTGCCGACGCAAGAATTCGAAACTGTCACGCCAGCACACGAGCGCTTGCGCACGCCAGAACATCACGTGGAAGGCGTGGGTTTCACCGGGGTAATAACGCGCCGTGTGGGGCAACTGCAGTCGCTGGAGAACCTGCTCAAGCCGCTGCGAGTCGGCAGCCACCGGGTCTGCAAGCCCTGCGGCGACAAAAAGGGGCGGCAGATCGGGCGCGGTCGTCATGGCCTCCAGCACACACAGCGGGTCAGCCAAGGCGTGCTGCGGGCGTGGCTGGCTGGCGGCACTGCCCAGATAAGAAAGCGCCGCATCGGTGGCAATGCTCGCGGCCAGCGCCGATACCCCGTCGCGACGATACCGCTCGGGATGACTGGTTTGCAGAAAGCCGCAGTACAGCAAGGCCGCAACCGGGCGCAAGCCACGAATGAAGAGCGGCTTGGCAAAGGCCTCCGGTCTGGAGGTGCAGCACGCCAGCGTGACCGACAGGGCCAGATTGGCACCGGCGGACTCCCCCGCCAGGGTCATGCAGTGCGGATCGCCACCATATTCCGCTACATGATCTGCAGCCCACAGCCAGGCAGCGCAGGCATCCTCCAGTGCGGCGGGAAACGGATGTTTGGGCGCCAGCCGGTAGTCCACATTGCACACCAGATAACCCTGGGCGGCATAGGCAGCAGCCAACGCCCGGTGCGTGCGCTTGGAGCCGATGGCAAACCCGCCGCCGTGGAAGTAGATCAGCACCGGGTGGGGCCCCGGGCCCTTGGGCTGCAGAATATCCAGGCACAGGATTTCTCCAGCGTGATGGGCATATTTGATGTCTTCGATCAGCCGAAAGGTGGCCTGGCGACGCCGCATGCTGGGCAACAGGTCGACCACCGTGGCCAACCCATGCATGCCCGCATCCACGGCCACACGCCGCATCAACTGACGGTTGGTCACCATGTCCAGCCAGCGAAGCATCGTGCGGTCCGGTCCTGGTCAGCTGGCGCGCAGTTTGGTAGGGCTGCGCTTTTTCTTGCCAGCCCGCAGCAAGTGCCAGGCCTGCTTGGCAAACACCCACAGACCCGGCTCGTTCGGTTTGGGCGACTCCCCGCGGCCGATGCGCTTGAGCTGCCCGGTGTACCAGCTGACTTCCAGCAGGCCGAGCTTGTCGATCGCCTTGATGCCGGTCGTGATTGGTTTGACGGTGTGCACCGGGGCCTTGCCTGTCAGCAGGCGGTGGGGCGCGTCCGGCTCAACCGCCAGAACCCGGGCCAGACCCACCATGTCCACTGCGCCCGATTCAATGGCTTGCGCCATGCCTTTGGCGGTGCGAAAGCCACCCGTGAGCACCAAGGGGGTCTTGACCGCTGCTCTGGCCATTTCTGCAAACTCCAGAAAGTAGGCCTCACGCTGCAGAGTGCTTTCCTTCATCACACCGGTCATGGCGGGCGCCTCATAGGTTCCACCCGAAATCTCGATCAGGTCAACACCCGCAGCCGCCAGCGCACGGATGGTGTCCAGAGACTCTTCTGGCGTAAAACCGCCCTGCTGGAAGTCTGCCGAATTGAGCTTGATTCCCACAGGAAACTGGGGCCCCACCGCCAAACGTATGGCGCGATAGACCGCCAACACGAAGCGGCGGCGTTTTTCTGAAGTACCGCCCCATGCATCGGTACGGCAGTTGCTGTGGGCTGACAAAAACTGGCTCACCAGGTAGCCGTGCGCCCCGTGAATCTGCACGCCCGAGAAGCCGGCCTGCTTGACGACTCCAGCGGCCTTGCCATAGCGCTGGACCAGTTCGTGCACCTCGGCATCGGTGAGCTCCCGGGGCGTCGCGAAAAACGCCTGCATGTCCGCACGAAAGGGAATGGCCGACGGTGCCACGGTTTCCCGGTTCAATCCCCTGGGAGCCTGCCTGCCCGGATGATTGAGCTGCACCCAGCACTGGGTGCCCTGTCGGACGCCCGCTTGCGCCCAAGCCTGCAGCGCCGCCAGGTCACGGTCGTCCTCAATCACCACATTGCCGGGTTCTCCGCGTGCTCGGCGGTCAACCATGACGTTGCCGGTGACGCACAGGCCGACACCGCCATCCGCCCACGCCTGGTACAAGCGGACCAGTTCGGGCGTGGGTGCACCCTCGCGGTTGCCCAATGCCTCGGACATGGCCGACTTGACCAGACGATTCTTGATCACCACGCCGTTGGGCAAGGTGAGTGATTGGGCCAGTACGGCAGAGGGCGTCATTGGTGCATTCCTTTTAAAAGTCAGTATAGAGCGCAGCGGCGGTGCGACGCAGGTCTCACTATGAATTTCATAGCTGCTTGCGCAGCATTTGCGGGGGCTACAGCTCATTTTGACTATAAATATGCCAGAATTCAGCCATGACCATCCTCTACGGCATTCCCAACTGTGACACCGTCAAAAAAGCCCGCGTCTGGCTGACGGACCACGGTGTGACGCACCAGTTCCATGACTTCAAGAAGCAGGGTGTACCCGAAGCGCAACTCGAAATCTGGCTGAAAGCCGTGGGTTGGGAAACACTCGTCAACCGCAAGGGAACCACGTGGCGCAAGCTGGACGAAGCCACCCAAGCCAGCGTGGTGGACGCCGCCGGGGCCCGGGCGCTGGTGCTGGCCCAACCCAGCGTCATCAAGCGCCCGGTGGTGGAGTGGGCCAACGGCGATGTAACGGTCGGCTTCACGGCAGAGGGCTTTGCCGCCCGCCTGCCCTAAAATCACGGATTGACGCCCGTTTTTGCACGCCGCTGTGCATCGGCGCCCCGATTAACCTGCTTTCAACATCCTGATCCCATGACCACCACCCACATTGACGGCGTGTCCGTTACCACCCAGGCCAGCGTTTACTTTGACGGCAAATGCGTGAGCCACGGCATCACCTTTGCTGACGGCACCAAGAAGTCGGTCGGCGTAGTGCTGCCCGCCACCCTGACGTTCAACACCGGCGCGCCCGAGATCATGGAATGCGTGGCGGGCTATTGCGAATACAAGCTGGCGGGAACCGACGCCTGGGTCAAGTCCGTTGCGGGCGAGAAATTCAGTGTGCCCGGTAACTCGAAGTTCGACATTCGGGTAACCGAGCCCTACCACTACATCTGCCATTTCGGTTAAGAACATGTCCCACACCATTCTCCAAAACTTACCCCTAGGTCAAAAAGTCGGCATCGCCTTTTCCGGCGGCCTCGACACCAGCGCAGCCCTGCTCTGGATGAAGCTCAAGGGCGCAGTGCCCTACGCTTACACCGCCAACCTGGGCCAGCCCGACGAGGCCGATTACGACGAAATCCCCCGCAAGGCCATGGAATACGGCGCTGAAAAAGCCCGTCTGGTCGACTGCCGCCCACAACTGGCAGCGGAAGGCATTGCGGCGCTGCAGTCGGGCGCCTTCCACATCTCCACCGCCGGAATCACCTACTTCAACACCACGCCGCTGGGCCGGGCCGTGACCGGCACCATGCTGGTGTCGGCCATGAAGGAGGACGACGTCAACATCTGGGGCGACGGCAGCACCTTCAAGGGCAATGACATTGAGCGCTTCTACCGCTACGGCCTGCTGACCAACCCCAGCCTGAAGATCTACAAGCCCTGGCTAGACCAGCTGTTCATTGATGAGTTGGGTGGACGCTCCGAAATGTCGGCGTTCATGACCGCGCACGGCTTTGGCTACAAGATGTCTTCCGAGAAGGCCTACTCCACCGACAGCAACATGCTGGGCGCCACCCACGAAGCTAAAGACCTGGAGCACCTCTCCAGCGGCATGAAGATCGTCAACCCCATCATGGGCGTGCCCTTCTGGCGCGACGACTGTGAAGTCAAGGCCGAAGAAGTGAGCGTGCGCTTTGAAGAAGGCCGCCCCGTGGCCCTGAACGGCGTGGAATACCCCGATCTGGTGAGCCTGATTCTGGAAGCCAACCGCATTGGTGGGCGCCACGGCCTAGGCATGAGCGACCAGATCGAGAACCGCATCATCGAAGCCAAGAGCCGTGGCATTTACGAAGCGCCTGGTCTGGCCCTGCTGTTCATTGCCTACGAGCGCCTGGTAACCGGCATTCACAACGAAGACACCATCGAGCAGTACCGCATGAACGGCCTGCGCCTGGGCCGCCTGCTGTACCAGGGCCGCTGGTTCGACCCGCAAGCCATCATGCTGCGCGAAACCGCCCAACGCTGGGTAGCCCGCGCTGTGACCGGCACCGTGACCATCGAGCTGCGCCGCGGCAACGACTACTCGCTGCTCAACACCGAGTCGCCCAACCTGACCTACGCACCGGAGCGCCTGAGCATGGAGAAGGTGGAAGACGCGCCGTTCAGCCCGCTGGACCGCATTGGTCAGTTAACCATGCGCAACCTGGACATCAAGGACACCCGCGCCAAGCTGGGGATTTATGCCCAAAGCGGACTGCTGTCGCTGGGGCAGGATGGAGATTTTCTCAGTTTGCACCACGCGACCAAGAAGTAACTCCCGCGAAGAGAAAAATACAAAGGGCCGGTTCTTCCGGCCCTTTTACTTTCAGTTATTCCGCACAACTAAAGTTGTAAACACACTCGCGACGGTGGGACGGGGCATCCGGGTGCTTTGGGCCCATACCGGTCGTAGAACAGCGTGGGAAGCAGCCAATTCTCGGCTCTCCACCTGAACGAATTGCTAGACACCAGCGACGCCTTCTTGCCGCCTTAAAAGCTTAGGCTTGCCGCACCCGCTTTTAGTCTTTCGTGCATGGCACTCGCGCCTTGGATCGTCACCCCAGGAATGAAATCGCTTTCTGCATAGCCACGAGCCTTGACACACGGTGGACATGCCCAGATAGTGCCTCCGCGCGCAAGGAAGTCATCAATCAATGCCTTAAGCGGGTCGAGAGGGGGGACATGTGTAATGTCAACTGCCTTGCGTCTGACCAGGTCTACGGCAGAACTGACTAGAAATGCGTATACCTTCAAACCTGAAGTGATGCCGCCACAGGCGACTGTAAATGCGACAGATGAGAGTTCGTGGTCTGTTCCACGAGTGACCAGAACGACAAGTTCGCGCTGGCTGGAGGACGATGAATCTGACACTTTATATTCTCCTTGCGTTTGCACATAAAGAGGGAGTCGATTTTGTCGACGGGTGGCGTATTGCCGAGTGGAGTGTACTCTTCAAAAGGGGGCTGGGAAAGAGGGCCCGCAGCAATAGAGCCCGCACGCGGGAGACAGTTTTCCTGACGCCTGACCTAGAGATAATGGGTGGCGCTTCCGCGGTCTCAGAGGAACGAAGTGGAGTGGACTTGGCCGCCGGGCTAGGCATGTCCCCGCGCGCCAAGGATGCGGTCTGAAACAACAATACCCACAAGAGGCATCACTACCCCATTCGGAAGATAAGCCACGTCGGACTGACTCGCTGGCTGCGGCGATCTATTTTCGCTTAGATGCCGCGAATGACGGGCATCGGGCTGCCGGTCAAATGTCTGCACCTGGCTCGAACGAGGATTCCGGGCAAGCTAAGGGTGCGGCATAAGCCTCATCGACCTGCACTGCGCTACTCGCTACAAAGCATTCACCTCAAAGCCCTTGAGGTCAGGGTATCCGGGAGGGCCAACCTTGCCGTCGTAGTCGTGGCGGTTGGTGATTCCCAGCGGTACGGGTGCTGCCTCATAGAAGGCAATTGACTGTTCAGTATCGCGCACAGAATGGAAGATATGGTCGAGCACGATGCGTCCTTAATTTGCCGATGAGGCGAAGGGTGCGGTAGTAGTGTGAGACGAGACTTAGGCCATTGCCAATGGAGCACTACCTTCACACACCACGGGCCGTTTCTGGCTCGTTTGGAGTCCGCTAAATGGGCAATAGCGGTCTGGTAGCATGCGTCAAAACTTGGTCAGGATAAGACGCCATGGATACGTTAAAAGGAAAGACGATTATTGTTACTGGCGCCTCATCAGGCGTGGGTGAAGCCACCGCACGCTTGTGCGTGGCCGAAGGGGCCAATGTAGTGCTCGCCGCTCGCAGCAAGAAAGAATTGAATACCCTTGCCAGTGCACTCGGCAAGCAGGCCATCTCGGTTGTCACCGATGTTTCAAGTCCAGCGGATTGTGTCGGACTCATCCAGGCTGCCCTCGACTCGTTTGGACATATCGACGTATTGGTGAATAACGCTGGCTTCAATAGTCGGGGGGCAGTCGAGACCGTTGAACTCGACGACATGGAAAGGATTATTGAAGTCAACCTCAAGGCTCCAATCCGCCTGAGCAAACTGGTTTTACCGCACCTGCTTCAGTGTGGTGACGGCGCCATTGTCAATGTTGCCTCGCTTGCCGGTCGTGTTCCGCTTGACCATGAGGCCACCTACTCGGCTTCAAAGTTCGGACTGCGAGGATTTTCTTTTGCCATGGCCGAGGAACTTCAGGGTACCGGCGTGAAGGTGTCTGTGGTGTCTCCTGGACCGATAGAAACTGGCTTCATCATGAACGCCATTGAAGCCGTCCCCGATTTGGTTTTTTCTCAACCGATGAGTTCGGCCGAAGACGTTGCGCATGCCATCGTCCTCAGCATAAAAGACGGCAAGCGCGAGCGAGTAATGAATTTCACATCAGGTGTGTTGGCTCATATCGCGTACCTCGCACCCTCCTTGCGCGCGGTGCTTAAACCCAGTCTAGAGGCAAAGGGCCGCAAAGCCAAAGCCAAATACATCGCAGCGCGAAGAACCCAGTAAGTTTTGCCGAGTCATTGAAAAGCCTTGCCGCGGGGTCCAATACCGACGAGGGTCTATTCGGCCATGCGGCAACGGCTGAGGAAATAGTCGTCCTATTCAGCTCGTTAGGCAAGGCGGAAACCGTGCCTGGCCATGGACATCCAGTCAATTCAATTTGAAAGAATCCACGCAGCGGTCTGGGCTACCACGTCGCTCTCCAGTCCATTGAAGCCATGATGGGCCATCGCCTCACACGGGTCGCCGCGGTCATTGCCGCCCCTGAATGTGAGCAGTGCCGTCTTGTGCTGGCTACCCAGCTTCGTCATCAAACCGGGAATCGCAGCGAATGAGCATAGGTTGCAGCCATCCTGTTCATGGTGCACAACGAGAACAGGAACATGAATATCCTCAAGCGCCATTTCCGGCACGGCCCGGCTCTTTTTGTCAGCAAGGATTGTTGAGGTCAACACCAGACCATCTGGGCCATCAGGGCCGTGGAGTTTTGTGCCAATGTGGGCCACCGACTGGGTGCCCCGGCTGGTACCAATCAACCACACAGGTACTTTGGACTTTGCTCGCAACCATGCAATGGTCGCTTGTATGTCTTGCACATGTTCGGGCGTCTGACGAAAGCCGGAAAGAAATGGACTCGACTGTCTATCCGAGGGCGCGTCAATGACGGCGACGAGCAAACCTTGGTCTGCGAACATCTGACTTGTGCGCACCAGAAAATTGCCTTCCCCCCAGCCAAAACTACCGTTCTGAAATATTTTGAGCCCTCCGTGGCCACCGGCAAACAGGATGACGGATGCCTTGGGTTCTTTGGGCATGAGTACCACCATTCGTTGCGTGACACCTGCTCTGGTCTGGATATCGACCACCTGCTTGTCTATCTGCCCAAATGCTGAGCATGAAACAAACACCGAAATCATCAAAAACAGGAACTTTGCTTTCATTTCGCTCTCTCTTCAATTCAATTCTGGCCTGCGCGATAGTGTCGACTTGACCCCCTAAATTGCGCAATAGAGTTGCCGGTGCCGCCAGGGAAATACCGACTGGTTTTGGCTCGAATTGCACGGAACATCAGTTGTCTTCGTTCAGACCTTGAGCGCAGTGATCAGCAACTTCTTCAATTTGGCTTGCTGCGGAAATGTCAGATGGCACTCCACCGTTGCGAACATCACCGCATCACCCACTGAAGTTATTTCCGGTAACGATGCCCTCAAACCCGAACCTGGCGACCGGTCCAGGTAGGCGCTGATCGCCACATTCTCAATCAGCAAGGGCGCCACCCAACGGTATGCCAACACTGTTTGGCTATCAGCACCCATCGCTTCAATGGGCTGATCCACCATGCTTTCCAGACCCCTGGGCAGTTCCTCAGGCGTCATTCTGAACAGGATGGACCACGGGTGGCTCAAGGGCTGATTCCTGGCTATCCCGTTCCACACGGTCGTGGGCGCCTGATGCATGCGCAGACTAATAAACCCGCTGGCGAATACCCAGCAAACCATGCGTGGACCGAAGGTCTGTCAGGTAGTCCTGCGCAATCGGCTTGAGTGCCGATGGTGTGATGCCCAGCGACTGCAAACCGGGCACCCGACCGGTGGCCACGTTGTCTACCTTCATGGAATCCAGGTTGTCGCGGCTCATGAGGGGCTCACCGGGAGCCAGTTCCATGAACATTGCTTGCAATTGTCCAGCCCAGTCCGGCAGCGCAATCACCGGACGACCTCGGCCCTCGTTGATGCCACTGAGTTGCGCCGACAGTTGAACCAGTTCCTTGAGGGTGTAAATATCGGGTCCGCAGGCCTCGATCACCTGCGCCGGGTGGGCCACTTCCAGACTGCGCACCACGGCGGTAGCAACGTCTTCCACCCACACGGGCTGGAAGCGCGCATGGGCTCCCGCCAGCGGCATGAACGGAAACACGGTTTGCAGCCTGGCAAACAGATTCAGAAATTTGTCTTCCGCGCCAAAGATCACACTGGGCCGCAGGATGGTCAGCTTGAATTCGGTCCGCGCGCCAATGCCTGCGCCCGCCCCCGCGGCGGCCTGCATCAGGACCGCTTCGCCCTGCCCTTTGCTACGCAGATACCGGGATGGCGCGGATTGGGGATTGATGGCATCCGCACCCAGCGCGCTGATGTGCACCACATGCTTGACGCCCGCAGCCCCGCACGCGCGCGCCAGCTTTTGCGGCAATGCCACGTGGGTTTTCTCAAACGCCGCCTGGCTGCCATGCAGGATGGCCACCAAATTGACCACCGCATCCTGGCCCTGCACAGCGTGGGTCAGAGCGGCTTCGTCGTGCACATCCAGCTCCAGCACGGTCACCAGCGGCAAATGCTGCACGCGCCGGGCGTTGACCCTTCTGCGGGTGGGCACGGTGACGTTCCAGCCCTGGCGCACCAGTTTTTCACAGACATGGGCACCCACAAAGCCGGTGCCACCGAGTACAAGAATATTTTTCATAAGGCCAATCTAAAGCGAATCGTAAAACCGTGAATTGACAACGGTCAACTCAAGAATCGGAGCAATTTTCAGACCACAACGGGCTCGGGTTCCAGCAGGATGCCAAAGCGCTCATACACACTGGTCTGAATGGCTTTGGCCAGCGTCATCACCTCGCCACCCGTGGCACCGTTGCCATCGGTACCAACCCCGCGGTTTACCAATACCAAGGCCTGTTTTTCGTAAACACCGGCCTGCCCGACCGACTTGCCGCGCCAGCCGCACGAGTCGATCAGCCAGCCAGCGGCCAGTTTGACCGAGCCGTCTGCCAGGTGGTAATGCACCACCTTGGGGTCGCGGGCGATGATGTCGGCGCATTGCTCAGGGGTCACCGTCGGGTTTTTGAAGAAACTGCCGGCATTGCCAATGACCGCAGGGTCGGGCAACTTGGCGCGGCGAATAGCGCACACCCAGTCAAACACCTGCTGGGCGGTGGGTTGCGTGCAGCCGTGCTCGCCCATTTTTTTCTCGATGTCGGCGTAGCCCAGCACGGGTTTCCAGACCTTGGGCAGGGCAAAGCGCACGCGCAGAATCAGCGCACGGTCTTTCAGGCCCAGCACCTGGTGGCCACCTGCTTGCCCGGCTGGGAGCATTCCGCCGTGTTTGAAGACCGAATCCCGGTAACCAAAGGCACACTGCGCTGCATTGAGGGTGAACACTTTTCCGGTTTGCAGGTCTACCGCGTCCAGCGACTCGAACCGGTCTTGCAGCTCCACGCCGTAGGCGCCCACGTTTTGCACCGGTGACGCGCCAACGGTTCCAGGAATCAGGGCCATGTTTTCCAGACCGGGGTAGCCCTGCGCCAGGGTCCAGGCGACAAAGTCGTGCCAGCCCTCGCCCGCGCCCGCCTCGACGATGAAAGCCTTGGGGGTTTCAGACACCCGTCGGCGCCCCATCACTTCCACCTTCAGAACCACCGGTTTCACATCGCCGGTGAGCACAATGTTGCTGCCCCCGCCCAATACAAACTTGTCGGCAGTGCCCCATTGCGGGTCGGCCAGTACGGCGTGTACATCGGCTTCGCCGGTAATGCGCACCAGTGTGTGGGCCTTGGCCACGATGTGGAAGGTGTTAAAGGGCTGGAGCGGGACGTTTTTCTCGACTAACATGGCGAGATTGTCGTTCAACCCGCGCGCAACTCTGGCCCAACCGGGGCGGCGCACAACCCAAACAGCGAAAAAAATGCCTTCATTTGATACCGTCTGCGAAGCAGACCTTGTAGAAGTAAAAAATGGCGTGATCAACACGACCAAAGAGATCGTTACCCGCTTTGACTTCAAGGGCACCAGCGCCAGCATTGAAATCAAGGACAAAGAGATCACCCTGATTGGTGATGCCGACTTTCAAATCACCCAGATTGAAGACATCTTGCGCAACAAGCTCACCAAGCGCAGCGTGGACGTGCGGTTTCTGGATATGGGCGAAATCAAGAAAATGGGCGGCGACAAGGTCAAGCAGATCATCACGGTGCGCAGTGGCATTGAGGCCGATGTTGCCAAAAAGATCCAGCGGGCCATCAAGGACAGCAAGATGAAGGTCCAGGCCGCCATTCAGGAAGACAAAGTGCGCATCACCGGCGCCAAGCGCGACGACCTGCAGGCCGCCATGGCCCTGATCAAGAAAGAAATTCCTGACCTGCCACTGAGCTTCGACAACTTCCGCGACTGATGCAAGCCGCTGCCTCTGCCCTGCTTTTCATCGCCAGCCTGGCAACCGGCACAGCCGCCCTGTCGCAAACGGTGGGGCTGTCGGGCATGCTCGGCGGCAAAGCTTTGATTATTGTGGATGGCGCTGCGCCCAAGTCGGTGGCGGTAGGCGATGCATACAAGGGCGTCAGAATCGTATCCACCGAAGGTGACCACGCCACCGTGGAAATTGCCGGCAAGCGCCACACCCTGCGGGTGGGCGATGCACCTGCCAGCGTGGGCAACCCGGGTGGCAACGTGGCGGACGGTGGTGCAGGTGCCAACCGGGTGGTGCTGACTGCCGGCAGCGGCGGCCACTTTTTGACGCCTGGGCAAATCAATGGGCGCACCGTTCAATTTATGGTTGACACGGGCGCCACCAAAGTGGGGATGAGCGCCGCCGATGCCGAACGCATAGGCATCAACTACAAGACCGGACAGCCGGTTCAAATAGGCACCGCCAATGGTGTCGTGCCGGGATGGCTGATCAAGGTGGCATCGGTGCGGGTAGGCGACGTGATGGTCTATGGCGTCGACGCCATCGTGTCCGCAGGCGCCATGCCCTATGTGCTGCTGGGCAACAGCTTTTTGACCCATTTTCAAATGACGCGGACCAATGACCAGATGGTCCTCGACAAGCGGTATTAAGGGATCAACACGCCTGTGGCTGTTCAAAGCGTCAACGAATATGAAGACCTGCTGGGTCTGTGGTCAGACCTGGAGTCAGGGCTGGGCGTGATCCTGAGCAACCCCGGCAGCACCCAGGAGTTCAGCTACCGCGTCGTGCAATACGACCGCTGGATGCAGGGACTCCTGCAGCGCGACCCCGACGTCGGCCTGTATCTCCTGTTCCAGCTCTCCAGCAATTCCCCCGTGGGCTACAGCGCATCCCACGCACTGGTGTGCGCCACCCTCTGCCATTTGATCGCCACGGAGCTGGGCACCGCACCCAAAGAGCGCGACAGCCTGGTGCGCGCAGCCTTGACCATGAATGTGGCCATGACCACGCTGCAGGACGAGCTGGCGGGCCAGGTTGAAAAACCCAATCAGCAGCAGCAGGACGCCATCCGCGCGCACTCCATCAAGGGCGCCATGATGTTGGCGAACCTGGGCGTTGCCGATAATTTGTGGCTGGACATTGTTTCAGGCCATCACGATGACGCAGTCGACCGCGACGAGCTGCATCTGGTTCAACCGGTCACGCGTTTGACGCGCATTCTCAAGGTGGTGGACCGTTACGCGGCCATGATCAGCCCCCGCATGTCGCGGGCAGGCCGCAGTGCCACGGAGTCGGCCCGCACCATCATGGCCAATGCCTCCGCCAAAACCGATGTCATTGGCCACGCGCTGGTGCGCGCCGTGGGCCTGTGCCCACCGGGTACCTATGTGCGCATGGACAATGATGAGCTGGCCGTGGTGTTGCGCCGCAGCAGCACGGCCAACCAGCCCTACGTGGCCATTATTGGCAAGGCCAACGGCGAGCTGCTGGCTGCACCCCGATTGCACCGCACCGCGGGCAGCGGTCCCCGTATTCGCTCCGCGCTTGCGGCGGCTGCGGTGCGCGCAAACCTCAACCATTTTCATATTCTGCAACTGGCCGCTTACGCAGCGCAGCAGACCCCTTAGCTGCCAGGACCCCGGCAAGCCTTCAAGGCTTCTTTTTTCCCAACCGGGACTCGGTGCCTTTGGCCAAACGCCCGATATTTTCTGCGTGACGCCAGATCAACAGCAGCGACATGACCGCGGTGGACAGCACGATGCTCTTGTCCATCGCCCACACCACGCCATCGCCAAAGATGTAGTACACCGGTGCAAAAACAGCCGCCACCAGCGACGCCAGTGAGGAGTAACGAAAGAAATAGGCGATCACCAGCCAGGTGATTCCGGTCGCCAGACCCAGGATCCAGCTGGTGGCAAGCAACACACCCAGTGCTGTCGCCACCCCTTTGCCGCCCACAAACCGGAAAAACACCGGAAACAAGTGCCCCAAGAATGCAGTCAGCCCCACCATGGCCACGGTGCCATCACTGAGCCCATAGGGCTCACCAAACCACTTGACCAGCATCACTGGCAGCCATCCCTTGAAGGCGTCCAGCAGCAGGGTCACCACGGCGGCTACCTTGCTGCCGGAGCGCAGCACATTGGTGGCACCCGGGTTCTTGCTGCCATAGGTGCGCGGGTCGTTAAGCCCCATGACCTGACTCACAATGACCGCAAACGACAGTGAACCCACCAGATACGCACCGATCGTGGCGAACAGGGGATAAAAAGAAACGAGGGAATTCAAACCAGTTCTCCTGACAGGTTGGACCGGCCCCACACCAACCGGCGGGGCTTCAGTCAGCCAGTGCGCACTGTACCTTCTTTGCGCCCAGCAACTGCACGCAAACCGCAGGGTCCAGCCCCACCAGATAGCCGCGGCGCCCCCCATTGATCAGTATTTTGGGCAAGCCCAGAATGCTTTCCTCGATATAGACAGGCATCGCCCGTCGTGTGCCAAACGGCGACGTGCCGCCTACCAGATAGCCGCTGTGCCGGTTGGCCACCTCGGGTGCGCACGGCTCTACCGCTTTGGCCCCGATTTGCCGCGCCAGGTTTTTGGTGGACACCTTGCGGTTGCCGTGCATGAGCACCAGCAGGGGTTTGGCATCCTGGTCCTGCATGACCAGGGTCTTGACCACCATGAACGGATCAAAGCCCAGCACCTGCGCGCTGTGCTGGGCGCCGCCGTGCTCCAGATAGTCGTAGGGATGCTCGGTGAAGGCCACCTTGTTTGCCTTGAGCAGTTGGGTGGCAGGGGTTTCGCTGACATGTTTGGCCATGCCGGTATTTTCTACCGGAGCGGCCCACCACGGGCGGGCTTAGTGGGCCTTGACCGCCAATACCGGGCAAGAAACGGACAACAAGATTTCCTGGGCTACGCTGCCCATGATGAGCTTGCCCAAAGGCGAACGCTTGCGCAGGCCGATGATCAGTACCGATGCCTGCACGGTGTCAACCAGCGCTTCAATTTCTTCAACGGCATTTTTGCCGCGCACAAATTGCTTGAATTCCGCATCGAGACCGTTGTCTGCCAGCAGCTTCTCCACGCGCTCGATATCAAGATAATCCGCCTTCGACGCGTCTTCGCCACTGCCCCCGGGGCTGGCGTTGACCACTACCAGGCGCTCATTGCGGCTCTTTGACATTTCAATACCCGTTTGCAGGGCCGCCTGGCCCTCGGGTCGGGGCACATACGCTACGACGATAGTCATCAGGTCACTCCTTTTTCGTTTTGCCAGTGGGTCAGGGATTAAATAGTCACAGTCAACACGCCGGGTCGCGAATTTCCAGTCGAATGGCGTCAATGGCGGCCAGCACTTCGGTTGACAGCGTGGTGCCGTAGGCGTTGATGTCTTCATCCAGTTGTGCCACCGAAGTCACGCCGATGATGGTGCTGGCAACCTGCCATTTGGTATAGCAAAAGGCCAGCGCAAACTGGGTGGGGGTCATGCCATTGGCGCGCGCCAGCGCGTTGTAACGCAGCGATGCCGCCACCGACTCCTTGCGACCCCAGCGCTGCTTGCGCACCGATTCAAACTTGGCAATGCGGCCTTCTTTGGGCGCGTTCGGGCCGTCAATACCGCTTTCGTCGTATTTGCCCGTGAGCAAGCCAAACGCCAGCGGCGAATAGGCCAGCAGCGACACGCCCAGGCGGTCCATGGTTTCATCCAGCCCGTTCTCCAGCCCGCGGCTGACCAGGCTGTAGACGTTTTGCACCGTGGCCACACGTGGCAAGCCATGCTGCTCGGCCAGGCGCACGAATTCATGCACGCCATATGGTGTTTCGTTGGACAAGCCGATAGCGCGCACCTTGCCAGCCTTGACGAGTTGCGCCAGCGCTTCGAGCTGCTCGTGAATGGTGGTCACATCCTTGTTGCGCGAAGGCTCGTAGTACATGGTGCCAAACATGGGCACATTCCGGTTGGGCCAATGGAGCTGGTAGAGGTCGATCACATCGGTCTTGAGCCGCTGCAAACTGCCGTCACAGGCGGCAATGATGTCGGCGGCGGTCAAGTCCCCGCTGCCGCCACGCACCCAGGGCATGCCGCGCGAGGGACCGGCAACCTTCGTGGCAATGGTCAACTTCTGACGCAAACCGGGGCGGGCGGCCAGCCAGTTGCCCATGATCTTTTCTGTCGCGTTGAAGGTCTCGGCGCGGGGGGGGACGGCATACATCTCGGCCGTATCCAGAAAGGTGATGCCGCGCTCCACAGCGTGGTCCATGATGGCGTGCGCGGTGGGCTCATCAACCTGTTCCCCAAAGGTCATGGTGCCCAGGCAGATGGCGGGAACATGCAGGTCGCTTTGACCGAGTTGAACATTTTTCATGGTGTGCAGGTGAGTTGAATCGTTGGCAAAAACGACAGTCTATCGGGCCGCAACGCGTCTTGCTGTCACGGGGGGTTTATTCCGCTCGCTCCGCTCCGCCAGCACTTCAGTGGCGGGCGCATCAATCGCCGCCACCGCACCCTCCTCCACAACCGCCTCCGTCGCCGCCATCGCCTGCGGCGTCTCCACTGGAGGCTTCGCTGCCACCAAATCCACCGGCATCGCCTGCCGCTCCATCCCCATCGCCGCCACCGAAGCTGGTGCCACAGTATGCGTCCGAGCCACTGCGGCGATCAATATCGTGGCAATCGGGCACATAGGTAAAGCCGCCGGGAATGGCAAATTTCTTGTCCAGGGCAAACAACAACGGCAGACGGCTGGGCTTGCGGGGGTCAATGCTTTCTTCCTTGCAGGCCCAGTACCAGGTGCGGCGCAGGCCGTCGTTGCGTTTGGGGTCACGGCCCAGCACCTCGGCGGGCGTGTGGTGCATCAGCTTGCCAAACGCCGAACTGCACCATTGGTCGTAGGCTCTGGTGTGCAAAATGAATGTGTGCCATGCCGCGTCCACCAGCCTGGAAGGCATCGCTACAAATTCCCGGTTGCTGCGCAAATGTGCCAGGAAAAACTGGCGCAGGCCATGCAGCACCAGATCGGTATCGCTGGCGGACAACTGCGGGTATTCCTCTCGCAGCTTGGCACCCAAAAAGGCCGGGAACCGCGCCTCCCGTATGAATTGGCGCCGGCGACTGGCTTCCCACATCGCCATCGCGGCAAACAGCGCCAGACACACCAGGCTGAACAGCACTGTGCGGCCCCCGCTGCGCAGGCTGAAGTAGCCCACCAGAGGCAGCAGCGGAAAGGCGATCCATTTGCCCGCAGCCAGCAACTGAATGCGACGACGAAAAGACAGCTGCATGAAAGAGGGTCGCTTCATCCGTATTCCCCCCGCGATTACAGGCTCTGACCATTGGCGCGCGCCCGCGCCTCTTCCTGCAGGCGCAGCACGCGCCGCTGCACCTTGCCGGTGGTCGTCATGGGCAGCGCATCCACAAACTCAATCTCCTTGGGGTACTCGTAGGGTGCCAGCAAGCCTTTGACATGGGCCTGCAACTCCTCGGTGAGTTGGGAGTGATATTGGGCTATAGCCCCCGTGTTACCTGCGCAGGCAGCTATGAAATCAGGAGCAATGACCACATAGGCCTTGACCAGCGCGCCGCGCTCGGGGTCTGGCTTGGGCACCACGGCGGCGTTCATCACGGCCGGGTGCTTGACCAGGCAATTCTCGATCTCGCCCGGGCCAATGCGGTAACCCGCGGCCTTGAACACATCGTCCGAGCGGCCCTGGTACCAGAGGTAGCCATCGGCATCGCGCACCGCCAGGTCACCGGTCCGGCACCAGTCACCGGTGAACTTGTCACGGGTGGCCGCCTCGTTTTTCCAGTAACCCAGAAAGAAGATGGGGTCGGGGTGGCCGTGCACGTCAAAGCGGTTGAGCGCCACGTCGCCGGGCAAACCAACGGGGCACTCGTTGCCCGCCTCGTCAATCACCGCTACCCGGTGGCCGGGGTACCCCATGCCCATGCTGCCGGGTTTGGAGGGCCACAGGGCGTTGCAGTTGCCGACGATGTAGTTGATCTCGGTCTGGCCAAACATCTCGTTGGGTTTGACGCCGAGCTGCTGTTCGCAGTAGCCAAATACCGCATCGCCCACGGCCTCGCCTGCGCTCATGATGGCCTGCAGCTTCAGCTTGAACTGCTGCGCCACGGTGCGCTGCATCGAGCCGGGATAGGCCTTCATCATGGCCTTGAGCGCGGTGGGGAACAGGAAGGTATGCGTGACACCACACGTGCCCATCAACTCCAGCGCGGTCTGCGGGCTGAAGCGGCCATTAAAAGCCACGATGGGGCGACCAAAGTAGAGCGTGGGCAAGAGCGCATCCATCAGGCCCCCGGTCCAGGCCCAGTCGGCGGGAGACCAGAAAACCGCGTCCGTTGTGGCGTTGTCCTGCCCATCAAAACCAAACCAGTTCTGGCTAGCCACAAAGCCCGGCAGGTTGCCGATGAGCGCGCGGTGCGCCAGCAAGGCACCCTTGGGGTTGCCGGTGGTGCCACTGGTGTAGATCAGCACGGCGGGGTCGTCGGCTTGGGTCATCACGGGCGCAAAGCCGGGGCGCCCGCGTGACACTGCGGCAGCGAAGTTGAAATCGCAATGGCCGTGGGTCACCGCCGGGTCCCCCACACCCAGCACCGTGCGCAACTGTGGGCAGGCGTTGCGGGCAATTTTCAGGTGCAGCAGCGCCGTGGCGTCGCAAATGGCCAGCACGGCTTCACTGTCGTGCAGGCGGTATTCCAGTGCGTCGGGGCCAAACAATAGCGACAGGGGCATGGCCACGGCGCCCATTTGCAGCACCGCTATATAGGCCACTGCGGTCTCGAAACTCTGGGGCATCACCACGGCCACCCGGTCGCCGCGCCGGACACCCAGCTTCGCCAGCACGCTGGAGAGGCGGCTGGCTTGCTCCTGCAGCTGTGAATAGGTATAAAAAGTGCTTTCAGCCCCCGTGGAATATGCGCGAACAGCTACGTTTTTTGTAGCACCCGGCAAAGCCGCCCAGCGCGCGCAACACGCCTGGGCGATGTTGAACTGCGCAGGCACCGCCCAAGTGAACGCACGGTGGATGCCGGCGTAGGCGGATTTCTTGTCACGGTTTTGACTGACGCGCACGGTGGGGCTCCTTATGATGGGCTAAATGTACCAAGTCAAAAGAATCTCCCGTAGCGAGTTTGTCCCTATACGCAACCTGCAGTACCACGTGCAGATCTGGGGCGAGCCTTCCGCCGACAAGATCCCGATGGTCATGGTGCACGGCTGGATGGACGTGGCCGCCAGCTACCAGTTTGTGGTGGACGCCCTGAGCCACGATCACTACGTTGTCGCCCCCGACTGGCGCGGCTACGGCAAGACGCCCTCGGGCGGAGTCGACAGTTTCTGGTTCCCCGACTACATGGCCGACCTGGACTTTTTGCTGGACCACTACGCCCCCAACGGTCCGGTCAACCTGATCGGCCACAGCCTGGGGGGCAACGTGGTGATGCACTACGCTGGTGTGCGCCCGGAGCGCATCCGCCGCCTGGTCAATCTGGAAGGCTTTGGCCTGCCCGCCACGGTGCCGGCCCAGGCTGCTGGCCGCTATGCCAAATGGATGGACGAACTCAAAAAGCTGCAACGCGGCGAAATGGACCTCAAGGCCTACGATGACATCAGCGGCGTGGCGCGCCGGCTCATGAAGACCAATCCCCGCCTGAGCCCGGACAAGGCCAACTGGCTGGCGCAGCACTGGGCGGCGAAAAACGAACAGGGCAAGTGGGCCATCCTGGGTCAGCCCGCACACAAGGTCTCCAGTGCCCATATCTACCGGGTCGATGAGGTGGCAGAACTGTACAAGCGCCTCACCATGCCCGTGCTGGCGGTGGAAGCGTCTGACAACAGCCTGAACATGTGGTGGAAAGGCGCCTTCACGCTGGACCAGTACCACGAGCGCATCCAGTGCATACCTAACGTGGAAATTGCCTGCATTGACGAAGCCGGGCACATGATGCACCACGACCAGCCCGAGGTGCTGGCCGCGCTGATTGAGCGATTTATCGACTAGCTGAGGCTCGCCAGAGAGGGGAATGCCGGGGCCTCATGCTGTCAAAGGCCCAGAAATCGGCCCCGGCATTCCCCTCTCTGGCAGCGATGACTTGGCACGGGTGACGTGCGAACAGCCAGCCATGAGAAAATAGCCGGTTATTGAAACCTACACCTCTCAGGACCCGCATCATGGAAATCGAACGCATCAACACCATTGGCACCCAACTCAACGGCCTGACCGCAAGGACCCAAGAGTTACGGGGGTATCTTTGACTACGATGCCAAAACGGAACGCCTGCGCACGGTCAACGCCTCGCTAGAGGACCCCACCGTCTGGAACGACCCCAAGCGCGCCCAGGAGTTGGGCAAAGAGAAGAAAGCCCTGGAGGGCGTGGTGGTCACCATTGCGGACCTGGAACGCGAGTTGTCTGACAACCTCGAGTTGTTCGAGATGTCCAAGGAAGACGGCGACGAAGCCGGCCTGCTCACCATCGAGAGCGAAACCGCCAAGCTGGCCGCCATCATCGAGGGCCTGGAGTTCCGCCGCATGTTCAGCAACCCGGCCGATCCGCTGAACTGCTTTCTGGACATCCAGGCGGGCGCGGGTGGTACCGAAGCCTGCGACTGGGCCAGCATGCTGCTGCGCCAGTACCTCAAATACGCCGAGCGCAAAGGCTTCAAGACCATCATTGAGGATGAGACGGCAGGCGACACCGCCGGCATCAAGGGCGCCACCATCAAGATCGAAGGGGAGTACGCCTTTGGCCTGCTGCGCACCGAGACTGGCGTGCACCGCTTGGTGCGCAAGAGCCCGTTCGACTCATCGGGCGGTCGCCACACCAGTTTCGCCAGCGTGTTTGTGTACCCCGAGATTGATGACTCGATCGAGATCGACATCAATCCGTCCGACGTGCGTACCGACACCTTCCGTGCCAGCGGCGCGGGTGGTCAGCACATCAACAAGACCGACTCGGCGGTGCGCCTGACGCACATTCCTACCGGTATCGTGGTGCAGTGCCAGGACGGTCGCAGCCAGCACAGCAACCGCGATGTGGCCTGGAAGCGCCTGCGTTCACGCCTGTACGACTTCGAGCTGCGCAAGCAGCAGGAAGCCCAGCAAAAACTGGAAGACACCAAGACCGATGTGGGCTGGGGCCACCAGATTCGCAGCTACGTGCTGGATAACAGCCGTATCAAGGACTTGCGTACCAACGTCGAAGTGTCTGCCACCCAGAAGGTGCTGGACGGCGACCTGGATGTGTTCATCGAAGCCTCCCTCAAGCAAGGCGTGTGATGATGCAAACCCCGCGCACGGACTGGGCGGAACCGGTTGAGGCGTTCATCTTTGACATGGACGGCACCATGATTAACTCCATGCCCTGGCACGCCAAAAGCTGGGTGGAGTTCACGCACCGCCATGGCCTGGAGCTGGACCTGCCCGACCTGATGCGTCGCACCACCGGGCGCAATGGCGCGGAGTGCATACGCGAGCTGTTTCAACGTGACATGGATGACGCGCAGGCCTGGGCCCTGATTCACGAGAAAGAAGTGATTTACCGCGAGATGTTCGCACCGCAGTTTTCTGAAGTGGCGGGGTTCACGGCTTTCTCGGAGCGGGCGCGCAGCCGTGGCCTCAAGGTCGGCGTGGGCACCGCCGGTGATCGGCACAACATTGAATTTGTACTGTCGCACCTTAAATTGCCAACGCACCCGCTGGCGCTGGTGGGCGGCGATGAAGGCCTGCCCGGCAAGCCCGAGCCTGCTATATTTTTGGAAGCAGCACGCCGAATGAAGACGGGGGCTGGCGCCTGCATTGTCTTTGAAGACGCACCCTTTGGCATTGAAGCCGCACGCCGCGCGGGCATGCGGGCGGTGGCCATCTGCACCGGCCACAGCGCCGCCGAACTGGCCGGGCCGCATGTGCTGGCCGCTGTGCGGGACTACAACGAGTTGTTTGAATCAAATTTTCTGGAGAGTTTGCATGTTGCATCTGCTTAAAGCCACCGGTGAAGGCCACGGCCCCGCCACGGTCGTCAACCGCGGCGACTACACCGCACCCGCCTACCGGATTGAAACCGTCGAACTGACGTTTGACCTGGACCCGGCCAAAACCCGCGTGCTCAACAAAATGCGCCTGCGCCGCAACCCGGATGTAGCCGCACAGGCCCTGAAGCTCGATGGCGAAGAGCTCAATCTGGCCCGCGTGCTGGTCAATGGCCAGGGCACGTCGTTCAAGATGGAGGGCAACCAGCTGGTGCTGGAAAACCTGCCAGAAGGACCAGACGCGTTTGAGCTGGAAATCTTCACCACCTGTGCGCCGGTCAAGAACACCAAGCTCATGGGCTTGTACGTCAGCAACGACTCCTTCTTCACGCAGTGCGAAGCCGAAGGCTTTCGCCGCATCACCTACTTCCTGGACCGCCCCGATGTGATGGCCAGCTACACCGTGACGCTGCGCGCCGACAAGGCCAAATACCCCGTTTTGCTGTCCAACGGCAATCTGGTCGAAGAAGGCTCGCTGGAAGATGGCCGCCACTTCGCCAAATGGGTGGACCCGCACAAGAAACCCAGCTACCTGTTCGCCCTGGTGGCGGGCAAGCTGGTGGCGCGCGAGCAGCGCATCACCACCCGCAGTGGAAAAGACCATTTGCTGCAGGTCTATGTGCGCCCGGGCGACATGGACAAAACCGAACACGCGATGAACTCGCTGATCAACTCCGTGGTCTGGGACGAGGCCCGTTTTGGCCTGCCGCTGGATCTGGAGCGCTTCATGATCGTCGCCACCAGCGACTTCAACATGGGCGCCATGGAGAACAAGGGCCTCAACATCTTCAACACCAAGTACGTGCTGGCCAGCCAGGCCACGGCGACCGATGTGGATTACGCCAACATCGAGTCAGTGGTGGGCCACGAATACTTTCACAACTGGACCGGTAACCGCGTCACCTGCCGCGACTGGTTCCAGCTGAGCCTCAAGGAAGGTCTGACCGTCTTCCGCGACCAGGAATTCAGCCAGGATTTGTGCTCGGACGCTTCGGCCCGTGCCGTCAAGCGCATTGAAGACGTGCGCGTGCTGCGCACCTCGCAGTTCCCCGAAGATGCAGGCCCCATGGCACACCCCGTGCGCCCGGACAGCTACATCGAGATCAACAACTTCTACACCGTCACCATTTACGAAAAAGGTGCCGAGGTCGTGCGCATGATGCAAACGCTGGTAGGAAGAGATGGCTTCGCCAAGGGCATGAAGCTCTACTTTGCGCGCTTTGACGGCCAGGCCGTGACCTGTGACGACTTCGCGCAATCCATTGCTGACGCCAACCCCGACTCCAGCCTGGCGGCACTGCTGCCCCAGTTCAAGCGCTGGTACAGCCAGGCGGGCACACCGCGTTTGGCCACCGTTGGTGCCTACAACGCCGTAGACCGTACCTACACCCTGTACTTCACCCAAAGCTGCGCGGCCACACCCGGCCAAGCCGCCAAGGAACCCTTTGTGATTCCCGTCAGCCTGGGTCTGGTAGGCAGCAGCGGTGCTTCCCTGCCCCTGCAGGTGCAGGGCAGTGATGCCGCTACGGGCGACAGCCACCTGTTTGTCATGACTGCCGAGGCCGAGTCCATCACCTTCGTGAACGTGGCCGAGGAGCCCGTACCTTCCATCCTGCGCGGTTTCAGCGCCCCGGTGGTGCTGGACTTTGATTTCACCGATGCCCAGCTGCTCACCCTGCTGGCCAACGACCCCGACCCGTTCAGCCGCTGGGAAGCGGGCCAGCGCCTGGCTTTGCGTAGCGCTATCAATTCAATAGCTGCTCCCGCAGATGCTACGGGGGCTACCGTGCTAAACGGTGCTTATATTGACGCCATGCGCTCTGTGCTACGCCACCCCACGCTGGACGCGGCGTTCAAGGAACTGGTGCTCACCCTGCCCTCCGAGACCTACATCGCTGAACAACTCGCGGTGGTTGAGCCCCAGCGCATTCACGCGGTGCGCGAATCCATGCGTCTGCAGCTCGCCGTGCAGCTGCACGCCGACTGGGAGTGGGCCTTTGCAGCGCACCAGGACAACGGTGCCTACCGACCTGACGCGGTATCGGCGGGCCGGCGCGCCCTGGCTGGCATGGCGCTCAGCTTTTTGTGCCTTTCTTCAACAGAAACGGGTGATGCTGTCTGGCCGGGCAAAGCCCTGCAGCGCTTCAAGGATGCGGGCAACATGACCGACCGCGCCAATGCCTTGCAGGCACTGGTGGTCAGCGGCCATGCACTCGCTGCCCCTGCCCTTGCGCGCTTTCATGCGCTGTTCAAGGACGAAGCGCTGGTGCTGGACAAATGGTTTTCCCTGCAAGCCGGAGCGCCCGACCGGGCCGGCAATGTACTGCCTGCCGTGCGCCAGTTGATGGCGCACCCGGACTTCAACATTCGCAACCCCAACCGGGCCCGCAGCGTCATCTTTAGCTTCTGCAGCGCCAACCCCGGCGCGTTCCACCGTGCCGATGCAGCAGGCTATGTGTTCTGGAGCGAGCGCGTCATCGAGCTCGACGGCATCAACCCCCAGGTTGCCGCCCGTCTGGCCCGCGCGCTGGACCGCTGGAAGCGCCTGGCCGAACCGTACCGCACCGCGGCGTGCGAGGCACTCAAGCGCGTATCCGCCAAGTCCGACCTCAGCAACGACGTGCGCGAGGTCATTGACCGTGCGCTGGCTGATTAATTTTCTGGAGTTTCCATGGCTAAAAATATATCCCTGACACGCTACCTGGTTGAACAGCAGCGTGTGGACGGGCACATTCCGTCGCAATTGCGCCTGCTGCTGGAGGTGGTGGCACGCGCGTGCAAAAGCATCAGCCAGGCCGTCAACAAGGGCGATCTCGGTGATGTGATGGGCACTGCCGACAGCGAGAACGTGCAGGGCGAGATTCAGAAGAAGCTCGACATCATCGCCAACGAAGTACTGATCGAGGCCAACGAATGGGGCGGCCACCTTGCGGGCATGGCCAGCGAGGAAATGGAAGGCATCTACGTCGTGCCCAACCGGTACCCCCAGGGCGAATACCTGCTGATGTTTGACCCGCTGGATGGCTCCAGCAACATTGACGTCAACGTGAGCATCGGCACCATCTTCAGCGTGCTGCGCATGCCCGAAGATGATCGTGGTGTGGATGAAGGCGATTTCCTGCAGCCAGGCAACCAGCAGGTTGCCGCCGGTTACTGTGTGTATGGACCGCAGACCACGCTGGTGCTGACCGTGGGTGATGGCGTGGCCATGTTCACCCTGGACCGGGAGCAGGGTTCTTTTGTGCTGACCCGCGAGAATGTGCAGATTCCCGCCGACACCCAGGAATTTGCCATCAACATGAGCAACATGCGCCATTGGGATGCGCCCGTGAAGCGCTATGTAGACGAATGCCTGGCCGGTGTGGAAGGCCCACGCAAAAAAGACTTCAATATGCGCTGGATTGCCAGCATGGTGGCCGATGTGCACCGCATCCTGACCCGCGGCGGCGTGTTTATGTACCCCTGGGACAAGCGCGAACCCCACAAGCCCGGCAAGCTGCGCCTGATGTACGAAGCCAACCCGATGAGCTGGCTGATTGAGCAGGCCGGCGGCGCCGCCACCAACGGACACCAGCGGATTCTCGACATTCAGCCGACCCAACTGCATGAGCGCGTCAGCGTGGTGCTGGGCTCGAAGAACGAAGTGGAACGCGTAACCCGCTATCACGCAGAGGCCTGAAGTCCCACAAGCACTGACGCGGATATAATTCCCGACTTGTAAGCCGCTTTAGCTCAGTTGGTAGAGCAGCTCCTTCGTAAGGAGAAGGTCGTCAGTTCGACTCCGACAAGTGGCACCAAATGAAAAGGGGTTGATCGTAACGGTCAGCCCCTTTTTTCATGCGGGACTTTATCCGCAGCCAGAGTCAAATTTTCAGCTCCGCAGTGAAACCGGCCAGCACGTGCCCTGGATAAATCCTGCTCGGTATCGCGCGCAATCGCCGCCAAATGCCAGCATCCGCTAAACTAAATCCCATGCAACTACTGAAGGAAACAAATGTTTGACAAAAAAGGACAATGGGTTCACCTTGAGACTTATGACGATTTTGACAACGGTCTCTCGGAGTTGATCGACCTCTGGATCAGTGATTCGACTGTGGCAACAACAGCCATCAAGGAATCAGCACTTCAGAACTTCAAAGCTGACCTGGAAGCTGCCGTCCTCAAATGGGAGGATAACAAGGCCAAGTCCAAAAAATATGCAGCCATTGGCAAGGAACTGGAAGAGTTCGAAGCGGTGATCAAGGAAGGTGAAGTGGCAATTGCAACAGCCACAGCGAGTGCGAAGGCAAGCCCGGCGCCAGCCAAGACCAAGAAAAAGGTGTGAATGGCGCACGGCAATGTTTGGTAACAAAGCATTCAGATAGGGCATAGACTTTCCACACACGGCGAACAACAATTGATGCAAATCGTGTTGTGGCTCATGCCTTCCATTCGGTTCACTCAACCGCGAAGGAAATCAGGAAAGTGGAAACCATCGTCAGTTCAGGTGCATGGCTAGTAGCAGTAACACTTCTCGCCATCGTGGCAACCTTGCTTGGCTACCTGAAAAAATTGCGTGCCCGCAATTTGATATTGCAGGATGAAGTGGCTTCACTCCTGCGCGCTGAAGCATTTCTAAAAGAACAGGCCTATCGTGACAGTCTGACGGGATTGGCCAATCGGCTGCTTCTATCTGATCGCGCCCGTGTGGTCATTGAGCGATCCAAACGCAGCCAGGCAACGTTCGCATTGCTGATGGTTGATCTGAATGATTTCAAGTCTATCAACGATACATTTGGACACGCGGCCGGTGACGAAGTCCTGATTACTGCGGCGCGTCGGCTTGTCAGTGCGGTTCGCGCATCTGATACCGTTGCCAGACTGGGAGGCGATGAATTTGTCCTGATTATCGAATCGGTTGATGATCCGCGTGAGTTGATTCAATTGGGTCGAAAACTCATTGACACGCTTTCAGACGTGATCACTCTGGAAAGCGGGATCAATGTGCACGTTGGCGCCAGTGTGGGATTCGCGCTATACCCCAAAGACGGCTCGGAGGTCAGCGACTTGCTGCACGTGGCCGATAAGGGAATGTACGACTGCAAGGTTTCCGGCCTGATGGAACTTCAATAGCAGCAGCTCTCCTGAAAACGGTTGTGAAGGCCCGACATCAGTAACGGGCTGACCTGTGTCAGCCTTCGACCGAAGTGGCGTTCAGTGCATGAAGCGACCGCCGCGGCCAATGATGGTCAAGTCAGTAAAGTGCGAACCTTCATGATTCTTGGGGCCGTAGTTCACATAAAATCCGCCCAGACTGAAGTCGCGCAGGGACTCCAGTGCGGTGGTCAGGCTTTCGCGCGTCAGGCCCTTGCCTGCACGACGAAGTCCTTCAGTGAGAACTTTTGCGGCCAGGAAACCTTCCATGCTGGTGAAGTCAAAATCCTCGAAACCGGCCTCCGTCATGCGCTGCTGATACTCCCGCCCGACAGGCAAGGAGCGTGCGCTGGGAAACGGCACAACCTGAGAAATGGTGACACCGGCTCCGATATCGCCCAACTGCTCTGACAACGCTTTGGATCCGACAAAGCTCACATTGAAAAACTGGCCGCCATACGACTTGGCCCGGGCCTGCTTGATCAATTCCGCACAGGACTTGTATGCGCTGATCTGGATCACGGCTTCCGGGGCTGCCTTCAAAATTTCTGCCAGAGGCGCTGCGACATCAATGCTGTTGCGCTCCACCGAAACAGCGAGCACGGGCTTGAGCTGACGCTTGGTCAAAGCACGGGTCACGCCTTCAAGTCCGGCTTTGCCGTAGGAATCATTCTGATAAAAAACCGCGATCTTGGTAATGCCTAACGTGCTCAGATGCTGCACGATGCGTTCGGTCTCATCGAAGTAACTGGCCCGGACATGGAAGATATTGGCGTTAAAGGGTTCACGCAGGGCCTGCGCGCCCGTAAATGGGCCAATCAGGGGAATACCCGCTGCGTTGATTGCAGGAATTGCCGCCAACGTTGTGGGCGTTCCCACCGAACCAATCAGCGCGAACACCTTGTCTTCTTCAATCAGGGCCTTGACTGCGGCGGCCGCTTTTTCAGGCTCGTAACCATCATCCCGCGAGACGAGTTTGAGCATCCGGCCATTGATGCCACCTGCGGCATTCACCGCGGTGAAATGGGCCAGTATGCCCCGCTGCATGCCTTTTCCCAACTCGGCAGCGGGTCCGGTTTGCGCGGCAAATTGCCCCACCAGAATCTCCTTGTCGGTCACCCCTACCTCCGCAGAATGGGCAACCATTCCACACAACGACAGCAGCAGTACAGCACCTCGAAACAAGGGGGCTAGATTCATGGAACGGTTCTCCTGGAGGGATTCAAGTGGTCAAAAGAGTCATTTCATTCTAGCCGGGCAGAAAGTCCTATTGGTACATGTTGCTGCGGTGACCGGAATGGTGTCGCCTTCGCCGCTAACATCCACGGGTAACTTTCCATTGCCTGCGACGCACTTCCCATCCATGTTTTTTTTGTCCAAAGTCCTTGCCCTTGTGACCCAACCGCTGCACTGGGTGATTGTTCTTTTATTGCTCAGCCTGCTGACACTAAAGCGCGCGCCCATCGTGGGGCGCCGGCTGCTGTGGGCCGGGCTGAGCGTGCTGTTGCTGATGGGATGGCAGCCTTTGCCGGACTTCCTGATTCGCGAACTGGAGAGCCAATACGCGGAAATCGCTCCTGGCGCTGACCTGCGTGCCTACGTTGGCGTGGTGGTTCTCGGAGGGGCTACGGAACCGGGCCGCGTGGCGATGGCTCATATGCAGCCGCTGTTCAATGATGCGGGTGAGCGCTTGACCACACCTATCGCCTTGTTGCAGCGCAACCCACAATTGCGGGTGGTTTATACCGGTGGTGAAGGTGACTTGCTGGGCTCCGGGCCCAGCGAAGCCGAGCGAGCCAAGGGTTTTTTTGTAAGCATGGGCCTGCCGGTGCAGCGGGTCGAATATGAAGCGGTTTCCCGCACCACACATGAAAACGCCGTGCTGACTGCACAGCTGCCAGGAATCGACATCCAGCAGCCCTGGTTATTGCTTACTTCGGCCTGGCACATGCCGCGCTCAATGGGCGCGTTTATCAAGGCAGGATGGAACGTGACAGCCTACCCGGTTGACTTCCGGACTGCCCCCAGTACGCCCTGGACAACCTATTCGCTCAAAGACGGTGCCCGCGATTGGCAGCTGGCTTTGCACGAACTGGTGGGATTACTGGCCTACCGGCTGGCCGGCCGTCTTTAGGTGATGGGCAAGCACCTTGTCAATGCGTCGGCCTTCCAGATCCGTCACCTCAAACTGCCAGTGGCCGCATTCAATCTTTTCACCCACTTCGGGAAGTTGTCCTGAAATGGCCATCAACAACCCGGCCAGCGTGTTGTAGCGGCCGCGGTCTTCCTGCGGCAATTCGTCGATTTCCAGGCGAGCCTTCAGCTCGCCCACCGGCATTGAGCCATCAAGATGCCATGAGCCGTCCGGTTGCTCGACCGCCCAGGCCTGGGTCTGGGCATCAGGCTGTAATTCACCGGTGATGGCTTCCAGCAAGTCGTGCGGGGTAAGCAAGCCTTGCACCACGCCGTATTCGTCCACCACAAAAACCATGCGCGCGGATTTGGTTCGAAATTGTTCAATCAGCTCCATGCCGCTAAGCGTCTCAGGAACAAAGACAGCGGGCTCGACTTGCGACTCTAGGGCTCCCGGATGATGAACACCCAACTGCA
This sequence comes from Burkholderiales bacterium, assembly GCA_038237415.1. GTDB lineage: Bacteria > Pseudomonadota > Gammaproteobacteria > Burkholderiales > Burkholderiaceae_C > Allorhodoferax. Next base: position 58,374 of record JBBRYR010000005.1, read on the forward strand.
GCAAGCGGCCCACGCTGACGGTCCCTACCACCTGGTCCAGTGAACCACGGCAGACCGGGTACCAGGAGTGCGCGCCCTTGTTCCCGCCGGTACTGGCATGGGAAAGGCCCTGTGCCACGGTGTCAGAGGCTTCCAGCCATTCGATGTCTGCGCGCGGCAGCATCATGGACATCAGGGACCGGTCATCCAGATCAAACACGTTGCGCACCATCTGGTGCTCATGCTCCTCAATGATGCCGGCGTCAACACCCTCTTCCAGGCTGGCCGATATTTCTGCCTCGGTGACACCACGGGTATCGGTGGTGTCAATGCGCAGCAGTTTGAGCATGCCATGGGTGCACATGGACAACAGCCGCACAAAGGGTTTGGCACCGGTTGCAAACCACGTCATGGGCCGCGACACGACGCGGGCCACGGTCTCGGGATACAGTTGCCCGATGCGCTTGGGCACCAGTTCGCCAAACAAAATGGTGACAAAGGTAATGCCGGTCACCACCAGTGCGGTGGCCGACAGCTCTGCGGCACGGTGTGAAATGGACAAAACACTCTCCAGCTTGCTGGCCACGCCAGCGCTGAATGCCGCCTCACCCACGATGCCGTTGAGCATGCCGATCGAGGTGATGCCAACCTGCACAGACGACAGGAATTGGGTCGGGTTGTCCAGCAAGTCCAAAGCTGCCTGTGCCCCCTTGTCGCCAACCTCGGCCAAGTTTTGCAGGCGCACTTTCCGGCTAGCGGTTAGCGCCAGTTCCGACATCGCAAATGCTCCGTTCAGCAGCGTCAGCACAATGATCAACAAAAAATCCATGAAACAACAGCGAGAATGAACACCATGGCAATGTACCTTATTGGTGACGTGCAAGGCTGCGATGCGCCCCTGCAACGATTACTCGACACCCTGGATTTTTCCCCCAGCCGTGACACGCTCTACCTGCTGGGCGATCTCGTAAACCGCGGGCCTGCTTCAGCCGCCGTGCTTCGCCGCATGATGGGCTATGGCGATGCCGCGCGTTGCCTGCTGGGCAACCACGACCTGAACCTGCTGGCGATTGCCCACGGCGTGCGCAAGCCACACCGCAAAGACACACTGGCGTGCGTACTGGATGCACCCGACCGCAACGCCATGCTGCACTGGCTGCGCCACCAGCGACTGGCCATGCTGCTGCATGACGGAAATAGAGAGCTATTAATGGTCCACGCCGGCGTGCTGCCTGCGTGGACAGCTACAAAAACCATAGCACTGGCGCAGGAGATGGAAGCAGTCCTGCAAGGCGGGCAGTCGGCTGAGTTCTTCCAGACCATGTACGGCAATGCACCGAACGTCTGGAGCGATGCGCTCACCGGCATGGATCGCATGCGCGTCATTGTGAATGCGCTCACACGGCTACGCTTTTGCACTGCACAGGGTGCCATGGAGTTCGACGCCAAGGAAGGCGCAGCAGGGGCGCCTGCCGGCTATCTGCCGTGGTTTGATGTGCCCGGGCGCCAAACAGCTGACATTACCGTGGCATTTGGCCACTGGTCCACGCTGGGCTGGTTGGGTCGCTCCGACGTATTGGCACTGGACACCGGTTGCGTCTGGGGTGGCTCCTTGAGCGCACTCAAACTGGGCAACCCGGGTGCTGCCCGGGCCGATGAACTGATTCAGGTGCCATGCGAGGCTGCACAGCAGCCCGGCAAATCACTGTGACTTGAAAAGTGCCGCGACGTTGCGTTTGGGCTTGATATTGGCCGAAATGCTGCGTGCGGCAGGCCGTTCACTGGCCTCCCACGAAGGCGTCGCCGCTTGCGCTGCGGGAGCCGCAGCTTCATAAGGCTTGTCAAAGAACGGATCACGCGATGCCTGTGCGGGGCGTGCCGCGTAGTCATTGCGAGGCGGGCGTGGGGCCCGGCTTGACGGGTAGGTGTCCTCACGCGAACCGCGCCGGTGGTCGCCACGGGGGGCGCCGCGCCCATTGTCTCCGCCGGCATTGCCTGCACCATTGGCACCCTCTTCGGCATACATGCGCCGACCATCATTGATGCGGCCTTGTTTGCGGATATTCGGGCTGTCTTCGTCGTATTCCACGGCTTCGAGCTCGATCTTGGTCTTGATGAGCTTCTCGATATCGCCGACCAGTCGCGCGTCATTGTTGCCACTGACAAAACTGACGGCCAAACCGGAAGCCCCGGCACGGCCCGTGCGGCCAATACGGTGCACATAGTCTTCGGCATTGAAGGGGATATCGAAGTTGAACACCGCAGGCACATCCTTGATGTCCAGGCCACGGGCAGCCACATCGGTACACACCAGCAAATCGACTTCGCCTTTTTTGAAGGATTCCAGCGCCTTCAGGCGCTCGTCCTGGCTCTTGTCGCCGTGCAGCGCGGTCGTTTTCAGACCTTCGTGTTCCAGCGAACGGGCCAGACGGGCGCAGCCGAGCTTGCTGTTGACAAACACAAACGCCTGCTTCATGCCACGAGTCTTCAGAATCTGGTGCAGTGCGTGGCGTTTTTCATCTTCTGGAACGCTGTAGAAATGCTGCTCAACGGTAGAGGCCGTCGCGTTGGACCGCGCCACTTCAATGGTCACCGGGTTTTGCAGGTAGCTGCTCGCCAGACGCTTGATTTCAGAAGAGAAAGTAGCCGAAAACAGCAGGGTCGTGCGCTGCTTGGGCAGGTAGGAAAGGATGCGCTGCAGGTCGGGCAAGAACCCGATGTCCAGCATGCGGTCGGCCTCGTCCAGCACCACGTACTCGACCTGGTTGAGCACGGCGTTCTTGGCTTCAATATGGTCCAGCAGGCGGCCTGGTGTCGCCACCAGCACTTCAACGCCTTTTTTCAGCTCAATCGTCTGGGGCTTCATGTCCATACCGCCAAACACCACGGCGCTGCGCAGGTTGGTGTACTTGGCATAGAGCTTGATCTGCTGGGCCACCTGATCGGCCAGTTCACGCGTAGGCAACAACACCAGCGCACGCACCGGGTGGCGGGCTGGCGAGGTGGACGCGTTTTCGTGTTTCATCATGCGCTGCAGCAGGGGCAGTGCAAAAGCGGCGGTCTTGCCGGTACCGGTCTGGGCGGCACCCATTACGTCCTTGCCCTGCAAAACGACGGGAATCGCCTGGGCCTGGATGGGGGTCATGGTCTCGTAGCCCATCTCCGCAACGGCGCGGGCCAGAGGGTCAGCAAGCTGCAACTGGGCAAAGGCCATAGGAGGGGTTTGCGCGTTCAACTCATTGGAGTCTTGCGGAGAAACAGAGGGAGAGAGTTCAGTATTCAAGTCGGTCATGCATAGCGAAAAATGGTGCTATCCATCCGATAGCGGATTGCCGCCCAACGCTGGGGGGCAGCCCCGTATTATCCCCTAGTCTCACAATTGACGGGCAGAGAACGTGTCGCAGGCCTTTACGCTGCCATTTTTGATGCCATTGGCGAACCAGCGCTGGCGTTGCGCACTGGTGCCGTGGGTGAAGCTCTCGGGCACCACGGCGCGGCCACTTCCGCGCTGTAAAGCATCATCACCAATCCTGGCGGCCGCGTTGATGGCTTCCTCCAGATCGCCCTGCTCCAGCAACTGCCGGGCACTTTGGGCGTGATTCGCCCACACCCCGGCAAAACAGTCCGCCTGCAGCTCCAGGCGCACGCTCAGGGCGTTGTATTCAGTGCCGCTGACTCGGCTGCGCATCTGGTCCATCTTGGCGCTGATACCCAGCAGGTTTTGCACGTGGTGCCCCACTTCATGGGCAATCACATACGCCTGGGCAAAATCGCCCGGCGCACCGAGTTGGGTTTTGAGGGTTTCGTAAAAGCCCAGGTCAATGTAAACCTTCTGGTCACCCGGGCAATAAAACGGGCCCATCGCCGCCTGGCCTTGGCCGCACGCGGTCGGCGTGGTGCCGCGAAACAGCACCAGCTTGGGTTCCTGGTAAGTGGCTCCACCCTTGGCAAACACGTCTTTCCAGACGTCTTCGGTGTCTGCCAGCACGGTGGAAACAAATTTGGCCATGTGGTCGTCTGCAGGAGGCCGATGCGCGGGCGCTTGCTGCACCTGTGCTGTGGGTGCCCCATTGCCGCTGAGCAAACCCAGAATCGTCAATGGATTCACGCCCAGAACCCATCCACCCAGCAGTGCAATCACAATGGTGCCAATGCCAAAGCCTCGGCCACCCAGCAGGCCACCAAGGAGCCCGCCGCCGCCTCCACTGCCACCGCCATCACGGCGGTCTTCGACGTTGTCAGATTCCCGGTTGCCTTCCCATTTCATGCGATCTCTCCTGGTTTAGAGTTCAGCAGGCGTTACGCCCTGGGCAGCGTGACGCCGACCTGGCCCTGGTACTTGCCGCCACGGTCCTTGTAGCTGACTTCGCAGACATCGTCCTTGTCGCTCTCAAAGAACAGCACCTGGGCGCAGCCCTCCCCCGCGTAAATCTTGGCGGGCAACGGCGTGGTGTTGCTGAACTCGAGCGTCACATAGCCCTCCCACTCGGGCTCAAACGGTGTCACGTTGACGATGATGCCGCAGCGCGCATAGGTACTTTTGCCCAGGCAGATGGTCAGCACATTGCGTGGAATGCGGAAGTATTCCAGTGTGCGCGCCAGGGCAAAGCTGTTGGGCGGAATGATGCAGACGTCGTCATGGAAATCGACAAAGCTTTTCTCGTCGAAGTTCTTGGGGTCCACCACCGTGCTGTGGATGTTGGTGAACACCTTGAACTCGGGGGCACAGCGGATGTCGTAGCCGTAGCTGCTGGTGCCGTAGCTGATGATTTTTTTGCCTTCGCTCTGGCGAATCTGGCCCGGCTCAAAGGGTTCGATCATGCCGGTCGTTTCGGCCATGTGGCGAATCCACTTGTCGCTTTTGATGCTCATGGGGATACAACTCCTAAGTTGGGGGTGATTGTAAGCAGGCGTCATGAGAGAGCCATTTCACATTTGACATCGTTGGTGGGCAGCGGAGCGGGTATGGGTTCCGGCCTCATACTGTCAAAGGCCCAGAAATCGGCCGAACCCCACACCCACCCCACTGCCGCCAAAAGTGTTGATTTGCCAGGACTTATGCTACAAATTTAGTAGCTACCTGCGCAATGAATACGGGGGCTAGTGCCCTAAATGGCTTGGGAAATAACGGTTCGCTCAATCAAGCGGTCATCGCCAATAACAATCAGGGAAAACAGGAGCTCATCAAGACTATGGGCCAATGCGGTCTTGCGTGCCAGCAAAGGCGTTGCGTTCGGGTTAAGCACCACAAAGTCGGCCTCGCAGCCCGGCAGCAGGTTGCCCACTACGCCCTCCAGCCCCAAGGCGCGCGCCGCTCCGGCGGTGTGTTGCCACCACAGTTGCTGCGGATTCAACGACAAACCCTGCTTGGTTTGCCCCTCCCGACCCACGTAGTAAGCCGCCAGCATCGTCTGAAACGGGCTGAACGAGGTGCCTCCGCCCACATCGCTGGCCAGGCCATATTGAAAACCCACCCGGTCGGCGCCCGCGTAGTCAAAAAAACCGCTGCCCAGAAAGAGGTTACTGGTCGGGCTGATGGCCGCCGCTGCGCCTGTGTTCCGCATCAGGGCACGGTCATCGTCGTCAAAGTGGATGCAATGGGCGTAAATGGCGCGCTCGCGCATCAGCCCAAAGTCATCATAGGTGGCGAGGTAGCTGCGTGACCGGGGGAATAGCGCGCGCGCCCAGGCAATTTCGTCCTTGTTCTCGGCCACATGCGACTGAATCCACACCTCCGGATAGCGGGCCGCCAGAAGGCCCGCGCCGCGCAACTGGGCGTCGGTGCTGGTAGGTGCAAAACGCGGGGTGATGGCATAGCCCAGCCGGTCTTTGCCATGCCAGCGCTGGATGAGCGCCTCCGATTCCACCAGGCTGTGCTCGGTCGCATCGGCCCCGCCACCGGGTGCAGCACGGTTCAGCAGGTCCGGTGGCGCGTGGCGGTCCATCAGGACCAGGCCCGTGATCAGCCGCATGTGCTGAGTCTGTGCCTCGGTGAAAAGGGCATTGACGGATTCGGGATGCGAGGTCGCAAAAGTCAACGCCGTGGTGACGCCATTGCGCAGCAACTCTGCTACAAAAAACGTAGCTGCCTGCGCACTGTATTTGGGGGCTTCAAAGCGTTTTTCCTCTGGAAAGGTGTAATTCTCCAGCCATGGCAGTAGCCCGTCGGCAGGCGACCCGATCACATTGGTTTGGGGGTAGTGAATATGCAAATCCACAAAACCGGGCGCGATGATGCGGCCTGGAAGATGCTCCACGGCCACATGGGGGTAATCAACTATGACCTGGCGATAGGCGCCAACGGCTTGCACCACCTGCGTGCCGCGCGCATCCGCGCCGACCACCAACAGGCCATCCTCTTCAAACAGGGCGCGGGCAGGCCCTTCGCTGTGCGGGGCAAACCAGAGAACGGAGGCGCGGTAGGCTTTCATCGGCTTATTTTGCCCTGCACGCCTTCTACCAGCCAGTTCATCTCCAGAATTTGCGCATCGCTGAGCGTCTGGCCCTTCTCGATGACCCGATGGCCTTCGTTGTCGCGAATCGGCTGCGCTGCGTGAAAGGGATGCAACTTGCCACTGGCAATGTCTTTTTGACGCGCCAGCACTTCGGCTTGCACCGCCGTGGGCACCTTGCTGCCAAAGTCACCGACGCGGATCATTCCCTCTTTGACTCCGCCCCAGACAGAACCGCTTTTCCAGGTACCGTTCAGCACGGCTTTCGCACGGCCCGTGTAGTACGCACCCCACTGGTGGGTGACCGCCACGATTTGCGCGTCTGGCGCGATTTTGCGCATGTCGGAGTGGTAAGCCACGGCCATCTTGCCGCGCTCCTGCGCAACCGCCATCACCGCAGTGGAACCGGTGTGAAAGGCGATGACGTCCACATCCTGGTTGAACAGGGTCATGGCGGCATCCCGCTCGCGGGCGGGGTCGAACCAGGCGTTGAGCCAGACGACTTTGACTTCGGCTTTCGGGTTAACCGAACGCATGCCCAGCATGAAAGCGTTGATGCCCTGCAGTACCTCCGGTATGGGGAAGCCTGCGACATATCCCGCCACATTGGTTTGTGTCATGCGCCCCGCAGCAATCCCGGCCAGATAGCGGCCCTCGTAATAGCGCGCATTGGCGACCGCCACGTTGGGAGCCGTCTTGTAACCGGTGATGGACTCGAACTTGACGTCCGGAAACTCCTGCGCCACCTTGAGCGTGGGTTCCATGTAGCCAAAGCTGGGCGTGAAGATGAGCTTGTTGCCCTGTCGCACCAGGTCGCGAATCACACGCTCGGCATCCGGTCCCTCGGCCACGTTTTCCACATAGGTGGTCTGCACAGCCTTGCCTAAGGCAGCTTCTACGGCCAGGCGACCCTGCTCATGCTGGCGCACCCAGCCGGCGTCCGTCAGGGGCGCAACATACAGAAACCCCACCTTGAGGGGTTCCGTTCTGGAAGCGTCATTCGATTGGGAAAATGCCCCGGTGGGCGCAAGCGAGAAAGCACAAGCCGCCACTAACGTGGCTGCGAGGTTTTTGTACATGGTAGTCCTCTACATGGCTCCGAAACACAAAAGGCAAGGCCCGCCGGAGCAGCGGGCCTTGTCCTAATTTTAGCGGATATGCCTACGGACGCTTCAGCGCGTTGACTTCGGCATCATCATGGCTGGGGGCTGCACTTTCCCCCAAGAGCAGCAGTGGCTCAAGCAAAGGTTTCAAACACCTCATCCAGCCGCTGCACGTACCGGCTACGCAAAGTCGCCTCGATAAAGCTGGCATCAAAGCTGTTTCGGGCCAGCTGGTAGGCATGATGCGAGGTCATGTCCAATGCTGCAAAGGTCTGGGTGAAGTTCTCGTTGATGTAACCACCGAAGTAGGCGGGGTCGTCGGAATTGACCGTGGCCACAATGCCCGCATCCAGCATGCGCTTGAGGGTGTGCTGGGCCAGTGAAGGAAACACGCGCAGCTTGAGGTTGGACAGCGGGCACACGGTGAGGGGTATGCGGTCGTGGGCCAGACGCTGCATCAGCGCAGCGTCATGGATGGCCTGCACGCCGTGGTCAATGCGCTCTACTTTCAGCACGTCCAGTGCACTCCAGATGTAGGCAGGAGGAGCTTCTTCACCGGCATGCGCCACCAATCGGAAGCCTAACTCGCGTGCACGCGCAAATACGCGCGCAAACTTCTCCGGCGGGTGCCCGACTTCGCTGGATGCCAGACCAATCCCCAGAATTTTTTCCCGCAACGGCATGACTTGTTCCAGGCATTCAAACGCCTGTGCTTCACTCAGATGCCGCAGAAAGCACAAGATGAGCGAGGCCGTCATGCCATAGCGCACGGGCGCCTCTTCGCAGGCTCGGTACAGACCATTGACCACGGCCTCGACACTCAACCCGTGGCCGGTGTGGGTCTGGGTGTCGAAGAAGATTTCCGTGTGCAGCACGTTGTCTGCCTGCGCACGCCCCATATAGGCGCAGGCCATATCGAAAAAATCCTGCTCGCTCTTGAGCACGGTGGTGCCCGCGTGATAAATATCCAGGAAGCCCTGCAGGTTGTCAAAAACATAGGCCTCGCGCAGGGCATCCACGCTGGGGTAGGCCAGTGGCACGCCGTTGCGCTGGCCCATCGCAAAAATGAGTTCAGGCTCCAGCGAGCCTTCTATGTGCATGTGCAGCTCGGCCTTGGGCATGCGGCGCAATAGCTCGGGCAAACGGTCCGGGGATACAGTCCTTTGGGGTTTTTGCGTTGTTTGGGGGGGGTGATTCACAGGCAGCTCCAGCTAGAAGGTTTTGGCGCCAACCTTACCAGACCCCAAATGCACGCTACGTCAGCCTTTTTGACGCCGTTGCTGCCAGGCCAGCAGTTCGCCGACAAAGCCGCGCCGAAACGCCACGACGCAGACTACAAAGATCACGCCAATGATCACAGTTACCCAGGAGCCAACCCGGTCGGCCAGATAGTCCTGCAAACCAATGATGGTGAAGGCCCCCAGCACCGGACCGGCAAATGTACCCATGCCGCCCAACAGGGTCATCAACACCACTTCACCCGACAGAGACCAGTGCGCATCGGACAGCGTCGCGAATCCCAACACCAGCGTTTTGAGCGATCCGGCTAAACCGGCAAGCGCGGTGGACAAAACAAACGCGAGCAACTTGTAACGGTCCACGTCATAGCCCAATGAAACCGCGCGGGGCTCGTTTTCACGAATGGCCTTGAGCACTTGCCCATATGGCGAGTGCACGACCCGGATCACGAAGAGGAATACGGCTACAAACACGGCCAGGACCACAAAGTACATGGCGAGATCGTCGGCCAGGTTGATGACACCAAACAGCTTGCCCCGCGGGACCCCCTGCAGGCCATCTTCGCCACCAGTAAATGGCACCTGCAGACAAACGAAATAAATCATCTGGGCCATCGCCAATGTGATCATCGCAAAGTAGATTCCCTGACGGCGAATGGCGATGAGACCGACTATGAGCCCAAGAAGCCCGGCCACCACCATGCCCGCCAGCACACCCAACTCGGGTGACAGGCCTGCCGAGCGCACCAGCCAGCCGGTGACATACGCTGCGCTGCCAAGGTAGGCTGCATGACCGAACGAAAGGAGCCCGGTATATCCCAACAACAAATTGAAGGCACAGGCGAAGATCGCGTAGCACAACGCCTTCATTAAAAAGACGGGGTAGAGCCCGATAAAAGGCGCAGCCACCAGTACTGCCAGCATCACGCCCCACGTGATCCGTGCCAGCCGCGCCGTTTGGTCGGCTTTGAGCGTCGTACTCATGGAATCATTTCTCCTTGCCGAAAAGCCCGGCGGGCCGAATCATGAGTACGATGGCCATGATCACGAACACAACGATGCTCGACGCCTCCGGGTAGAACACCTTGGTCAGGCCTTCAATCACGCCCAAAGACAAGCCGGTGATGATGGAGCCCAGAATGGAACCCATGCCCCCAATCACCACAACCGCAAACACCACAATGATCAGATTGCTGCCCATCAACGGAGTGATCTGGATAATGGGCGCCGCCAGCACACCCGCCAACGCCGCAAGCCCGGCACCCGCCGCGTAAGTCAGCATGACCATCAGCGGCACGTTGATGCCAAAGGCTTGCACCAGCGCCGGATTCTCCGTACCCGCCCGCAGGTAAGAACCCAGCCGTGTACGTTCAATCAGGAACCAGGTTGACAGGCAAATCGCCAGCGATGCAACGACCACCCAGGCCCGGTAATTGGGCAACACCATGAAGCCGAGATCCGTCGCACCCTGCAGCAACTCAGGTACCGGGTATTGCTGGCCAGACACACCGAACTGGTCCCGAAAAATACCCTCTGCGATGAGGGCAAGCCCGAAAGTCAATAGCAAGCCATACAGAGGGTCGAGCGCATACAGCCGTTTGAGCAGCAAGCGCTCCACCACGACACCCAGAGCACCCACCGTCACGGGCGCAATGACCAGTGCAAACCAGTAGTTGAGACCAAACTTCTCCAGCAACAACCACGCCACGTAGGCACCCATCATGTACAGCGCCCCGTGTGCAAAGTTGACGATTCCCAGCAGACCAAAAATGACAGCCAGCCCCAGACTCAGCATGGCATAGAAGGAACCGTTTACCAGCCCTAACAACAGTTGCCCCAGAAAGGCCTGAATGGGTATGCCGAAGATTTCCATGAACAGCGGTCAGAGCGATAGAAGGTGGATCAGTGGGGTAGTGGAACGGTTTGGCGCTCTATTTCCAAAGCGCGCACTTGGACTCGGCTTTGGTGGTCCAGGCCGCCTCACCTTTGAAGGTTTCCACCACGTTGTAGTAGTCCCATGGCTCGGTCGATTTGTCTGGAGATTTCACCTGCATCAGATACATGTCATGAACCATGCGGCCGTCACCACGAATGAATCCATCTTTGGCAAAGACGTCGTTGATTTTGGTTTTCTTCATTTGCACCAAAATCTTGTCTGCATCATCCGAACCCGTTGCCTTCACAGCGTTCAGGTATTGCAGTGTGGCGGAGTAATCACCCGCCTGAATACTCGAAGGCATGCGCTTCATCTTGTCAAAAAACTTGCGGCTCCAGGCGCGCGTCTCGGCATCACGGTTCCAATACCAGCTATCGGTCAGATACATGCCCTGTGTCGCCTTGAGACCAAGCGAGTGCACGTCGTTGATGAACATCAGCAAACCGGCAAGCTTCATGGTCTTGGTGATGCCAAATTCATTGGCCGCCTTGATCGCATTGATGGTGTCGCCACCTGCATTGGCAAGGCCCAGAATTTGTGCCTTGCTGCTTTGTGCCTGCAGCATGAAGGAAGAAAAATCGCTGGCTGACAAGGGGTGTTTCACAGAGCCCACCACCGTTCCGCCGGCCGCCTTGACGACCGTCGAGGCGTCATTCTGGAGCTGCGCTCCAAAGGCGTAATCAGCAGTCAGGAAATACCAGCTCTTGCCACCCGCTTTCACCACGGCGTTGCCTGTTCCCTTGGCCAGCGCAACCGTGTCATAGGCCCAATGCACAGTGTAGGGATTGCACTGCTCGTTGGTCAAGGCAGACGACGCCGCACCGACCGCAATAAACAGCTTCTTCTTTTCAGCTGCAACCTTGGCCATAGCCAGGTTGGTACCCGAATTGGTACCACCGATCAGCATGTCTACGCCCTGGGTGTCGAACCACTCACGGGCCTTGCCAGCAGCCACATCCGCCTTGTTCTGGTGGTCCGCAAACACCACTTCGATTTTTTTGCCGTTGATGGCACCGCCCATATCCGCAACGGCCATCTTGATCGCTTCTACGCCGGCCTGTCCATCGATATCGGAATACAGGCCGGACATGTCGGTAATGATGCCGATGCGAATCACGTCACCGGAAATTTGAGCGTGGGCGCTTGTGCCCAACGCCATGGCGCAGGTAAGGCCGCAGGCGGCGGCAATGTTCTTCAATTTCATGCTTTGTCCTTTGAGGTTATGGGTGACGGAAAAAAGTAAATGAATTCAAACGCCCAGATATTCGCGCAGTCTGTCGAGCTGCCCAGGGAGCTGCGCCTGCGTGAATTCCTGCAGGATCTGGCCATGCTCCATGACGAGAAAGCGATCGGCCAAGGGCGCTGCAAAGCGAAAGTTTTGCTCCACCATCACAATGGTGTAGCCCTGTTTTCGCAGCTGCAAAACCGTTTCGGCCAGCTTTTGCACGATGACCGGTGCCAGCCCTTCCGATATCTCGTCCAGTAGCAGCAACTTGGCGCCGGTGCGGAGAATGCGCGCGACCGCCAGCATCTGCTGCTCGCCGCCCGACAAGCGGGTGCCTTGGCTATTGGCTCGCTCCCGCAGGTTCGGAAACATGCCGTAAATCTGTTCCACACTCATGCCGCCGGGCGCCAATGTGGGCGGCAACAACAAGTTTTCTTCTGTCGACAGACTGGAGAAGATTCCGCGCTCCTCCGGACAATAGCCAATACCCAGACGCGCTATTCGGTGTTGCGCCATGGCGATAGTCTCGGTGCCATGCACCTTGATGGAGCCCTTGCGACTACCCGTCATACCCATCACCGCGCGCATCGTACTGGTGCGGCCAGCGCCATTGCGCCCCAGCAAGGTCACCACTTCGCCTTCGTTTACATGGAAATTGACACCATGCAGTACATGCGATTCACCATACCAGGCGTGCAGATCACGCACTTCCAGAAAAGGAGTGGCCATAGTCAGTGCGCGCCCTTCAATTCATTCGTCGCGCTACCCATGTAGGCCTCCACTACAGCTGGGTTTTTCGATACCTCGGCATACGAGCCTTCCGCCAAAGTGGCTCCGCGCTGAAGAACCGTGATAGTGTCCGCAATGCTCGAAACCACACTCATGTTGTGTTCGACCATCAGCACGGTGCGGTTGGCCGCAACGCGCTTGATCAACTGGCGAATCCGGTCTACATCTTCCAGACCCATCCCTTGCGTTGGCTCGTCGAGCAGCATCAGCTTGGGATCCATCGCAAGGGTGGTGGCAATCTCCAGGGCTCGCTTGCGGCCGTAGCTCAGCTCCACTGCGGTCAGCGCAGCGAATTGCTCCAAATCCACAGCCCGCAATAACTCGCGGGCCTGGTCGTCCAGATGGTGCAATGAACGCTCCGTTTCCCAAAAATGAAACGAAGTGCCAAGGTTGCGCTGCAAAGCCACCCGAACGTTTTCAAGCACGCTCAAATGGGGAAAGACGGCAGAAATCTGGAACGATCGCACCACCCCGCGTCGCGCAATGTGCGCGGAGGAGTCACCGGTAATATCCGCACCATCGAACAGAATTTGTCCCGACGTTGGCTTCAGAAATTTGGTGAGCAGATTGAAGCAGGTTGTCTTGCCAGCGCCGTTCGGGCCGATCAATGCATGAATGCTTCCACGCTCAACCCGCAAATCGACTTTATCGACGGCCACGAAGCCCTTGAATTCTTTGGTCAGCTGCCTGGTTTCCAGAATGCAATCCACTGCGTTGTAACTCCTGAATGTCTTAACGGATTAGACAACGGAACTGCCCCTGCATATGAATTACTACGTTGGGGTTTACCCCAAATCACCCATTTGGGATCAGGCACCATAACGCTATGTACCTCAACGCACAGACATCCATCGACCGCTCAGTCATAGTCATCCACAAGGCACCTAAAGCGTGCTGCTGTTTGAAACCAAGGATATACAAATGAAGATAAAAACCGCGATGTCCATGGCAGCTGCCATGTGCCTGTTGGCAGGTGCCTCCGCGTTTGCGGAGGGCAATGGCCGCGATAACCATTGGAAAGAGGACAAACACAACAAGCACGACCGGGGACATGGACGAGACAAACACCAGGATCGGGCGGACAACCGGCATGCATATGAAGCGCGCGGCGCGGGACCGGATCACGACCTGCGCAGGGGCAATCGACTGCCCTACGCTTACCGCAGCTACCAGTATGTAGTGGAAGACTGGCGTGGCCATCGTCTGAGCGCACCACCGCGCGGTTACCACTGGGTTCAAACCGGCGGCGACTATGTTCTGGTTGCCATTGGTACCGGCATCATCTTCCAGATTTTCCTGAACTAGGCGCTTGCCCGCATCTGCAAAAAAAGATCGGGCAAACTAGTGGCACCATGAACCCACTGGAACCCAGCCTGCAGCGTTTCACCAATCCATTGGCGATCTACTTCGCCGCAACACGACCGGCATTTCTCAGCGTCACGTTCGCTGGCGTCGTGATTGGCTTGGGCACATCCAGCGCTGACGGGCTAACGATAGACATGGCGAAAGCAGTCTTGACCGTCCTTTTCGCACTGGTGGCACATGGCGGCGCCAACGTGGTTAACGATTACTACGATGCACTGAGCGGTACCGATTTCAACAATCAAGCGCGGCTTTTTCCATTCACTGGCGGCAGCCGATTCATCCAGAATGGCGTTTTGAGCCTGCGCGAAACGCGGCTTTTCGGCTACGCCCTGCTGGCAGCGGTCATTCCGGCCGGGCTGTGGTTGACGGCCCATTCCGCCCCTGGACTGATCCTGATAGGACTGGCCGGACTACTGGTCGCATGGGCATATTCCGCACCGCCCCTGCAACTGATGGCGCGCGGAGTGGGTGAAGTGGCTATCGTGTGCGGCTGGATGCTGGTGGTACTGGGCACCGATTTCGTTCAGCGTGGAGCGTTTGCTGCACTGCCACTGGTAGCAGGCCTGCCCTTTGCGCTTCTTGTGGCCGCCATTCTTTTCCTCAACCAGTTTCCCGACATCCAGGCTGACGCAGCGGCTGGGAAACGCACCCTGGTCGTTCGATTGGGTACGCAGAAAGCTCGCTGGGGATATTTGGTACTGACCGCTACCGCCTATCTCTGGCTGGCATTGGCCGTTACGACGGGCGCACTGCCGCCGCTGTGCGCCCTGGGCTTGCTGCCTGCCGCTCTGTCATTCATGGCAAGCCGAACTTTGTTGCAACACGCTGCCTCGCCGGCGCAACTGGCTCCCGCCATCAAAGCAACCATAGCGGCTGCCAATATCAACGGGCTGTTGATGGCCATCGCACTGGCAATGAGCCGGAATTGATTCATTGAAATCACCGTGAAGAATTGATCCTGATGGATTGCAATATGGGATAACGAGTGTTATCCTATTAACAGATCCTCTTGCCATCAAGTCAATTTTTCGAGTTCAGTGATGCGTTACCCCCAGGAATACAAAGAATCAGCCCGACTACGCCTCGTTGCCGCTGGCGGCAGCCATGCCAAGCAACACGGGTTTGGTGACAGCGGAATGTCGGAGTTGGCTGCTGCAGCCGGCGTCACGACCGGCTCGCTTTACAAGCACTTCGGCGGCAAGGCCGATCTGTTTGCTTCACTGATTTCAGCCGAGCTCAAACGCACAGCGCAGAGGTACGACGCTATCGACCCGACGGACCGCGCTGGTGCCGTCAAGTCGATGAACGCTTACCTAAGCCTCCAGCACGTCAAACATCCGGAACAGGGTTGCCTGTTGCCGTCTTTGACGCCAGAGGTTGCCCGGGCCGACCCGTCCGTGCGCGACGTGTTTCAACAAGGCATGCAGGAAGTTCACGCGAGCCTCGAAAGACTGACCGGATCGTCGGATGGTGCCTGGACCCTGATCGCCCAAAACGTGGGCGCGGTCATGATCGCGCGCGCGCTGTCCGATGAAAAGTTGCAGCGCGAACTGCTGGCAGCCCTGCGCCACTCCGCGGAGCGACTGCTGCCTGATCAATCCGGTGTCCCGCCTGGACATCGGTCGTAGAAACCCCACTTCAAACGAGGAGCCAATTTCATGGAATCCAAAAAGGCCATCCTGGTCATCGGTGCAGGGGACGCAACCGGCGGCGCCATTGCCCGACGCTTTGCCCGCGAAGGCTACATCGCGTGCGTGACGCGGCGCACCGCCGACAAGCTGGAGCCCCTGGTGGCGCAAATCCGCGGCGAGGGCGGCGTGGCGGTTGCCTTTGGGAGTGATGCCCGCAAGGAGGACGACATGGTGTCGCTGATCGAACAAATTGAGCGCGACATCGCCCCCATCGAAGTGGCAGTCTTCAACATCGGCGCCAACGTGCGCTTTGGCATTACGGAGACCACCGCGCGGGTGTACCAGAAAGTGTGGGAGATGGCGTGCTTTGGCGGATTTCTGATGGGGCGTGAAACCGCCAAGGTCATGCTGCCCCGTGGCCGCGGCACCATCATCTTTACCGGCGCTACCGCAAGCTTGCGTGGACGCGAGGGCTTTGCGGCCTTTGCCGGTGCCAAGCACGCATTGCGCGCATTGGCACAGAGCATGGCGCGCGAGTTGTGGCCAAAGGGCATTCATGTGGCGCACCCGGTCATAGACGGATCCATTGACACGGAGTTCATCCGCAGCAATTTCCCGGAGAAATACGCGCAAAAAGAAAATGAAGGTATCCTGAATCCAGATCACATTGCCGAGGCCTATTGGCAGATTCACCAGCAACCGCGTGACGCCTGGACGCATGAAACGGAATTGCGCCCCTGGAATGAGCCCTGGTAAGCATTCACTGCACTCAACGCCCTTGTTTCACCCCCCATGGAGACACCCATGAATGCATCGGTTCAATTTCTATTCGATTTCGGCAGTCCCAATGCCTACCTGTGTCACAAAGTGCTGCCCGCATTGGAGCAGCGCACGGGCGTGGCGGTTCAATACGTTCCGGTCCTCCTGGGTGGTTTGTTCAAGCTGAGCAACAACCGGTCTCCGGCGGAGACGACCGCGGACATTCCCAACAAGCGCGCCTACGACATGCTGGAGATGAAACGATTCATGACCAAACATGGAATCACCGCGTTCAGGTTCAACCCCTTCTTCCCCGTCAACACGCTGTCCATCATGCGCGGCGCGGTAGCAGCGGAATCGCTGGGTTGCTTCGCACCCTATGTAAATGCCATGTATGCGGCCATGTGGGAGCAGGGGCGCAACCTCAATGAAGGAGCCGAGATACAGGCCGTTCTACAGAACGCAGGTCTGGACGCAAAGGCCCTGCTGCAACGGTCCCAAGACCCTGGCATCAAGGCGAAACTGATGGCCAACACGCAGAATGCTTTCGAGCGCGGTGCATTTGGATCGCCGACGTTCTTTGTGGGTGACGAGATGTACTTCGGCAAGGATCGCCTTCTGGACCTTGAATTGGAGATCGCCGAGCATCGGGCGCGAGAATAAATAAAAAGGCCGCTCAAGAGCGGCCTTTCTTCATGTGCGAAAAAATTTCCCGCTAATTACTTGCCGCCAGGAATCTTGCCTTCCACGCCCTTGACGTAGAAATTCAGACCACCCAAAAACTTGTCGTCGGCCACGGCATCCTTGGCAATTTGCACCTTGCCGGTGTTGTCCATGATCGGGCCTTTCCAGATGACGAAGCTGCCATCTTTCAGACCAGCTTTGACCTCTTCCACTTTGGCTTTTGTTTCAGCGGGCACGTCTTCGGCGATGGATACGATGTCAATCGCGCCCTCCTTCACACCCCACCAGCTTTGACCAGCCGTCCACTTGCCATCCAGTGCATCTTTGGTGGCCTTAATGTAGTACGGACCCCAGTTGATAACCGCCGATGCCAGGTGGGCTTTGGGGCCATAGGCAGTCATGTCGGAATCCCAGCCGAAGGCGCGCTTGCCCTTGTCCTGTGCGGTCTTGAGCACGGCGGGCGAGTCGGTGTTCTGGAACAGCACGTCTGCACCGCCGTTGATCAGGCTGGTCGCCGCTTCGGTTTCTTTCGGTGGGTTGAACCACTCATTCACCCACACCACTTTGGTCTTGACCTTGGGGTTGCTGCTTTGGGCGCCCAGGGTAAAGCTGTTGATGTTGCGGATCACTTCAGGAATTGGCACCGAAGCCACCACACCCAGCGTGCCGGTCTTGGTCATCTTGCCGGCAATCACGCCCGCCATATACGCGCCTTCGTAGGTGCGGCTGTCGTAGGTGGCCATGTTTTCGGCCGTCTTGTAGCCGGTGGCATGTTCAAAATGCACATCTTTGGTGTCGGCGGCAACTTTGAGCATGGGCTCCATGTAGCCAAAGGTGGTGCCGAAAATCAGCTTGTTGCCCTGACCTGCCATGTCGCGGAGCACGCGCTCGGCATCCGCCGACTCGGGCACATTTTCAACAAACGAGGTGACAATCTTGTCGCCGAATTCTTTTTCCAGGGCTTTGCGGCCGTTGTCGTGCGCAAAGGTCCAGCCGCCATCGCCCACAGGGCCGATGTAGGCAAACGCCACTTTCAGCGGTTCGGGCTTGGGTGCAGGCGCAGGTGCCGACGCCACTGGGGCGGGAGCCGGCGCAGGTGCCGGCTCTTCCTTCTTGCCGCAGCCCACCAGCGCGGCGCTTGCCACGGCTGTGAGTGCTGCCATTTTCAGCAATGAACGCTTTTGCAAATCTGTCATTTCAGTTCCTTCTTGTTAAGTTTGGGTTGCAGTCAATAAAACAGGGATCAAAAATCTAGGAGCCGGGGTAAAACGGCTTGCCAATGGCAGCGGGCATATTAATACGAATCCAGCGGGGGTTGCGCGAGATCAGCGCCAGCACCACGATGGTGGCCACGTAGGGCAGCATGCTCAAAAACTGGCTGGGCACTTCAACGCCCACACCCTGCAAATGGAACTGCAGCATGGTGACGCCGCCAAACAGATAGGCGCCCAGCAAAACACGTGCGGGCCGCCAGGTGGCGAAGGTGGTGAGTGCCAGCGCAATCCAGCCCTTGCCCGACACCATGCCTTCCACCCAAAGCGGGGTGTAAATGATGGAGATGTAGGCACCAGCCAGGCCGCACAGCGCCCCACCCACCACCACAGCGCCCAGGCGAATCCAGCGCACCGGGTAACCCAGGGCGTGGGCGGACTCGGGACTCTCGCCGACACTGCGCAAAATCAGCCCGGCACGGGTGCGGTACAAAAACCAGATCAATGCAAATACAAACGCCACAGTCAAATACACCAGCGGGTGCTGGCGAAACAGGGCCGGCCCTACCAACGGAATATCCGACAAATAGGGCACTGCAAAATTGGGCCGCTCGGGGATTTTTTCCTGCACGTAGCCAATTCCGGCAAAGGCCGAGAAGCCTGCGCCAAACAGACTGAGCGCCAAACCTGTGGCGTACTGATTGGTATTGAGCCAGATGACCAGTCCACCAAAAATGGCCGCCATCAGTGCACCCGCCGCCAGCCCGGCCGCGAAACCCAGGGTGTCGCTGCCGGTATGCACCACGGTGGCAAAACCGGCAATGGCAGCGCACAGCATCATGCCTTCGGCACCCAGATTGACGATGCCGGATTTTTCGTTGATCAACAGCCCCAGTGAGGCGATCGCCAGCACGGTGCCAGCATTGAGCGTGGCGGCTATCAGCAGTGCGTAGGAGTCCATTATTTACTTCCTCCTTGGGTGGCTATCCAGCGCAACCGGTAATTCACCAGCGTGTCGCAAGCCAGCAGCGTGAACAGCAGCAAGCCCTGAAACACCCCGGTCAGCGATTTGGGCAGGCCCATGCGCGATTGCGCCAGTTCACCACCAATGTAGAACATGCTCATCAGAATGGCCGAGAACACCATGCCCACCGGGTGCAGCCGCCCGACATAGGCCACGATGATGGCGGCAAAGCCATAGCCCGCTGGCACATAGGGTGTGAGCTGGCCGATAGGCCCAGCCACTTCCAGCGCGCCCGCCAGGCCCGCCATGCCACCCGATATCAGCAAGGCCGTCCACAAGGCGCGGCGGGATGAAAACCCGGCGTAGCGGGCAGCCGCGGGTGCCAGGCCACCCACCTGCTGGGCAAAGCCCGCACGCGTGCGAAACAAGAATACCCAAGTGCCAGCTACTCCCACCAGCGCAAAGATCAGCCCGATGCTCACGCGTGAGCCGGTGAACAGGCGGGGGATGCGGGTCGCCGCCTCAAAACTCTGGGTTTGCGGAAAGTTGTAGCCATGGGGGTCTTTCCAGGGACCGAACACCAGATAGCCGAGCACCTGCACGGCCACGTACACCAGCATCAGGCTCACCAGAATTTCGTTGGCATTGAAGCGGTCCCGCAGCAGCGCCGTGATGCCGGCCCACGCCATACCGCCCAGCACACCGGCCAGCAGCACGGGCACCACAATCCAGCCGCCGGTCGTTTTGTCGGCCAAGAGCGCAATACCGCTGGCGGCAATGGCCCCCAGAATGTATTGCCCCTCGGCACCAATGTTCCACACGTTGGAGCGAAAGCACACCGCCAGCCCCAGCGCAATCAGCAGCAGCGGCGTGGCTTTGACTACCAATTCGCCCAGCGCATAGCCGCTCTTGATAGGCTCCCAAAAGAAGACCTGCAAACCGCGCAACGGGTCTTTGCCAAGCAGCGCAAACAGAATCACACCAATGATGACGGTGCACACCAGCGCCAGCAGGGGCGAGCCGTAGCTCCAGAGCTGCGACGGCTGCGGGCGGGCTTCGAGCTTGAGTCTAGGCATGCTGCACCTCGCCCTGATCTGCGGGGCTCGTCTCGTCCCACAAGCCGCTCATCCATTCACCGATCTTTTCCACCGTGGCCTCCGCTATGGGTACCGAAGGCGACAGCCTGCCACGGGCAATCACATGCAGGCGGTCGCACACTTCAAACAGTTCGTCGAGCTCTTCACTTACCACCAACACAGCACAACCCGCGTCGCGCAGCGCCAGAATTTCGCCCCGTATTTGCGCCGCTGCGCCCACGTCCACACCCCAGGTTGGTTGCGACACGATCAGCAGTTTGGGCTTGGCATCAATCTCGCGGCCCACGATGAACTTTTGCAGATTGCCACCCGACAACGAGCGCGCCACCGCCTGCGGCCCACCGGCCTTGACCTTGAACTGCTTGATCAGTCGCGCGGCATGTGCCTCCAGCTGGCGCACCCTAATCCAGCCCCCCGCAAAGCGCGGCATGGAAATGGATTCGGTACGGGTAAGCAGCAGGTTGTGCGCCAGGCTCAGCGTGGGCACGGCGCCCCGGCCCAAGCGCTCTTCGGGCACAAAATGCAGGCCGAGCTTGCGCCGCGCACCGGGGTGCAAGGCGCCTACATCGCGCTCCCCCATGTGAACGCTGCCTTTAGGCGAACGGGTGTCTTCCCCCGACAGCGCATACAACAACTCTTTCTGGCCGTTGCCAGAAACTCCGGCAATACCCACCACCTCACCTGCGCGCACATGCAGGTGGATGCCATCCAGATCGACACCAAACTGGTCTTCGCGCGGCAGGCTTAAGCCCTTGACCGTCATCAGCGCAGCCCCCGCGCGCTTGGGGCGCCGCTCCAGCAGGGGCGGCTCGGCACCAATCATCATGCGCGACAGCGAGGCATTGGATTCTTCTTTGGGATTGCACACCCCAGTCACCTTGCCACCGCGCAGCACGGTGCAGGCGTTGCACAGCTCACGAATCTCGTGGAGCTTGTGCGAGATATACAAAATGCTGCAGCCCTCCGACGCCAGCTTCTTGAGCACCACAAACAGTTTTTCGACCGCCTGCGGGGTCAACACCGAGGTCGGCTCGTCCAGAATCAGCAACTCCGGGCGGGTGAGCAAGGCGCGAATGATTTCCACCCGCTGCATCTCGCCCACGCTCAAGGTGTGCACTGGGCGCGCCGGGTCAATATCCAGCCCGTATTCGGTGGCCTTGGCCACTATGCTGGCCGTTACCTGCTCCAGCGACTCCCGCGCCAGGCCCAGCCATACGTTTTCAGCCACCGTCATAGTGTCGAACAGGTTGAAGTGCTGAAACACCATGCTGATGCCGTTGGCGCGCGCCTCTTTGGGATTGCGAATGTGCATGACCTGCCCGTTGAGCATCATCTGCCCCGCATCGGGCTTGATGGAGCCGTAGATGATTTTCATCAGGGTGGACTTGCCAGCACCGTTTTCACCCAGCACGGCGTGGGTTTCGCCGGGCATGACGGTGAGCGACACATCGCTATTGGCCACCACGCCGGGGTAGGCCTTGGTGATACCGGTCAATTGAAGTCTGGGGGTTGCCATGCGGGTGTGTGCCTCGGTCTTTTCATTCTTTTTTTAATGCTGCTGCAACTGACTTTACACGCTCACGCAACCAGCGGCCGTGCGCCGACGTATGGGTGCGTTCATGCCAAAGCTGGTAGTACATCATTCTGGGAAACACAACGGGACAGGAAAGAATCACCACCGGCAGTGCATCCACAAACCGCGCGCAATACTGCCGTCCGGTGGTCAATACCAGCAAGGTTGATGCCACCATGGCGGGTATCTGCCCAAAATAGGGGCAGCGTGCGGCAATATGCCGTTGCAGGCCCAATGCGGCCAGATGGCCATCAATCACACCCTTGGCCCCGGGGTGGGTCGCTCCGGGTGCAATGTGCTCAGCCTCCAGCCACGACGACTGGTCCCAGCCGCGTCGCACCGCCGGATGTTTTTTGGACACCAGGCACACCACTTCGTCTCCAAACAGGCGGCCCAGGTGCAGCTCTTGCGGCGGCTCAGGCCAGTTGCCGATGACCACATCCACATCACCTTGCGCCAGCTGCATGCGGTAATCCGAGGCACTGGACAGTGAATGGATCTCAATCTGGCTCAAAGGCGCCTGCGACTTGATCTGCGCCACCAGCTGCGGCAAAAACAGGGGGTCCAGGTAATCGCTGGCGGCAATGCGAAAGGTGTTGCGGGCCGTGGCGGGCTCAAACCCCCGGGCATCGGAAAACAGCATCTCGGCCGCACGCAAAATGCTGGCACTGGGCTCCAGCATGCGCAGGGCTGCGTCGGTAGGCACCATGCCGGAGCCTGAGCGCACCAAAAGCGGGTCTCCCGCAAACTCGCGCAGGCGTTTGAGCGAAGCACTCACCGCCGGTTGGTGCATGCCCAGTCGGATGGCGGCTTTGGAGACGCTGCGTTCGGTTAGCACGGTATGAAGGACCCTGATCAAGTGAAGGTCTATCTTGTCGAAAAGGGCGTGGTCTCTCATACGGGTGCGTTGATTTGTGTCATATCCTAATGCGTATGCACACGGGGGGCCTCCCGATTTACCCTCCCGCACAAGGAACTGCCCATGAACACCCAACCCCTGCGATTTTTCCGGCGCGGTGAAGTCGTCACCCTACCCGCCGTTGCCACCAACCGCACGCTGCTTGAAGTGCTGCGCGAAGACCTGCACTGCACCGGCACCAAAGAAGGCTGCGGCGAAGGTGACTGTGGTGCCTGCACCGTGGTCATCGGTGAGGCCGATGGCGACCACCTGAAATACAGCGCCATCAACAGCTGCATCCGCATGGCGCATTCGGTGGATGGCATGGCCTTGTGGACCGTGGAAGACCTAAGCGCGGCCAACGGCACGCTGCACCCGGCCCAGCAAGCCATGGTGGACTGCCACGGCTCGCAATGCGGTTTTTGTACCCCCGGCTTTGTGATGAGCCTGTTTGGCCTGTACCAGAACAAAACCTGCAAGGGCGAGGCCATTTCGCGCGAGCAGGCGCAAACGGCGCTCGCGGGCAACCTGTGCCGCTGCACCGGCTACCGCCCCATTCTGGACGCTGCGCAGGCCATGCAGGCGCTGCCCGCCGTGCAGGTAAACGCGGCCGAAGTGCTATCAAATTTGCAGCTGCTTGCGCTTATTCCACGGGGGCTAGAGACCGATTTGGCTTATATTTCTCCGCACACACTGCCCGAGCTACTCAAGGCCCGCGCCCGCCACCCCAGCGCCCAACTGGTGGCCGGTTGTACCGATGTGGGCCTGTGGGTCACCAAGCAGCACCGCCAGTTTGAGCGTGTGATCGACCTCACACAGGTGGCCGAGTTGCGCCGCATCGAGCAGTATCCGCACCACCTCGCCATTGGCGCGGCCGTCACACTGAGCGACGCCTTTGCCGCACTGGTGGCCGACCGCCCACAACTGGGCGAATTTGCCCGCCGCTTTGCCGGCCTGACCGTGCGCAACAGCGGCACGCTGGGCGGCAACGTGGCCAACGGCTCGCCGATTGGCGACTCCATGCCCTTGCTGATCGCGCTGGGGGTCAGCGTGGTGCTGATGCGCCACAGCGGTAAAAAAATGGCGCACCGCGAGTTACCGCTCGAAGACATCTACACCGGCTATCGCAAGAATGTGATGGCACCCGACGAAGTACTGGCCTGGATCAAGGTGCCCAAGGCCACCGCATCTGAGCGATCACGGGTCTACAAAGTCTCCAAACGCTTTGAGGACGATATTTCTGCCGTCTGCCTGGGCCTGAATTTGCATATCGAACAGGGCGTGGTGATGCGCGCATCCATAGGCGCCGGGGGTGTCGCCGCCACGCCGATGCGCGCGCACCAAACCGAAGCCGCGCTCATAGGGCAGCCCTGGACCCAGGCCACCGTGCACCACGCCACACAGGTGCTGCGCGCCGAGTTCACGCCGCTGTCCGACATGCGCGCCACCGCCGCCTACCGCAGCGCGGTGCTGGGCAACCTGCTGCAGCGCTATTGGCTGGAGAGCCAGGGCGCGGTGCAGACAGACCTGCACACTCTGGACCTGGACACCACGGCGCAAGAGGTAGCAGCATGAGCAAGTATTCACCCGCCGCCGGCGTATCACGCCCCCACGAGAGCGCGCGTGCGCAGGTCGCTGGCGCCGCCACCTATGTTGACGACATGCCCGAAGTGCGGGGCACGCTGCATGCGGCGCCCATCCTCTCCACTGTGGCGCATGGGCGTCTGCGGGGCGTGGACGCGAGCGCCGCGCTGGCCATGCCCGGCGTGGTGGACGTGGTGCTGTCCCAAGACATTCCCGGCGACCCGATGCTGGCCGCCTTTGCGGGCGACGAGCCGGTGTTTGCCACGGACACCGTGCAGCACATCGGCCAGGTCATCGGGCTGGTGCTCGCCACCTCGGTGATGCAGGCGCGCCGCGCCGCCCGCAAAGTGCAACTCACCATCGAAGCCCTGCCCGCCATCCTGAGCGTGCACAAGGCGCTGGAAGAAAAGAGCTATGTTCTGCCACCCGTGTTTGTGCGCCGGGGCGATGCCGACGCCGCACTGGCTACATCCACCCACACTCTGGGCGGCACGCTGGAGGTAGGAGGGCAAGAGCATTTCTATCTCGAAGGCCAGGTGACCTATGTGCTGCCGCAAGAGCAAAACCAGCGGCTGGTGCATAGCAGCACCCAGCATCCTGGCGAGGTGCAGCACTGGGTCGCCCACGCGCTGGGGCTGGACAACCATGCCGTGCGCGTGGAGTGCCGGCGCATGGGCGGTGGTTTTGGCGGCAAAGAAACGCAGGCCGGGCACTTGGCCGTATGGGCCGCCGTGGCTGCCCACAAGCTGAAATGCCCCATCAAGCTGCGCCTGGACCGCGACGACGACTTCATGATTACGGGCAAGCGCCACCCTTTTGCGTATGAATACACCGCAGGCTTTGACGACACCGGCCGCCTCACCGCCTTGAAGCTGATGATGGCCGCCAATTGCGGCTTCAGCGCCGACTTGTCGGGCCCGGTGGCCGACCGCGCCATCTTCCACAGCGACAACGCCTACTACCTGCAGGATGTGGAGATTGCCTCCTACCGCTGCAAACTGAACACCCAAAGCCACACCGCTTTCCGCGGTTTTGGTGGACCACAGGGCGTGATCTTGATCGAAACCATCATGGGCGACATTGCCCGCCGTTTGAAGCTGGACCCGCTGGACGTGCGCCTGCGCAATCTGTACAGCGACGAGGCCATTCCCGGCAGCCAAAACAAGCGCGACACCACCCATTACCAGATGAAGGTGGAGGACAACATCCTCCTGCCCTTGCTATCAAAACTGGAGCTGTCTGCGCAATACCGACGCCGGGTACAGGCCATTTCGACCTGGAACGCCAGCAGTCCGGTGCTCAAGCGCGGCATCGCCATCACGCCGGTGAAATTTGGCATCTCGTTCACCGCCACCCTGTTCAACCAGGCCGGTGCGCTGGTGCATGTGTATACCGATGGCAGCGTGCAGGTGAACCACGGCGGCACCGAGATGGGCCAGGGCCTCAACACCAAGGTGGCACAGATCGTGGCCGACGAATTGGGCATTGCGTATGAGCGCGTGCTCTGCACCGCCAGCGACACCAGCAAGATCCCCAACGCCTCTGCCACGGCCGCGTCCGCCGGAACAGATCTGAATGGCCGCGCCGCCCAGTTTGCCGCCCGCCATGTGCGTGACAACCTGGCAGCCTTTGTCTGCGGGCTGGACGGTGTGGGCGCAGGTGCCATCCGCTTTGAAGGCGGGCAGGTGCTCTCCCCAAAAACCACGCGCAGCTTTGACGAGGTGGTGAAACTGGCCTACGCCAACCGCATCCAGCTGTGGAGCGACGGTTTTTACCGCACACCCAAAATCCACTACGACAAAGCCACGTTGAGCGGGCGCCCGTTTTACTACTTTGCCTATGGCGCTGCGTGTACCGAGGTGGCCATTGACACCCTGACCGGCGAGAGCCGGGTGCTCAAAGTAGACATCCTGCACGACGTGGGCCGCTCCATCAACCCGGCCATCGACATCGGCCAGATTGAAGGCGGCTTTGTGCAGGGCATGGGCTGGCTCACCACCGAGCAACTGGTGTGGAGCGACAAGGGCGCGCTCACCACCCACGCCCCCAGCACCTACAAAATTCCCACGGCGGGTGATGTGCCCGAACACTTCAAGGTCGATTTGTGGCCCGAGCCCAACCCCGAGGACAACGTGTTTGGCAGCAAAGCCGTGGGTGAGCCGCCCTTCATGCTGGCCATCAGCGTGTATGAGGCGCTGCGCGATGCCATCGCGCAGGCCCGGGATGATGGGAACATAGTCCAGTTAACTGCGCCCGCAACCGCTGAAAACGTGTTGCGCAGCCTGGGGTTCTATCAAACCCCATCCGTTTAGTAAACAGGGATTGCTTGACGGACGAATTTGAGAAACAAACGACCGTTGGTTGAACGGCGTGGCGGTCAACTCCTGGCAGCTTCCAGTCCCTCGCAAAGGTGCACTAAAGCGGGCAGACTGTATTGGTGGTGCACTGGGTGGTTCTGTCGTGGCAGAGACCCTCGCGTCCTGCAATATGTCCACCCTGCAGGGTGACGCGTCTTCCTGTGCCGTTCGGGGCGAGATCACGCTGCCCTACGGCATAGAAGACGCCATTTGCAACATGCGCATCATCGATGCGCTGTTCAAATCAGGCCGTAGTGCCCAGTGGAAAACCGGGCGAGCGCAGCGAATAACCAGGCCCTGAACGGGCCTGGTTATTCGCTATTATTTTTGCTGTACCCAACCACCCAACGGGCCGACAGCGGGGTGTGGCAGCCGCCTCCTGACCTGCTCAAGGCGTTTGTAAAGCGGGGTTAAGTTCAGCTATTGGCTGGCGCAGCAAGGTATCGAGATTGGCACCTGGCGGAATGGGGATGCCAGCTTTGGTCAGGATCTCGCGTTTGACACTGTCCGGAATCGCTGCCTGCGAACCATACCGTGACAGCGATATGGCCATGCTGGTCGCTACTGGCACCGTTGCTGCGACGGCAGCTTGTGCCACCGGTTTTGGCACTACACCTTCGCGTATATCAACACCGGTCGTCGAACGGTCCGAACTGCCAGTGACCAACACGCCTGCCCCAGCGAAGCTTGAGCTATTCTTCTTTTGCTTGATCGCATTTTTAGCTGAAATCGCCGCCTCGCCAGCTTGTTTGGCATAGCTCTTCACTTTGTCTGACAAAGAAGGTGTCGCAACAGGGGTAGGCGCTTCCGTAACAGCATTACTACGCGGGCGAGTCGTTTCACTCTCTTCAGTGATGGCATTGCTGCGTGAACGCGTCGGCGAATCATCGGCAGGTGCAGCATCGCCTCCTTTACGATCCTTACCCACTTGCGCCATTGCATACACTTTCAGTCCGGACGAGCTACTTTGGTTGACCGCCTCGGCCTTCACCACGCCGCCGGCTGCGTCGATCGTCGCCTTGCCGCCGACATCGGCCTGCGTCCCTTGTAGGGTCGTCACACCACCAGAAGTGATGTTCAGATTGCCGCCTACCGAGACACCGGATCCCGTTTGCTGGGTGGAATCCGCTTTCGCCAAAGCTACACCAACGTTAGCGCCAGCATGACGAGAGGTCTTGTCCTGGCTGGCTGAAACCCCGACAGACACAGACTGACTGTTTGATGAACTGGTACTGGTTGCCGCTAGCATGTTGATATCACCTACGGCCGAGATAGTTGCGTCTTTACCCGCGCTAATGTCGGCTCCTTCAATCCCGATGTTCTTGCCTGCGCTGATCGTCAGATTGTTCCCTGCGGCAATGCTACCTATCACCGCAGTCGAACTCGACTCACGTGACTTCTCATTCGTAACCCCAACGGACACGCCTTTGCTGCCACCCTTGCTGGCGCTCACGCCAACGGTCAAACTTTTGCTTGATGACGATGTGTCACTCGTGTCTTTGGCAGCGGTCATGTTGACGCTGCCACCCGCCACAATGCGGGCATCGTTGGCCGCCTGCAGGGTGGTGCCCTCAAAATTGGCATCTCCAGCCGTTTTGATGGTCAAGTTGCCGCCCGCAAGAATGGAGCCGGTAATCGCCTGACTGGCGGAGCTTTGATCCTGATTGGTGGCATATGTTCCGGACAGTGAACCACCTGGTTTGCCGGAAGCGCCGACATCGCCTCTGGCCGCAACCGTGACGGTATTGCCATTGTTGCTGCTACTCTGGGTATTCGCTGCGGCTTTGGCAACCAAATCCTGCGCAACGATGGTGGTGTCGCCCCTGCTGATCAGGTTGGCGCCCTGCAGCGTCGTTACGCCACTCGAGGTGCTGGTGATACTGCCGCCCGCAATGACGTTCCCCACTACGGCCGTGGTCGAGCCACTGCGCGACGTGTTGTCGTCGCGGGTATATGTGCCGTCGACACCGATGGTCGGTCCGCTGGCCAAGCCAGCCAGTGCTCTCGGATCACCACCTTTCAAGTCCTTGATTGCCTTGACCGGTTCAAAATTGACGCTCACACCAATCGTGCCCGTATGGCTCACTTCAGTCGTGACATGGCTTGTGGTGTCCGTTGAGGCGAGCATATTGATTGTCTTTGCCCCCTGGTTAAAGTCCCCAACTGCGGCGATCTGCGTGCCCTGGTCGTTGATGGTGTTACTCGCCTTGCGTGTCACACTGGCACCAGAATTGAAACTGCTAACCGTTCCTGTATTGCCGGTGTCTGTGGTGTTCGTCTGGGTGTTTTTGACCGTAGCTACCGTCACTCCGCCGCCGCCACCCGAATACACGTTATCGGCAACCGCCTTGCGTGCAATGGCTGACGGATCAGCTGACAGGGACGCATTCATTCCAGTAGTGTTGCTCTCTGACGTGTAGCTGCTGGTATTGCGTGCAGCAACCATGTTGATGTCAGTAGCCGCGACGTTGATAGCGCCGCCAGCATTGACTTGTGCGCCTTCAAAGGTGGCAGTGTTTTTCGCTGTGACGTTGGTCTTGCCGCCCGAGGAGAAAGTCGACACCCGCGCGGTGCTGTTCGACTCTTCGGAGTGCGTGGTAGTAGTCGTCATGTTGACCCCAACCGACACCCCTTGCGCCCCGTAGGCTTGTGCGCCCAATTTGGCGATATCGGCGGCAGAGGGCTTGTCACCCTTGACCATATCGACACCCTTGGTGATTGCACTGACGTCAACGCCAACCGACAAGCCAACGACGGTGGTCTTGGTGTCTATCGTCTGATCAAACGTATTCTGTCCTGCAAGAACCTGGACATCCTTGGCGCTGACATCCAGGTCGCGAGCCGCCGCAACATCCGAGCCTTGCACCGTGAGCGTTTGACCCGCCTTGAGGCTCATATCACGGCCCGCGCTGATGGACGAGCCGACACTGGTGCCGGTCGTGGTTTTCACGGTCTCGGTCTTTGTGGTGCTATTTACACTGACGCTGCTGCCACTTGCGCCCACGCCGGTACTGGTCGACTTGTTGGTAGTGGTGACCTGATTCACATCCTGACGGTCAATCACGTTCAGGTTGTTGGCCGCATCCATCGCCACATCACCGCCAGCGGCAATCTTGCTGCCTGCCACGGTCACATCGTTGCCACTGCGAATGCTCAGGTTGCCACCCGTGTCAAGGCTGGAACCAATTTGCTTGGTATTCACCTCGTTTTTGGACCAGCTGCTGCTGCTGAACGTACCGCTACTAGAGCCCGCAGTGGTGACCGCGGTCTTGTCCTGAATCGTATCGAACACCACGTCATTGCCGGCGCTGATGCTGGCGTCGCCGCCCGTCTTGACAGCCGCACCGATGACCTTGACATCTTTGGCCGCAATGAGATTTAGCTTGCCCGTGGCGGCAATCGTTGCGGTAGCGCCAATCACGGTTTGACCCGTGATGTCATTTCCAAAATATTCTGCTGTCGTCTGATTGACGATACTGCCATCGGTTGATTTCAGGCTGACATCGCCGCCCAGAATCTTGCCACTGGTATTGGTAATGTCACCGCGCGTGGTAATGGCCAGCGCATTGGTGGCCTGAATGGTGCCGCCGGTATTGCTCAGGGTTTGTGCATTGATTGACACATCGTGCGCGGCAATGACGCTGCCGCTGAGCACCGCGTTCCGCGTTGCCGCCGACAGGTAGACGACTGGCGACAGCACGGTTTGCCCGTTCACCACCGTGCTGACCATCCACACCATGTCCTGGCTGACGCGACTGGCCTGGTCTGCCGTCAATGCGGTACCAAAGCTCAGGCCCAACCCGACATTCTGGCTGGCGGCGTGGTCCATCAACCCCTTCATCTGGTCTGCTTCTGTGGCGTAGCCGCTTAAGACGAAGTTGTTGGTCTGCGAAATGAGCTGGTTGCGCACCAGTTGGGTTTCGTAATTGGCATCACCCAGCCTCTTTTGAATCGCAGTGGGGTCAAACCCCAATATGGCCGCCAGATAGTTGGAACCTACTCCGCTGTTGGCGCCGTAGAGTGGATTGGATTCGACCAGGTAAGCAGAGTCCGGATTTTTTGACACGACATACAGACCATTCGGGCTGGTCGGCAAGATCAAGCTCAATCCCGGAAAGACCACGCCCTGGCTGCTAACTGCAACCGACGAAGCGCCGCTCGATGTGGGTACATTGCCAGTGGGTGTCGGCGCCGGAGTTAACTTTGGACTAATGCTGGAAGTCAGATTAACGCCAGAACCCACATAGGAAAAAGTACCGCTGGCATAAACACCCGCGCTGGTTGCGGGCTGGCCGGGCTTCGCTATGAAGCTGCTTAACTGGGCATAACCCGTTTCCATTAACGCTAATTCAATGGAGTTATCAGGATTCCCTGAACCGTCTCGCTGGGTTGGAAAATAAACACCAGGTTCCTCCGCTCCGCTGTTATTTAGCCCAGCGTTGTATTGGGCGGCATCAACCGGGATGTAGTCGTATTGGCTATGCCCCGAACGAACCCACAGCAGGCGATGGTAGGTTAATCGCTTTAATCCTATGTCATTGTTTTCAAAATTCGATGCCCCTGACCCCCCAACAATATGGATGTCTTTTCCGGAAACCACCGACATAATGTTTTTTGCCGTGGTGTTGTAGTTAATACCAATATTTCCGGTTGAGAGCAGTTGGGCCGGACCTCTTAACGCAAACGCATACGACTGATCGGAAGTAAAGGTATATTGGTATAAGCGGCTATGTGCGCAATCGTGGTACGAACCTGCTACGCCTGCGCAATTGAAATTGCCGCTGTCACCCACTTGAGAAATTTGGTTTGTGTACACCAGAGGGCCATCTATCACGCTGGGAAAAATATCTCCAGCCTGATTGACAAAACTGCCTGTCGTGATACTTAAATTACCTGCACTTTTGATGTAGTTGGCATTGAAAAAGCTGCCGCTATTGCCGGCATTAAAGGTGATATTGCCGGTGGTGCCCGCTAGCGAAGTTGTGGCTTCAATATTGCCCGTTTCGGTGTTGCGAATGGCATGTCCGCTTGCCACCAACGTCATGTTTCTGTTTGTAAATATCCAGCCGCTGTTGCTGATATCACTGGTTGAGGTGATGTTCAAATCACCAGTATTCGAGGATATGCCGCTGGTTGCAGACGCGCTGACGTTGCCAGATTGAATCGTGAGTGCGCGATCCGCATGCAAAACCCCATCGTTTGCAAGTTGACCGGTGATATCTAGCAGGACATCGTCACCGCCATTTACCGTGCTGAGTATGCGGGAGTTACTTCCCGTATTACTCAGGGTGCTTCCGGTAATGGACACGCTTTTCCCGATAATGTCTTTGGTGTTTATTAAGCCAACTCGGTGCGATGAATCACCCAGTACGAGCGCTTGGGCGCTTTGCAGCGTGCCAGAGTTATTGAGCGCATTCGCCGAAAGGCTGGCCGAGCCTGCAGCGTCAATCGTGCCAAGGTTGGTTAGCAAGCCCGCCACCTGGATGCGCATAGCACTCGCGCTTCCTTGTGTTGGGGTAACGGTCTGAATGAGTCCGGTGTTGGTCAACGCATTGCCGGCATCCAGCGTGAGTTGGCCTGCCGATTCCAAGGCCCCCGCATTGGTCATGGAATTACTGGCGACAATACTGAGGCCAGCGTCGCCCTGAATGACGCCGCCGCTTTGGTTCGTCAAATCTCGCGTGCTTGCACTCAGATGGCCCTCTGCTATCAACGTACCGCTGTTAACAATAGCGTCGCTGACCACCCCGTTTTTGTCAGTGATGTCCAGCGTTTGGGCGGCATGCAATTTCCCACTGTTGTTCACCGTGCCGTTCATGCGGGCGCTGACGTTGCCGGTTCGGGAAGACATCGTGCCAGCGTTCACAAGGCCGTTACCGGCAGACAAGCGGAGGTCTCCGGTAGCGCTTTCGATACCCTGTGCGGCACCGGATTGGGTGCTGATCTGGCCCGCGTTGGCAGTGAGCGTCAGGTTGCCTGCCGATTGCAGTGTGGCGGTAGCCAGCCTGAGATCATTGGCAGCCTGGAGAGACAAGGTTGACCCGGCAAACATCTTGGCACCGTTGGCGCCAATTGAGAGGCTATCAAAGGCGCCCGACAGTGCACCCGCAGCACCCCAGACGCTGCCATCCACGCTGGCTGCGCCGGTGGTGTTGAGCGTGGTGTTTGTCGCTGCGAAACGGGTATTGCCTGCGGATGAAACATCAACGAGCGTCGCGGCCGTCAGCGCGAGGTTGTTCGCTGCGTAGAGCGCGCCCCCGGTCAGAGCCGCCTGGCCACCCACCACCGACAGGGACAGGTCACGGCCTGCAGTGAGTGCCGCACCGGTCAAAGCCAGGTCCTGCGTGCCGCTGCTGGCGGTGGTGGTGACGCTTATATCGCGCACAGCACTGATGGCCGCGCGAAGTTCAACTTTGCCTGCGCTCGAGAGGGTGAAGTCGTCAGCGCTGCCTGCCGCTTCGCCAAGCATTCGCACCCCGACGCCCGCTTCGGTCGCGATGATGCGAATCCGACCGGCATACATGCCACCCAGCACCGAGGAATCAAACGCGTAGGATGGCGCTGGGCCGCTGCCGGCAACTGCGCCTGAGACAGTGCCATCGGCGTAGCGCCAGACGTTGTTGCCGGTGGTGATGCCAAGGCTGCCGGTGGCAGAAACGTTAATCTTGCCTGCCACGCTGACCGAACGGGCAACGATGTCAAACGCTTGTTGCGCGCTGGCCACTGCCCCCAAGCCCTCGACGCGCACATCACCCCGGTTGACTGTGAATCCGGTCAGGCTGCCATCGCTGGCAATATTGGCGCTGCCTGTGGTGAGGGTGGCGCGATCGGTGTTGATGAATCCGCAACCATTGCAGGTAATGCCATTCGGATTGGCCACAATGACATCGGCTTTGCCACCCAACACCTCCGTGAACCCAGCAAGCACGCTGCGATTGGTCGACACAACTTCGTTCAAAATGACTTTGGCTGCATTGGCAAGATTGGGGTTGAAAGGCACTTGGCCTGCCAACTGCGATTGGCGCATGAGCTGGCTGCTGTTGCCGTTGTTGAGCACCAAGCCGTTTTGCTCCACGTTGTAACTCGTGTAGGTATTGTGTGAAAGTCCAGCGGCATTGGCTTTCTCGATATTCACCACAGGGACACCATTGGCCGATATGTAAGCGGTTGCATTTCCACCGACAGGCACAACCGTCACCGCTGGCTGAACAGCCCTTGCCGTAGGGCCAGCCAAGCCGGATAGCATCAAAACAGCAAGCAATGCCCTTCTTGCGGCACGTGAACGCCCTTTGCCACAGCTGCGTGCAGTTTCAGGGATCGCAACCCAAGCACCCGCACATTCATTCCAGATGACACGATAGATATGGTTCATGGTATTCCTTAAAGTGCGTAGGCGACTCTGAACCAGGTTTGGCTCGACTCTTTGGTCATATTCCCAGGCAGGGTGAGAGGGCGCGTATTGAAAAAATCCCAGGTGGCGCCGCGCCAATTGACGGATATGCCTATCGCCATGCCACTGAGTTGACCTTGTGGAATATTTGGCGCAATGTTTCTGACTTCACCAGTGTCGTAACCCACATAGAAACGAGCAGAAACAGTCTCGTTTCCAATAGCGACAGCTCGGCGCGTGGACATTTCATTGCGCCAGTAGTAGCCGTCATCACCCGAGAGAACGTTGTTAACGAAACCACGCACCGAGTAAAGACCACCGATCTGGAACTGCTCTGATCCATACAGCACATGATTGGCTGTTTGTCCGGACAGTTGGCTGGTAAAGACAAAATTCTGGTCTATGGCTTGGAATGGAAGGGTATAGTTAAATCCGTACTTGAATTTGCCGAACTGGGCGCGAGGCGCAGATTCTGGCAGCTGATCAAGATCCTGCAGAGCGCCCATGGTGTTGAGCCCTTGTGCATAACCAAGATCGATCGAGATAACACCGCCGGCCAAATTGGTGCTTAGGTTGCCATCCAGATCGAGAATTGTTAGATTGCGGCTGCTGACGCCTAGATATTGCCCATCCAGGTAATTTTTTGACGATTTAGTCGTCAGGGTTGTTGCGAGCATGGCGCGAGTGGCCTGGCTACGGTAGACGATCCGGTCAAGTCGCAGGTTATTGCTATCGCTATTGCCGCTGGATACGAGGCTCAGCCCGCTGGGAAGTGAAATTGTGCTGGCATATTGGGAACGGCTGCTGCCCAGTGATAACGTGGTGTAACCAAAGGGAATGTTAAAACTCAGACTGTCACTGCCGGCATACTGGCGACTCTGATCACCCGGCGTTGATTCGCGGTGTGTCATTGATAGAAAATCATTGAAGCCGAGCAGGTCATCCACGCTGCCTGTGACACCGGTTTGTACTTTTCCCGTCGAATTTTGTCCCTGGTTATCCACGGATGCACTGATATGGAATCTTGATTGCGGCTGGTTGTGCACAAGCACCGTGCTCTCGCCCGGGTTTTCGCCAGGCTGGATATCGAGTCTGGCGTTATTGGAGCTGAGTCGGTTAATCTGATCGACGCCTTGCTCCAGATCACGTAAATTCAGCAAGCCTCCTGCAACACCCGGGAACACATTTCCTATCGAGACGCTGCGACTGTTGCCGTCCTCAATACTGATCTTTCCAACCTTGCCCTCAATGACAAGAATTTCAAGTTTGCCTTGGCTTAAATCCTGTGTTGGCAAATAAGCGCGGGTGGTGATAAATCCACGTTCAATATAGTATGTAGTAATGGTGGTCAAAA
Source organism: Burkholderiales bacterium (assembly GCA_038237415.1). GTDB lineage: Bacteria > Pseudomonadota > Gammaproteobacteria > Burkholderiales > Burkholderiaceae_C > Allorhodoferax. The sequence continues at coordinate 93,963 of JBBRYR010000005.1, forward strand.
TGCCTTCAATATCACCGACATTGAGGCAGCGGCCTGAGAATTCATCGGTTATCTTTTGTCGCAGTACATCGGATAACTGCGATCCGCCTGTGATGGTGATCACCGATATGTTCCGGCATGGCGAATCGGGATTGGGTAGTGTTATTTTTGGCACCAGCGGCGTGGTATCCATACCCTCGACGCGATCACTCTGTCGACGCGCGTCTTCCTGATCACGCTGGATACGGCTTTGTTCCTGGCGCTGAAGTATGTCCGCTTGGCGTTGGGCAGCTTCAATATCAGCTGGTGTTTGTGCGGATGTTGTGAGTGGTATCAGCGCAATGAAGGTTAAATACAAGAAAAAACAAACACGAATAATTTTTATCATTAGCTACTTCGACGTAAATGTGCGCGGATAACGCGGGTTTCGTTCGGCATGTTTGTATGTCTAAGCCAGACGAGTTTTCCAACAACCTGCATGACGCGCGCAAAAACTTTTCTGATAGGTTGAGGCTAGTGAGGAAAACGGCTTTTGTCTGTCACTCGTAATGGGGACAGACTGGGAACTGCGTTGGGCTTCTTGTGTGTCACACTCGATGGCCTTCTGTGCATCCTGCCAGGGGGTGTAGCCGCCCCCGCACCATGACTGCATCAATCAGCACCTCTCCCATTCGTGTGGCATTCGTCGAGGATGATGTGGACTTCCAATTGGTGTTGCGCAACACCCTGGCACTGGCCCCAGACATGGTCCTGGCGTCCGCAGCCAGCACCCGGGCTGCGGGGCTGAAAGCGCTCGACGGTGAACCAGTGGATGTGTTGTTGGTCGACTTGGGTTTGCCCGACGGCTCGGGCATCGATGTGATTCGCGCGGCCCACGCTACGTGGCCCAACTGCGCCATCATGGTCAGCACCGCCTTTGGCGATGAAATGCACGTCATGCAGTCATTGGAGGCGGGTGCTGCGGGCTACCTGCTCAAAGACAGTGCGCCAAAAAGCATGGTGACTGAGATTCGCAGCCTGTATCAGGGTGGCAGCCCAATCAGTCCACTCATCGCGCGTCAGATTCTGATGCGCTTTCGGGATCAACCCAAACATTTACCCGTGATGCCGCTCCGACCCCAGGACCGACCACGCGCCGCCTTGTCTGCCCGTGAGCAAGAGGTTCTGGAGTACATCACCAAGGGCTTCACCTCGGAAGAGATCGCTGGTTTGATGGGGATCTCGCGCCACACCGTCTTGACCTTTATCCGGCGCATTTACAGCAAACTCGAGGTCAACTCCAAAATCGAGGCGATTTTCGAGGCTCGCTACCAAGGTCTGCTGGGTGATTGAGGCCTTCTCACGCTTCATTGGCCTGGGCTTGCTGTGTGTGGCGTTGTGGCATCAAACGGTTCAGGCTGAAGTGCCGTTGCACATCACGACAGCCGAGACACTGCTGATGCACGCCCAAGGCTATGCGCCGCCGCCGTATGAAGCCAGGGTCCAGGATCTGCCGGGAAGCTGGCAGACTGTCACACTGCCTCACGCGCTCACTCGACCACTGGTGCCAGGTGCTGACAGCGGTGACGCCAATGAGCCGCCAACCCTTGTAACCTGGTACCGTTTGTCCGTACCTGGGATCAAACCGTCCTTCAATCCACGGTACATCTACATTCCGCGCTGGAAAACCGACGGACAGCTTGCGGTCTATAGCAACAGCCGCTTGATTTACCAATCCCACGCCAACATCCTCTGGAATGGCTGGAACATTCCCTTGTGGATCGCCTTGGACGAAACCGCCGACTCCGTTGCGCCGAGCGAGATTTTTCTCAGAATCGAGAGTCCCCGGGACTCAGGGGGAGGCATCTCATCGGTGTGGCTTGGGGACAGTGACAGTCTGAGCTGGCGTTACCGACTGCGCTACCTGATTCAAGTCCAATTGCCCTCGGCGAGCAGTGCAGCATTCCTTGCGGTTGGACTGTTTTCATTGTTCGTTTGGTTCAGGCTACGCACAGAAACTGAGTATTTGCTGCTTTTCTGCATCGCGGTGGCGTCGTTTTTGCGAACCCTGCATTTCTGCGTCGGCGAAAGCAAGCTGGCCATCAGCGATGCTTGGTTTACCTGGGTCACTATCAACTCCCTTTACTGGATGATGCTGATCACTCACTTTTTTTTGAACGACCTGCACGGTCGCCCCATACGTTGGTTGAATCGCCTTGTTAGCGGCATCACGCTTGGCATCTGCATCCTGAGCTTGCCGGTGTTTGCGCAATCTCTTAATGCCTATGCGCTGTCGCCCTTGATTTATATCGCATTGCTGTTCATGGGTTTTCTTGTTGCGGGCGTCGGTTTTCACCAGTCCAAGCTGGCCGGTTCGCGTGACGGTCTTCTTATCAGCAGCTGGGCGCTGGTCGGCATGCTGTTGGGCGGACACGACTGGTTGATGCAAAACAATTACATCGGCATCGAAAGTATCTACCTGGGACCGTTCAGCAACATCGCGGCTTTTTTGCTGTTCATGCACATCATCTTTCGCCGCTACATCGCGGCGAATGCCGAAGTCAAAGAGGTCAATGCCAGCCTCCAATTGCGTCTGCAAGAACGTGAAGACGCATTGCTATTGAGCCATCAGCGGCTACGTGACATCGCCCACCGCCAGACCCTCAGCGATGAGCGTCAGCGGTTGATGCAGGACATGCACGATGGCATGGGTTCTTCATTGCGCACCGCACTTCTGACGGTGGAGAAAGGTCAGATCAACGCCACCATGGTGGCAGAGGTGTTGAAAGACTGCATTGATGACCTGAAGCTGGCGATCGACTCCATGGAGCCCGTGCAGGCCGACTTGTTGCTATTGTTGGCGACTTTGCGTTTCCGTTTGGGCCCGCGCCTGGAAAGCGCTGGCATTGTTTTGCGTTGGGAGGTTGAGAACGTTCCGCCGCTGGACTGGCTTGACCCGCGAAACGCGCTGCACATCCTGCGTATCCTGCAAGAGGCATTCACCAACATCATCAAGCACACCTGCGCCACGGAAATCCGTGTCATCACTGGCGTCGACAACAGCTGCGTCGTGGTCAAAATCGTTGACAACGGCTCAGGATTTTCGGTTGCCCAAGGGATGATCAATGCTGGCAAAGGGCTGGGAAATCAGCGTCGAAGAGCCGAATCCATCGGTGCCGAAATACGCTGGACGTCCAGCCAAGCAGGCACCTGTCTGGCTTTGCACCTGCCGATCAGACGGCTTGCCAGTGCTTGATCACGTCTTTAGCCCCAAACACGGATGGGGGTGCTTATCGGGTGGGCGCACTGCAACCACAGCTACCGTTTGCCGTGGGATGAGTTCAAAACAATGGTGCAGCTGCTTCAATTGCCTGACTTTGTTGAAGCGATTTGCCGGCTTTTGCCGAGTGATGGCGAACCCTTCGCTCAAACGTGAACCGTATTGAATGACGGATTGAACGACTGCTGGCCCCATTGGGCTAAGACTGCTAACGCAGCAAAACCGACAGTCACTTGACAACAAATTGCTCGCCTTCAAAGTGCAGCGATTGATCAATCCGATAGCGCCTCATGTAAAAACCAGCCACACGCAGGAAGACGTCTGAAATTCCCGCCAGGGCGCGAAAAGCGCCGCTGATAAGGCTTCGCTCCCGCAGGTGCGCACCCCAGCGACAGCCGAGCATGTGCTGGATGCCTTGTGGCTTGCCCGCACCCGCCAGCCCTTTTTTGCTATATATTTTATAGCTGCATGCGCATACCACACGGGGGCTAGAGACCTATTTAACTTAAAATAACCTATACCCACCTCCTGGAACGATATCAAGTCCCGCGCCAGCACCACGTACCTACGGATGTGGTGCGCCGGCGCTTCTCACGCAGCATGATCAACTTTTTCACGCTCTATGCGCCATTGGCCGATGAATGGACAATGTTTGATAATTCGGCACCGCCGCAAGCGCAAATAATGGCAGCCGCATTTGGTGTGACTGTTCCCTTTATCAAGCCCGAGACATATCCATGATTTCATCTTCATCCCTGCGCCGCCGAACGCTTCTGGGCGCCACCGCCGCTCTGGGTGCACTCGCGTTGCCCGGCCTGGCCCAGACAAAGACCGTGCTGCGCATCTCCACCCCCGCAGTGCCGGACGACTGGCACGCCAAGATGTGGACCGTATTCAAGGACGCGCTGGAAAAAAGTGCACCGGGCGAATTTGATGTGCAGATCAACCTCAGCGCCTCGCTGTTCAAACAGGGCGCAGAGCCTGCGGCCATGGCCCGTGGCAATCTGGAGTTGACCTCGGTTTCGGCCTTTGACATTGCCAAGCTGGTGCCCGAGTTCTCGATTTTCACAGCCGGCTACATGGTGCGCGATCCGGCCCACCAGCAAAAGGTGTTCAACGGCCCTATTGGCGCCGAGATGTTCAAAACCGTGGCTGAAAAAATGGACCTTGCCGTGCTGTCCACTTGCTATCTGGGCACGCGCCAGGTCAATCTGCGAGAAGTCCGCAACGTCAAGACACCGGCTGATCTCAAAGGCATCAAGCTGCGCATGCCTGGCTCCAAAGAGTGGCTCTTTCTGGGCAATGCCCTGGGCGCCACCGCCACACCCCTGGCTTTTGGAGAGGTGTACCTGGGTCTCAAGACCGGCACCATTGATGGCCAGGACAACCCGCTGCCCACCACGCGGGCTGCCAAGTTTTACGAAGTGACCAAACAGATCGTGATGACCAGCCACCTGGTGGACAGCCTGTTCATTGCCATTGCCAGCAAGGCCTTTAACGCTCTCGCGCCTGCGCAAAAGCAAAAAGTCACCGCGGCTGCGCAAGCTGCTGCGGCCTTCAACAACGAGAACCGCATCAAGGAAGAATCGCAGTTGGTGGAATTTTTCAAGAGGGAAGGCCTGCAGGTCACCGTGCCTGATGTGGATGCATTCCATAAATCGGTGCAGGCCACTTACCAGGCCTCTGACTACGCCCAGGTTTGGCCCAAGGGCCTGGTTGAACGCATTAACGCGACCAAATAGGCATGCTCCGCTGGCTTAGAGGCGGCGCCAATGCCATTGGCGGCGGCCTGTTCCTGACGCTGTTCGTCGTCTTCATCATTCAGATCGCGGCGCGTTTTGGCTTCAACAAGCCCCTGCCCTGGACCGATGAGGCAGCGGTGATTCTGTACGTCTGGGTCATCCTGTGGGCTGCAGCCGTGGTCGTACCCGAGCGCGAACACGTTGTCTTCGATCTGGTGTGGAACAGCGTAGGTCGACGCGGCCGCCAGATCATGCAGATTGCTGGCAACCTGCTGATCGGCGGGCTCGCGTTGGCAGGCCTGCCCGCCAGCTGGGATTACGTGCATTTCATGCAACGTGAAGGCACGCCCGTGCTGGGTATTCCCTTCATGTGGGTCTACCTGCCGTTTGTGCTGCTGATGTTGGCCCTGGTCGTGCGCAGCGCCTGGGCCATCTGGCAGGCGGCCCGGGGAGTCGGGCTGGACGCAGAGTTGCGCCTTTGAGGCTATTGCAAGACTATTGATTTCTCTTGGCGATTTCATTACCCACATATCCGCCACCCACAGCACCTGCGATGGTTGCCAGGGTCTTGCCTTCCCCGCCACCAATCTGGTTGCCCAGCAGTCCTCCTACGACCGCGCCGATTCCGATGCCAATGGGGCTGTTATGTGCAACCGGTGCCGGTTGCTGGTACACGGGTGCCGGTGCAGGTTGCTGACGGGTCTGCGCTTGATTCTGATCCTGTACCTGCACGGCAGGATGGTGATGAGCGACCGTTTTACGGACTGCGCTTGCTTGCGCCGGTGTGGATACGGATTCGACGGGGGCAGCCAGGGCTGCAATACGTGGTGCCTCCGTCGCTCCGGCATGGGAATTCGGTAAAACCCCGGTCAATGCCGCGACCCCCAATAAGCTGACCAGCATGACCGATACAGCGGCACCTGCCATCAGGGGGTGAATGCGGTTCGAGGTTTGATTCATTTCCATTTGGTTCTCCGATAAAGCCGTGGTGACGGCGGATAGATCTACAACGCGCGGCACGGCCGGGAAAGTGACGAAGAAAGTGTTTCGGATGTAACGGCACGTAACCAGGAGCAGGCAAAATGAACCGGCAAAAGGTGTTGCGTATGTGTGGACAAAGCGCAAGAATGCCAACACCGCTCTCAAGAGGCGGTTGATGTCGGTGGCTTGTTTGCCGACCTACCAGAAAAACGGATAGGGGAGAAGCTATGAACAAGCCTTGGCTGGACCAATACCCGCCCGGCGTGCCGGCCGAGATCGATATCAATCGATTCGCCTCGCTCAAGGACGTGCTGATTACCACCTGTGAGCGCTTTGGCGACTTGCCGGCCTATCGTTCCATGGGCACGACGATGTCTTTTCGTCAGCTCGACGAAGCAAGCCGGGCTTTTGCAGTCTGGCTTCAGACGGTGGCGAAAATGCAGCGTGGTGAACGTGTCGCCCTGATGATGCCGAACCTGCTGCAATACCCGGTTGCGTTGTTTGGGGCTTTGCGCGCCGGCATGGTGGTCGTCAATGTCAACCCGCTTTACACCCCGCGCGAGCTTGAGCACCAACTAAAAGACTCGGGCGCAACCGCCATCGTGGTACTGGAGAACTTCGCGCACACGCTTTCACAGGTCATTGGGTCCACACCGATTCGCACCATCATCACGACACAGGTGGGTGATCTTCTGTCGCCGCTCAAACGGCTGCTGACCAACGCCGTCGTCAAGCACGTAAAGAAGCTGGTGCCGCCATGGCGGCTGGCCGGTGCCGTGTCGTTCAACCAGGTGCTTGCCGCTGGCCGCACCCGCTCGCTCGACGAGGTAGCTCTCGCCCATGACGACCTGGCCTTCCTGCAATACACCGGCGGCACCACCGGGGTGGCCAAGGGCGCGATGCTCAGCCACGGCAACATGGTGGCCAACGTGCTCCAGGTCGCGGCCTGGATGTCCCCCAAGCTCAATGATGGCGAGGAGACGCTGGTCATTCCACTGCCGCTGTACCACGTGTTCGCACTCACGGGCGCCCTGTCCTTCTTCAGCAAAGGGGCGCTGGCGGTCCTGATTGCCAACCCACGGGATATGCCGGCCTTCCTGAAGGTGCTCAGGCAAACACACTTCACGGCGATCATTGGCGTGAACACGCTGTTCCGCGCGCTGCTTGACGCACCGGGCTTCACGGATGTCGAACTGCGTCAACTGAAACTGACGGTGGCGGGTGGCATGGCCGTGCAGAACGTGGTGGCCCATCGCTGGAGGCAAAGAGCCGGCACGGCGCTGGTGGAGGGCTATGGCCTCACCGAGACCGCCCCAGTGGCCATCGCCAACCCGGTCACCATTCAGGAATGGAGTGGTCAGATCGGCGTGCCAGTGCCGAGTACCGAGGCGGCCATCCTCGACGACGACGGTGGGCTGGTCACCCTGGGCCAAGTGGGCGAGATCTGTCTGCGTGGCCCGCAGGTGATGAAGGGCTACTGGAACCGACCCGAAGAGACGGCCAAGATGTTCACCGCTGACGGCTGGATGCGCACGGGCGACATGGGCGTGATGGACGAGCGCGGAAGCATCCGTATCACCGACCGCAAGAAAGACATGATCGTGGTCTCCGGCTTCAAGGTGTTTCCCAACGAGATTGAGGACGTGCTGACGATGCACCCCGGTGTGCTGGAGGCCGGCGCAATCGGCGTGCCCGATGAGCGCTCCGGCGAGGCGGTCAAGGTGGTGGTGGTACGCAAGGATCCGGCGTTGACGGAAGTCGCGTTGCTCGCACACTGCAAGGCGCATCTCACCGGCTACAAGATGCCGCGCATTGTCGAGTTCCGCGTTGAGCCACTACCGAAAACCAACATCGGCAAGATTCTGCGTCGAGAGCTGCGCGCCCCCTCGGGTCCCGGTCGCTGATATCAATACCGCTGTGCGACCCCGTTATCGATCCTGACACGGTCGCCGACCCGAATATCGGGGTTCGTGGATTGGGTCACCGTTTGTGCGCTGCCATCGCCCATGCGCACCGTGATTCGGTATGCTGGCGTTTGTTGCTGGTTCCTTTTTTCCAGCTCGTGGCCAGCGTAGGCACCAGCTGCCGCACCCAACACGGTTGCCGCGGTCTTGCCTGAACCCTGTCCCACCTGGCTGCCGACGACGCCACCCACCACTCCGCCGACAACAGTGCCGGCACCCACACCGGTACCGGCGATGCCTGCGACCTCCTGCTGTACCGCTTCAATAGACCGCACCACGCCTACCCCCGGGCGAGCGCTTATGGCGCCAACCGCCTGCGGGGCCGCGGCTGCCGAGCCCGAGGTTGCGGTCGGTGTTGTCAGCTCGGCGCAGCCGGTCAGTGCCAGCGCAGCGACCAATCCCGAAATGCATCCAAAGTAGTTCACGATTTTCATGAAATTTCTCCTCACAGCTGGGTTGAGATTTGCTTTGGCTGGTAACGGAGCACCCACCGCCACCGCACGCCATTGCACCGCTATCAAAATGCCATAAAACGCCCGGCAGACTCTTGAGATTCATCAAACGAAAGAGACTCGCTCCATCCGCTCAGTGCAAAATCGGCGTCACATTGTTCCGCTTGGCTGTGGAACTCCTGTTGACGAATTGAATGGCACCACTCCCCTGATATGACTTCTGGAATCACCGTACTCGTATGCGTCTTGGTAGCGGGCATGCTGCTGCGCATGCCCATTGGCTTTTCGATGCTGGCGTCAGGCTTTGCCTATTTACTGGTCAAGCACCAGGACCTGGGCCTGGTGGCCGAGCAGGTCGGCAACGGCCTGTACAACAGCTATGTGCTGCTGGCGGTGCCGCTGTTTGTGTTTGCCGCCAACATCATGAACGCAGGCACCGTGAGCGAACGCATTTTTGACTTTTGCCGCATTCTGGTGGGGCGCATGCGCGGTGGCCTGGCGCAGGTGGACATTCTGGTCAGCGTGATCTTCTCGGGCATGAGCGGCAGCGCCATTGCCGATGCAGCGGGGCCGGGTTTGGTCACCATCCGCCAGATGCTCAAGAAGCCCGAATACTCCCGCGGCTTTGCCGGGGCTGTGGTGGTAGCCAGTGCCACGCTGGGGCCCATCATTCCCCCCTCTATTCCGATGGTGATTTACGCGCTGGTGTCGGGCGCATCTGTGGGCGCCCTATTTCTGGGGGGCGTGGTGCCCGGCTTTTTGATGGCTATCTTGATGATGGTGGTGGTGCACTTCATTGCGGTCAAGCGCAACATGCCGCGTGAAGCGCCGGTGCCCCTGCGCGAATGGCCCTCCATTCTGTTCCGTGGCGCCCTGCCCCTGTCCATGCCCATCGTGCTGCTGGGGGGCATTTATTCGGGTGCATTTACCCCTACCGAGGCCGCAGCGGTCGCGGCTCTGCATGCGCTGATTCTCGCGGGCGTGGTGTACCGCGCCCTCACCTGGCGCAGCTTTTGGGGTGTGGTGATGGAGTCCACACGCGGCAGCGCGGTAATCACGCTGATTCTGGCGGGCTCCTTCATGCTGAATTACGCGTTTACCGCCGAAGGCGTGCCGCAGGCCATGGCGCAGTGGGTGGACAGCATGCACCTGTCGCAGCTCAAGTTTTTACTGCTGGTCAACGTGATGTTTCTGGTGCTGGGCTGCTTTCTGGATGTGTCGGTGCTGCTGCTGGTCTTTGTGCCCATGCTGCTACCAGCCGCCAAGTTCCTGGGTGTGGACCTGGTGCACTTTGGCGTGCTGGTCGTGCTCAACATGATGATCGGGCTGATTCACCCGCCGTTTGGCATGCTGCTGTTTGTGACCAAGGCGCTCACCGGTATCCCGATTGGCGAGATGATGAAAGAGGGCTGGCCTTTTCTGGTGCTGCTGCTGCTGTTACTGATCGCCATGACGGTGTTCCCACAGATCGTGCTGTGGTTGCCGCAGACGATGGGTTACAAAACCGTTTAAATTCCTGCCAGTGTGCGCAGACCACTGGGATCCACCAGATTCACCACCCGGCCGGAACCGCTGATGAGGCTGCGTTCCCGCAGATGACGCAGCACACGGGACAATGTTTCAGGCGCAATGCCCAGTTGGGCGGCAATCAAGCGCTTGCGCTGCTGCAAACGCACGGAGCAGACGCCCTTGTCTGTGGATTCAGCGTGGCGCAACAGCCATTCCGCGCAACGCGCCTCTGCATCTTTGGCCAGTCGGCTGACAGCCAATTCGGTTTGCTGGCGATGCCCGCGCGCCACATCCACCAGCACAGAGTGCTCCGACGGAGAGCATGTACCCAAAGCAGTGCGGAATTCAGACAAAGGCAAGTGCCGCACAATGACGTCCGTCTCGGCCACTGCGTCCACGGCGCTGGGCAGATCCAGCACCGCAGCCGTTGCCTCCAGCCATCCGGGCCCTTCGACCACACCGAGCTGGTGCTCCAGCGTGCCGTCGGCACCTGCTATGCCCAGCGCGACGCGGCCTGACTCAACAAATATGACCGTCCCGAGCGCAGCCGCACGATGCAGCAGCGCCGTACCGGCTACGACCGTGTGGACGGGGCAGTTTAAAAGCATGGATTCGTTGGCTAGCATGGGGGCCACTGTGCCCCGCTTGAGCCGAATGCACATTGAGCAAGATCAAACTTCGATGCTGCGAAACGACAAGCACCTGCAATCTAAATCACCAGAATCGCCCGAAAATCATTGACATTGGTATAGGTGGGCCCGGTAGTGAACAGATCGCCAAGGGCGTGGAAATAGCCGTAGGCGTCGTTGCGATCCAGAAAAGTGTCCACCTTCAGGCCCAGTGCCTGAGCCCTCGACAGCGTATCCGGTGCCACGCGCGCGCCGGCATTGTCCTCCACCCCGTCGATGCCGTCGGTGTCGGCTGCCAAGGCGTAAATCCCGGACTGGCCCTGCAAAGCCTGAGCCAGACCCATGCAGAACTCGCCCGCCCGGCCACCGCGTCCCCACGCCGCGCCTGCGGCTTGCGGGCGAATCGTGACCGTGGTTTCACCTCCGCTCAAAATCACGCAGGGTTTGGTAAACGGCTGCCCTCGCTGTGCCACGGCACGGGCCATTGCCGCATGCACCCGGCCCACTTCACGTGACTCGCCTTCTATCTCGTCGCTCAGAATGTACGCCGCCAAGCCTGCAGCCCGAGCGGCATCCGCAGCGGCTTCCAGCGACTGCTGTGGGGTGGCAATCATGTACACCGTGTTGCCGGCAAACAAGGGGTCACCCGGTTTGGGGGTTTCCAGCGCACCACTCTGCAGCTTTTGCGTGATGTCCGTCGGGACATCAATGCCATAGCGCTGCAATATCTGTAGCGCCTGCGCGCACGTTGTGGGGTCGGGCACGGTGGGGCCACTGGCTATGACCGATGGGGCGTCACCCGGTACATCGCTGATCAGCAGGGTTACCACCCGCGCCGGCGCACCGGCCTGGGCCAGGCGCCCGCCCTTGATGGCAGACAAGTGCTTGCGAACGCAATTCATTTCTGAAATGTTGGCGCCACTGTTGAGCAAAGCCTTGTTGATACGCTGCTTTTCTTCCAATGACACCCCACCACCATCCCACTG
>JBBRYR010000006.1:0-105280 GCA_038237415.1 Burkholderiales bacterium
CTTGCGGCGCCACGACGTTGCCGTCGCTCTTGCTCATCTTGCGGCCTTTGCCGTCCACGGTGAAGCCGTGGGTCAGCAGGGCCCGGTAGGGCGCGCGGTCGTACATGGCGCAGGCCGTCAGCAGTGAACTGTGGAACCAGCCGCGGTGCTGGTCGTGGCCTTCGAGATACAGGTCGGCCTCGGGGCCGGGCTTGCCGGTGCGCGGGTCGATTTCTTCATGCGCCGCGCCCGCGTGGGAGCCCTTGAGTACCGTGGTGTGCGTGGTGCCGGAGTCAAACCAGACTTCCAGAATGTCAGTTCTTTTGGTGTACTGCTCCGCGTCTGCACCGCAGCCCACTTTTGCGAGGATGGATTCGGTGCTGGCCTTGCTCCAGGCCTCGATGCCCCCTTCGAGCACCATGTCGGCGGCGACGTCCATGATCTCCAGCGTGCGCGGGTGCAACTCGCCCGAGTCCTTGTGCAGGAAGAAGGGCACTGGCACGCCCCAGCTGCGCTGGCGGCTGATGCACCAGTCCGGCCGGTTGGCGATCATGTCGCGCAGGCGGCCACGGCCGTTTTCGGGGAAGAAATCGGTCTGTTCAATGGCGTGCAAGGCCAGTTGGCGCAGGCTTTTGGGGGCCTTGTCCACGGTGAATACGCCCTCGCCCTCGTCCATGCGCACAAACCACTGGGCCGCAGCCCGGTAGATCACCGGCGTCTTGTGGCGCCAGCAGTGGGGGTAGCTGTGGGTGATGGTGCTGGTGGCAAACAGGCGGTCGGACTCGCTCAGTTTGTCGATGATCAGCGGGCAGGCTTTCCAGATGTTCAGGCCACCAAACAGGGGCAGCTCGGGGGCGTAGCGGCCGTCGCCCTGTACCGGGTTCAGGATGTCGTCATAGGCCATGCCGTGTGCGACGCAGCTGTTGAAATCTTCTACACCGTAAGCGGGTGCCGAGTGCACGATACCGGTACCGTCGTCCGCCGTCGCATAGTCGGCCAGATAGACCGGACTCAGGCGGTCGTAGCCCGCATCCACATGGGCCAGTGGGTGGCGGAACTGGATACCGCCCAGTTTTTCACCCAGCGCGGTGGCAATGATTTTGCCCTCCAGTGCAAAGCGTTCCAGGCACTTGTCGATCAGGCTCTCGGCCAGCACCAGCAAGCCACGGGGTGTGTCAACCAGCGCGTAGGTCAGGGCCGGGTTCAGGTTGAGTGCCTGGTTGGCAGGGATGGTCCACGCGGTGGTGGTCCAGATGACGGCCAACGCGCGCTGGGTTTTGCCGTCGGGTCCATGGGGCAAGTCGGACATGCCAAATGCGCTGGCGAGCTTGTCGGGCTCGGCACACAAAAAGCCCACATCCAGTGTTTGCGACTTCTTGTCGGCGTACTCGATTTCAAACTCGGCCAGGCTGGAGCCGCAGTCAAAGCACCAGTACACCGGCTTCAACCCCCGATAGACAAAGCCACGCTCGACCACGCGCTTGAAGGCGCGGATTTCCAGCGACTCGTTGACGAAATCCATGGTGCGGTAGGGGCGATCCCACGCGCCGAGTACGCCCAGGCGTTTGAAGTCGGTGCGCTGCTGGTCGATTTGCTCGGTGGCAAAGGCGCGGCTTTTGGCCTGCATCTCGTCGCGCTGCAGGTTGCGGCCATAGAGCTTTTCAATCGCGTTCTCGATCGGCAGGCCGTGGCAATCCCAGCCGGGGATGTACTGTGCGTCCATGCCCTTGAGCTGACGCGTCTTGACGATCATGTCCTTGAGGATTTTGTTGGCAGCGTGGCCAATATGGATCTTTCCGTTGGCGTAAGGGGGACCATCGTGCAAGACGAATTTGGGCGCATTCACGCGGGCATCGCGCAGTTTCTTGTAGATGCCCTTGTCTTCCCAGGCCTTGACCCAGCCCGGCTCGCGCTTGGGCAGATCGCCGCGCATGGGGAAGGGGGTGTCGGGCAGGTTCAGGGTGCTGCGGTAGTCGGTCTTTGTGGTCATGGTGGCGCTAGTTTGGCAAAGTACGCGCGCGCATTCAGACAGTCCTGTCTGATGCCTGCGGTGAGGGCTTCCAAGCCCTGGTACTTCAGCTCGTCGTGCAGTTTGTGGAGAAGTTCCACCCGGATGATTTTACCGTAGGCCCCTTCAGGTCCCAGGTCAGCGGGCCAGTCAAGGCAGTGGGTTTCGAGCAGGACCCGTCCGCCGTTCACATCGTTGGGGTCGATCGATGGGCGTACGCCCAGGTTGGCCACGCCTTTGAGCGGCTCGCCCGCCAGGCCATGCACCAGTACCGCAAAGATGCCGCTTGCAGCGGGTTTCCAGTGTGCAAAACGCAAGTTCAGTGTCTTGAAGCCCAGTGTGCGACCCAGCTTGCGGCCATGCACAACGTGGCCCGAGATGCAGTAGGGCCGCCCCAGCAAACGGGCGGCGTCCTGCATGCGGCCCTGGTCGAGCGCGTCGCGCACGGCAGAGCTGGAGACCCGCAGGCCGTGTACCTCGTAGCTGTTCATGCGCGCCACGTCAAAGCCCTGTGCATCGCCCGCGGCGTCCAGAAACGCATAGTCACCGGCGCGTTGGGCGCCAAAACGGAAATCATCACCCACCAGCACATAGCGGGCACCCATGCCGCGCAGCAGCACCGTTTCAATAAATGTCTGCGGCGACTGCGACGCCAGCCGGGCATCGAAGGGCAGCACCACGGTTTGGTCCACACCGCAACTAGCCAGATCGCCCAGCTTGTCACGCAGGGTGCCGACGCGTGCCGGGGCCAGGTCCGGCTTCTTGTGGAGCGCGGCAAAGTAATCGCGCGGATGCGGCTCAAACGTCAACACGCAACTGGGCACGCCGCGCTGTTGTGCTTCGCTGCGCAGGAGTGCCAGCATGGCCTGATGCCCCCGGTGCACGCCATCGAAATTGCCGATCGTCAAGGCGCAGGCAGGCGCGATGCCGGGATGTTTGAAGCCGCGAAAAACCTTCATGGATTTGTTATCTTTTTGATAGCAGGCTGTGCAGGGCGTACCAGCGCCTAAAGCCAATTTGTCACAGAAACAGGGTATATTGTGACGCAGCAGCGCGCCACGTCCCTATTGGCGCATGGCTGCAGAGATGTGCGTTCCAGGCTGGTGGTTGAAGTAACCGTTACAGGAGGCGTGTTTTGAAAGTCTTGAAACTGTCGGCCCAAGGGCTGCCGCAATCATGGATATCGCTGGAACAGGCGGTTATTCATTACGCGTCCGACGAAGTGCGCTGGGAGTCTGGCGGCGAGGTTGCGGTGTTCCATGGCGGGCACAACGCGGTGACAGGTCTGCAATCCATCATCCGGATCAACAGCATTATTGGCACCCGGGGGGTTCCCAACATCAACCCCTTCAATCTGCGCCCCGGCCTGACGAACAACAAGCTGTTTGCCCGTGATCGCAATGTGTGTGCCTACTGTGGCGATCATTTTCATGAAGAAGACCTGACGCGCGAACACATCATTCCGTTTGCCAACCACGGTGTGGATACCTGGATGAACGTGGTCACTGCGTGCCGGCCCTGCAACCATCGCAAGGGCCCGCGCACGCCTGAAAAAGCCAACATGCCGCTGCTTTACGCACCCTATGTTCCCAGCCTGTGGGAAGACTTCATTTTGCGCAATCGCCGCATACTGGCGGACCAGATGGAATTTCTGATGGCCCACGTTCCGCGGTCTTCCCGTCTGCTGACTTGAGGGCCGGTTCGCGCCGTGCTGCCTGTTTACAGTTCTTTACATTTTTATTGCCTTGTGGGTGCTACTTTGGCGCCGCTGAGGTGAGGTCCAGGGTCTTGCAGTCGGACGAAATGAACCACAATCAGGGCTGACGTTTTTCATTTTTTGACGCGCCCGCACGGGGGTGCAAGGACTATCCAACAGGCTGTATGGTGATTCGCGAGCAATCGTTTACGACAGGTGGGCACACGAGCCTCGCGCAGCATGGCTTGACCACGCGCATTGCGCGCACACTCATTGCACGGACCCTGGCTTATTTTGCAGAGCATGAGGCAAAAAGCCTCACCCAGGTGCGCTCACACCTGCTCGAACTGCTGGATGCCAAACCCTCATTGGGTCAGGGTCAGAACCTGCGATCGGCTTACGTCCTGCTAGGGCGTTATGGCAGTGAGTTCAACCGCACGCTTCAAAAAGCGCTGGCGGATGGTCTCGTCGCCGAACTCGCGGTGAGCTTGCCGGCACACCACTCGTCTTCAGCAAGCCTGACCAAGTCGGATGATGCACTGGATGGCATGAGTTTGAGCCTGATTGACATTGACGAGGTCGAGCGGATTTTGTTGCTGGACCGGGTCGCGCAACGGTTTAACACCCGCTACGAGGCGGTGCTGGAGCCACTGACCCAGCGACTCGGCGTCCTGTTTGGCCGCGAAAGCGGTTCTGCGCAAGACAACCCGTTTCAGCCATTGGTCCTGTTGCGCGCCTTCTTGAGTGCATGGGACAAATGCGGTCTTGATCCGAAGGCCACGGACGACCTGCTGCAGTCTCTGGAACCCGCGTGCTGGCTGGACATGGCTCCGCTGTACGAAGAGTTGAACGACGCACTGAAGAAAGCGGGAGTCCCTGCGAAGCGCGAGTTGCTCATCAAGCGCAGCACCAGCAATTTCGCCCCATTGGGCGACAGCATGCGAGGGTCTCTGGAGAATTCATACCCCAGTTCTCAATCAGCCTCCCTGAGGGCGGGTGAGTCGGTGCGTTCGGGGTTCATGCCGGTGGACTCGGCACCGCGTTCAGCATGGGCCGCACTGGCGCCTGCGGGGCGCAGTGTGGCGGCCCAGGCGCGCCAGTTTTTGAATCGACTGGGCCTGGGTGCACGGATGGATGAAACGCATGCATCCAGCAATCCAGTCGGGGCCGGTATGGCTCATCCGGTGTTTGAGCAAGCGGACCCCGTCTTCATGGGCTACCTGGGCGATTTGCAGGCAGGCGCCAGCGATGCTGCGTCGGCCCGGTGGGTTGAGGGGCAGGACCCCTCTGACCAAAACGTGCTCCGCCAGATGCGTGACAGTGAAGAGGTCCGCAGGGCGCCTGAACTTGATCGGGGCACGGTGGATGCCCTGGCGGAAGTGTTTGATTTTGTTTTCGCGGATCAGGCAATCCCAATCCAGATGAAAGTGATCATCGGGCGTCTGCAGATTCCGGTCCTCAAGGCGGCCATGATCGATCGTGATTTCTTCTTCTCTGACCAGCATCCGGCCCGGAGGCTGGTCGATACGCTGGCTGGCGCCTCTGTGGCGTGGGTCCCGGAGAAAGGCGAGAGCGATCCGCTTTATGTGCGCATCGAGACGACGGTTCAGCGCGTGTTGACCGAGTTCGAGGATGACCTGGAGCTGTTCGTCAATTTGCTGCGGGACTTCACCGAGTTTCTGTTCGAGTCCGAGCAGCAGGCACAAGCCCGGGTCGAGCCAGCTGCCCAGCAGGAATTCAAGAGCGAAAGCCGTGAGCAGGCGCTTTCGCAAGCTGATGAGCTGATTCATGAACGCATTCGCGCACTTCCTTCAGATCAGCCATTGGCGCCGTTCCTCGTTCCCTTTTTGACCCTGCCGTGGCGCGATGTGGTTGCGCGATCGCTGTTGGGTGAGAGTCCTTCTGCAGCAGCCTGCCAGCAAGCACTCAAGACTATGGATCAATTGATCTGGTCCACCCGTCCCAAGACCACCGCTGATCAGCGGCGCGAACTGGTTTCCATCCTGCCTGACCTGGTGCGGCAACTGAACCTGGGGCTGGACACGATTGAGTGGGATGGCATCGCGCGCGCGGAGTTCACACGCCGCCTGATTACTACACACACGCTTGCCATTCGCATGACGCAGTCCGCTGCGGTCGATACAGGCGTGGCTGAGCTTGAAGTGCGCGAGGGTCAGGTCGCTATGCAAAAGCTCGATGATCGGCTTGCCGCACGGCAGTTCACATCGGAAGACGAGTTTGACGGTCAAGCCCAGTCGTTCTCGCGCGGCATGTGGTTCGACGTCACGGTGGATGCGGGCACACAGGCACGATGCAAACTGAGTTGGGTCAGCCCCATGCGGACGCGTTTGTTATTCACAAACCGCGACGGTTTTGATGCCTTTGTGCGGTCCGAGCGTGAGGTCGCCGCCATGCTGCGCCTGGGCCAGCTGCGGGTGCTCGATCAGGACCCGATCGTGGCGCGCGCGTTGGATCAAATCATGGCTGGGCAGGAAATGGAACTGGCTTCATGACCGGTCGTTGCGGCAACGCTGTTTCTTACAATCCTAAAAACTGATCGACTTGTAACTATGTCAATTCGCATTGCGCTGATCGCCCATGACCACAAAAAGCACACCATGATATTGCTGGCTCGGGAATTTGAAACCTTCCTGAGTCGATGTGATTTGTGTGCCACCGGAACCACCGGCGCCCGGCTTGCGGCGGACGTGGGCTTGCCTATTGAGCGCATGTTGAGCGGCCCATTGGGTGGTGACCTCCAAATTGGCGCTCGGCTGGCGCAGGGCGAACTGGATGCCGTGATTTTTTTGCGGGACCCCATGACCCCACAACCCCATGAGCCGGACATCAATGCCCTGGTCCGTGCGTGTGATGTGCATGATGTTCCGTGCGCCACCAATCTGTCGACGGCCCGTCTGGTTTTGGGTCAACTGGCGCAGCGACACGCGACCTGATGCGCAGGGGGGATAAGGGTATGGAACACAAAGCAAGTTTGGTCACCATTGTTGCGCTTCTGGCGGGTGTCTTGCTGTCGGCTTGTGCCACAACGGGGCCTAATAGCCCGCGCGCCAGGCCTGTGCTTTACCCAAACAGTGCGTCTAACGCGATGGGCGAGCTTCGTGCCAGCGATGAGGTGAATGCCTGCACGGCCAAAGCCACAGCGGCTGGTTTGACGCCCGATGAGAAAGACAACGCCGTCGCCCAAGGCGCCGCCAAGGGTGCCACCGTGGGCGGGGTTGCTGCGGCTGTCGGCGCAGCGGTGCGTGGGCGCAGCATGGAGCATGTGGTCGGCTCAGGTGCCGCCGGCGCAGCAGTAGGTGGTGCTGCCGGCGCGACCGCCGGTGCATTCCGTGACAAGCCCAGCCAGACTTACCGCCACTTTGTCCAGCGCTGCCTGCGGGACAAAGGGCTGGACGTCATTGGCTGGAACTGACCTCAGGCAAAGACGCCTGCCGTATCCTGCATGCGGTTTGAGACTTCACCCAAGTGGTGCAGCGTGTCGCCAAACGTCATTTCCATCTGTGTCAGCTTTTTGAAGTAGTGGCTAACGATGTATTCCTCGGTCACTCCAATGCCACCGTGCAGCTGCACCGCTTGCTGGCCCACAAAGCGCATGGACTGGCCCAGCTGGTACTTGGCACGGGCCAGCGCCGCACGGCGCTCAGGTGCCGGTGCGTTGAGCTTCAGGCTGGCGTAGTAGCTCATGGAGCGCGCCAGTTCCAGTTGCATCTTCATGTCGGCAGCACGGTGGCGCAGGGCCTGGAAGCTGCTGATGACGACGCCGAACTGCTTGCGCGTGTTCATGTATTCGGTGGTGATGGCCAGGGTCTTGTCCATCACGCCAACGGCTTCGGCGCAGGTGGCTGCAATGCCGATGTCCACCGCATGCTCCAGCGCGGTTTGACCATCTGACGTGATCAGGGTGGCGGGTGCATTCTTGAAGCTGACTTCTGCAGCACGGCTGCCGTCTTGCGTACCGTAGCCACGGGTGGTCACACCGGAGGATTGGCGTTCAACCAGGAACAGGGCGAGCTGGCTGTTGATCTTGGCCGGCACGATGAAGGCATCTGCGTGGTCACCCACGGGCACTACACTTTTTGTAGCGTTCAGCACATAGCCACCGGGGGCTTGCGTGACTTTTGCTTCACAAACATCCAGCTTGTAGCGGGCAGCGCGTTCCTGGTACGCCAGCACCACCAGCGCTTCACCGCTGGCAATCTTGGGTAGCCAGGCTGCTTTGACCGCAGCGTCTGCATAGCCTGCCAGAACGCCACCGGCGATGAGCGATTGGGCGAGGGGTTCGAGCACAATGCCGCGCCCCAGCTCTTCCATTACCACCATGCCTTCAACCGGGCCCATGCCCAGACCACCATCGGCTTCGGGCACATACAGGCCGCACAGGCCGAGCTCGGCTACTTCATTCCAGGCGTCGCGCGAAAATCCGCCCGATTTTTCAATGCCACGGCGGCGGTCAAAGGTGTAGCCTTTGTCGACCCATTTGCGTACGGCGTCGCCGAGTTGTACCTGGTCGTCAGAGAAGTCAAAATCCATGATATTTATTCCTGTTAGCCCAGTACAACCTGGGACACGATGTTGCGTTGCACTTCATTGCTGCCACCGTAGATAGTGGTCTTGCGCATGTTGAAGTAAGTCGATGCCAGGGGTGCGCAGTGCACCGCGCCGACGGCGTCCCCTTGCCAGCCGGCTTCCATCGCTTCGCGAATCAGCGGCAGGGCAAAGGGCCCGGCGGCCAGCATCATCAGCTCGCTGTAGCGTTGCTGGATTTCACTGCCACGGATCTTGAGCAGGCCCGCGATGTCGAGTGACTGCTTGCCCGATTTTTCGGCGGCCAATACCCGCAGCACCAGCATTTCCAGTGCCACCACGTCCACTTCCAGCTTGGCAATCTCGTCACGGAAACGGGTGTCGTTGTAAACGCCTTCCGCCTTGGCGATGCGTTTGAGACGTTCCAGTTCGCGCTTGGACCGGTTTACGTCGGCAATGCCGGTGCGCTCATGGGCGAGCAGGTGCTTGGCGTAGGTCCAGCCCTTGTTTTCTTCGCCGATCAGGTTTTCAGCGGGTACTTCGACGTTGTCAAAGAACACTTCATTGACTTCAGCCTCGCCATCCAGCAACACGATGGGTCGCACGGTGACGCCAGGAGACTTCATGTCGATCAGCAGGAAGCTGATGCCGGTTTGTGGCTTGCCCTCGGAGCTGGTGCGTACCAGGCAGAAAATCCATTCGCCATACTGACCCAGCGTGGTCCAGGTTTTCTGGCCGTTGACGATGTATTTGTTGCCCTGGCGCTCTGCGCGTGTTTTGACTGACGCGAGGTCGGAGCCGGATCCCGGTTCGCTGTAACCCTGGCTCCACCACACTTCACCGCTGCCGATGCCTGGCAAGAAGCGCTGTTGCTGCTCGGCATTGCCGAACGCCATGATCACGGGGGCCACCATGACCGGCCCAAACGGAACGATACGCGGAGCACCGGCGAGTGCGCATTCTTCTTCAAACAGGTGCTTTTGTATGGAGTTCCATCCGGGGCCGCCAAACTGCTTGGGCCAGGCATAGCCGAGCCAGCCTTTTTTGCCCAAAATTTTGGCCCAACCCTGCATATCGTCGCGGGTCAGTTGCAGCGCGTTGTGCACCTTGTGTGCAATGTCGGCGGGCAAATTGGAGGCCACCCAGGTGCGGATGTCCTCGCGGAATTGCTGTTCTTCAGGGGTAAATGCCAGATCCATTAAAAAATCTCCAAATAGACGTTCTGCTTTTTAGCACGGTCGTTCGATTATGTCTGTCCAGGTGGTGACACGCCCAGTTCCGAGCACAGGCGTTGCACGGCTTCCTGCAACTGGGCTACTTCATTTTCAAGGCGGGCCACACGCTCTGTCAATGCGCTGGTCGTGCTGCCTCCAAGGGGCGCGGCGGCGCCGTGCGACAGCGCATCCAGGTCTAACGGGCCGCACAGGAGATGGGCCCAGCGCTACTCACGGGCTCCAGGGGCGCGAGGTAGCTTGACCACCAGCGGGCCACCTTTTCCCTCCGAGCGATCCTGCAATTCCTCCAGAAAGCCCTCGACGGATGAGATATCGGCAAACCGGTACCAGCGCTCGGCGTTCAGTCGCAGTTCTCCGGCCGTCTGAGGCCCGCGCAGCATCAAAAGGCCCAGCAGTACGGCGGACTGTTCCGGCACGCCCACCCCGCGCTGGAAATTGTGCTCGTAGCGGGCCACACGGCTCCCGCTGGATTCGCGCACCAGGCCCAGCGGCATCAGGTTGTCGAGTGCGCTGGCGATTTCCGCCTCGGTCACATTCATCAGGGGATCGCGGGTGGTCTTCTGGTTGCAGCCCAGCATCAGGGTGTTGAGCGACAGTGGATAGCTGTCGGGTACGGTGCGGGCTTTTTCCATCAGGGTCGCCAGGACCCGTGCCTCGATGGCGGAAAGCGTGAAGGGGGCGGGCGGTGGTGCAGTTGGCAAAGTCATAATCGTGGGCTAGTTATATGAAAAACATTGTCATTTTGATCTCTGGCAGTGGCTCCAACATGGCGGCCATCGTTAAAACTGCACAGCGCGACGGTTGGCGCAACAAGCATGGTGCGCAGATTGCCGCCGTGATCAGCAACAAAGCCGATGCCGAGGGCTTGTTTTTTGCTCGGGCCCATCGCATTGCTACCGAGGTGCTGGACCACAAGGAATTCACTTCGCGTGAGGCGTTTGATGCGGCCCTGATGGCACGCATTGACAGTTTTGATACCCCCGAGCAACCTGCTCTGGTGGTGCTGGCCGGGTTCATGCGCATTCTCACACCGGGGTTTGTGGCGCGGTATGCAAACCGGCTCATCAATATTCACCCGTCCTTGTTACCCGCGTTTGGGGGCTTGCAGACGCACCAGCGTGCGCTGGACGCTGGCTGCCAGTTTGCCGGTGCCACCGTGCACCAGGTTACCGCCGAGCTGGACCATGGCCCGATTCTGGCGCAGGCCGTGGTGCCGGTGCTGCCGGGCGATACGGCCGCTGCGCTGGCCGCCCGGGTGTTGACCCAAGAGCACCTGATTTACCCCCGGGCGATTGCACAGTTGCTACAAAATTAATAGCTGTCTGCGCATATTTAACGGGGGCTAGAGACTGATTTAATCTGAAATCCGGGTGAAGCGGGGCTGCCGCACGCCAGCGATCACGACCTCTTCCTCAAACATCGCGGCAGGCCGCACCCAGAGGCCTTTTTCGCCATAGAGGGCGCGGTACAGGGTCATGGGTTCCAGTGTTTCGCTGTGGCGCACGGTGCCAATCACCTCGTACAAATTGCCTTTGTAGTGGCGGTACGTTCCGGGTAGCGTGGTAACCAGAGGGGGCAGTTTTTCTTCACTCATGGGACAATCGTAGGCTATGCATCCAAAAGCCCTGTTAGAAGCCTGTTCCGAGTTGGTCCGGCTCACCCTCAAATTTGACCACCCTGCGGACGCTACCGTGTCCCGCTTTTTCCGCGACAACCGTGGCATGGGGCCGCGCGAGCGCGCCACTCTGGCCGAAACGGTTTATACCGTGTTGCGCAAAAAGCTGCTGTTCGACCACCTTGCGCCCTCCGGCAGCGGCCCGAAAGAGCGTCGCCTCGCGATTCTTGGCTTTTACGGCCCTGGGGATTTTCTGCGCAGTGCATTGACCGAACAGGAAATCAACTGGCTCGACGCCTGCGAGAAGGTCAATCCTGCTGATTTGATGGATCGCCATCGCCACAATTTGCCCGAATGGCTGGTACAGCCCCTCAAGGAACAGCTGGGGGATGAGTTCTGGCCTTTGGTCGAAACCCTGA
This sequence comes from Burkholderiales bacterium, assembly GCA_038237415.1. Lineage (GTDB taxonomy): Bacteria > Pseudomonadota > Gammaproteobacteria > Burkholderiales > Burkholderiaceae_C > Allorhodoferax. The sequence continues at coordinate 11,498 of JBBRYR010000006.1, forward strand.
ATCTGGGCGCTGGGCTGGATTTGCGGGTCAATACCTTCAAAGCCAAGCGTACCGACGTGCAGAAAGAACTGGCCAAGTCCGGTATCAAGGCCGTTAATACGCCGTATTCCCCCTGGGGCCTTCGCATTGCGGGCAAGCCGGCACTGAACAAGCACGAGTCTTTTGTCCGTGGCGATTTCGAGGTACAGGACGAAGGCTCTCAACTGCTGTCCATGTTGCTCGATGCCAAGCGCGGCGAGATGGTGGTGGATTTTTGCGCGGGAGCTGGCGGCAAGACGCTGGCTATCGGTGCTGCCATGCGCAGCACCGGGCGTTTGTATGCGTTTGATACCTCGGCCCACCGGCTGGACGCCTTCAAGTCCCGCCTGAAGCGCAGTGGCCTGTCCAATGTGCACCCGGCGGCGATCGCCCATGAGCGGGATGACCGCGTCAAGCGCCTGACCGGAAAAATTGACCGGGTTCTGGTGGATGCACCGTGCACGGGTCTTGGTACGTTGCGTCGCAATCCAGATCTGAAATGGCGCCAAAACGAAAAAGCGGTGGAAGAGATGGCGGTCAAGCAGACCGGCATTCTGCAAAGCGCTTCCCGTCTGCTGAAGTCGGGTGGCCGGCTGGTTTACGCAACCTGCAGCGTTTTGCCCCAGGAAAACGAAGCCATCGCCGAAGCCTTCAGCGCCGCCAATCCGGATTTCGAGCCCTTGGCTGCTGGAGAAGTGCTGACCGACCTCAAGGTCGAAAATGCGCCAAAACTGTGCAGCGGCGGCGAAAATGGTCAGCTTTATCTGCGTTTATGGCCCCATCGGCATTCAACGGATGGTTTTTTTGCCGCAGTTTGGCAAAAAAAGTGAACATTTTGGCAAAAGTTAACTGCTTTTGACTTGAAATCTATTTATGTAGCCAAATATTCTCTTGGCATCTAGAATCGTGGGCGGTCAGCGTACTTGGCGCTGGACGCCGCGGCAAATAATTACTCGTTGGAAGGTGATTGGACTATGTTGTTACCGGATTGGGCTGTGTTGAACGCGGCCATTGAGTGGCTCGCCCATGGCGTGTGGCGTCTGCAATGGTGGCAGATCGTTCTGTTTACCTTGGCGGTGACACACGTCACCATGATCAGCGTGACCGTGTTTTTGCATCGTCACCAGGCGCACCGTGCGCTGGACCTGCATCCCATCGCCTCCCACTTTTTCCGTTTCTGGCTGTGGCTGACGACCGGCCAAGTGACCAAGGAATGGGCTTCGATCCACCGCAAACACCACGCCAAGTGCGAGCAGGCGGATGACCCCCACAGCCCCCATGTCTACGGCATCAAAACCGTGTTGCTGCAGGGCGCTGAGCTGTACCGAGCGGAGTCCAGGAACAAGGAGACGATGGCACGCTACGGCCACGGTACGCCCAATGACTGGATTGAACGCAACCTGTACACCCGTTTCTCATGGCAGGGTGTGGGTCTGATGCTGATCCTTGACCTGGCGCTGTTTGGCGCCGCTGGCTTGTCCGTGTGGGCCGTGCAAATGGCGTGGACGCCCATCATGGCGGCCGGCATCATCAATGGCGCAGCCCACTTCTGGGGTTATCGCAACTTCGAAGCACCGGATGCCAGCACCAACATATCTCCTTGGGGCATCCTGATTGCAGGTGAAGAACTGCACAACAATCACCATACCTATCCCACGTCGGCCAAGTTGTCCGTCAAACCCTACGAGTTTGATATTGGCTGGATGTATATCAGCATGATGCAGATGGCCGGTCTGGCCAAGGTCAAGAAGACGCCGCCCAAAGCCGCTTATGGCGATATTCGCCCCGTGGCTGATGAGAAGACGCTGGAGGCATTGATAGCGAACCGCTACGAAATTATGGCCACCTACGCCAAAGGTGTGCGTCAGGCGGCGCGCGACGAGTTGGGGGCCATGAAGGCACGCAGCGCGGATGCTGCGGTGATCAAGGCAGCCAGGCACTGGATGCACCGGGATGTGGAGAAGGTTCCTGCCTCTGCCGCATCCGAACTCGCCAAGGCCCGTGCAGCGTCCCCCATACTCGACAAAATGGTCACGATGCGTGAGGAGTTGCGCCAGATGTGGCTGAACACGACGGTGTCCCGCGAACAGTTGACGACCGATTTGCAGGCCTGGTGCCACCGTGCGGAGGAAAGTGGCATTGCTGCATTGCGTGAGTTCTCCCTGAAGTTGCGCGCAGCCCGGGTTTGATTCCCGTTTTCGTGCGCTGACCGCGCACAAAAAAGCCCGCTGTGAAGCGGGCTTTTTTTATGGCCAGAAAACTGAATTACTTCAGTTTCATTTCCTTGTAGTCCACATGCTTGCGAGCTTTTGGATCAAATTTCTTGATCAGCATCTTCTCGGGCATTGTCTTCTTGTTCTTGCTGGTGGTGTAAAAGTGACCGGTACCCGCTGTGGATTCCAGTTTGATTTTTTCGCGTCCGCCTTTGGTTGCCATGGTGCTGCTCCTTATGCCTGGCCACGTGCGCGCAGGTCTGCGAGCACGACATCAATACCGTTTTTGTCGATCAGACGCAAACCTGCGTTGGAAATCCGCAAGCGGATCCAGCGGTTTTCAGTCTCGACCCAGAAACGGCGGTATTGCAGGTTCGGCAGGAACCGGCGCTTGGTTTTGTTGTTGGCGTGGGAAACATTGTTCCCAACCATCGGGCCTTTGCCCGTGACTTGACATACGCGTGCCATGAGGACACTCCGATACTTTTAAACGGCCGTTGCTGGCGATCAAGTTTGCCTGCTATTCACAGAACAGCCTGATCTCGCGCCGGCCTCACCTCGCCAATGAAAAGGGTGGCGGTAACCCCCCGCCAAGTGAATGGCGGTTGCTTGCTGCTGATCCGAACTCTTGCAAGCCGATTTCAGCAAAGCCTTGGATTATAGCGGGTTCGCGGAAGTTACCCGAAACTGCCTTGGGGCTACGCGCTATTCCTGCTGTTCAAGGAAGCGCTGCGCATCCAGCGCTGCCATGCATCCCGTGCCAGCGCTGGTGATGGCCTGACGGTAGACGTGGTCCTGCACATCACCGGCAGCGAATACGCCGGGTACCGAGGTTTGCGTGGCAAAGCCTTTGAGTCCGCCCTGGGTGACGATGTAGCCGCCCGCCATTTCCAGTTGCCCCTGAAAGATTTCCGTGTTGGGCGCGTGACCAATGGCAATGAAGCATCCCGCCAGCGTGATGTCCTCAGTCGAGCCGTCTTTGACACTCTTGACGCGGATACCGGTGACACCCGACGCGTCGCCCAGCACTTCGTCCAGCGTGCGGAATGTTTTGAGTTCAATCTTGCCCGCGGCGACTTTCTCCATCAATTTGTCAATCAGGATGGGCTCTGCCTTGAATTTGTCGCGGCGGTGAACCAGGTACACCTTGCTGGCAATGTTGGACAGGTAAAGTGCCTCTTCGACGGCGGTATTTCCTCCGCCCACGACGCAGCAGATCTGATCGCGGTAGAAAAAGCCATCGCAGGTGGCGCAGCCCGATACACCGCGGCCCATGAAGGCCGTCTCGGACGGCAGACCCAGGTATTTGGCAGACGCCCCGGTGGCAATGATCAGCGAATCACAGGTGTATTCGCTGTCGCCCTTGAGGGTGAAGGGGCGCTTGCTCAGGTCAACCGCGCTGATGTGGTCAAACAGGATTTCGGTTTTGAAACGCTCTGCGTGCTCCAGAAAGCGTTGCATCAATTCCGGCCCTTGCACTCCGTGCACATCGGCGGGCCAGTTGTCGACCTCGGTGGTGGTCATCAGTTGCCCGCCCTGGGCAATTCCAGTGACCAGAACCGGGCTGAGGTTGGCGCGTGCTGCATAAACGGCTGCGGTGTATCCAGCGGGGCCGGAGCCCAGAATCAGGACCTTGGCGTGCTTGCTTTGGGACATTGTGTAACCTTTATTTGGGTAGAACGGAAGCTGGGCCGTGTACATTTCGGAACGGTACAGACCATTTGAATGGGGCGCGTCCATCGCAACCCCGGAATTTGCATACGTGCCTGATGGCTAGATTGTAAGAAACACCGATCTGTTATTTCTGGGAACGATTTAATGTCAATGCTAACTAACCTGGATTTGATCCGCCGAGTGTCGCTTTTCGCGATGTTGACCCCAGCTCAAGCGGAAACCATAGCGAATGCCGTTTCAAAGCAACGCTTCAAGCGGGGCGAATGCCTGGTTTCACAGGGCGATATTTCTGACGCCCTGTACATCTTATTGTCCGGACGCACCCGCGTTCTGATGACAGATAGCAAGGGCCGCGAGGTCATTTTGGCCACCCTTCGGACAGGTGACTACATCGGGGAGATGAGCCTGATCGACAACGAAGCGCATTCCGCAACGGTCACTGCGGAGGTGCAGACCGATGTACTGGTGCTCGGGCGTGAGGCATTTTCGCGATGCTTGGGTGAGAACATGTCGATGGCCTACGCCATCATGCGTGGTCTGGTGCATCGTCTGCGCGGCGCAGATCAAAAAATCGGGTCTCTTGCGCTGATGGGCGTCTATGGGCGGGTGGCCACGGTGTTACTGGAAAACGCTGTGCCGGGGGAAAATGGCGAACACCTCATTCGCGACAAGATCTCGCGGCAGGACCTGGCCAAGATGGTGGGCGCGTCCCGCGAAATGGTCAGCCGCGTGATGAAGGATTTTGAGGAAAATGGTTTTATCGAGACACTTGAAAGTGGGATTATTTGCGTGCACGAGCGCCGTACAAAGCCCCGTTAATTTTTTACATGACCTATTCCCTGCATACGCTTCGCTCCTCTTCTTCTGCGGCCAAGCCCGCTCCAGAGCCCACCGGCATGGGCCGGTTTGCCAATGAAATCACCCTGATTGCCGGCTTTGTGCTCCTGGTACTGTGGCTGGTTGCGTTGCTGACTTATTCGCCACAGGATGCTGCCTGGTCCACTTCGGGGGCAGGTACGTCCGTGGTTAACCGGGTGGGGCGTCTGGGTGCCTGGATCGCCGATGCCAGCTATTTTTTGCTGGGTTTTTCTGCATGGTGGTGTTTTGCCATTGGTGCGCGCCTGTGGCTTTCGGTGCTGGCGAACCGGTTGCGCAGCGACGTGAGACCTCATCTTCTTCCACGCCGGTTCGTTTTTTGGGTGGGTCTGGCCGTGTTGCTGTATGCCAGCACCACGCTGGAATGGTCCCGGCTCTACAGCCTGGAGTCGCATTTGCCCGGTCATGCGGGTGGCGCGCTCGGTTACCTCTTTGGCCCCTTGAGTGTGAAGTGGTTAGGCTTTGCCGGTTCAGGTCTGGTGTCCATTGCGCTGGGTGTTATCGGGGCTGCGTTGGTGTTTGGTTTTTCTTGGATGCACGTGGCCGAGCGCATTGGCTCATGGATCGACGCCAAAGTGCAATCCCGCCGCGAGAAAATGGAGCAGGCACAAGACCGCGAGATGGGTCAATTGGCTGTGCGCGAGCGTGAGGAGATTCTTCTGGAGGAGCGCGAGGAAATTGAAATACACCATCCGCAGCCGGTGGTGATTGAGCCGGTGATGGTGGAGTTGCCACCCAGCGTGCGGGTTGCGAAGGAGCGGCAGAAGCCGCTGTTTTCCGAAATGCCAGACAGCAAACTGCCGCAGGTGGCGTTGCTCGATGGAGCTCAACTGCGGCAGGAAACCGTAGCCCCGGAGACGCTGGAAATGACCAGCCGCATGATTGAGAAAAAGCTCAAGGACTTTGGGGTGGAAGTGCGTGTCGTGCTGGCCCAGCCCGGCCCCGTGATTACCCGTTACGAGATTGAGCCTGCTACGGGCGTGAAAGGCTCGCAAATTGTCGGTCTGGCCAAAGATCTGGCACGCTCGCTCAGCCTGGTGTCGATTCGCGTGGTGGAAACCATCCCCGGCAAGAACTTCATGGCGCTGGAGTTGCCCAACGCCAAGCGCCAATCCATCAAGCTTTCGGAGATTCTGGGCTCACAGGTTTACAACGAAGCCAAGTCCATGCTCACCATGGGCCTTGGCAAGGACATCATTGGCAACCCCGTCGTGGCTGATCTGGCCAAAATGCCCCATGTATTGGTAGCGGGTACCACCGGTTCAGGCAAGTCGGTGGGTATCAACGCGATGATTTTGAGCCTCTTGTACAAGGCCGAGGCCCGCGATGTGCGCCTGCTGATGATCGACCCCAAGATGCTGGAAATGTCGGTCTACGAAGGCATTCCCCATCTGCTGGCCCCAGTGGTCACCGACATGCGCCAGGCCGCCCATGGCCTTACCTGGTGCGTGGCCGAAATGGAGCGACGCTACAAGCTGCTGAGCAAGATGGGCGTGCGCAATCTGGCGGGCTACAACACCAAAATTGACGATGCCACCGCGCGCGGTGAGTTCATCTACAACCCGTTCAGCCTGACCCCCGAGGCCCCCGAGCCGCTGGACCGCCTACCGCACATCGTCGTGGTGATTGACGAACTGGCCGACCTGATGATGGTGGTGGGCAAGAAGATTGAGGAGCTGATTGCCCGCCTGGCACAAAAAGCCCGTGCTGCGGGTATCCATTTGATTCTGGCCACCCAGCGCCCGAGTGTGGACGTGATCACCGGCCTGATCAAGGCCAACATTCCTACCCGCATTGCGTTCTCGGTGGGCTCCAAGATCGACAGTCGCACCATCCTCGACCAGATGGGTGCGGAGGCTCTGTTGGGCATGGGCGACATGTTGTACATGGCCAGCGGCACCGGATTGCCGATCCGCGTGCACGGCGCCTTTGTCAGCGACGAGGAGGTCCACCGCGTTGTAAGTTATCTGAAGTCTCAGGGGGAACCCAATTACATCGAGGGTGTGCTGGAAGGCGGCACCCTGGATGGCGAGGGCGAGCCCGGCACGGACGGCAGTAACGGCGGTGGGGAGAAAGATCCGATGTACGACCAGGCTGTGGAAGTGGTGCTCAAGAACCGCAAGGCCAGCATTTCGCTGGTGCAGCGCCACCTGAAAATTGGTTACAACCGCGCCGCCCGGCTGGTGGAAGACATGGAAAAGGCCGGCCTGGTCAGTTCCATGAGCACCAGCGGACAGCGTGAAATCCTGGTGCCTGCGCGCGCCGAATGACGAAAGATGGTGTGAAAAAATATTTGACTGCTACGTTTTTGATAGCTGCTTGCGCAATATCGGCGGGGGCTGCAGGCCTGGAAAGCTTGGAAATCTTTATCAAGACGGTGAAAACTGCCCGTACCGAATTCACCCAGGTGGTGACCGCGCCCGCCAAGGAAGGTCAGGCGGCCCGTGCCAAAACATCGAGTGGGACCTTTGAATTCTCGCGGCCGGGCCGGTTCAAGTTTGTTTACAAGAAACCCTTTGAGCAGATCATTCTTGCCGACGGCCAGACGCTGTGGTTGTACGACGTGGACCTGAACCAGGTCACCGCCCGCAAGCAGGCCCAGGTGCTAGGGTCTACACCCGCCGCGTTGATCGCCTCGGCGCCTGATTTGCGGGCCCTGCAGACGGATTTTGTGCTGGTGTCCGAGGCGCCGCGAGACGGGCTGGAGTGGGTGCTGGCTACCCCCAAAGCCAAAGACAGTTCCCTGCAAAGTGTGCGCATTGGCTTTCGGGGTACCGAGCTGGCCATGCTGGATATTCTGGACAGTTTTGGCCAAACGTCCAGCCTGCGCTTCCAGGCGTTTCAGGCCAACGCGCCGCTGGAGGCCTCCAGCTTTCAGTTCAAGCCACCTGCGGGCGCGGACGTCATACGGCAGTAGCCCGCATGCGCCACCACTTTTCGGAAACGACCGGACACCAGCGGGTGGTGTATGGCGTGGTCGTTGGCGTGGCGGTAGGCCTGATCCCGCTGCCCCTCACAGCGCAGACCCATGCGTTGCTGGCGTGGTGCGCGGGTGCGCTGACTTTTCTGCTTCTGGCCTGGTGGCTGGCCGTGGAATTTGATGCCGCCAGGACCCGGGAGCGTGCGCAGGCGCAAGACCAGCCGGGGCTTTTGCTCTTCACTTTGGTGCTGCTGGCCGTGTTTGCCTGTGCCGGGGCCATTGCGCTGATGCTGCAGCACATCAAGGACCTGTCCACCGCGCAAAGGCTGGCGCATCTGGCGCTTTCCATGCTTGCCCTGGCGACCTCGTGGCTGCTCATGCAGACCATTTTTGCCTTCCGGTATGCGCATCGCTATTACCAGTCCGAGTTGCGCCAACATCCCGACGGGGCCGGTCTGGTGTTTCCCGGCAAACTGCCACCGGATTATTTTGATTTCTTGTACTACGCCCATGTCGTGGGCATGACCTCGCAGGTGTCAGACGTGGTGGTCACCTCCCGGCACATGCGCCGGCTCACCCTCCTGCACAGCTTGACGGCCTTTGCCTTCAACATGCTGGTGCTCGCATTGAGCATCAATGTGATGGCAGGCGCCTTCCAGCCGTAACGTTGCCGGCGGCAGATGCCGATGGATACTGAAACGACACGCAGCAAAAAAGACAGCAGGCCAAATGCCCCTGCCTTGCGTTTGAATCTCTTTCATGAATGGGAACCCCCGTTATTTGCGGAGATACTGTGGACTTGGGTTGCTGACAGCAACCGAGCGGCAAGATCTGATTCATACCGACAGGCGCAGCGGATTTGATGCTCGCAGAAAATACCTGGAGGCTCAATTGCACCGTGGCCTCCAGGCAGTGAACAGAATGACGAATGTCCACAGGAACCGCAAACCCGCGGGAAAGCGTATGCCCCAGGCCACCAGAAGACGGCCCTTGAACCCCTGGCAGATTGCAGTTGCAGGAATGACCTCGTTGGCTGTGGCAATGGGCATTGGACGCTTCGCGTTCACCCCTTTGCTGCCCATGATGCTCGCGGAGGGTAAGGTCACCCTGTCACAGGCTAGTTGGCTAGCCAGCTCCAACTACCTGGGCTACCTTTTAGGCGCACTGCTTTGCATGCTCCAGCCCTGGATCTGGCGGCAGTTGGGTATTGCCGCTACACCGAGTGCACCTGCCATGGTCCAGGGTGGTCTGGTAACAACCGTTGCGCTGACACTGGGCATGGCATTGCCGTGGGCCGATGCCTGGCCGGTGCTGCGCTTTTGCGCTGGCGTAGCCAGTGCGATCGTCTTCGTCTATACCTCCGGCTGGTGCCTCACCCAATTGGCACAACTGCAGTTTTCCAGTATGGGCGCACTGATCTACATCGGCCCGGGAGCCGGCATTGTGATCAGCGGTCTGGCCGCCAGCGCCATGGTGGCAACGCACTGGTCGGCCTCCAGTGGATGGCAGATTTTCGGGCTTCTTGCCGCGCTATTGACTGCCGGCGTCTGGCCCATCTTTGGCTCGGGCGTTTCGGCAGTCGGAGCAACTGCCACTGCGCCTGCCGCGCAGTTGCCGCTGCCCGGCGTGTCGTTTGAACTTCCACTGTTTACCCTGGCATACGGGCTGGCGGGGTTCGGCTACATCATTACAGCCAGCTTTCTGCCGGTCATCGCACGCCAGTCCCTACCGGACTCGCACTGGCTGGATCTCTTCTGGCCTCTCTTTGGCCTGGGCGTCATGGCGGGTGCTCTTCTGGCCTCCCGCATCCGCCGCGTGCAGGACCTGCGCTGGTTGCTCATCGGGAGCTATCTGGTACAGGCGATCGGTATCGCATGCAGCCTGATCAGCCCCAGCCTGCATGGCTTTGCCCTGGGGAGCCTGTTGCTGGGCTTGCCGTTCACAGCCATAACCTTCTTTGCGATGCAGGAGGTGCGACGCCTGCGGCCCGCGCAGGCGGCCAGCTTCATGGGACTCGCCACCGCGTTGTATGGCATTGGCCAGATCATGGGGCCACCGCTGGCTGCCACGCTGCTGGCGCACAGCGACTCCACGACCATGGGCTTCACGCGGTCACTGGAGATCGCCGCGTGCTCACTGCTTGTCGGCGCGGGGATTTACGTCTGCCTGATTTTCATGTATCCGAATGTCCAACCGAAAAAATAGGAATCTGGTTGCACCGGTGGGGGGCAAACCTCAGCCCACCGGCGACCCGCCCCACAGGTCTTGAAGAGAAAAACATGGGCGGCCACGCATTGAACGTTTCGTTGCTGCCATGTCCCGCCGCTCGCGACGGGCAAGAATGCTGCGAAGACGGTCCTTCGCGGACCGGCGGCCATTGGGTCTTGCCGATAGAGAGCGGCTGTTCGTCTCTTTGCTCGAATGCGGGCATAGGGTAAGTCTCTAAAACCACTGATAGGCGCAAATGAGACCGGATTTACGGCACACTTTGAGCATGAACGCTAAATTCCTGGCAGTCGATCCGCAGAACGTACAAAGCCGAAATGGCGCGCGCGGAAAACGGGTTTTTTTACAGTCTTGTTAGCAGTCTTAGTCCCGCAACGCGAAGCATCATCAATGTCTAACCGAGAGGAGAACTTGCATGGCCGAACCGCAACCCTCATTCGACGCAGCTAAATACAAAGACGCACAGCGCGAGCAATGGAACAAGGACGGCCCAGCATGGCGGCGCTGGACCCCCACTCTGGAACGTTGGTATGGCGTAGCTACACGCCAGATGCTCGACTTGGCCCGCATTCAGCCAGGTCAGCGCATCCTGGACGTCGCCGCCGGCGCAGGTGAACCGGCTGTCAGTGCCGCCGAACGGGTTGGCCCCAGCGGTTACGTGCTGGCGACCGACATCTCGGAAGGGATCGTTGAGCTTGCGCTCCAGGTCGCCCGCGAACGGGGACTCAAACAGGTTGAGACCCGCGCCATGGACGGCGAGAAACTGGATCTCCCTGACGCTTCCTTTGATGCGGTGCTGTGTCGGCTGGGTCTGATGTATATGCCGCACCCCGTGACAGCGCTAAGCGAGTGGCGCCGTGCTCTGAGACCGGGCGGTCGGGTCGCCGTCGCTGTCTTTTCCACGCCCGATCGAAACAGTTGGGGTGCTCTGCCCGCTTCCATCATCCGCCGGCGCGCGCAACTCCCACCTCCCGTTCCAGGGCAGCCCGGCCCGTTTAGCCTTGGCGGTGCCGGGGCGCTCGAAGACGTCTTGCGTCAAGCCGGATTTGCCAACCCCGAGGTTCTCGTTGTGCCGGTGCCCCATAGAGCGGCCAGTGCTGCCGAGTACGTGCGGGTCGCCCGAGAAGCCTTCGGTGGATTCAATGCCATGATGGCTCATTTGCCCCCTCAAGAACGCGAGTCCGTGTGGGATGAAGTGGAAGGCTCAATGCGTAGTTTCGAATCGCCTGGTGGGTTCGAGGTGCCGGGTGAGTGCCTTGTCGGCGCGGCTACGAAGTGATCGTGCGCAGACTGCGAACCATCGGTTGCAGCCGACCCTTTCTGGCGGAGCTTGGACCGCCATTACGGACGGGTGAACTGAGACGTTGAACGGTTCGCTATGCCCAAATGTCGCTGAGTAGCAAGGGCACCTTGTGTGAAATCGCGGCGCCAAGTTGGATTACTGCAATCTGCCCCAAACTGTCATTGACAGAAATTCTTCGGCTGCCAGCACTTGGTCGTTGGCGTCTCGCGGTTGGGATGAAAGAAAAATCGCCAGCGGACCAAACTGGTATTTACCTGGGCAGGCGGACGAGCCCGGTGGACAGGCTGGTACCCAACACGATCACCAGTCCGCAGCCCACCATCCACGGTGTGACCACTTCGCCCAGCAGCACCACGCCATACAGCACCGCGAATACCGGTATCGCAAACGTGACCGACAGCGCGCGGGCCGGGCCCGCATGTTCGATCAATCTGAAAAACAGGATGTAGGCCACGCCAGTGCACAGCACACCCAGTGCCACCACGGCCAGCCAGGTGTTCACGGAGACCGGGTGATCCGGCCAGAACCACCAGGCCAGCGGCGCCAGCCCGATGGCTGCTCCCATCTGGCTGCCGGTGGCGGACACCAGCGAGGGCAGGCCGGTCATATAGCGCTTGGTAAAGCTGGCTGCGATGCCGTAGCACAGGCAGGCCAGCAGGCACGCCAGCACGGCCCAGCCGGTGGAACTGCCCGACGCATCGGGCTTGAAGCTGGCTTTGTTCCATGCCAGCAGCGCCACCCCCAAAAACCCGATCAGCAAACCCAGAATGCGCGAGCCGTTGGGCCGGTCTTTCAGCCACAGCCAGGCGATGACCGCGCCGAACAGCGGCACCGTGGCATTCAGGATGGAGGACAAGCCGGTGGTGATGGACAACAAGGCATAGGTAAAGCACGCAAAGGGAATGGCTGAGTTCACGATGCCAACCACAAAGGTAAGCTTCCAGTGCTGGCGCAAGGCCGGGCCATGTCCCCGAATCAGCAGAATGGGCAGCAAAAAAACGGCTGCAATGCCCACGCGCAAGCCGGCCGTGGGCAATGCGCCCAGCTCCACGGCGCCCAGCCGCATGAACATGAACGACGACCCCCAAATGGCCGCCAGCAAAATGAACTCGATCACCCAGGTTCTGGACTGTGCAGATTGGGTGGACGTGACGGGGTTGGCAGGGGAGCTCAATAGTGACTTTCAAGTTGTAACAAGGCGACCTTGCGGTCCAGCCCACCCGCGTAACCCGTCAATGCGCCCTTGGCACCGACCACCCGGTGGCACGGCACGATGATGCTGATGGGGTTTCGGCCAATGGCGCCACCCACCGCGCGCACCGCACCGGGCTGACTTATTTCCAGGCTGATGGCGCCATAGGTGCTGGTGGTACCTGGTGCGATGGAGAGCAGGCTTTGCCATACGCGCTGCTGGAACGCAGTGCCGCTATGGAGGTCTAGCGGCACGTCGAAACACGGGCGCTCACCGGCAAAGTACGCCTGCAACTGCTCTGCCGTCCTTTGCAAAATGGGGTGCCCGCTGGCCACTGGCCACTGGTGGGTGTCGACTTCATGCGCCTGGCCGTCAAATCCGGCCCAGACCAGTGCGTCGTCATGGGCCGCCAGCGTCATGGTGCCCCAGGGGCTTGAAAGGGTGCAGCGAGCGGGAGTGGGGTTAAATTTCATGGTGAATCAGGCGCTAGCCCCCATTCTAATTGCGTAAGCAGCTATAAAAATCATAGCAAAACAGGCGGATGGGCCAGTCTTGCCCAAGCGCGCACCACGGCATAGCTGCGCCACGGTTTCCAGCGCTCGGATGCCCGCTCGGCTGCTTGCTGCGGGTTTTGGGCGTCTCGCACGCCCAGTGCCTTTTGCAGGGCCACATCGCCGGCTACAAAGGCATCGGGCCAGCGCAGTGCGCGCATCGCGATGTACTGGGCGGTCCATGGGCCCACGCCAGGCAAGGCCTGTAGCGCCGCCAGGGTGGCGGGTACTTCCACACCCGAATGCAGGGCCAAGGCACCACGGGAGACTGCCTGCGCCAGCGCCTGTATGGCCCGCTGGCGTTGGCGCACGATGCCCAACCTTCCCAGATCCTCCCCCTGTGCATCCGCAAGGGCCTGGGGCGTGGGGAACAGCCGGGTCAATCCTTCCAGAGGGGTTACAAGTGGGGCGCCATAGTGCTCTACCAGCCGGGCACCCAGCGTACAGGCGGCGCGCACGGTAATCTGTTGCCCCAAAATCGCGCGCACGCCCAGTTCGAACCCATCCAGGCTGCCGGGCACGCGCAGGCCCTCAGCACCCGGAAAATCACCGCGCATGCCGGCGTTGATGGCCCAGGGGTCGGCGTCCAGATCCAGCAGGGCCCGCAGCCGCGCCAGCACCGTGGGCAGCGCAGCGCTCAGGGACTCGCTGATGTGAAAGACCACCACACAGTGGTCCGGCTCAAACTGCACATGGACCCAGCCGCTGAGGTTGCGTCCGGCCACGTCCAGCGAAAGGCTGCGCATCAGGGTTTGCTGCGCAAGGTCCACCACCTCCATTCCGGCGATCTGGCGAGTGGCAAAGAAACCCAGCATGGCGGCGACGTCATAAGGCGGCCGGTACGACGCTTTGAGCGTGATGCCCGACCCGGCGGGGCTCTTGTTCGCTGGGTAGTCGGTCTCGCGCAATTGGCGGGGCTGCAGTCGGTAGTGTTCAGCAAAAGCCGCATTGAAACGCCGGACGCTGGAAAAACCGCTGAGGCCCGCCACCTGGGCGATGGGCAGGCGGGTATCGGTGAGCAATTGCTTGGCCATCAGCAAGCGCCGGGTCTGCAGATATTGCAGGGGTGAGACGCCCCAGTGGGCCTCGAAAATACGCCGCACGTGGCGGGCGCTCACACCCATCCGAGTCGCCAGGCCGGCGATGCTGGGCGGGTCCTCGCTCCACAGCTCGGGTGTATCCAGCAGCTGTGCGGCTTGTTGTGCCAGGATGGACGACGCGTCCTGCAGGGACCACGGCACGCCGGAATCCATCAACGAGCCAGCGGATGACACGGCCCCGGGTGCGAGTTCGGGGCGGCAGCGCAGGCAGGGGCGAAAGCCCGCCGATTCGGCCTGGGCGGCCAGCGCAAAGAAGCGGCAGTTCTCGCGTTTCGGTGCGCGTACCCGGCAGACCGGGCGGCAGTAAATGCCGGTGGAGGTCACGCCGGTGAAAAATCGGCCATCGAAACGCGCATCCCGCGCCAGGAGCGCCCGGTATTGGGCGTCGCCCTCGGTGGCTGTGGTGGTGGCATCGGCTGCGGTGGACATGGTGGGGATAATACGCACGATGCCACGGCAAAGTAGCCGTTTTCGGACCTGTTGTGCGGGCAGCCCGCGCCTACAATGCCTGCGACAGGTAACGGGTGAACCCGTTACCGCTTGCGGCAAATAACATTCGCACAGGGAATTCCATCATGCAAATCGCTTCCAGCATCTTCAAGGCCTATGACATCCGCGGCATTGTGCCGAGCACCATCAACGCAGAAGTCGCGCGCGGACTGGGCCGCGCTTTCGGTTCAGTAGCCCGGGCCGAGGGCGAGACCACGGTGGCCATCGGGCGTGATGGACGATTGAGCGGTCCCTCGCTGGCCGACGCCTTGATGCAGGGCCTGCAGGACGCGGGTATCACGGTTATCGACATCGGCATGGTGACCACGCCCATGCTCTACTTTGCGGCCAACACGCTGTGCCGCAGCGGCATTCAGGTCACCGGCAGCCACAATCCCAAGGACTACAACGGCTTCAAGATGGTGCTGGCCGGTCGCGCCATTTACGGCGACGAGATCCAGGCTTTGCGCACCATGATGGAGGCCGAGAGCTGGACCTTGCAAGCCGGTGGTTCCCGTCAGTCCGCTGACGTGCTGGAAGCCTACCGTGCGCGCATCGTGGGTGATATCAAGCTGGCGCGCCCCATCAGGATCGTGGTCGATTCGGGCAACGGCATTGCTGGTGCGTCAGCGCCCGGCATTCTGCGTGCAATCGGTTGCGAGGTGACGGAGCTGTACAGCGAAGTCGACGGCAATTTTCCCAACCACCATCCGGACCCCAGCAAGCCCGAAAACCTGCGCGACCTGATCGCCGCCTTGAAAGCCAGCGACGCCGAACTCGGCCTGGCTTTTGATGGCGACGGCGACCGCCTGGGCATCGTCACCAAGGACGGCACCAATATCTACCCGGATCGCCAGATGATGCTGTTTGCGCGCGACGTGCTCACGCGCGTACCCGGCGGCACCATTCTGTTTGACGTGAAGTGCTCCCAGCGCCTGGCCCCCACCATTGAAGCGGCGGGCGGCGTGCCACTGATGTACAAGACCGGCCATTCGCTGATCAAGGCCAAGATGCGCGAGATCGACTCGCCCCTGGGTGGCGAGATGAGTGGCCACATTTTCTTCAAGGAGCGCTGGTACGGCTTTGACGATGGCACCTATGCCGGTTGCCGCTTGCTGGAGATTGTGAGCCGGGTGGCGGATGCCAGTGCCATGCTCAACGCGTTGCCCACCAGCTTCTCGACACCCGAACTCAACGTGCTGTGCGCCGAAGGCGAGCCGCATGCACTGGTCGATCAACTCGTGGCCAAAGCTGCCTTTGCGCCGCCCGCCACGATCAACACGATTGACGGCATTCGCGTGGACTGGCCCGATGGGTTTGGACTGATTCGCGCCTCCAACACCACTCCGGTGCTGGTGCTGCGTTTTGAAGGACACACGCCCGAAGCGCTGGAGCGTATCCAGTCGGACATGCTGCAACTGCTGCGTTCCGTCAAGCCTGACGCCCATTTTGCCGAGGCCGCGCATTGAAGCCACCCGCAAGCCAAGTCGCGCTGAAAGTACTGATCGTCAAACTGTCATCCCTGGGTGATGTGGTCCACGCGATGCCTGCAGTGCAGGACCTGCGCAAGGCGCTCCCGGGTGTGCACGTGGATTGGGTCGTGGAGAGCGCTTTTGCGCCGCTGGTTGCCCGCTGCCAAGGCGTTGGGCAGGTCATCACCTGCGACCTGCGTCGCTGGCGCAAAGCGCCACTCAGCGCCCGCACGCGCCAGGAATGGCGCGCCTTTAAAGCCGCGCTGCAAGCCACGGCCTATGACGCCGTGATTGATCTGCAGGGGCTGACCAAGTCGGCGCTGGTGTCGTGGCTGGCGCGCACCAGCCCGCAAGGGCGCCGCTTCGGCCTCGCCAACCAGACGGATGGCTCCAGTTTTGAAGCCCCCGCGCGCTGGGTGGCTGATGTAGCGATTGCGCTGGAGCCGCATGTGCACGCAGTGCAGCGCTCGCGTCTGCTGTGCGCTGCTGCCTTGGGGTATGCGGTACCCGAGTCGGTCCGTTTTGGGCTGGCACCCGGCAATCTGGCCGCACAGGCACCGGTGCCTGCCGGGTTGGCTGTCAACTCCTTTGCACCCCGCACGCCCTGCGTGGCGCTGGTGCACGGCACCTCGCGCGCCGACAAGCAGTGGCCTGTCGCGTCCTGGGTCGAACTCGGCCAGCGGCTCAACCACAGCGGTTTTGCGGTTGCGCTGGCGCATGGCAACGCAGCAGAAAAAGTCACCAGCGAGGCTATTGCAGCGCAGCTGGCGGATGCGTGGGTCTGGCCGTCCATGGGGCTGGACGCCCTGACCGACACCATGGCGCATTGCGCGGGCGTGGTCGGCGTGGACAGCGGCTTGAGCCACATTGCCGTCGCCCTGGGCCTGCCGCATGTGCAGATCTACAACTTCGATACCGCGTGGCGCACCGGACCACAACCCGGTGGGCCCAAAGCGGCCTCGCAGGTGTGCGTGTTTGCATCGCCCCATCCCACGGTCGATGCCGTCTGGCAAGCCTGGGAAAGTCTGGCTACACCGGTTTTTTGTCGATGACGCGTGGGTTGTATTCGCTGGTGATGTGGCTGTTGCAGCCGCTGGTGCGTGCGAAGCTGCACCGCCGCGCCCAGGCGGAGCCCGCGTATGGAGAGGCCATCGAAGAGCGCTTTGGCTACTACACGCTGCCAGCCGCCAACGTGGGCTCCGGCGGGAACAATTTTTATGTCTGGGTGCACGCCGTATCGCTGGGCGAGACACGGGCGGCCGAGGTACTGGTGGCGAAGTTGCGCCTGGCGTTGCCCGGCATGCGGCTGCTTCTGACCCACGGCACCGCCACCGGTCGCGAACAGGGCCGGGCGTTGCTGCAAAGTGGTGATGTGCAGGTGTGGCAGCCGTGGGATACCCCGGGGGCTGTGCGGCGGTTTCTGGCGCATTTCCAGCCACGCGTTGGCCTGCTGGTGGAAACCGAAGTCTGGCCCAACATGGTGGCTGCCTGCGCAAAGGCCCACATACCCCTGTGTCTGGTCAATGCCCGTCTGAGTGACAAGTCCTTGCGCCAGGCGCAGCGCGTGGCCTGGCTGTCGCGCCCGGCCTACCGTGGCTTGCGCGCCGTGTGGGCCCAAACCGATGAAGACGCCATGCGCCTGCGGCAACTGGATGCCCCGGTGCAGGGTGTCATGGGCAATTTCAAATTTGATGCCACCCCTGATGCTACGCAACTTGCCGTGGGCCAGGCGTGGCGCACCGAGCAGGCGCGGCCGGTCGTGATGTTTGCCAGCTCGCGGGAGGGTGAAGAGGGGATGTTGCTGGAGAAATTGAAGCAAATAGGGACTCTAGCCCCCGTGCATACTGCGCAAGCAGCTATAAAAAATATAGCAAATGAACGCGCATCGAAGGGTGTGCAGTGGCTGATGGTTCCCCGCCATCCCCAGCGCTTTGACGAAGTTGCCCGTTTGTGTGAGGCCTATGGGCTTAGCGTTTCGCGCCGCAGCAGCTGGGCGCAGAGCCCTGAAGTTGCAGACGTCTGGCTGGGTGATTCGCTGGGCGAGATGGCGATGTACTTTGCCCTGTCCGATGTGGCCTTGCTGGGCGGCAGTTTTGCACCGCTGGGGGGGCAAAACCTGATCGAAGCGGCGGCCTGCGAATGCCCGGTGGTCATGGGGCCACATACCTTCAACTTTGCCCAGGCCGCTGAGCTGGCACAAGCGGCAGGCGCCGCCTTTGCGCAAGCGGATATGTCGCAGGCGGTAGACAAAGCCCTGGCACTGGTGCAATCGCCAAAAGCCCTGCAAGGGGCACGCGACGCCGCCCGCAACCTGGGGTTGGCACACCGGGGTGCGGCCCAACGCACCGCCGAAGCGGTGCAGCAGCTATTACGGGGCTAGCTGGCTGTTGATGGGCTGCAGGTCATCAGGCTTCAAGGTGCCGCTGGCCTGGCGCAATTTGAGTCCACCCACCAGCACGTCGTAACGTGCCTTGGCCAGCTTGGCCTTGGTGTCAAACAACTGGCTTTGTGAATTCAGCACATCGATATTGATGCGCACGCCAACCTGGTAGCCCAGCTTGTTGGCGTCCAGCGCGCTTTGGCTGGAGGCCTCTGCGGCCTGCAGTGCGTTGACCTGTGCCTGGCCCGATTGCACACCGAAATACGCTGTGCGGGTGGCCTGCGCCACGCTGCGTTTGGCGTTTTCCAAATCGGCACGGGCTTTTTCTTCCAGAGCAATCGTTTCCTTGATGCGGTTTTGCGTCGAGAAGCCGGCGAACAGGGGCAGGTTGAAGCTCAGGCCGATGGTGGCGATATTCGCTCGGCTATCTGCCGTGGAAGGGCCGTTGGACGTCCCGTTGCTGGAGTTCGACGCGGTGTAACCTCCTGTCAGATCCAGCGTCGGCTTGTGGCCGGCCTCGGCCTTCCGGGTTTCGAGGCGGGCCACGTCGAGTGCGATGGCGGCCTGCTGAATGCTGGGGTGATTGGCTTCAGACTGGGCGACCCATTGGTCCACATCAGCAGGTTCCACAGGCGCCAGAACCATCGGTGCCTTCAAGGGCTTTGGCGTGGTGCTTTGCTGCCCCACCAACTGGTTCAAGGCGAGGCCTTTCACCAGCAAATCGTTTTCAGCAGCCAGTTCCTGTGCCACCACCAAGTCAGAGCGCGCCTGCGCTTCGCGTGAGTCGGTGATGGTGGTGGTGCCGACTTCAAAATTGCGCTTGGCGGAAGCCAGTTGTTCGCCCACCGCAGTCTTCTGGCTCTTCACAAACGTCAGGTTGTCGCTGGCAGCCAGCACGTCAAAGTACGCTTGGGTGACACGCACGATCAGGTCCTGATCGGCTGCAGCGAGTTGGGCTTGTGCCAGCTCTGCTTGCTTCTTGCCCTGTTCATAGGTGGCCCAGTTGGCGGGACGGTACAAGGGTTGTGACGCAGCTATCGTTGCGGATTGGGTGTTGTAGGTGTAGTTGACGGATTTCGGGGACAGAACGTCCTGATTGGTCTGGCTGGCGCCCGCCGACAAACCAACCGTAGGCAAAATGCCTGCCTTGGCCTGATCCGCCTTGGCCAAGGTCGCATCAAATTGCGACTTGGCCGCCTGGTAGGTGGCGTCATAGCCGCGAGCGGCGGAGTACAGGTCGACCAGGCTCTGGGCCTGGGCCGAGAAAGGCAGGGTCGCTCCCAACGCAAGCATCAGGGGAATCAACCGGAAATTGGGCAGGTAATGGGTGCTGGACATGGTGGTCTTTCTCAGGCTCAAAAAAGTAGGGGGCGCTAGGTCAATAGCGTGGAATGGTCGGGTCGAGTTCGGCAGACCAGGCATTGATGCCGCCCGCGATGTTCGCAACATGCGCGAAACCCCGGCTTTTCAGAAAATGGGCGACTTGCATGCTGCGACCGCCGTGGTGGCACAGGCAGGCAATGGGTTGCTGCGGATCCAGTTCAGAGAGCCGCGGTGGAATGACACCCATTGGAATGGTGACCAGCGAGAAACCATCTTCCTTGACGCTGGCGGTTCGCAGTTCATGCGGCTCGCGCACATCCAGCACCACGGGCTTGCCGTGCGGGCTCGCATCCGTAAGCCATTGGGCCAGATCGCGGGGGCGGACTTGGGCAATCATGCGGGACTCACAATCAATAAAAATTAAAACTTGAAGCGCGACGGCTCAGGGAAATTTTGCAGACGGGGGGCGACCGTGTCCCAGCTCTGGACCGTACGGAAATTGGTATCGCTGGTGCGCGTCACGATGGTGGCGCGCATGACGGGCTCATCTCCCACGATGGCGGCCAGCCGTCCGCCGACCTTCAACAGCGCCAGCAGGTTGTGCGGCACTTCGGCCACGGACCCGCTGAGCAAAATCGCTTCATAGCTGCCTTCGGCTGGCACGGGTTCTGCGCCATCGGCCAAACGGACTTCCGCATTCTGGATGCCTGCATTGCGCAGGTTGTCCC
Source organism: Burkholderiales bacterium (assembly GCA_038237415.1). Taxonomy (GTDB): domain Bacteria; phylum Pseudomonadota; class Gammaproteobacteria; order Burkholderiales; family Burkholderiaceae_C; genus Allorhodoferax. Next base: position 31,963 of record JBBRYR010000006.1, read on the forward strand.
GGGCCATTTTTGCCAGTGCTGGATGGATCTCCAGTGACACAACCCGGTGTGCCTTGCGCGCCAGAAGGGCGGCCATGTAGCCCGAACCCGCACCAATTTCCAGCACGGTGTCGGTTGGCTGAAGAGCCAGGTCTTGCAGCAAACGTGCTTCCAGGCGCGGCGCCAGCATGCATTGACCCAGGCGCATGGCGTCTTCGCTGGGGTTGAGCAGCGGGATTTCCATGTCGACAAAGGCCATCCCCTTCAGCGCAGCAGGAACGAAGTCTTCGCGTTTAACCACGGACAACAGTTCCAGCACGGACAGGTCCAGCACGTCCCACGGGCGGATTTGCTGCTCGATCATGTTGAAGCGGGCTTTTTCGATGTTCATTTTTAATACTCCACGGGGTATGTTAGCCGAATATGACAAATTTTACCGGGAAGGGACTTTTGTTCCACGCCAAAAGCGTCTCGCCCATTGCGCCAGATCATCCATGTAGCAGTAAACCACTGGCACAACCACCAGAGTCAGCAGGGATGAGGTGATGACCCCGCCAATGACCGCCTGGCCCATGGGGGCGCGCATCTCGGACCCCTCGGTCAGGGCAAATGCCAGTGGCACCATGCCAAAGATCATGGCCAGCGTGGTCATCAAAATGGGGCGCAGCCGAACTTTGGCGGCCATCAGCAGGGCGTCGTGGCGTTCCATGCCGTCTTCACGCGCCCGAATGGCGAAATCCACCAGCAAAATGGCATTTTTCGTGACCAGGCCCATCAACATCACCACACCGATGACCGAGAACATGGACAGCGTTGAGTTGAACAGCATCAGGGCCAGCACCACGCCAATCAGCGTCAGGGGCAGGGCGGTCATCAGCGCCAGCGGTTGCAGGAAGCTCTTGAACTGACTTGCCAGAATCATGTAAATGAATACTACGGCCAGTACCAACGCCGAGATGGCGTAGCCAAAGGCTTCGGCCATGTCCTTGGTGGAACCGCTGAACTTGTAGCTGTAGCCCGGTGGCATGGCGATGCTGTCCATAGCCGTCTTGATATCGGCAGATACCTCGCCAGCCGATCGGCCCGACACGTTGCCACTGATGGCCACTTCGCGGGTCAGGTCGCGGCGGTTGATCTGGTTGGGGCCGGTGGATTCGCGCACATTCGCCACCTGGTTGAGCCGAACGATGCGCGCGCTGCCGTCCGCATTGGTGCCCACGGTGAACGGCAGTTGGTCCAGATCCTGCGGGCTGTTGCGGGCATCGGGTGCCAGGCGCACATTCACGTCATAGGTCTGGTCGTCCGGTGCGCGCCAGTTACCCACGGTTTGCCCGGCTACCAGCGTGCGCAGGGCAGAGCCAATTTGCGCCACGCTCAGGCCCAGGTCCGAGGCGACGTCGCGTTTGACCTGCACGTCAAGCGTCGGTTTGTTGGGCTTGACGCTCGAGTCCAGATCCACCAGCCCGGGAACCGTGCGAATCTTTTCCAGGCTCAGTTGCGTCAGGCGTCCCAGCTCGGCCGTGTCGGCCCCTTGTATGGAGAAGAGAATCTGCTTTTGTCCGCCCACGGAGTCCAGCAGGCCTACGTGGGTGACGGTAATGCCCGGTACCTGTTTGAGGCGTTCCCGCAGCGTGACCGACATCTGGTCCACGCTGAGCTTGCGCGCTTTGCGGTCCACCAGCCGGATGTAAATGCTCGCGTATATCTTGCCTTGCGCATTACCGGTGTTGATGGTGGTCAGCGTGTAGCGCACTTCGGGAAACGCGCGGATGATGGCCTCCACCTGACGTGCCCGGGCCTCGGTAACCTCCAGCGACGAGCCCACCGGCGTGTTGAAGCTCAGCGTCGTTTCAGAAAAATCTGACTTGGGTACAAACTCGGTTCCCAGCAGCGGCACCATGAAGATGCTCGTCACAAAGATGCCAATCGCCAGCCCCACCGTGGCCAGCTTGTGCACCAGGGCCCAGCGCAGAATCGTCTGGTAAGCATCCACCAGCCAGTCGGTGGCGTGGTCGAACCATCCGGTGACACGGCCAATGGTCTTGTCGTAGAACGTGACCGGTGCGTGGTGTTTGCCATGCTCCTCAATGCTGGGGTCGTGCCAGATGGAGGACAGCATGGGGTCGAGCGTGAAGCTCACAAACATCGAGATCAGCACCGCGGCCACGATGGTGATGCCGAATTCATGGAAGAACTTGCCAATGATGCCGCCCATGAAGCCAATGGGCATGAACACCGCCACGATGGACAACGTGGTTGCCAGCACCGCCAGACCAATCTCCTGCGTGCCGTCGAGCGAGGCCTGGTACGGCGTCTTGCCCATCTGCACATGGCGCACGATGTTCTCCCGCACCACAATCGCATCGTCAATCAGCAGGCCCACGCACAGGCTCAGCGCCATCAGCGTGATCATGTTGATGGTGAAGCCAAACATGTTCATGAACAGGAACGTGCCAATCAGCGCAATGGGCAGCGTGAGCCCCGTGATGACCGTGGAGCGCCAGGAGTTCAGGAACAAGAACACGATCAGCACGGTCAGCCCTGCGCCTTCAATCAAGGTGCGGCGCACGTTGTCTACCGACACCCGAATCTGGCGCGAGCCATCGGTGATCTGCTCCAGCTTCAGGCCTGGAGGCAATTGTTTTTGCATTTCGGCCAGCGTCTTTTGCAACCCGTCCACCACGGCGATGGTGTTTTCATCCTGGGACTTTTGCACGTTGAGCACCAGCGTACGCGCACCGTTGTAGAGCGCCAGGCTGTCAATCTCCTGCGCACCATCGGCGACGCGGGCCACCTGGTCCACACGCACGGGAACACCATTCTTGCGGGCCACAATGATCTTGCCAAAGTCTTCTGGTCGCTGCATGCGTGCTGCGATCTGGATGACGCGCTCCTGCTCTGCGGAGCGGATGGCACCCACGGGCAAATCCTGATTTTCATTGCGCACGGCGGCGACCACCTGGTCCGGCGTAATGCCAAAAGATTCCAGCGCCTGCGGGTTCAAGTAGACATTGATTTCGCGCTTGGTACCCCCGACAACGGTGACTGAGCCCACGCCGCGTACGTTTTCCAGACGCTTCTTGAACGTTTGTTCCCCCCAGTTGGTCAACTCGACCGCGCTCAGGGTTTTGTCCTTGCCCACGGTGGTGTCGGGCAGAACGGCAACCGACCACACGGCCCGCGCTGACGGGTCAAAGCGCAGAACACGCGGCTCCTTGACCTCGGCACGCAGGGTGGGCTTGACGGCGGCCACTTTCTCGCGCACATCATCGGCGGCCTTGCGTCCATCAATGTGCAGGCCGAACTCGATCACGACGACCGACTGGCCTTCATAGCTGCGCGAAGTCAATGCATTGATGCCGGCGATGGAGTTGACACCTTCCTCAATCTTTTTGGAGACTTCGCTCTCCACAATTTCGGGCGAGGCGCCGGGGTAGTCGGCGATGACCACCACGACGGGGAAGTCGATGTTGGGAAACTGGTCAACCTGCAGCCGCTGCAGGGAGAAAATGCCCAGCACGACCAGGGCCAGCATGACCATGGTGGCAAAGACCGGATTTTTAAGACTGACGCGGGTGAACCACATAGCTTACTTTGCGCCTGGAGCCATTTTGACCAGCGTGCCTGCGCGGATGCTGCCTACGCTTCCACCCAATACGGTGGTGCCTTCGGCAACGCCTTGAATGCCCACCATGGTCTGGCCTTCGAACTCGCCGCGCGCGCCCATCACCACCGTCTGGTGCACCACCTGGCCATTGCTGATGAGTTGCACATAGGGTTGCGGTTTGTCGGTGCGCACCGCGCTTAATGGAACGGCGGGGGCCTGTGTCATGCCGGTGGCCAAAATGCCCTGGGCAAACAGGCCTTGGCGAAGACCCGGGCTGGGCTCGACGGCCAGATAAGCCAGCACGGCCCGGCTGGATGCCGCCGCACTCGGGTTGATGCGCACGACCTTGGCTTGCAGGGGTTTGGATGCGCCCTCAATCGTCAGCTGGGCCGTCTGCCCTACTTGAACACCCAGCGAATCGGTTGCGCTCAAGCTGGCTTCCAGTTCCAGTCGGCTGAGGTCCACAATTTCCACAATGCGAGCGTCGATGGCGACGCGCTCCCCCGGCTGCGCCAGGCGCTGCGCAATCAGACCCGAAATGGGCGCGCGCAGTACCGTATCGTCTAGCGACTTGGACGCGACATCGGCGCCTGCCCGCGCGGCCTGGTAATTGGCTTCAGCGGAGGACAGTGTGGCGATCGAGGAATCGAGTGCTGTTTTCGAAATAAAGCCCTGATCCACCAGGGAGCGGTTGTTGTCAAAGCTGCGCTTGGCAATCTCGACCTGGGCCTTGGCGGATTGCGCCTGCTGTTGTGCCTGGCGCACGCGCGCCTGAAACTCGGTGGAGTCCACCCGGGCGATCACCTGGCCACTTTTGACCACGTCGCCCTCGCGCACCGTCAGTCCTTGCAGTTCACCTGCAACCCGCGCTTTGACGAACGCGGAATTGACCGCCCTGAGGGGGCCGGAAATGGCCAGGCCCTGCACCAGTTCCAGTGTCTTGACCCGCACCACATCAGTGGACGCCACTTCAATCGCCGTCTGGGCCTTTTGTGAATCCTGTTGGGCTTGCAGCGCTTCTTTTTGTGCCTTGCGGGCAGACAAGGTTCGCAGTGCGCCCAAAGCCAGAACGGCCACGATCAGGCCCAGGACAATCCATTTCAACCAGCGTTTCATTGTGCTTATTTCTTGTGAGAGGGGGAGGGTGCCGACTGCGCGCTCAGGCCGTAGAGAATGGTTTCGATTTGCACAGCCAGGTATTCTTCGGGCACCAGTTGAGCGGCCGCTTTGCTACAGGTTCCGAACGAATGCTTCCACATCGCCAGAAACATCATGGGTGCCAGCACCGTATAAACGCCGTATTTGAGGTTGATCGGGCGAAATTCGCCGCGGTCTATGCCACGCTGCAACACCCGCCGGAGCAATTCGTTGCCTGGCTCAATGACTTCGGCCTGATAAAAGGCCGCCAGTTCAGGAAAATTGCCCGCCTCGCTCATCATCAGTTTGGTAATGCCCGAGACCTTGGTTGACCCGATTTGGGCCCACCAGGCATTCATGCTGTGGCGCAGCAGATCCGCTGTGCTGCCCTGAAAGTTGTCCATCTCGGCATGCCACTCTCCCAAGCGTCCTGAAATGTTCTCGCGCACCACGGCTTTGAACAACTCTTCCTTGCTGGAAAAGTAGAGAAACAGGGTGCCTTTGGATACCCCGGCGCGTTTGGCCACTTCTTCGGCACGGGTGGCTGCAAAGCCCTTTTCGACAAAAAGCTCCAGTGCGGCGTCCAGGAGTTCTCCCGGGCGCGCATCTTTGCGCCGTTCACGCTTGGCGCGGACCGTAGCGGCAAGTCCACAGAGGTTAAGGGAGGTGGGCATTTCGTTAATGACTGATTGGTTAGTAATTTAACCAATTGTTCCTGTTCGGTCAAGTCCACGGGGCTTCTGGCGGGGCAGGTCCAGACCAAAATTCGGGCAAAGTTGGGTAAAGACATATCCGAGTGAATTCGTAAGAAATTATGCACAACGGTTGACCAGGATCAACGGACGCAAGGGCACAGCGAGCGCGGCCGGGCCAAAAACATCTTGCGCAAGGTGGATCACTGCTCCATCTATCTGCTGATTGCTGGCACTTACACCCCCTTCGCGCTGGTGTCACTGCGCGGCGTGTGGGGCTGGTCCCTATTGGGTGTGGTGTGGACGCTGGCGCTGTTTGGCATCCTGCAGGAGATCTGGTTTGCCCAGGGCGCTCGCGCGCCGTCGCTGGTCATTTATGTACTGATGGGCTGGCTGGCGTTGTTCGCTGTGTCGCCGCTATGGGAAGCGCTGACACCCCGTGGCTTTGGGTTGCTGACCAGCGGGTGCGCCACGGCCACGGCTGGTGGCACCTCTTTGTACTGGGCGGCAGCAGCAGCCACTTTTTTACCGTGCTCTTCTTTGTCGCTTGAATTTATTGGTGCGCCAGCGCACAGAACTCCCTTTTTCCCGGGCGTAGTCTGCGGCCATGAATACACCTCTTCCAACAATCCAGCGTCCGGCGGTTGCGGGTGGCATGTTCATCCGCGGCATTGGTACAGCCACGCCCCCGACGAAATACACCAAGGCTGACTGCCTGGTAGCCTTCGAGAAATCCGACTGGTACAACCGGCTGGACACGCGGTCCCACCTGATCGCGCGTACCGTCCTCAAACGGGACAACGGCATTGATGCGCGGCGGCTGGCGGTCAACACGCTGGACGAAGTGTTCCACATTGATCCCGACACGCTGGCCCAACGCTTCCTGGCCCATGCACCCACTTTGGCTGCTGCTGCGGCCACCCAGGCACTGGATGCGGCCGGACTCCGTGCGCAGGACATCGGGGCTGTGGTTGTCAGCACGTGCACCGGCTATGTGTGCCCCGGGCTTACGGGCTATGTGGCCGAGCGTCTGGGTCTGCGCGACAACGTGCAGGCTTTTGACCTGGTAGGGCAGGGTTGCGCTGCGGCATTGCCGAACATGCAAATGGGTCGGGCGCTGTTGGCATCCGGTGCTTGCGAGCATGTGCTGTCGGTATGTGTAGAGGTCAGCAGCGCCGCGATGTACCTGGACAATGACCCCGGTGTGCTGATCAGCGCCTGCCTTTTCGGCGACGGCGCTGGGGCTGCGGTGCTGTCTTCATCGGCGGATTCCGTTGGACGCCGCATCGAATGGATGGACAGCAGCTCGCTGATGGAGCCTGCGCAACGCGACGTGCTCAAGTTTGAGACGCGCGGGGGAATGCTGCGCAACGTGCTCACGCGCGCCGTGCCAGAACTGGCCGCGGACTATGCCCTGCGGGTGCTGCACACCGTGCTGCAGCGGGCGGACCTGCACCCTGACGATGTGAGTACCTGGATCCTGCATGCAGGCGGGCGTGACGTGCTGCAAGCCGTGGAACGGCGCTTCGAACTGAATGACACTGACCTGCGCTACAGCGCCGCAATGTTGCGCGAATACGGCAACCTCTCCAGTGCATTCGTCTACTTTGTGCTGCAGGCGGCACTGGCTGACGACGCGCCGGGTGGCTGGTGGTGGCTGACGGCCTTTGGTGCCGGTTTTAGCTGTCACGGTGCTTTGCTCCAGGTGGGCTGATGGAGCCGCTTTGATCGCAACAGTACCCTTGGCTTTTCCCAGAAAAGTGGTCCCTGAGCTGCTGGACGGCATGGACGCGCACGATGCCGCCGCAAAGCGCTCACGCCGCGACCTGCAGCGCATCCACCGCGCGATGGGTACCCGCGCCACCGTGCTGGGGGCGTTGCGCGCGCTGCCCGGCTTGCACGCGCGGAAGTCACCGCTGCGATTGCTCGAACTGGGTGCTGGCGACGGTAGCCTGATGCTGGGCGTCGCACGCGCGCTGCAGGGCCAGTGGCCTGCTGTGGAGCTGACGCTGCTGGACCGCCAGGACCTGCTGTTACCTAGCGCCGTGGCCCACTACGCCGCAGTCGGCTGGACCGTGAAAACGCAGGTGGCCGATGCGCTGGATTGGGCCGCTGACGCGGGCGCTGTGCCGCATTGGGACCTGATTGTTGCTAACCTGTTCCTGCACCATTTTGAGGGCCCGCAATTGGCCTTGTTGCTGGCTGCGGTGGCGGCGCGCACGGACTATTTCTTCGCCTGTGAGCCACGCCGTGCATGGCTGGCGTTGGCGGGCAGTCACCTGGTCGGTGCCATAGGGGCCAACGCGGTTACACGCGTAGACGCGGTGCTGAGTGTGCACGCTGGTTTTCGTGGGAAGGAACTGCAGGCGCTCTGGCCCGCACAGAACGCTGGCTGGACGCTGGCCGAGCACTCTGCGGGTCTCTTCAGTCATTGTCTTGTTGCTGCGCGTGCAGAACGCAAGCGTACGAATGCACGCTGATGCAAACCCGATTTGATGCAATCATCATCGGTGGGGGTCCCGCCGGCTCCAGTGCTGCCATCCTGCTGGCCACTGCAGGGTGGTCCGTGTGCGTGATTGAGAAGCAGGTTTTTCCGCGACGCAAGGTATGCGGAGAATGTCTGGCGGCCACCAACCTGCCTTTGCTTGACGCGTTGGGTATTGGTGCTGATTTTCTGTCCCAGGCCGGGCCTGAACTCCATCGGCTGGCATTGACGTGCGGTGCGCGCACCGTCGAGACGGATCTGCCACCGGCGGTAGGCTCTCCATACCTGTGGGGTCGTGCTCTCGGCCGGGAAGTACTCGACACCTTATTGCTGCAACGTGCCCGCTCAGCAGGTGCGGTGGTGCTGCAGCCCTGGGCGGTACAGAAAATCAACCGTGTCGGCGGTTTCCACGATTGCACGGTGCGCGAAGCGGTGTCCGACCGGTTGATGGTTCTGCAGGCCCCTGTGGCTATCCTCGCCCACGGGTCGTGGGAACCGCTGCCGCAGGAGCGCGCGATTCAGCGCCGGGCGCGTAGCGGTAGCGATCTGCTCGCCTTCAAGGCGAACTTTCATGGGGCCTCTCTGACCGCAGGGCTTCTTTCGGTACTGATGTTCAAGGGCGGCTATGGCGGCATCGTGCTGGCAGATCACGGCGTTGTCACGCTGGCTTGCTGCATCCGCGCCGACCGTCTTGAGGTGCTGCGCCAGGCAGAGCCCGGCAGGTCCGCGGGTGAGGTGGTGGAGGCCATGCTCAAGCGTGAATGCCAGGGTGTGGCCGATGCATTGCAGGGTGCACAGCGGCGTGAGCCCTGGCTGGCGTCAGGCCCGATGGCGCCGGGCATACGATTTCAACCGGGCGAAAAGGTCTTTCGCATCGGAAACGCGGCGGGGGAGGCGCATCCCATCATCGGTGAAGGCATGAGTATGGCCTTGCAGTCGGCCTGGCTGCTATGCGCAGGCTTGGTACGCGCCCGCCAGCAGCATGGCTCGGGCGCCGGGACGGCATGGCAACGCGGCGTGCGTGAACAGTACGTGGCTGAGTGGCGGCGCCACTTTGCACCACGCCTTCGCCTGGCGGCCACGTTTGCACAGCTGGCCATGCGGCCAACCACCGCAGCGGCGTTGATGGCGCTGGTCCATTGGCGGCCAACGCTGTTGACCCGGGCTGCCACATGGAGTGGCAAGGTCCACTTTGCGGCCGACACCGCCATGCTGGCGGCCTTGGCATCCAGCGCCGGTGGGGGTGTTGGTCTGAGCCGCTCGCATCTTCGCCAGGATTTTGAACTATTACCAGGAGAAGCTCCATGACCACTGAAGCACGTATTCGCGCCCTGCTTGTGAAAGACTACAAGCTCGATCCTGACAGACTCACGCCCGATGCATTGATCGAAGATTTGGGCATTGATTCCATTGGAATGGCTGAGCTGATATTCAATATCGAGGACGAATTCAAACTGGAGGTGCCCGATCAGGCGGTGCAACTCTTGACCCTCGGCGATGTCGTCCAGTTTATCGAAAAGCTGGTCGCAGCCCAGGGCGTTGAAGCGGGCAATTCCACTGCGGCGACGGAGCATCCGCACCCAGCGGCATGAAGCGGGTCGCCATCACGGGTGTCGGCGTTGTTTCGCCCCTGGGTCATCATGCGCAGGAGGTGTTCGAGGCTGCGCGCTCGGGGCGCTCAGCCATACGCAGGCTCGACATCCCGGGCGTGCACCGACTGGCGGTGCCGCTGGCGGCCACGGTGCAGTTCGACGGTGCCGATCATTTTGACCCGCCGCAGCACCGCCTGATGGATCGCGTGAGCCAATTCGCGGTGGTAGCGGCCAGGCGGGCCATCGCTGACGCGCAATGCGAATTGACGGAGATCGAGCGTGAGCGTACCGGCGTTTTTCTGGGCACCGGAATGGGCGGCACCCTGAGTACGGATGAGGGTTACCAGACGCTGTATGCGGAGCAGTCCGACCGCATCAAGCCGATGATGATCCTCAAAGGCATGCACAACGCACCCGCAGCGTGGATCGGCATCGAGCATGGGCTTCTCGGGCCCAATATGACCTATTCCACGGCCTGCTCCTCGTCCAGCGTAGCCATTGGCGAGGCCTGGCTGCGTCTGGCCAGCGGGGCACTGGATGTCGCAATCGCCGGGGGTTCCGAAGCCCCGCTTTCGCTGGGTTCGCTGAAGGCATGGGAGGCCATGCACACGCTGGCCAGCATGGACGCCGATGACCCCGCCACCTCGTGCAAACCATTTTCCAGGAACCGCAGCGGCATGGTTTTGGGAGAAGGTGCGGCACTGGTGGTGCTGGAGTGCTGGGATCGCGCTAAGGCACGCGGCGCATTGATCCACGGCGAACTCATTGGTTACGGTCTCACCACCGATGCAAGTCACATTGCCCGACCCAGTGTGGATGGTCAGGCTGCCGCCATGCGCGCAGCGCTGACTGCGGCGGGCATCAGCGCTCAGGAGGTGGACGCCATCAACGCCCACGGTACCGGAACTCCGGCCAATGACAGCGTAGAGACCGCAGCCATCAAGCGTGTCTTTGGAGCGCGCGCGGGCCACATTCCGATCAGCGCTACCAAAGCATTGCACGGCCACTTGCTGGGCGCGGCAGGTGCACTGGAATTCGTGCTGACCTTGCTGGCTTTGCAACACAACGTGGCCCTACCCACCATGCACCTGCGTGTGCCCGACCCGGAATGTGATCTTGACTATGTTCCCAACACCGCACGCGAGGGCGCGGCGGGCCGCACGATGTTGTCCAATTCGTTCGCCTTTGGCGGAACGAATGCGGTTCTCGCGTTACGCGCTGTGCCCTGACTGGATACCAGTTTTTCGCTATGTTGGGAAGCGCACAGATTCAATCGTCGCTTCTGATTAATCTCTGTGTATCGACACGACGAATGGGTTGTGCGATCCGTAGGCTGAGCCCCATTCAGTTGGGGTATCAGATGTACACCTCACAAACAGGAATTCAACATGAACAAAGACCAAGTTAAGGGCGCTGTCAAAGATATCGCCGGGAAAATCCAGCAAGAAGCAGGCAAGCTGGTGGGTAACCCAACCCAGCAAGCCAAGGGATTGATTAACCAGGCCGAAGGCAAAGCACAACAACATGTTGGCAACGTCAAGGAACTGGTCAAGGACGCCAAGAAAATCTAAACTTTGGCGGTTTCACGCCAATAGAAAAGTGGCCGCAGTTTGCGGCTATTTTTTTTGTAGAGGAAAACATGGCAAAACGTGCAGGCAACCTTTTTTTGAGCAGGGCGTTCCAGCGGACTCTCTCTGCCATGACCCGGTCCGCAATGCGCACCGGTACCAAGGCGATGAACCAGACTTTGCGCGCCAAGCCCGCCAAGCCCGCCAAGCGCGTACCCGCTGCACAGGGGCGTTCTGGTGTTGCCATCAGTACCACGGGAGCACGCCGCTACCGGCTTTTCAAGCCGCTTGGTGTGCGCCGCAACGAGCAACTGCCGCTGGTCGTGATGCTGCACGGCTGTGGACAGGACGCTCATGGTTTAAGCGCCAGCAGCCGGATGAACCGTGTTGCCGAGCGTGAACGTTTTCTGGTGCTCTACCCGGAACAGGACCGCATGGCCAATGCCCAGGGCTGCTGGAACTGGTACGACACCCGCACGGGCAGAGCCCAGGCTGAGGCTGACTCCATTGATGCTGCGATCAGCCAGGTCTGCCTGACGCAGCCTGTGGACCGCAACCGCATTGCAGTGGCCGGACTCTCGGCGGGCGCTGGTATGGCGGCGTTGCTGGCGATGCGCCATCCGGAGCGGTTCAGGGCGGTCGCCATGCATTCGGGTATCGCGCCAGGCGTTGCCCATTCTTCCGCCACCGCGCTCAGTGCCATGTTTGGACGCCGGGTAAAGGCAGTGCCTGCCGCACCGCTGGCAGCCGGCATCCACCTGCCTGCGCTGCTGGTTATTCAGGGCAGTGCTGACCACGTTGTCGCACCCCCCAACGGCGCTGAGGCCGCGCGGTCGTGGGCCGCCAGCGAAGGGGCCACGGTTGCTGCGGCGGGCGCCACGCGAACTGTGCAGCGCGGTGCGCGCTATGCCATGAAGGTCACCGACTATCGCGTCCAGAGCCGGCTGGTGGCGACGCTCTGCGAGGTCATGGGCCTCGGCCATGCATGGAGCGGAGGAGCCGCCGGGCAAGCCTATAGCGACCCCAAGGGTCCTGACGCGTCACGCATGATCTGGGCATTCATAGCCCGGCAATTTACCACCGTCCGGGCGTAGCCCTCGATGGTTAGCCGAAGCGAAAGCTAGACCAAAGGGCGCTGGGGCGGACGACCATCGCCGTACAGGTCGGCGAGTCGCGCGAGCGCTTTGACATCGTTCAAAAACAAGCGCCCATCAACGATGCGATGCAGACCGCGCTGTTCCAGCTTGCGCAGCGTCTTGTTTGTGTGGACGAGCGACAGGCCCAAGCCATCTGCCACGTGCTGTTGTGTCAGCGGGAACGGCACGCCTGCGGCACCGCCATCTGCCTGCAGCGCCGCCGCACGTTTGAACAGCAGAATCAGCAACGTGGCAATGCGCTCCTCAGCGCTACGCCGCCCAACCGACAGCAATGTGTCGTCCACCATGGACTCTTCGTGTGCCGTAAGCCAGGTGACGTTGAACCCCATGGAGGGGGACTGCCGGTGCAGTTCCCATAAAGAGTCCCGCTGGAAGACGCAGAACAGGGCGTCTGTCAATGTGATGACACCGTGGGCGGCCGCATCGCCCATCTTCTGTTGCACGCCGATGAAATCACCCGCCATAAGGAAGCTCAGGATCTGGCGGCGTCCATCGCTCAAGGTCTTGAAGCGAAAGGCCCAGCCGCTGTGCAACGTGTAAAGCGGGGCGTCGGTCTGCCCTTCTTGAATCAGTGTTTCACCGGCGCCCAGCCGAACCTCGCGCCGCTTCAATGACTGCACCAACTGCAGTTCGTTGGGACTGTGCGCAAGAAAAAGTGGAAGCGCCCTGAGAGCACATGCGCTACAGCGAATTTCATGCATTTCGTTTCCTTTTTGCCTTATGACGACTTGTGCGCGTTGTGTCGTGTCTTTTTACATACGAAAAGTCGACCAAAACAACTACAGTGCGACCGCATGTCTCGTATTTCGGCGCATATGCAATCTTACCCAGTGTGCTCAAACCCAGGACTTCCAGATGACGCCTTCGTTCGAACTTTTTCCCCCTGGCGGGAAGATGGACGTATTTATGGGAGACGGGGACTGGCTTGAGACACCGTTTGGTCTGCCGGAAACATGGCCATCAAGCTTGCGAACGATGGTTCGGTTCATGCTTGATGCGGGCATGCCCATGTGGTTGTGCTGGGGGCCGGACCTGCGCCTCTTGTACAACGATGGATACGCAGAAGTCCTCGGCCTACGGCATCCGGCAGCCCTGAAACAATCCTTTCGGGATGTCTGGTCTGGGATGCCAAATGACTTGGTTTCCGCCGTGGACCGTGCACTGTGTGGCGAAGCAAGTCTCCTGAAAGACGTTGCGCAGGACGTGCTGCGTTCTGGCCGCCAGGAGCAGACATGGTTCACGGTTTCCGTCAGTCCTATTCGCGACGACGATGGGTCCGTAGTCGGCGCCTTTGGCTTGTGTGCGGAGACGGCCAATCCGGTGTTGCTGAAGCGGCGCCACATCCTGGATCGGCAACATTTGGATGGATTGTCTGCGCAGGTTCACCGCCTTGAAGCGGTCGAAAGGCGCACTAGGTTTCAACTGGAACTGGCTGAACGTTTGCGTCCCATAAGCACCCCCGAAAATATTGTTGCGGCAGCATGCGCGTTGCTGGGCGAGTACCTGGGCGTATCGCGTGTGCTTTTTTGCGAGGTGGATGACGCCAGAGGCACCTTTTTCATCCGCAGCGACTGGACACGCAATGGCTTGGTCAGCATCGCAGGGGAAACGCGATTGCTGGATAGTTTTGGCGCAGCCAATATAGCTGAGCTGCGCTGCGGGAACGTGTTTGCAAATGATGGCGTCGTCGTGGACCCCCAGGCTGCCGCACATGCCGAGGCCTATGCCAAGGTCGATATCCGAGCAAGTCTCGCCATACCATTGATTAAAGCGGGCGCCTTTACGTCGATTCTCAATCTGCACCAGATCGAGCCCTACCACTGGACTGGCGAGGACATTGCGTTGGCGCAAGATATGGCCGAGCGAACGTGGTCAGCGGCAGAGAGCGCCCGGGCGCAGGCCGAGCTGAAGGCCGAACGCGACCAGACTCGCTACATTATTGACAGCATGGCAGAAGGCTTTGCGGTCATTGATCGCCACTGGTGCATACGACAAATGAATGCAGTGGGCTTGCACATCGGTCGACGCACCGCCTCCCAAACCATCGGACGCAATCATTGGGAAGTCTGGCCAGAAACGGTCGGCACTGAAATTGAAGCACTCTACCGGCGCGTGCGCGCCAGCGGCGACAGTGAATCGTTGGAGCAGTATGTTCAGGTTTCAGACGACCACGGCGCGTGGTTCGAAATACGGGCGCATCGCGCGCTTGATGGCGGTTTGGCTGTGTTTTTTCGAGATATAACGCAACGCAAACGCATAGAAGCGGCGTTGCGACTGAACCAGATTCGCGCCGATAACGCGTTGGAAATCGGGCAACTCGGAACCTTTGACTGGAATATTCTCGATGGTGGTGTGCAGTGCTCGCAGCGGACCCGCGAGATCTTTGGGTTTGCCTCTGACCAAGGCCTCCTGGCGACAGACTATTTCGATCGCATCCTGCCTGATGATTTCAGCCGGGTTCAGGTTGAGATTGGTGTGGCACTGGCGGGCGACGGCCTTGTCAATACCGAATACCGAATAGAACTGCCAAATGGCAAGATCCGATACGTCGTTAGCAGAAGCGCATGCCAGAGAAACGCCAATGGCGCTTGGGAGCGGCACATCGGGGTGTTTAGCGACGTCACCGATAGCAGGCAATTCGAGCAAAAGCTGCAGAGCGCGAATATTGCGCTGGATGGCGCCCGGATGGTCGCTGAAAAAGCCAACCTGGCAAAGTCGGGATTTCTGTCGAGTATGAGTCACGAGTTGCGCACGCCTTTGAATGCCGTGCTGGGTTTCGCGCAGTTGATGGCCGCTGGGACCCCGCCACCCACAGCAGCGCAGACAAAATCCATAGACCAGATCCTGCGTGCGGGATGGTATTTGCTGAGCCTGATCAACGAAATCCTTGACCTTGCGTTGATCGAATCCGGCAAGATGTCGCTGTCGCTGGAACCCCTGTCCTTGCCCGAACTACTGAGTGATTGCCAGACCATGATGGAGCCGCAGGCACAACGCAGTGGCATCCGCATTAGCTACGCCCACCTCGATCACCTTTGTTTTGTCCATGCCGATCGCACCCGGATGAAGCAGGTTCTGGTCAATCTTCTATCCAACGCGATCAAATACAACCGCGTCGGTGGGACCGTTCAGGTGACCTACAGCGAGCGCCCGGGTCAACGGTTGCGCATTCACGTGCAGGACAGCGGTGAAGGCCTGTCCCCCGAGAAATTGGCACAACTGTTCCAGCCGTTCAACCGTCTCGGGCAGGAGGACGGCATTGAGCAGGGCACCGGCATTGGTCTTGTCGTGAGCAAGCAGCTGGTTGAGTTGATGGAGGGCGAAATCGGCGTGCAAAGCACGGTCGGTGTGGGCAGTGAGTTCTGGATTGAACTCAACAGGGTTTGCGCACCCCAATTTGACGCGGGGCTGATGGAGGACTTGATTGCGTCGGATCCTGCGCCCGATCAGCCTGGTGCCGCGGTACGCACGGTGCTGTATGTCGAAGACAACGAGGCCAATATGATGCTGGTTGAGCAATTGGTTGCGCGTCGCCCCGATCTCCACTTGCTGAGCGCGGGGGATGCCGAGCGTGGCATCGCGCTGGCGCAGATACATCAACCGGACGTGATTCTGCTGGATATCAATCTGCCAGGCATCAATGGATTTCAGGCACTGAAAATCCTGCGTGAAGATCCGGCCACCCAGCATATTCCCGTTCTGGCTCTCAGTGCCGATGCCATGCCACGCGATATCGAAAAAGGCCTGGCGGCAGGGTTCTTCCGCTATCTCACCAAGCCCATCAAAATCAATGGGTTCATGGATGCGCTGGACCTCGCATTGGAGTTTTCGCACTCGCAAGCGGCCCGTGGAAATGCTGGCCCCATAATCAAGCGATGACTGAAGAAACTCTTCCAGAAGGCCTGCTCCCCGAGCCTGCACCGGTCGTCGTGCCGGACCCCGAGCGGGTACTTCTGCATATGCCGGTTGACATTCGAAGCATGTCACTGGTGATACTGGCCTTCTTCGCCAGTCTATTTGTGCTGCACTGGGCCAAGGCCGTTTTTATACCCGTGATGGTCAGCGTGCTCTTCAGTTATGCGCTCTCTCCCTGGGTCAATTGGATGGAGCTCAAACGCGTGCCACGCTGGTTGGGCGCAGCGGTGCTGCTGGTGGCAATCTGTGGCGGGATCGGGTCAACCGCTTACTCGTTCAGCAACGAGGCCACGCAAATGGTGGAGGCCCTTCCAGCGGCAGCACAGAAGTTCAGGCAGTCCGTCAAGCCGCGCGGCGACCAACCCGCCAGCGCTCTGGATACCGTGCAGAAAGCAGCGACACAGATTGAGCAGGCTGCCCAGGAGAACGGGGCGCCACCCATCACCAGCCGCGGTGCCATGCGCGTGGTGGTTGAGCCCGCGCGTTTCAACGTCAAAGACTATTTGTGGTCGGGCACCATTGGTCTGATGACGTTGATCGGACAAGGGACGGCTGTCGTTTTTCTGACCTACTTTCTGTTGCTCTCTGGCGATACCTTTCGTCGCAAGCTGATCAAGCTCGCAGGCCCCACATTGAGCAAGAAAAAAGTCACACTGCAAGCACTCAATGAAATCACTGGTCAGATCCAGCGTTATCTGCAGGTGCAGTTGCTCACCAGTGCACTGGTAGGGGTGTTGACCGGGCTGGTGCTCTTTGCCATCGGGCTTGAGAACGCTGCGGTATGGGGCATTGCGGCAGCGGTCATGAATCTGGTTCCGTATGTGGGTTCTCTGGCGACCTCCGCAGCGGCGGGGCTGGTCGGTTTTTTGCAGTTTGGCTCTCTCAACATGGCCTTGGTCGTAGCCGGTGCGTCATTGGGTATCCACACCATCGTCGGTAACCTGCTCACGCCGTGGCTGACCAGCCGCGCCAGCCGCCTGAGTCCGGTTGCGGTGTTTGTGGGTCTGCTCGCCTGGGGCTGGCTATGGGGCATTTGGGGCCTGCTGCTGGGCATCCCTATTCTCATGATCGTCAAGTCCACCTGTGATCGGGTCGATGACCTGAAGCCGATCGGAGAGTTTCTGGGGTCCTAGTCTGTCTTGCCGGATTCAGACACGCCAGGGTGTGTCTCCCGTGTTCTGACAGTCGGCAGCGCGAGGCGGACAATGCGTCCATGGACTTCGCACATTCTCCCCGGGCGCAGGACCTGCGCCAACGCCTTGAAGCGTTCATGCAACGCTATCTGCTGCCCTACAACGCAGCGTGGCACGCTTCTGTGCAAGACGGTGTGTACCCGCCGCCATTTCTGGAGGACCTCAAAGCCCTCGCACGGGAAGAAGGGCTGTGGAACCTGTTCTTGCCCAGCCTGGGTGCCGACGAACCCGGCACGCGCCTCAGCAACCTGGACTATGCGCCTCTGGCCGAAATCATGGGCCGCCTGCCGTGGGCCGCGGAAGTCTTCAATTGCAGCGCACCCGACACCGGCAACATGGAGTTGTTGCACCGCTTTGCCACACCCGCACAGCGCACGCAGTGGCTGGCACCTTTGCTGGAAGGGCAGATTCGCTCGGCCTTTGCCATGTCCGAGCCCGATGTGGCGTCCAGTGATCCCACCAACCTGCAAACCACGGTGCGCCGTGATGGGGAGCAACTGGTGCTCAATGGCCGAAAGTGGTTTGTCACCGGGGCGGCGCACCCGCACTGCAAGCTGCTCATCGTGATGTGCCGCAATGCGGCTGAAGGCGAGGGCACTGCCCACCACCAGCACAGCATGGTGCTGGTGCCGCTGGATACCCCCGGTGTGCAGGTGGTGCGCAACATTGCCGTGGTGCACCACCATGCGCCCGAAGGGCATTGCGAAATTGTGTTGCGCGACGTGCGCGTGCCCGCAGACCATCTGCTGGGCACTTGGGGCGAAGGCTTTGCCATGGCACAGGCGCGGCTGGGGCCGGGGCGGGTGCACCACTGCATGCGCACCATTGGCCAGTGCGAGCTGTCCCTGCAGCTGGCCACCGAGCGCACGCTGGAGCGACAGGCCTTTGGCAAGTATTTGTCCGATTTTTCCAACGTGCAGGACTGGATTGCCGAGTCCCGCATCGAGATCGATCAGGCCCGGTTGCTGGTGCTGCAGGTAGCCTGGACGCTGGACCAGAGTGTGTTGGACCCCGCTCAACCGACAGCGCCGCTGCGCGCACAGGTGGCCGCCATCAAGGTGGTGGCTGCCCGATTGCAAACGCGCGTGGTCGAGCGCGCCATGCAGGCTTTCGGCGCGATGGGCCTGTCGCCCGACACCCCGCTGGCCTATTTCTGGACCTGGGGTCGTGCCATGCACCTGATGGATGGGCCGGATGAAGTGCACTTGCGCACCGTGGCGCGCCACGAGCTCACGCAGGCGCGCAGCCGCATGGGCGCCACTGCAGCCTACTTCACGACGCCTGAACAATTGCGGGCCTTGCCGCGCATCCGATAGCCCCTTTGCCTGACGCAGGCAGGCCCGCCGGGTTACATTGGGTTCCAGCAAAAACGATTGTCTGGAGATCTGTCATGTCCAATTCTGTTGAAACCATCACCCTGGGCGGTGGCTGCTTCTGGTGTACCGAGGCCGTGTTTGTGCAGGTGCGCGGCGTAGTGGATGTCGAGTCCGGCTACAGCAACGGCCAGGTGCGCCAGCCGAGTTATGAAGACGTCTGCACCGGCACCACCGGCCACAATGAAGTGGTCAAGCTGGTCTATGACCCCGCCGACATTTCCACCCGCGAGGTGCTGGAAATTTTCTTCGTCATCCACGACCCCACTACCTTGAACCGACAGGGCAATGACGCGGGCACCCAGTACCGCAGTGGCATTTACTTCTCCAATCCCGAACAAGCAGCGGTGGCCCGGGAGGTGATTGCCGAGATGACCGCCAGCGGTGTCTATGACCGGCCCATCGTCACCGAGGTGGTGCCGCTGGACAACTATTGGCCCGCTGAGGACTACCACCAGGATTTCTTTGAGCGCAATCCGCACCAGGGCTACTGCATGGCGGTGGCCGCGCCCAAGGTTGCCAAATTCCGCAAGACCTTTGCGCGGTTCCAGAAGGGGTGACTACACTTGGGGGCTACTGAAACACCCTCTGAAGTTGCAATGGATATTTTGATATTGGCGATCCTGATCGCGGTTGGCGGCTATCTGCTCAAGTCACGGGACGAAGGCAGGCGCATTGCCTTGCTGGGCAGCTATCTTGGCAAGTACGAGATTGAAAAACTGATGGAAAGCCTGACCCACGGCACCATGCGGGCGCTGGGAGAATCCGACCCGGCGCGCCAGGAGCAGGTCTGGAACCTGCTGGACCCGTCCGGGCTCAAGCTCTCGGAGCAGTTCAACAGTTTTGTGGCCGAGTTCGCCAAGGTTGACGCGGCGGATGCACGCGTCAGCACGCTGCCGCTCCCCATCGCCATTCCGTACGCTGCCCAGCTCTTTCCGCAAGCGACGTTTGATGTGCGCAAGGTTTTGGCCGTGCATGCCAGCGGCATCGCCAATGCCGCAAAAAACAGTCTTGACCGCTCACCCAAGGACAAGGCGTTCACCCTGATGGCCGAGCTGTTCCTGATGCAGCACACCTGCCACTGGTATTGCAAATCCAAAACCGTGGCCTCCGCTCGCCTGCTGGTTCGCCACCAGACCGCGTATGCCTTGGTGCTTGACTCCGTGGCCCCCGACACGCGCAGGGCCTATCTGGCCCTGACCCGGAAGTGAGCAAAACCATACGCTACACCCTGCTGTCCCTGAGGGACCTGGCGGTGTCTGCCGGCCCGTTTGTGGTGCTGGCTATCGCACTGCTGGTGGTGGCTTATGCGTGGCTGGACCCCAACCCACCCAAGCGGGTGACGCTGGCTACCGGCCCGGCCCAAAGTGCTTACGAAGCGTTCGGCAAGCGCTACGCCACTATTCTGGCCAAAGAAGGCATCACCGTGGTGCTGCTGCCGTCCGAGGGTTCGGCAGCCAACCTGCAACTGCTGCGTGAAGGCAAGGCGGACCTTGGTTTTGTGCAGGGGGGCTCCAGTGACACCCGTGCAGAAGGCGAAGCGCCGCTGGAGTCGCTGGGCAGCTTGTTTCTGGAGCCGGTGTGGCTGTTCTACCGCGAAAGCGCTGCGCCGAATGCGGTGTTGAGTTCGCTCACACAGCTCAAAGGCCTGCGCGTCAACGTGGGAACGCCCGGTAGCGGTGTGCCCAACCTGATGGCCAAGTTGCTGGAGAGCAACCGCATTGAGCGCAGCGCACTGAAGATTTCAGAGCTGGAGCAAACGCCCGCCACCGTGGCCTTTCTGGGGGGTGAGCTGGATGCCATTGTGTTTGCCTCGGCACCAGAGTCGCTGATGGTGCAAATGCTGCTGCAAACGCCCGGCGTCAAGCTCATGGACTTTGCGCAAAGCGAGGCCTATTCAAGGCGCTTTGCGTTTCTGAGCCCGGCCGTGTTGCCGCAGGGCGTGGTCGATCTGGCGGGCAATATTCCACCCCAGGACGTGCACCTGGTAGCACCCACCACCACGCTGCTCACGCGCACCGCCACGCACCCGGCATTGCTGCAACTGTTTGCCCTGGCAGGCAACGAGATCCATGGAAGCGCCGGCTGGTTCAAGCACGCCCGTGAATACCCCAACGTCAACAACAACGAGCTGCCGGTTTCCAAAGAGGCCGAGCGTGCCATTCAGACCGGCGCCCCGCTGCTGCAGCGTTACCTGCCGTTCTGGGTGGCCAATCTGGTGGAGCGCATGTGGCTGGTGATGGGCATTATTTTGGCGGTGCTGCTGCCGGTGTCGCGCGTCGTGCCGCCGCTCTATGAGTTTCGGGTGCGTTCGCGCATTTTCCGGTGGTATGCCCAGCTGCGGGACATTGAACAGCGGGCCGAGGGAAATCCGGACACGCAGCCGCTGCTGGATGAACTGGACCAGATGGAGACCCACGCCGAAAAGATCAGCGTGCCGCTGTCGTATACCGACGAGCTGTACGCGCTGCGCAGCAACATCCAACTGGTGCGCAAGCGGCTAAATCGGCCGCAGCCCTCGTAGAACATGCGCATACAGCTATATTTTTTATAGCATTTTTCGCTCAGTTCCGTTTCATGCCTGCCACCAGTTGCGTCACGTTGTGGCGCATCATTTGCAGATACGTCGCACCGGGCTTGTCAGCGGCAGACAATGCGTCGGAATACAGGCTGGCGCCCAGGGTGACACCTGCGTCCTTGCTCAGTTGGGCCAGCAGTTTGGGGTTGCTCATGTTCTCCACAAACACCGCCTTGATCTTTTCGCGCTGGATTTGCTTGATGAGCTGGGCCACTTGCCTGGCGCTGGGCTCCGCTTCGGTGTTCACACCTTGCGGCGCCAAAAACTGGATCTGGTAGTGCGCGGCAAAGTAGCCAAACGCGTCGTGTGAGGTGATCACCTTGCGCTTGTTCGCGGGGATGGCGGCAAACTGCTCCTTGGCCCATGCGTCAACGGTTTGCAGTTCTTTCACATAGGCCTCTGCGTTGGCCTGGTAGACGCCCGCTCCGGACGGATCGGCTTTTGCAAGGCCGGCGGCGATGTTGCGCACATACAGGACCACGTTTTCAGGGTTTTGCCAGGCATGCGGATCGCCTTCGATCTGGCCCTTCTCTGCGGTCATGGTGCGGCCTTTCACGCCCTTTGACGCGACGACGGCCTCGCCTTGGTAGCCCGCTGACTGGGCCAGCTTGGTGGCCCAGGGCTCAAACCCCAGTCCGTTGGTCACCCACAGCTTGCTGGCCAACAGGGTCTTGGCGTCGGACGGTCTGGCTTCGAACACATGGGCATCTTCATCCGGGCCCACCAGCGTGGTCACCGTCACCCGGTCGCCGCCGACCACGTGTGTCAGGTCGCCCAGAATACTGAAGCTGGCGGTAACGGGCAGCTTGTCGGCCGCGCGCGACGCACCCGATAGCAGTGCGACAGCTGCAATGCTTGCCAGAAGGAAGTGGCGAAATAGTGGGTTCATGGGTAAGCCTTAAAAATGACAGGATAGTTAGGCCACCCGGTGGGAGGTGGTCCAAACATGGGGCAGCCAGCCGCCTGGCGCCACCAGCAGGGAGGTGAAATACAGCGCACCCGCGCAGCCGATGATGGTGGGGCCCGAGGGCGTGTCCAGGTGGTAGGACAGCAGCAGCCCGGCCACGCTGGACAGCATGGCCTGTACGCTGGCGTTCACCAGTTGCGCGGGCAGGGTGTTGTGCCACAGGCGGGCGGACACGGCGGGCAGCATCATCAGTCCCACTGCCATCAGCGTGCCCAGGGTTTGAAAGCCCGCTACGAGGTTGATGACGACCAGCATCAGAAAACCTTGCTGCCACAGCCACCCGCGTCGCCCGGCAGCACCCAGAAACACCGGGTCAAAACTCTCCAGCACGAGGCCACGGTACATGGCCGCCAGCAGCACCACGCTGACCGTGGCTACGCTGGCCACCATCAGCAGGCCGGCCGAATCCACGCCCAGCGCACTGCCAAACAGAATGTGCAGCAAGTCCAGCTGCGTGCCGTGGCCCGAGATCAGCATCACGCCCAAGGCCAGTGCGACCAGGTAAATGGCCGCCAGGCTCGCGTCTTCCTTGAGCGCCGTAAAACGGGTCACCAGCCCGGCGATGCCCGCTACCAGCATGCCGGCCAGTACACCGCCGAGCGCCATGGCGGTGAGCGACAAACCGCTGAGCATGAAGCCCATTGCCACACCCGGCAGCACGGCGTGGCTGAGCGCATCCCCCAGCAAGCTCATGCGCCGCAGCGTCAAAAACACGCCCAGCGGTGCCGCGCTGAGCGACAACGCCAGCGTGGCCACCAGTGCGCGGCGCATGAAGGCGAATTCGGCAAACGGGGCCAAGACTGTGTCCCACAGTTGGGCGGCGATGTCCATCACGCCACCCTCTTCTGTGCACCCAGTGGGGGTGCGGGTGTGTCGATATTGCACCGCTCGGCGGCTTCGTCCCAGGCCTCGGCCATGGCGCGCGCGCGGCGCAGCTTGGGCTCGGTGAGTGTCTGATCGGTGGGGCCCCAGCCGACCAGTTCGCGGGCCAGCAGCAAGGTCTGGGGAAAGTGCTGCCGCACCAGCGTGTCGTCGTGCAGCACGGCAATGATGGTGCGTTGCTGACCGTGCCACTGCTGCACCAGCGCGAGCAGGGCTGCGGTGGTTTTGCTGTCAACGGCGTTGAAGGGTTCGTCCAGCAGGATCAGCTCGGCGTCCTGCACCAGCAGGCGGGCGAACAGGACCCGCTGCAGTTGCCCACTGGAGAGGCTGCCCACGTTGCGGTGCTCAAACCCTTGCAGGCCCACGGCCTGCAAGGCCGCATCCACACCCTGGAGCATGGCCGCAGTGACCGCGCCCCAGGCCCCGCTGGTGCCCCAGTGGCCCAACAGCACGCAGTCGCGCACATCGATGGGGAAGCCGCGGTCAATCTCTGCCAATTGGGGCAGGTAGGCGATGCGGTTGCGCGGTATGGGGTTTAGCAGTGCGCCACCCGGTACGGGCAACAACCCTGCGATGCTTTTGAGCAAGGTGCTCTTGCCCGCGCCATTGGGCCCCACCACCGCAGTGAGCGAGCCGGGTGCAAAACTGCCGCTGATGTGGTGCAGGGCCGGGTGCTGGCGGTAGCTCACCGTCAGGTTGTTGAGGGTGACGGCGGGTTCGTGGTGGCCGCTTACCACGGCGCCACCTCCACGCTGGCCCAGGCCACCGCCAGCCACAGCAGAGCAAGGGCGGGAATCACGGCCAGCACCCGCCGCCAGGCAGGCCAGGCCAGCACGCTGGAGGGGGCGCTGCGGGCGCGTGGCGTGCCGGGCCGAGGGGTCGTTTTTACAAAAAGCATGGATTGTCTTTACAAAAATGGGATGCTGCAGTCCGCAAGCTCGGTAATAATGCAATCCTGTTGCAATAGAGTATAACGCAACTGAGTTGCAATAAACGGAATTAGTCCATGGCATCCCTGAAACTGGCTGAACTGGCCGCTGCCGATCCCATTGATGCGCTGCTCTCGGCCCACGGCCTGCGCCGCACGGTGGCTGCACGCCTGGTGCTGGGCTGGCTGCTGGCCCATCCGGACACCAGCTACACCCATGCGCAGTTGCAGGATGCCCTGGCTGGCGACAGTTCGGCGGTGTTGGACCGCGTCACCCTGTACCGGCTGATTGACCGCCTCACGCAGGTCGGGCTGCTGCTGTGCCGCGTCGACGCCAGCCGGGTGCGCCGCTACCAGGCCATGCCTTCCAGCGTGCACGCCATCCCGCACTTCGAGTGCCAAAGCTGCCACCGCGACAGCCCCTTGGCGGGCGCGCTCCAAGCCAACGCGCAGGATCTGGAGCGCGCCGCGCAGACCGCGCTGGAAGCCCTCAAGGCACTCGGCTATCAAGGCCTGAGCATGGACTTTGCCGTGCGCGGCGTGTGCGTCGACTGCGCGACATCGCCCCCTGCGGCAGCCGCTACGGCCGCGCCTGGAGACGCGGCGTGATTCAAACGCGCGGTCTCACCTACCGCTACCCCGATGGCCCCGCGCTGGTGTTCCCGGATGTGGACGTGGCCCAAGGCGCCGTGCTGCTGCTCAGCGGCCCGTCCGGCTGTGGCAAATCCACCTGGCTGGCGCTGGTGGCGGGCTTGGTGGCACCCGCCTCCGGCGCGCTGACGGTGGCAGACCAGCCGCTGGCTGCTCTTAAAAAGATAGCTGCTGACGCATGGCGGGCGAGGGCTATCGGCTTTTTACCCCAAAAATTGCACCTCAGTGCCGCGCTCACCGTGCAGCAAAACCTGGCGCTGGCGCAGTGGGCAGCCGGCCAGCCTGAAGATGGTGCGCGCATCCAGGTCGCCCTGCAGTCGCTGGGGGTGCAGGAATTGGCCGGCCGCAAGCCCGGGCAACTCTCGGGTGGGCAGGCGCAGCGCGTGGCGCTGGCCCGCGCGGTCTTGCTGCAGCCCAGGGTGATTCTGGCCGACGAGCCCACCGCCAGTCTGGACGACGAGGCTGCTGCCGATGCGGTCGGCCTGCTGCTGGGCACCGCCAAAACCCAGCACGCCACGCTGGTGATTGCCACCCACGACGCCCGGATAGCAGCGCTCATTCCCGCAGGTATTGATGGTCAAATCGGCTTCCAGCCCTTGCGCCTGTTGCGCAAGCAGCTATGAAAACAATAGCATGAAGGCGCTTGCATGAAGACCTTGTCATTTGCCTGGCGCTACCTGTGGGCCCGTCCCCTGAGTGCGGCGCTCAATGTGCTGTTGCTCAGCCTGGGGCTGGCGTCCATTACCTTTTTGTTGCTGGTGGGGCACCAGCTCAGCACCGCGTTTGACCGCGATCTGGCCGGCATCGATGTGGTGGTGGGTGCCAAAGGCAGCCCCATGCAGCTCATTTTGAGCGGGGTCCTGCATATCGACGTGCCGCCGGGCAATGTGCCGCTGGCCGCCGTGCGTGCGCTGGAGAAAAACCCGCTGGTGGCGCGCATCATTCCCATCAGCCTGGGCGACAACTTCCAGGGTTACCGTATCGTGGGCACCTCCCACGACTACATCCGCCATTACCAGGCCACGCTGGCGCAGGGTGCCTTGTGGACGGCTCCCATGCAGGTGGTGCTGGGTGCCACCACCGCCCGCAAGCTGGGCGCGGCGCTGGGCAACACCTTTGTCGGCACGCACGGTCTGGGCACGGGCGGTCATGCGCACGGGGACAGCACCTACACGGTGGTGGGCATTCTGGCGCCCAGCGGCAGCGTGCTGGACCGCCTCATCCTGACCGACACGGCCTCGGTGTGGAAGGTGCACGAGGACTACACCGCGGTGGACGCCGAAGACCGCAAGATCATGGAAGAAGAGCGCGAAATCACCATGGCCCTGGTGCAATACAAAACCCCCATGGCGGCTTTGACCTTTCCGCGCTATGTGAATACCAGTACCGAGATGCAGGCTGCCGCCCCGGCACTGGAAATCTCGCGCCTCCTGAACATGCTGGGGCTGGGCACGGACGTGCTGCGCGCTTTTGCCGGGGTATTGCTGCTTACGGCGGGCCTGAGTGTGTTCATTGCGCTGTGGAGCGCCGTGCGCGAGCGCCGCGCGGACCTGGCGCTGCTGCGCATGCTGGGCGCGCCGCCCGCCAAAGTGGCCGCCTTGCTGCTGTGCGAGGCCTTGTGGCTGGGCCTGCTGGCAGCCGTGTTGGGGCTGGCGCTGGGCCAGGCCTTTACGGCGGCACTGGGCTGGTTTTTGCAGCTGGATAGTTCTTTGCTCATTGGTGGCATGGTCTGGCCACCGGAGCTGGCCGTGGTGCCTGCGTTGGCGCTAGGGGTGTCTCTGGGCGCAGCGCTGCTGCCGGCCGTAGGGGCCTACCGTGTGAGTGTGCTGGAACTTCTTCAATCCCGATAGATCAGAGACAAGAGTAAATATATGAAAAAACTGCTTCTAGCCCCCGTGTTCCTTACCCTAATAGCTACGCTTTCTGTAGCAAAAGAGAGCGACGCTGATACCAAGCAAGACGTAGCCAAACACCGCGCCATGGCCGCTGCCCATGAAGCCGCTGCCAAGTGCCGTGAGTCTGGCAAAGACGACGACGTGTGCAACAAAGAGTTGCAGATCGCCTGCAAGGGCTTGGCCATTGGCAAGTTCTGCGGCATGAAGCACGAGCACTGAGAACAGAAAGATTGAGGAATTTCCCATGAAACGCCGAACCATTTTCCGCCGCGCTGTTGTTGCATCGCTGTGCGCCTGCCTGCTTCCTTTGGGCGCGCTGGCGCAATTGAGTGCGCCCATTGCGGGTGGCGGCGTTCCCGCGGGCACGGGTGCGGGGGTGCACAGCCCCAATAGCCCGTTTGCGCCGCTGCCGCAGCGCGGCGACGTGTTGCCCTGGTCGGTGCTGACGGCGGTCAAGACCAAAGTGGAAAAAAACCGCATTCTGCCGGTGTTTCCCAGCGATATTCAGGCGCTGAACAAAAAAAGCCAGCGGGTGCAGGGTTTCATGATGCCCCTGGAGCCGGGCGAAAAGCAGAAGCACTTTTTGCTCAGCTCCGTTCCGCTGACGTGCTCGTTTTGCACCCCCGGCGGGCCTGAGAGCATGGTGGAAGTCAAAACCAAAACCCCGGTCAAGTATTCGCTGGAGCCGGTGGTGGTGGAAGGCCAGTTTCTGGTGCTGGGCGATGACCCGTACGGCCTGTACTACCGCATGACGGACGCCGTAGCCGTCAAGTGAGCCGGGACTAGGCGCTGCTGGTGGGGGTGAGCGCTCAGGGCGCCAGCCGTTCCCGCAGCCACTGGCCGTCCGCCGCCAGCGTGTAGCGCAGGCGGTCATGCAGGCGGCTTTTTCGACCTTGCCAGAATTGCCAGTTGTCCGGCTTCAACCTATAGCCGCCCCAGTGCGGTGGGCGTGGCGGTTGCAGCAAAAACTGCGCGGCGTATTTGGCGGCATTGGCCACCAGTACACCCCGGCCTGAAATCACTTCACTTTGTGGCGAGGCCCAGGCGCCCAGGCGCGAGTCCAGCGGGCGGCTGTGGAAGTAGGCATCACTTTCTTCCGCGCTGACCTTTTCCACCACGCCTTCAATGCGCACCACGCGCTCCAGCTCCACCCAGTGAAACTGCAGCGCGGCATAGGGGTTGCCCGCCAGCTCGTGGCCCTTGCGGCTTTCGTAGTTGGTGTACCAGGTGATGCCCTGTGCGTCATAGCCCTTGATCAGCACCACCCGGGTGGAGGGGCGCAGGTTGCTGGCCACGGTGGCCACGGTCATGGCGTTGGGCTCGGGCACCTGGGACGCAATGGCTTCTTGCAGCCATTGGTCGAACTGTTGCATCGGGTCGCTGTGCGAGGCGCTCTCGTCGAGTTCGGCACGTTCGTAGCTTTTGCGGAGGTCGGCGATGTTGGTCATCGCGCAAGTATAGGCAGTGGCTAACCCGGAGTACGACTCAGGGTTTCGCTGTAGCGGCCTTGCGGTCGGCGAGCACTTTCTGCGCGGACGGGCGCTCGCCAATGAACTTGACGTAGGCCTTGTAGTCCACGCCGCCCGCGATCAACAGGTCTTCGCCATAGATGGCTTTGGTGGCCATACCCACCAGTGGCAGGTTCACGAAGGCGGAGCAGTCGGCCTGCGTGAAGGTGTCGCCCGCTGCGAAGGGTGCAAATTTGACCAGGCGTTTGAATGCCGCAATATTCTTTTCTAGCTGTTTGCGAACCCGGGCCTGCGCGCTCTCGCTGACGGTGCCGCCAAAAAAGGCCTGGGTGTACAGCTCGCGGGCCACCAGCTCCAGGTGCAGATCCAGAAAGGTCGTCAGTTCGCGCACCTTGGCCGCAGCAAAGAGGTTGGCGGGCAGCAGGGGCGGGTTGGGGTAGGCGGCATCGATGTATTCCAGAATCGCCTGGCTCTCGCAGAGGCCGCCTTCGGGTGTGCGCAGAAACGGGATTTTTCCCAAGGGGGACGCGGCCAGAATGGCCTCATCGGTGCTGTGGGTGGCCGCATGCTCTTCGGTGAATGCCACGCCCTTTTCCAGCAGGGCCAGCTTGACCTTGTTGTAATAGTTCGAGATGGGAAAGCCGCAGAGTGTCAACATGGGTAAATCTCCTGAATAAGAATGGGGCAAAGTCTAGGGGGAGCCGGCTGCCGGTCGTGGCACACGGGAGACAGGCGCTACCATGCGACACCCCCCCTTGACGCCATGCCCATGAAAACTCCCCGCTTCATCCAGATCTACCAGGACAACGCCCAGGCGGTTCAGCAGGAACTGGTGCAGGGCCTGGCTTCCAACCCGGCGCATGGCGGGGCGACCACCTCGCCAAAATTTCTGTACGACGCTTTGGGGTCACGGCTGTTTGAGGCGATCACCGAGCTGCCGGAGTACTACCCCACCCGAACCGAGGCGGCCATTTTCCGCATCCATGGCGATGCGATGGCGCGCCAAGTACCGAAGGGCGCAACCCTGATTGATCTGGGGGCGGGCAATTGTGGCAAGGCAGCCAGCCTGTTCGATCGGTTTGCACCCACGCGGTATGTGGCGGTTGATATTTCGGTGGATTTTTTGCGGGGATCGCTGGAATGCCTGCAGCGCCAGTACCCGGCGCTGGACATGGTGGGTGTCGGGCTGGATTTTTCCCGGACGCTGGAGTTGCCTCCAGATGCCGGTGCAAACGATGGCAGCCCTCGGCTGCTGTTTTACCCGGGCTCCAGCATTGGCAATTTCACGCCGGAAGAGGCGCTGGTCTTTTTGCGCCAGGCCCATACGGCCTGTGGACCGGTGCCCGGCAGCGGCTTGCTGATCGGCGTCGATCTGGTCAAAGGCCAAGCCGAACTGGAGGCTGCGTACGACGATGCCCTGGGCGTGACAGCCGCTTTCAACCGGAACCTGCTCCTGCACATCAACCGCTTGGTGGGCAGTGACTTTGCTCTGGCCGACTGGTCGCACGTGGCGCTGTACAACACTGCCCAGTCGCGCATCGAAATGCACCTGCAATCGCGTCGTGCCGTCACAGTGACCTGGCCCGGCGGCCACCGCGCCTTTGTGGCGGGTGAGCGCATGCACACGGAAAACTCCTACAAGTGGACGGTTGAAGGCTTTGCCGACCTGCTGCAGCAGGCCGGGTTTGCAACCCCCAGCGTGTGGACCGATGCGCAGACCACCGGGCAGGGCCGCTTTGCCGTGCTGTGGGCTCCCGCCCAAGCGCTTTGATGCTATGGTTTTAATAGCTGCTTGCGCAATGAAGACGGGGGCTAGAGCCCTATTTCGTCATTATTTTGCAGCTGCGAAAGCCGGCATGGATGTCGTTGCGCTCCGCCGTAAAGTAATTACGGTAGCGCGGATGAACCAGGTGCGCAGCGGTTGCCCGGCTGGCACCCCTCAGCACGGGGCGACTGCCAAACCAGGGTTGCGAATAGTCGCGGTACGGGTGGGCGACAAAGCCGGGGTAGGCAGCAAACGTGCTGGAGGTCCACTCCCACACGTCGCCCCAATGAAAGTCGGGTCGGGTCATGGCGGCGCGTTCCCATTGCGCTTCATCGGGCAGGCTTCGACCGGCCCAGCGGCACCAGGCCTCGGCCTCGTAGGCGCTGAGGTGCACGGCGGGGGCAGTCCAATCCAGCGGCAGCCATTGACCAAAATACTGGCATTCCCAGCCCGGTTCATGGTGGCTGCGCCGCAGGGTGCGGGGGCACTGGGCGGCCTGGGTTTGCAGCCATTGCCAGCCGGCAGGCGACCAGAAATGCGCCTCGGCGTAGCCGCCGTGTTCCACAAACGCCAGAAACTGCTGCCAGTTCACGGGCTGGCTGTCGATCTGGCACGCGGGCAAGTCGACCGGGTGGCTGGCGCATTCGTTGTCAAAGGCAAAACCGCTGCCAGCCCAGCCCAGTTGCCACGCGCCTGCATCGATGTCCAGCACCTGTCCGGGTCGGCCGCTGTGAGCGGCTTCTGCGCGGAGAAAGTCGTCGGACAGAGCGTCGGGCAGGGCAATGCCCAGAGCCTGCGCCATGTACACCGCCGCTTCAGCGTGCATGTCTTCATGAAACAGCACCAGGCGGTAGAAGTAGAGGCTGGCGTCGTCTTCGGCACTCAGCGCGAGCGCCGCAAGGGTGTCCTCCAGCGTGGCCTGCAAATAGGCTTGCGTGGCCGCCACATCGGGCAAGTCCAGGTTCCAGCGGCTGTCGTGCGGTACCTGGCTGGAGTCGTACAGGGCGTCGGCCTGCATCAGGCGCGAGGGGTGGCGTACATGTGCCGGGTCGCACGCAATGCCGCTTGCGCGCTGCCGGTTGCGGGCAATCCAGGTTTCCTGAAACCAGCCGATATGGCCCAGCTCCCAGAGCGGCGGGTTGCATTGCGGCGACAGGGGCACGCGCAACTGCGGGCCCAGTGCCGCCTCGTACGCTGCCAGCCAGGCCCGTGTGCGGGCGCGGGTGGCGCGCAGCAGGCCAGCCAGCGCGTCGGCACCCGCAGTGCGTGCCGTTTGCGCAGCCTGCCAGCGCGGGCCCGGTCCATCGAACAAGAGTTGCACGTCACGCTGCGTCATTGCAAGGCCCCATGAAGAAAAGAATAGTCATTGTCAGCCCCGCCCTGGCCGATGCCAACAACGGCAATTGGCAGACGGCGCACCGTTGGCAGCAGATGTTGCAGACGCAATTTCAGGTGCGCATCGTACGCCAGTGGCCCGATGGGCCTGCGGCGCAGGACGATGCCTGCATGCTGGCCTTGCACGCCAGGCGCTCGGCTGATTCCATAGCCGCTTGGGCGAGCGCGCGGGGTGCCAATGGGTCCGCCGCGCCGGGTCTGGCCGTGGTGCTCACCGGCACCGACCTGTACCGGGACATCCTCAGTGACGCGCCGGCGCAGGCATCCATCCAGAGGGCAGCGCGGCTGGTGGTGCTGCAGGAGAGGGGCACGGACGCACTGCCACCCGCTTTGCGGGAGCGTGCCGTCGTCATCCTGCAGTCCACCAGTGCGCGACCGACCCTGGCCAAGCCGGTGCACCAGTTTCGCGCGGTGATGGTGGGGCATTTG
The DNA here is from genome assembly GCA_038237415.1 of Burkholderiales bacterium. GTDB lineage: Bacteria > Pseudomonadota > Gammaproteobacteria > Burkholderiales > Burkholderiaceae_C > Allorhodoferax. The sequence continues at coordinate 63,620 of JBBRYR010000006.1, forward strand.
CGGGAGGAAAAATCGCCGCAAACCCTGTTCGCCGCAGCGCGGCTGCTTGATCCGCTCGAGCGCATCTTTATTGACCATATTGGCGAGGCTCTGGACCCTGCTTTGGGTGCAGAGGCCGAGGCCACCGCACGGGCGTGCCCCCATTACCGCTGGCTTGGGGGGCTTACCCACGAGGAGACCCGTCGGCGCATCCAGCGCGCGCATGTTCTGGTGCACACGAGCCGTATGGAAGGGGGCGCCCATGTGGTGATGGAAGCGGTTCGCTCGGGCACGCCCGTGCTGGCCTCACGCATTGCCGGAAACATCGGTATGCTGGGTACTGACTATGCGGGCTATTTTGACTGGAACGACGCCGATGGGCTGGTGCACTTGCTGCGCCAATGCCGCAGTGGGCCCCTCTACCCGCAACTGCAATCCGAATGTGCCGTGCGTGCCCCCCTGTTCAGCCCGCACGCCGAGCAGGCCGGGCTGCAGGCGCTGGTACATGACCTGATATTGAATTCCTGAACCTGATGAAATCTTCTTCCCAACCCATTGCCCGGGATATTGTCCTGATTGGCGGCGGCCACAGCCATGTGGGTGTTCTCAAGCGCTTTGGCATGCAGCCCGAGCCGGGCGTGCGGCTCACCGTGATCTGCACCGATGTGCACACACCGTATTCGGGCATGTTGCCGGGCTATATCGCGGGTCATTACAGCTATGACGATGTGCACATTGACCTGAGCCGCCTGGCCGTGTTTGCCGGTGCGCGCTTGTACCGCGATGAGGTAATCGGCATTGACCGCGCGGCGGGCACCGTGCTGTGCCGCAATCGACCGCCGGTGGCCTATGACCGGCTCTCCATCAACACCGGCTCCACCCCCCAGCTAGGCGGTGTGGCGGGTGCCGCCGAGCATGTGGTGCCGGTCAAACCCATCACCCGGTTCAACGCGCGCTGGCTGGCGCTGCTCGACCGGGTGCAGCACCACACGACGGGGCAGCTGCGCATCGCGGTGGTGGGTGCAGGTGCCGGCGGTGTGGAATTGTTGCTCGCCATGCAATACCGCCTGCGGCGAGAGCTGCAAACGCGGGGGCGCAACCCCGAGCTGCTGCAGTTTCACTTGCTGAGTGCGGAAGGCACAGTGCTGCCCACCCATAGCCCCGGGGTGCGCCGGCGATTTGCCGAGGTGCTGGCCCAGCGTGGTGTCGTGGTGCATTTGGGCGCAGAGGTGACGCAAGTGAACGCAGGCCGGTTGCTGTGCGCTGATGGCTCGGTGGTTGATGCCGAAAAAATCATGTGGGTGACCCAGGCCGGTGGCGCCGAGTGGCTCAAAACGACCGGTCTGGCGCTGGATGCCCGTGGCTTTGTGGTCGTCAATGACCAGTTGCAAAGCATCACCGACCCGGCTGTTTTTGCGGCGGGTGACGTGGCAGCCATGCAGAATTACCCGCTGGAGAAAGCCGGCGTATTTGCCGTGCGCCAGGGCCGTCCGCTGGCGGACAACCTGCGCCTGAGCGTGCAGGGGCGTGCGCTCAAACCCTACCGTCCGCAGACCCGCTGGCTGGCACTCATCAGCACCGGTGACCGGTATGCGGTGGCCTCACGCGGCGCGGTGGGTTTTGCGGGGCAGTGGGTCTGGCGCTGGAAAGACTGGATCGACCAGCGCTTCATGCGCAGCTTCTCGGAGTTTGCGGATATGTCGGCCAACACGGTGTCTGCGCCCGGCGCATCGGCAAGCCAGCTTGCGCTGAGCGAAAGCGAATCGCTGGAGGCCATCTCGGCCATTGCCATGCGTTGCGGTGGTTGTGGCGCCAAGGTCGGCGCCACCGTGTTGTCGCGCGCACTGGCAAGCCTGCATGTGGTCGATCGGGATGACGTGCTGATTGGCCTGCATGCCCCCGACGATGCCGCCGTCGTGCGCGTGCCACCGGGCAAGGCGATGGTGCACAGCGTGGACTTCTTTCGCGCTTTTGTCGATGACCCCTACCTGTTCGGCAAGGTGGCAGCCAATCACGCTCTGGGTGATATTTTTGCCATGGGTGCAGAGGCTCAGTCGGCCACGGCCATTGCCACCGTGCCCCCAGGGCTGGACGTGAAGGTGGAAGACCTGCTGTTCCAGATGATGACCGGTGCGGTAGAGGTGCTCAATGAAGCCGGTTGCGCGCTGGTGGGCGGGCACACGGGCGAGGGCGCCGAGCTGGCGCTGGGCTTTGCCATCAACGGACTGATTGATGACAACCCGGATGCCATCCTGCGCAAGGGCGGCATGCAGCCCGGTGACGCGCTCATTCTGACCAAACCCATTGGTACCGGCACGCTGTTTGCGGCGTACGCCCGGCTGGCGGCCAAGGGGCGCTGGATCGATGCCGCCCTGACCAGCATGGTGCAGTCCAACCGGCTGGGCGCGCAGTGTCTGCGTGATTACGGTGCCACCGCCTGTACCGACCTGACCGGTTTTGGCCTGCTGGGTCATCTGGTCGAGATGACACGGCCTTCGGGTGTGGATGCGCAGATCAGCCTCTCGGCTTTGCCACTGCTTGATGGTGCGGTGGAGACGGTGGCGGCGGGCATTGTGAGTTCGCTGCAGAGCGCCAACGTGCGCTTGCGCCGCGCGCTGCGCAACCAGGCCGATTTTGTGAACCACCCGCGCTACCCCCTGATTTTTGATCCGCAGACGGCGGGTGGGCTGCTGGCCAGCGTGCCGGCGGACCGCGCACAGGCGTGCCTTGGTGCATTGCACCTTTGCGGTTACCCGCAGGCAGCCATCATTGGCCGGGTGCTGCCGCAAGCCGACGCGCTGGAGCCGGTCACTCTGGCGGATTGAAGGAGGCGGTGTCTCTGTCGCGACAAGCGGCTGTCTCAATTTGAGAAAACGGCATTTTTTCTAGGGCTTACCCGAATAAGGTTTGTTTGACTTGGATCTAAGCTGCGGTCCTGCGGTTGTGGTTGCAACCCGGCCGTTTCACTTTTCAGGAGTCACCCATGAGCGTCAAGTTTCAAGTCAATGGCAAAGCGGTTGAAGCGCATGCCGAACCCGATACCCCGTTGCTGTGGGTGATCCGCGATGAGCTGGGTATGACCGGCACCAAGTTCGGTTGCGGTGCGGCCCTGTGTGGTGCGTGCACGGTGCATGTCAACGGCACATCGGTACGCTCGTGCCAGACACCCTTGTCCTCGGTTGCCGGCAAAAAAGTGTCTACCGTGGAAGGTCTGTCACGCGACAACACGCACCCCCTGCAAGTGGCATGGATCAAGCACGACGTACCGCAATGCGGCTATTGCCAGTCGGGTCAGCTCATGAGTGCAGCCGCTCTGCTTGCGGGCAACAAGAACCCCAGCGACGCCGATATCGACTCGGCGATGAGTGGCAATATTTGCCGTTGTGGGACCTACCCCCGTATCAAGGCTGCCATCAAGGATGCAGCCATCATGATGCGCAAAGCCTGAGGAAAATGACCATGACTACATCACGTCGCGACTTTCTCAAAACCACCACCCTGGCTGGCGGTGGCTTGCTCATGGGCATTGCCCTTCCAGGTGTTCTGCAGGCTGCAGGGACCGTGCACACGCCCAATGCCTGGGTGCATATTGCCGATGACAACACCATTACGCTGATTTCTGCGCGCTCCGAGATGGGGCAGGGGGTGTACACCTCCATGCCCATGCTGATTGCCGAAGAGCTCAACGTGGATATCAAGAAAATCAAGGTCGAGATTGCCCCGGCCAACGCCAAGCTGTATGGCAATCCCTTGCTGGGTGGCCCCCAGTTGACCGGCGGCTCGACGTCGGTCCGCGATGGCTGGGAGAAGCTCCGTATCGGTGGTGCCCAGGTGCGTGAAATGCTGATCAGCGCTGCGGCTGCCAAATGGAATGTGGACCGCAGCGAGCTCAAGGCCGATAACGGCATGGTGTTGGGCCCCAATGGCAAGAAGGCCACCTATGGTTCGCTGGCGGCAGATGCATCCAAATTGCCAGTACCTGAAAAAGTGACCATCAAGGACCCCAAAGACTTCCGCATTGTGGGCAAGCGCACAGCGCGTCTGGATTCACCTGCCAAGGTCAATGGCAAGGCCGAATTTGGAATTGACGTCAAGCTGCCTGGCATGGTCTACGCCGCGCTGGAGCAGTGCCCGGTGATTGGTGGCAAGGTCAAGTCGGTGGATTCGACCAAGGCCAAAACGATGCCCGGCGTGATCGCTGTGGTTGAGATTCCGGATGGTGTCGCCGTGGTCGCCGACAGCTGGTGGCGGGCTAATATGGCACGCAAGACACTGGTCATTGCTTGGGACGAAGGCGCTGGCGCATCGCTGACCGAAAAAACCATGCTGGAGAGCATTCGCGTGGCGTCCCGAACGGGAACGGCGCTTCCGCTCAAGGCCGTGGGTGATGCTGACGCAGTGATTGCGGCGTCGCAAAAAGTCGTGCGCGCAGAGTATGTGAGCCAGCTGCTGTCGCACTCGCCTCTGGAGCCCATGAATTTCACGGCCCACTACAACAACGGCAAGGTGACCCTGATTGGTGGCACCCAGTGGCAAGACGGCGCGCAAGGTCAGATCGCGGCGGCGGTGGGGGTCAAGCCCGAAGACGTCACGGTGAAGACCACCTTCCTGGGAGGCGGGTTTGGTCGAAGGATCGACATCGACTTCATCATCCAGGCCGCGCAGATCTCCAAGGCGGTGAACAAGCCCGTCAAGCTGGTGTGGTCGCGTGAAGACGATATGACGCATGACTTCTATCGGCCGCAAGCCGTGAACACCCTGGCGGCTTCACTGGGCACCGATGGCAAGCCCACCGCCATGACGTACCGGTTGACTTCGCAGTCCGTCACCGGTCGTGTGTTTGGCCTGCCTGCAGCGGTGCAGGACCCGTTGATGACCGAGGCTGCGGTGGCTCTGTACGACATCCCCGCGACCAAGCACGACATCGTCAAACACGATGCCGGACTGCGCGTGGGTTACTGGCGTTCGGTGAGCCATGCGCTCAATGCGTTTGCCAATGAGAGCTTTATGGACGAGCTGGCGACGGCGGCGGGCAAAGACCCGTTGGCCTACCGCCTGAGCCTGCTGGAGACGCAGCCGCGCATTGCCAACGTGCTCAAACTGGCGGCCGAGAAAGCGGGCTGGGGCAAGCCACTGGCGGCTGGCCGTGCGCGCGGCATGGCGATCATGGAAGGCTATGACACCTACATGGCGCAAGTGGCCGAGATCAGCCTGGAGGGTGGCGATGTCAAGGTGCACCGTGTGACGGTCGCTGCCGATCTGGGGCGCATGGTCAATCCCGACACGGTGGAGGCGCAAATCCAGTCCAGCATTGTGTTTGGCATGGGGGCCGCCGTCATGCAGGAAATCACGCTGGACAAGGGCCGCGTGCAGCAAACGAACTTCAATAGTTTCCCGATTGTGCGCATGAACCAGTCGCCCCAGATTGACATCATTCTGGTTGAGAGTACCGAGAAGCCCGGCGGTATCGGAGAGCCCGCTACGGCCCTGATAGCGCCGGCCATTGCCAACGCCGTGGCTACCCTCACCGGCAAACGGGTTCGCAAATTGCCCATCACGGGTGACGCGATCAAGCAGGCCTGAATGGACAGTCTGGACCTTCGGGTACTTGCAGACGCCCTCGCCTGGAAGCAGGCGGGGCACGCGGTGAGCCTGGTGACGGTGGTGGAAACCTGGGGGAGCGCTCCGCGCCCGCCTGGCGCTCTGCTGGCCGTGCGGGATGATGGCGTGGTCAGTGGTTCCGTTTCGGGTGGCTGCGTGGAGGACGATCTGATCGCCCGCACCAAGGCATCCCTGAATCGGTCTGCCGAGTCCGAATCCGAATCTGCAAAGCCCGCCATGCTGGCCTACGGTGTGTCCAAAGAAGAGGCCACGCGGTTTGGTCTGCCGTGCGGCGGTACTCTGCGTTTGGTGCAGGAGCCGTTGCTCGACACCGCCTGGGTGCAGGATGTGCTGGACCGGACTGCGAATCACCAGCTGGTTTCGCGGACATTGACACTGGCTACGGGAGTTGTGACATTGGGTGATGCCGTGCGGGGGCAAGCCATGCAGTTTGATGGGTCCACCCTGACCACTTTGTTTGGACCGCGCTGGCGTTTGTTGCTGATTGGAGCCGGGCAGTTGTCGCAGGCGGTAGCGGCCATGGCCACTGCGCTGGACTTTGAAGTGCTGGTGTGTGATCCGCGCGAAGAGTACGCATTGACACTGATTGATGCGTCCATGCGGGGCGTGCAGCGCGTGAAGGGCATGCCGGACGACGTGGTGCGGGAGTTGCAGGTGGACGCCCACACCGCGGTGGTTGCGCTGACCCATGATCCCAAGCTGGACGATATGGCACTGCTGGAGGCGCTGGCGTCTGACGCGTTTTATGTGGGCGCACTGGGTTCGCAGCGCAACCAGGACGCACGCAAAAAGCGCCTGGCGGAGCATTTTGATTTGAGTGTGGAACAGCTCTCGCGATTGCATGGACCCGTGGGTCTGCGCATTTCAGCCCGCACGCCGGCAGAAATTGCCATTTCCATTCTGGCGCAGATCATTCAGGTCAAAAACACGACGGCGACTCCGGTGGTGCGGTCTTCCACCTCCAGCTGTGCCGTTGGTTAGACCGGTGCTGCCAAGGCCTTCCGCTGAGGAGGCCGAAGGGTTGCCAGTCGTGCTGGTACTGGCATCGGGCCGCGGCGAGCGGTTTCTGGCCTCCGGTGGAACCACCCACAAACTGCAGGCGGACCTTGGAGGCATGACCGTTCTGGAGCGCACCTTGAATGCGGTGCGCGCCAGTGGCTTGCGCTGGCATCTGGAAGACGCAGGCCACCCCGGTATGGGTGACTCGATCGCCGCCGCTGTGCGGGCGACCCGTGCTGCGCCGGGCTGGCTGGTATTGCCCGCAGACCTGCCACTGATACAAGCCCAGACCCTGCGTTACATGGCCCGGGAGCCCATGGTGGCGGACGTGCTGGTACCGGTTTTTGAGGGCCAGCGTGGACATCCCGTACGGTTTGCTGGCAGCTGTGGCGATGCGCTGGCTTCTTTGGAAGGGAATCAGGGCGCAGCCCCCGTCGTTGCTGCGCGATCAGCTACTAAAATGATAGTGAATGACCCGGGCTGTGTGATGGATATCGATACCGTCGACGACTTGCAGCGTGCCCGGATGTTATGGTTGACCGGGCAGTGATTCGTACCCGGTTGGTAACTGCGTATCGACGCAAGAGGGGGTTTCCCAGTTACCATCCGCCATGTAATAAAGTTACATAGAAGGTTACAGGCCACCATGCAAACCCAAACACCCATCCATCCCGTTGTGCAGGCGGTTACCCGCCGCATCACCGAGCGCAGTGCCCCTACCCGCAAGGCTTACCTGGAGCAGCTGGACGCCACCGCCAACCGGGCGCCCGGGGCCGAACGCATGGGCTGCGCCAATGTGGCCCACGCGTTTGCGGCCATGCCCGACGGCGACAAGGCCCGCGTCACCGGCATCGACAAATTTCGTGTAGTGGCCGAGAAGGGCCCCAACATCGGCATCATCAATGCCTATAACGACATGCTGTCAGCCCATGCGCCGCTGCAGCATTACCCGGACCTCATCAAGACCGAGGCGCGCCGCCTCGGTGCCACCGCCCAGGTGGCTGGCGGTGTGCCGGCCATGTGCGATGGCGTGACCCAGGGCACAGCGGGCATGGAGCTCAGCCTTTTTTCGCGCGACACCATCGCCATGGCCACGGCCGTGTCGCTGAGCCACGATGTGTTTGATGCGGCACTGATGCTGGGTGTGTGCGACAAGATCGTGCCCGGTCTTTTGATTGGTGCGCTGCATTTTGGCCACTTGCCGACCGTGTTTGTGCCCGCAGGGCCCATGACATCGGGCTTGTCGAACAATGCCAAAGGCAAGGTGCGCGAGCTGGCCGCCCAGGGGCTGGTGGGCCGCGCCGAGTTGCTGGAGGCCGAGTCTGCTGCCTACCACGCCCAAGGCACCTGCACTTTTTACGGCACTGCCAACAGCAACCAGATGCTGCTCGAGGCCATGGGCCTGCATGTGCCTGGTACGGCGTTCATCAACCCCGGTGCCGACGTGCGTAGCGAACTCACCCGCGAGGCCGTTCGCACCGTGCTGGGTATCACCAAAGCCAGGCGTTTTGCGCCGATTGGCCGTGTGGTGGACGAGCGTTGCATCGTCAACGCCATGGTGGCTTTGCTGGCCACAGGCGGCTCCACCAACCATTTGATTCACTGGGTGGCGGTGGCCCGCGCCGCAGGCATCGCCATTGACTGGAACGATTTTTCGGACCTGTCCGACGTCGTGCCTTTGCTGACCCGCGTGTACCCCAATGGCAGTGCCGATGTGAACCAGTTTCAGGCTGCAGGCGGCCCGGGTTACGTCATTCGCGAATTGCTTGACGCAGGCTTCATGCACGCCGATGTGCTGACCGTACGGGCCGGCGGGTTGCGCGAGTTCACCGGCATTCCGGCGGCGCGCGCCGAGGGTGGTCTGCAATGGGCCGATCCAGGCGCCAGCAAGGACGATACCGTGGTGCGTCCCGTCAGCGCGCCATTCAGCCCCAGCGGCGGCTTGAAGCTGTTGCAGGGCAACCTGGGGCGCAGTGTGATCAAGGTGTCCGCCGTACCGGATGACCGCCACATCATCGAAGCGCCGTGCCGGGTGTTTGATTCCCAAGAAGCACTGCACCACGCCTTCAGCGCCGATGAGCTGAACCAGGACATCATCTGCGTCGTGCGCTGGCAGGGTCCGCAGGCCAATGGCATGCCCGAGCTGCACAAACTCACGCCACCACTGGCCGTGTTGCAGGGCAAGGGCTACAAGGTGGCGCTGGTGACGGATGGCCGCATGAGCGGTGCCTCTGGCAAGGTGCCAGCCGCCATTCATGTGTCGCCTGAGGCGGCTGCAGGTGGCCCATTGGCCAAAGTCATGAACGGCGACCGTATTCGACTCGACGCCAATGCAGGCACGCTGGAGGTACTGGTGCCAGAGGCTGAGTGGAATGCGCGCCTGCTGTCTCCGATGCCCGATACCCTGCGTGTCGCCAACGGTGTTGGCATGGGCCGCGAGCTGTTTGCCAGCATGCGGCGCAATGCCCTGACCGCCGAAGAAGGCGCCTGTACCTGGCTGTAATTCCGGAGATTTTCATGACCACAAGACCCTCTTTTACGTCCCTGCAAATCATGCAGGATGCCCCAGTCATTCCCGTCATTGTGTTGAACGATGTAGCCCATGCCGTGCCCATGGCACGTGCGCTGGTGGCCGGTGGCATTCGCATGCTGGAGGTGACACTGCGCACCCCCCAGGCGCTGGCCTGCATTGAGGCCATTGCCCGTGACGTGCCCGAGGCCGTTGTCGGTGCGGGCACCGTGCGCAGCAAGTCGGATGCGCAGGCGGCCGCCATGGCCGGCGCACTGTTTGCCGTGAGCCCTGGCTACACCCGCGCGGTCGGGCAAGCCTGTCGTGATGCGGGCCTGGCATTGCTGCCCGGGGTTGCCACGGGCAGCGAAATCATGATGGCGCAGGAAGATGGGTTTGCCGAGCTGAAATTCTTCCCGGCCATGCAAGCCGGTGGTCCTGCCCTGCTCAAGGCATGGAGCGGCCCGTTCTTTGATGTGAAGTTTTGCCCCACGGGCGGTGTCACGCTGCAAAACGCCCCTGATTTTCTGGCGCTGCCCAATGTCGTCTGCGTGGGTGGTTCATGGCTGGTGCCTGCTGATGCATTGGCGCAGGGCGACTGGGCGCGCATCACACAACTGGCCCGGGATACGCAAGGTTTGAAGCAGTAGACTGGCGCCTTTGATTCTCCTTTGGAGGCACCCATGGCAGCTTATCTAGTCGTTGATACCTTGCTCGACAACCCCGCGTTGTACGAGGAATACAAAGTGCAGGCCAAGCCGCTGGTGGAGCAATTCGGTGGCGAGTACCTCGCCCGCGGTGGCGAGATGACGATCAAGGAAGCCGACTTGTGGACGCCAACGCGCATGGTGTTGGTCAAGTTCCCGGATGCTGCGTCCGCCAACCGTTTCTATGACTCGGCACCGTACCAGGAGTTGCTGAAGATCAGCAAGCAGTCGGCTCGCAGAACCATTTTTGTTCTGGACGGTTTGTAGGCGTGGGCTTACCAGCTCAGCGGGTCCACTTTGTAGTAGCCACTCAGTTCGCGGTACAACGCCGGGTATGCTTCTGCGAGTGCGTGGGCTTGTTCAAAAAACACTTCGGAAACCACCGCAAAAAACTCTGCGGGATCTTTTGCGCCGTAGTGGCTTAGCAGGCCGTCGTGTCCCCGGTGCAACTCGTCCTGCAGCTGCGCATAGGCAGCATGAAACACCTGGGACCAGCGCTGTGCGCTGTAGTGCGTATCCCCAGAAGCCGGGGGCGGAGCGCCGTGGGCCGCGCCGTTTTCCTGATCCAGCTGGTGGGCAAACTCATGAATGACCACGTTGTGCCCGTCATCGGCTATTGCGGCACCTTCCAGCGCGTCCTGCCACGACAAAATGACCTGTCCCTCGGACCACGATTCACCTGCCAGCGCATGGCGGTGTTCCTGTTGCACGCCGGCACCGTCAGTCGTGGTCCGCTGAACCACAAAGGCGCCTGGGTACACCAGAATTTGCCGCACCTGGCCAAAGTAATCGGTCACCCGATTCAGCAGCAGCAGGCAGGCCTGTGCGGCGATGACCACCCGCATTTCATCCGTGATGCGCAGACCCGCGCAGCCAATGAAGGTCTTTTCGGCAATGAAAACCTGCATGTGTTTTTTGAGCTGCAGCTGCAAATCCGCAGGGAGCTTGCGCACCAGTGGCACGCGGCGCTGCAGGATCTTGCGCCAGGCTGCGGGAAACGCCTGTCCACCCACACGGCCGCGACGGTAGGCCAGCCAGCGGGGCTGTCCCAGGAGCCCCAGAACCAGGAGCAGGGCAAAGCCACAGAAGAGGTAAAAAGCCAAACGCTGGCTCTTAACGTAGGCCTGCGCCAGGAGCGTCTTTGGCACGCTGGATTAACTCAATCTTGTAGCCATCCGGATCGGTCACGAAGGCGATGACGGTGGCCCCGCCCTTGACCGGGCCTGCCTCCCGGGTCACATTGCCACCTGCGGCTTTGATTTTTTCGCAGGCGGCATAGGCATCGGGTACGCCGAGAGCGATGTGCCCATAGGCGGTACCCATCTCATACGATTCGACACCCCAGTTGTAGGTGAGCTCCAACTCGGCGTGGTCCGGGTTGTTACCGTAGCCCACAAACGCCAGCGAGTATTTGTATTCGGGGTTTTCCGATGTGCGCAGCAGCTTCATGCCCAGAATATCGGTGTAGAAATTGATTGAGCGCTGGAGATTGCCAACGCGCAGCATGGTGTGTAGAAGTCTCATACGCCAGATTGTGCCTCCACTGCGCAGGTTCATGGGTCTATCTTTTTGCAATCCTGCACCCTGGAGTGGGGAATAATCCAGCCATCTCAACCAGGCAAAACCAATGACACCGTTTACCAAAGTAGTCTTGTTTACCGACACCGATGGACGCGCGCAGTTCCGCGAGGAAGTTGTGCCGCTCGAACAAGGTTCACCGCAAAGCAGGCTGTCCGGGTTATTCCCCTCGGCCGGCTACCAGTTGCGCACCAGTCCGGTGGGTTTTCGCAGCCAGTTCCATTGCTCCGGGTACCCCCAGTGGGTGTTCATTTTGGGCGGGCAGATGGAGATTGGCATTCAGGGCGGCGTCTCGCGCATCTTCAAGCCGGGTGAGCATTTTTACTCGGCCGATTTGTTGCCCGAGGGCGCGACGTTTGATCCCGCCATCCACGGCCACTGGAGCCGGCAAGTGGGGCCAGACCCACTGGTGACGCTGTTTTTGCGCGCTTAGGCCGGCTGCATCGCACCCGATAACAGGGTGTGTACGCCAGGTTTGCCCTTTTTGACGGCCTGCACCAGCGCGTGGGCTACGTCTTTGGCTTCAATCGCGCGGTAATCCGAAGGAATGAGGGGTTTGAGGCCCTGCATGAGCCACAGCCCGATGCGCTCACCCGGACGCGCAGGTTGATCCAGCGCTTCCCGGTGACCGGCCAGCATGGAGGGGCGCGCAAACACCAGGCATTTGAATCCGACGGCGGATAGCGCTGCCTCCATCTCGCCTTTGATCCGGTTGTAAAAAACCGAGGATTTTGGGTCAGCACCCATGGCGCTGACCGCTCCTGTTTTTGTAGCGCCTGCCGCAAGCGCGGCGAGGGCTACAGCCTGAACGGCTTCAAAATCAACGGCCCGAAAGGCCGCCTGGCTGCCAGCCACCTTGATGGTGGTTCCCAGCGCGATGAAGCAATCATCGACCTTGGGCAAAGCCGGCATGGCCTTGAAGTCAACTATGTGCTGTACCAGCTTGGGGTGCTGCATCGGCAGCGAGCGTCGGCCCACGCTGTGGACCGCGCTAACCGTTTTATCGGCTAAAAGGGCCGCGAGGATTTCCCGACCCACGAGGCCCGTTGCTCCCGCCACCAAAGCCACCCGACCGTGAACCGCCGCCATTGCCGCCTCCGTTGCCTGAACCACCGCGGTTTCCACCGCCGAAATTGCCACGGCGAGCGCCGCGCTCAGCCATCATATCGACACTCGTGCGCATCGGATCAGGTTGACCGCCTGGTGCCGAGCGAGGTGCGCGGGGCTCGCTATAACCGCCGCCAGCAAAGCCGCCCGCGTGGCTGCGTGGCTGTGCGTCACCGCGTGGTTGCGCATCACCCATTGGGGGGCGTGGACCACGTCCTTGGCCTTGACCCTGGGGACCGCGTGCACCTTGCGGGCGGGGCGCTTGTTCGCCACCACGACCCCCACCTTGGCCGCCACCATTGCCACCGCCGTATCCACCACCGCCGCCACCGCCTGCGCGTTGACCCTGGCCGCCGCGGCCACCACCGTTGCCGCCGCCATTACCGCCGGCATTGCTGGGGCCGCGTCCCGCAGGTTGACCCTGACCGGCGCGGTTGTCACGCACACGTTGCAGCATTTCTGTGCGGGCGGCCTTGGCGGCTGCCTGCATCACGTCGCGGCTTGGCGGCTTGCCCGCGCCGCCCCAGATGGTTTGGCGACCCATGGCGATGGGCTCACCCACTTCGCCTGGCTCAGGACCAAAACCGTCCACGATCTGCACGGGAATGTTTTGCTTGGTGAAGCGCTCGATGTCCTGCATGAAGCCTTCTTCGTCCAGGCACACCAGATTCACTGCTGCGCCGTCGTTGCCCGCACGACCGGTGCGGCCGATGCGGTGCACATAGTCTTCGCTGACGTTGGGGATTTCGTAGTTGACGACGTGTGGCAGGTCATCAATGTCAATACCGCGTGCCGCAATGTCGGTGGCAACCAATGCGCGTACGTCACCGCTTTTGAAGCCGGAGAGGGCCTGTGTACGGGCTGCCTGGCTCTTGTTGCCGTGCAGGGCCATGGCGGTGATGCCGTTCTTTTCCAGAAATTCGGCCACGTTGTTGGCGCCAAACTTGGTACGCGTGAACACCAGCACCTGGCTCCAGTTGTGCTCGTTGATGATGTGGGCCAGCAAGGCTTTCTTCTTGCCGCGACCTACCGGATGGATCACCTGGGTGATGCGCTGCACGGTTGTGTTGCGGGGGGTGACCTGCACGCTTTGCGGGTCTTTGAGCAGGCCAGCGGCCAGCTCACGGATTTCGTCGCTGAAAGTAGCCGAGAACAGCAGGCTTTGCTTGTCTTTGGGCACCACGGCCAGCACTTTTTTCACGTCATGGATGAAGCCCATGTCCAGCATGCGGTCGGCCTCGTCGAGCACCAGCATTTGCACCTGGCCCAGGTCCAGCATGCCTTGTTGCAGCAGGTCGAGCAGACGGCCGGGTGTGGCCACCAGGATATCTACGCCTTTTTTGAGCTTGGAGATTTGGGGGTTCATGCCCACGCCACCAAAAATCACGGTGCTGCTGAGTTGCAGGTATTTGCCATAGGTGCGAACGGACTCTTCCACCTGGGCCGCCAGTTCGCGGGTGGGGGTCAGCACCAGGGCACGGATGCCGACGCCGCCAAATTTGTTTTGTGCGCTGCGGCTCATCGAGAGGCGGTGCAGCATGGGCAGCGTAAAAGCCGCGGTTTTACCGGTGCCGGTTTGGGCTCCGCCCAGAAGGTCGCGGCCCTCCAGCACGAGGGGAATGGCTTGCGCCTGAATGGCGGTTGGCGTTTCGTAACCTTGCTCGCGCACGGCTTTAACGATGGCCGGGGCCAGGTTCAATTCTTCGAAGTTCATGAGTATGGCGCCCACCCAGGGCGCTAGGGATATCGGCCTGTCTGGGGGCTTTCGCCGCCAGTCAGTCAAAGGCAGATAGATGCAAAAGTAGGACGCAGAGTGTCGGTCTGGTCCCCAGCAAGGTGCTGGCGTAGCGGGCAACTGACGCACCGCAACTCCGAGTATTGTCGCACGTTGGACGCTTGCGTGCAAAAAAAACGGTTTCAGCGGTATTTTTTGGGGAGACCGGTCGGTAACAATGTGTCAGTGCGGTGGTCATAGGCGCAGACAACGGGGACAATGTTCACACAATGAAAAAGTTCATGCTGCGGCGTTTTGGTGTGGCCCATGAGGCGGGTAGTTTCAAGCCTTCTTTGCAGGATTGCCTGGAGGCCGTTCTGGATCAGAGCGATACCTTGGTGAGCGAGGTAGTTGCAGGGCTGCAAGCGTCGCTCTTACCTGTTAAGAATAAGAATCTTCGCACGCCGACCAATGCCGGTGCGAAGATGGCTATTGAGCATCTCTATGCGCATCAGGATGCGCTGAAAAAGACGTTTGCCGCAGCATTGCGTGAGGCTGTGTATAGCGGCGATGCGCTTCGCAAGCAGGAACAAAACCTGGTGCGCTTTGATGATTTCCAGTTTCTGGAGGAAGAGCAGATTGATGCCAACATCGAATTTGCACTGACGCAGCAAGAGGTTGTTCTGGCTGTGAATGATGTTTTGCCAGCCCTTAACGCCATGATCAGCAGCCTGATGGGGTGGGTTACGGTCCAAGGGCATTTGAATCCACTCAAGCCGGACTCCTTTGTACATGCCCTGCGTGAAAGTTTGCAGGAGCATGTCGGCAGTGAAGAAGCCCGATCGGCCCTGATGGGGCCTGCAGCGGGCTTGCTGGGCGTTAGCTTGCGGCAGTTGTACAAGGAAGTTACCGACTGGCTGCGTTCCCAGGGCGTGGAGCCCGTGGTCCCGGCAGGCACTTTGGTGGGCGGTTTCGGTGCACAGAAAAAGTCACCAGAAAATTCAATCACGCGCACGATGCTCACGCTCGACAAATTGCGCCGACTACTGTCGGGCGAACTGGACCCGGGGCCCCAGGCGGGTGGGGGCAAGGACTTCATGCATACAGTGCCCGCCTCCTTCGAGGCGCTGGAGGATATGCACTTGATGGAGCCGATGATGAAGCGGCTGACCGAGCGGGCCACGCGGTCGGCCGCGTCGCAAGCCGGTACCGAAACGACAGCTCGGGGTGACATGCCCGCTCTGCGCAAACAGGTCAAGAGCAAAAGACTGGGTCGCGAATTGGGTGAGGAAGTTGTCCGCCTGATGCTCGAGAATCTGATGCAGGACCGGCGCCTGTTGCCTGCGATTCGCAAGAATCTAAAGGAAATGGAGCCTGTACTGATCGCGTTGTCTCAATCAGACCCCCGGTTTTTTAGCGAACGCAAACACCCAGCCCGCCTGTTTCTGGATCAAATTACCAGCCGCAGCCTGGCTTTTTCTTCTGAAGATGAGCCGGGCTATGCCCGATTCCAGAAGTTGTTCGACAACGCCATCAGCATTTTTGCCAGCGGTGAGGGCGATGCGGCCGCCTTTGCGCGCGTCTTGCGCAAGCTGGAGGAGGGATGGGCGCGTGAAGAGCACGACCAGCGCCAGCGCGCCGAAGAGTCCGCCCGTGGGTTGTTGCATGCGGAGCAACGCAACCTGCTGGCGCAGCGTCTGGCGCAAGACTTTGCAGAACGCATCCAGGGCAAAAAGGTACCGGAAATCGTCGCCACGTTCCTTCGGGGTCCCTGGGCTCAGGTGGTGGCGGAATCGCAGCTCCAGTGTGTCGACGGTACCGTGGATGCCGACGGATATCTCGGACTGGTGGACGATCTGATCTGGAGCGTGCAGGTGCGGCTGGCCCGGCGCAACCGTGCACGGCTGGTTGAAATGGTGCCTGGCGTGCTCGTGAAGATGCGCCAGGGTCTGAATCTGATTGCCTACCCGCCAGAGCGCATACCTGTGTTTTTTGATGCGCTGATTGCGGTACATGAACAGGCATTTGAAGGCGCCCGATCCATACCGGCTGAAGATGCAGTCAACACAACAGCCGGGCAGGACGCGGATGCGGAGGCAGTGGAGAGTGAGGTCGACGTCTCCCCTGACGCATTCTGGATGGCCGATGATGAAGCGGCCGATGCCGCTTACCTCAAAGGTACGAAGGACCTTGCGCCGGATTTCACCGAAGAGCCGGAGATCCCCGATCCGGTGGACCAGCAAGCTTGGACGTCGCAAAGCCTGACCACCGGTTCCTGGGTCGATCTGGCCTTGGGTGGCGTTTGGGTTCGAGCCCAATTGACGTGGGCCAGCCCGCACCGCACTCTGTTTATGTTCATTTCCGCGGGAGGAATGGCCCACTCCATGTCCCGGCGAACCATGGACCGGTTGCGTGGGATGGGGCTGATCCGGCTGGTCTCGGACGGCCGGGTCATGGACAACGCCCTGGATGCTGTCGCCCAGACCGCCTTGCGGAACGACCTTGCAAAAGCAGGTGGCCTCTCCTAATTGTGGGCTACCAACTCCCGCTCGGGAGTGCTGCAGTCGATAATGGGGTATTTACACCCACCTAAATTAGCATAGCAATGGCCCAATACGTTTTCACCATGAACAAGGTCGGCAAGATTGTGCCGCCCAAACGTCAGATTCTCAAAGACGTTTCCCTGAGCTTTTTCCCCGGTGCCAAGATCGGCGTCCTGGGCGTCAACGGTTCCGGCAAGTCCACCCTGTTGAAGATCATGGCCGGTCTGGATACCGAGATTCAGGGCGAAGCCACTCCGATGCCGGGTCTGAACATCGGCTACCTGCCGCAGGAACCCAAGCTCAACCCCGAGCACACGGTGCGCGAGAGTGTGGAAGACGGCATGGGCGAGGTATTTGCGGCCAAGGCCAAGCTGGAAGCGGTGTACACCGCTTACGGCGAGCCTGACGCCGACTTTGATGCCCTGGCTGCCGAGCAGGCCCGCTTGGAGGCCATCATTGCCACCTCCGGCACTGACTCCGAGCACCAGCTCGAGATTGCCGCTGACGCGCTGCGCCTGCCACCGTGGGATGCCAAAATTGGCGTGTTGTCCGGCGGTGAGAAACGCCGTGTGGCCTTGTGCCGCATGTTGCTGTCCAAGCCCGACATGCTGCTGCTCGACGAGCCCACCAACCACCTGGATGCCGAATCGGTAGACTGGCTGGAGCAGTTTTTGCAGCGCTACCCCGGCACCGTGGTGGCTATTACCCACGATCGCTACTTCCTGGACAACGCCGCCGAATGGATTCTGGAACTCGACCGCGGCCACGGTATTCCGTGGAAGGGCAACTACAGCTCCTGGCTCGACCAGAAGGGCGAACGCCTGGCGCAAGAGCAAAAGGGTGAAGAGGCCCGTGCCAAAGCCCTGAAGAAAGAACTCGAATGGTCACGCCAGAACCCCAAAGCCCGCCAGGCCAAGAGCAAATCCCGCCTGGCACGCTTTGAGGAGCTGTCGGATTTCGAATACCAGAAGCGGGTGGAAACCAATGAGATTTTCATTCCGGTAGCCGAGCGACTCGGTACCCAGGTGATCGAGTTCCACAATGTGAGCAAGTCCTTTGGCGACCGCCTGCTGATCGACAACCTGAGCTTCACCGTTCCCGCAGGCGCGATCGTCGGCATCATTGGTCCCAACGGGGCCGGTAAATCGACGCTGTTCAAGCTGATTGCGGGCCGTGAAAAGCCCGATAGCGGCGAAGTGGTGATTGGTTCCACGGTCCGGATGGCGTTTGTCGATCAGCACCGTGACGACCTGGCCAACGAAAAAACAGTTTGGGAAGACGTCTCTGGCGGCCTCGATATTCTGAACGTGGGCAAGTTCCAGATGCCCAGCCGTGCGTATTGCGGCCGATTCAACTTCAACGGCGGCGACCAGCAAAAGCGGGTTGGCACACTGTCGGGTGGTGAACGTGGACGCCTGCACCTTGCGAAGACCCTGATTGCGGGCGGCAACGTGCTGATGCTTGATGAGCCATCGAATGACCTGGACGTGGAAACCCTGCGCGCCCTGGAAGATGCCTTGCTGGAGTTTGCCGGCTCAGTCATGGTGATCAGCCACGATCGCTGGTTTCTGGACCGCATTGCCACCCACATCCTGGCCGCCGAGGGCGATAGCCAGTGGACCTTCTTTGACGGCAATTACCAGGAATATGAAGCCGACAAGAAGAAGCGTTTGGGCGAAGAGGGTGCCAAGCCCAAGCGCATGCGCTTCAAGGCGCTCAAGTAACGCGCACCGAGGACGCACGGCCGATGACGTACCCGCAGCCCCCTGCCCGATATGCAGCCCTGTATCGGGCCCTCATTGAGGAGGCCGCTGCGGGAGGCGGTGTTTTGATGGGCAAGCTGGTGGCCGCCACCGGCATGGCCTTGCACGTCCGTGAGAAGGCCGCGCGCGACTTGCGGGAACGCGATGCACTGGGTGCTTCCATCAAGCTGCTGCAAAGCAAACAAACGGAACTGCGTACCCAGTACCCCCAGGCGTTGCTGGCCGCTTTTTCCAGTCCTGAACTGGCGGCCAGGATTGCGCCTTCGGTCGCGACCGAGGTGCATTTTGACCAGCTGGAGCTGATGGATGAATGGCAGGTCCAGGAAAGCGTGACCCTGGCCCGCGCGCAACAGGTGGCCTTGCTGGCCGTCGACGCCAGCCTGGCTGAATTCAACACGTTGATCAGCACTACATTGGGTCTGGCGACCGTTCGCCCCGAGCGCAATCCCTTGCGCCCGGAGGTCTATGTCAATGCCCTGAAGGACGTTTTGGAGCAGATGCAGGTCGCTCCGGCGATTCGTCTGGACTGGATGGCCGTGATGAGCGCGACTTTGGGGTCCGAACTGCGGGCTCTCTATCTCAATTTTTCAGCCCGGTTGAGCGGTGAAGGTGTCGCGGCGGCCGGCTATGCCGTGCTGCAAACGCCGAGCAGTGCCGGTGTACGCGCGTTGCAAGGCGATACGCACACTTCGCGGCCCGCCGTGTCGAGCCGGTCCGCTCGCCCCGCTGTTGCCCAGGGCGCAGGACAGGGAGCTTTTTTTACGCTCGACAAATTGCGCAGCCTTCTGGCTGGCGAGTTGGGTCAGGATGCCCCACGCGGCAGCCATCTGGAGTCGTTCGCCCGCCAGTTTTCACGCGAATTCGAAAGTGGATCGGTAGCCGCCGACGTGCCGGTCTCTGATTTTGCTGCCACGGTGCCGGCAGCGTTTGAAGCACTGGCCGAAATGCAGCAGGTGGACCAGGTCGTGCAACGCCTGGAACAACGCAGGCGCACAGCGCCAGGCGAAGACGTCCCGGGCGACGCGTCCATCGAAGCCGTGCGGCAATCCCTGCGGCGCAGTGCCGGCGGGGTGGCACAGGCATTGAGTCTTGAAGTGGTGGAACTCATGGTGGACAACATGGCGATGGATCCGCGTTTGCTGGAACCGGTGCAGCGTTTGATCAAGAACCTGGAGCCAGCATTGCTGCGTCTGTCGTTGGTTGATCCCCGGTTTTTCTCGGACAAACAGCACCCGGCGCGCGCGCTGTTGCAGGAAATCACCCACCGCAGCCTGGCCTACGGTTCGGTGCAGGCCCGCGGTTTTCCGGATTTTGTCCGCGAACTCGAAGAGGCTTTGGCGGTCTTGGCCAGCGCAACACTTGAAAATTCTGAGCCTTTTGAGCAAGTCCTGGGGCGTCTGCGGGCCGCATGGAGTCGTGCGGAGACGGTCAAGGCGCGCGACCGGGAAGCCGCTGTCAAAGCCCTGCAGCATGCCGAGCAACGCAACATCCTGGCCGAAAAAATTGCCCGGGAAATCGATTCCCATCCGGATGGAGCGCGCGTGCCACCGGTAGTGATTGATTTTCTGTGCGGACCGTGGGCACAAGTCGTGGCGCAGGCGCGCATTGCGGGGGGGGCCGGCTCCAGTGCGGCGGACAAATACCAGGCGTTGATTTCTGCCCTGTTGTGGAGTACCCACCCCGAGCTCACGCGCAAGAATATTGCCAAGCTGACGCGGCTGGTCCCGCTTTTATTGGGTACCTTGCGCGACGGCCTGGAAACCATCCAATACCCGTCGGTGAAGACCAGCGTCTTCCTGGAAGCGCTGATGGGTTTCCACCAGATGGCGTTCAAGGCAGCGCAAAGGCCTGCCGAGGTTCCAATGGCGCCGGTTCTGGACCCCATCGCAAGCCCGCGCTCGCACCGTGTGGAGTCGGGAGACCCCTGGGTTGCTCCTGAAGAGGCCAAAGCCTCCAACTTCATCGAATTGCCCGATGCACCGGAGGCAGACGCGTCGCCTGCAGCTGCGACGGCGCAGCGCACGCAGCCTTCTGAACCGGTTGCCCAAGCCGGGGCGAGCGACCTGCCACTGGGCTCCTGGGTGGAATTGCTTGCAAATGACCAGTGGGTTCGCACCCAGCTCATTTGGGCGAGTCCGCATGGCACGTTGTTTTTGTTTACCAGTGTTTTGGGGGCCAGCCAATCCATGACGCGCCGCTCCCTCGACAAGTTGGTCGCAGCAGGCAGCTTGCGCATCATCTCGGGCCAGCCCGTGGTGGACGGGGCGCTGGACGCCGTGGCCCAAATTGCCATGCGCAACAGCATGGACAACGCACCCTAGCGGGATTTATAAGCCATTTAGGCCGCTAGCCCCCGTAGAACCTGCGCAGGCAGCTACTTTTTTGATAGCGGACCGGGGCGGCGGTTCACCAGCACAATACCCACGGCTACCAGCGCCAGGGCCGCCAGCAGCGCCGGCGTGACAGCCTCACCCAGCCACCAGGCACCAAACAACAACGAAAAGACCGGTGTCAGAAATGCAAATGCACTGACCTTGGTGGCGGGATAGCGCCCCAGAACCCACATCCACACCAGATAGCTGGCAAACGCGCCGACGGCCATTTGCAGCACCAGTGAGGTGGTGGCAAAGGCGCTGAAGGTCCAAAGCCAGCGCTCGCCCATCGCCAGCGAAATCAGTGGCAAGGCCACGGTGCTCAAGGCGACCTGGTAAAAAAGCAGCTTTTCCGGGGACGTGCGCGACAGCGAGCTGCTGCGAATGATGACTGTGGTCAGTCCCCAGAACATGCCTGCGACGAGCCCCAGCAGGTCTCCGAGCCATTGCAGGGGTTGGCCCGGTACAGCAAAACCCTCCCGCAGGGTGAACACAACTGCGCTAAAGGCAAATGCCAGACCCAGCCACTGCACGGGGGAGAGTCGCTCGGATTTCACGACCCAGGGCAGCAGCAGTGCCACCCACAAGGGTGAGGTGTACAGGAACACGGTCAGCCGCGATGCCGCGGAATATTGGAGACCGACAAAGAGACAGGCAAATTCCAGAGCAAAGAGCGTTCCCGCCAGAAGCCCGGCTGCCAGCGTTCCGTCGCGCTGAAACAGGCGCACGCCACGCCAGCGACACCACCCGGCCAGCAGAACCGTTGCCCCGGCAAAACGCAGGGCCGCCTGAAACACGGGCGGCACCTCGGCGAGGGTTGCCTTGACCAGCACTTGCTGAAATCCCCAGAAGGCAAAGCAGGCCAGCAGCAGGCCGATCGCAAGGGGGTCCAGATGCTCCTTGCGCTGGGTCATGGGGCCGCTAGCCGTTTGCTCACAGCGGATGTTCCGCGTAGAACTTGCCCCCATGAAACAGCAGGGGTGCAGCGCCCGGTCGGTGCGTACAGCGTTCGACTTCTCCAACAAAGATAACGTGGTCGCCTTCTTCATAGCGGCTGCGGTTGAAGCATTCAAAAGTGGCCACGGCGCCCTCGATCAGGGGTGCCCCGCCACTTCCGGGAATGAAGCGTACGCCGGCAAACCGGTCGCCGTCGCGTGACGCAAACTGCCGTGCAAGGTCCTGCTGGTCCGCACCCAGAATGTTGATGGCGTAGTGCGACCCGGTACTGAAAGCCGCCATGGACCCGGCGGCACGCCCCAGACTCCACAAAACCAGCGGGGGTGTCATGGACACCGAGTTGAACGAATTGGCGGTGAGCCCAACCAGCGTGCCATCGGCGCTACGGGCCGTCACGATGGTGACGCCGGTGGCAAACATGCCCAAAGACTGCCGAAATTCGGTGGGGGAGAAGTTGGGGGGGAGGGCCCGATCGGGGCTGGCTGGCAAAGACATGCTTTGAATTTACCCGAAATAGATGACACAGCCAGTCGCCTGCGTGAACAACCCGCACTACAGCCGGGTCGCCCTACAATCGGCGCATGGTATTTCGATCGCTTCTCTGTGCCCTTTTTGCTATGCTAAACATAGCTGCACAGGCAGATTCCATAAGGGCTTGCCGGGATTTTTCTTCAAAAATACCGAATGTGCAGCCGGTTTTGTGCAATGCGGCCCAGTTGCAGGATACGCAGGCCCGCTCGGTGTTGGGGCGCGCCATCTGGAGCCGCGACATCCACCCCGCTGGTGCGCGTCTGCGGGTGCTGGTTTTGGGCGGCATTCATGGTGACGAGATGTCATCGAGTTCGCTGGTGTTTCACTGGATCGCCTTGGCCCAGGTGCCAATGGCGGTCATGCCCGAACCGATCCATTGGCGGTTCATTCCGGCGCTTAACCCCGATGGACTGTTTGCCCGACCCGCGCGTCGCGTCAATGCCCACGGAGTGGACCTGAACCGCAACTTTCCCACGCCCAATTGGGCGCGTGATGCCAAGGTCTATTGGGAAACCCGAACCCGTCGGGATCCGCGCCGCTGGCCGGGCAACAAGCCTCTGTCGGAGCCAGAATCGCGTTTTCTGCTGGAGCAGATGGAGAGTTTCAAACCCAACCTGATTGTGAGTGTGCACGCACCGTACGGCGTGCTCGATTTTGATGGCCCTTCGACACCGCCCAGCAAACTGGGTCGCCTTTATCTGGATCAGGTGGGCATTTACCCGGGATCACTGGGTAACTACGGCGGCGTCCACAAGGGGGTGCCGGTGGTCACCATCGAGCTGACCAGCGCGTCGCGTACGCCGCAGGATGCCGAAATTCGCCAGATGTGGTTCGATCTGTTGCGATGGACATCCGACCGTCTGGGTCCCGGATTTTCGACCGCGTCACACGAGTTACCCAAGTAGGTCCAAGGGGCTTGGGTGCCTGCGGGTGCTGTGTTAACTTTGCCCGATGAAGCAAATTGATGTGGCAATTGTGGGTGCGGGTTTTGGTGGTTTGTGTGCCGCCATCCGCTTGCGCCAGAGTGGTGTGGATTCACTGGTCATTCTGGAGCGCAGCACCGAGGTGGGCGGTACCTGGCGTGACAACATCTATCCGGGGTGCGCCTGCGATGTGCCCTCGCACATGTATTCTTTTTCGTTTGAGCCCAACACGCGGTGGACACGGCCTTACCCCCAGCAGCAGGAAATTCAGGACTACATCCTGCGCGTGACCGACACCTATGCGCTGCGGCCCCTGATCCGTTTCAACTCCGATGTGCAAGCCATGCGCTGGCTGGCAGACCAGCAATGCTGGGAAATTGAACTTCAGGGGCAAGCGCCCCTGCTGGCGCGCCACGTCATTCTGGCAACCGGGCCCTTGAACAAACCGGCCATCCCCGATATTCCCGGCGTGGACCGCTTTACCGGCCAGTCGTTTCACTCCAGCCACTGGCGCCACGATATTGACTTGAAAGGCAAGCGCATCGCCGTAGTGGGCACGGGTGCCAGTGCTATCCAGTTTGTGCCCGAGATTGCACCCGATGCGGCGCATGTGGATGTGTTCCAGCGCACGCCGGCATGGGTGTTGCCGCGCTGGGATCAACCCTATGGCGCGGTGCGCCGGTGGGCCTATCGCTTTGTACCCGGGTTGCAGCGCCTGAGCCGTTGGCGGGTGTACTGGTTCAACGAGTGGATCGGCATGGGCTTCATGGGGTCTGCGCGTATGCAATCCATGCTGCGCCGTCTGTCAGGGCACCACTTGCGCAGCCAGGTGGCGGACCCTGCGCTGCGTGACGCATTGACCCCGGATTTCAATCCCGGTTGCAAGCGCCTGCTGATTTCGAACACCTGGTTTCCCACGCTGCAACGCCCGAACGTCAGCCTGGTCACCCAGGCCGTGGGCAGCATTGCACCGAACGGAGTTGTGGGGTCGGACGGCACGCTGTACCCCTGCGATGTGATCGTGTGGGGTACCGGCTTCAAAGCAACCGAGTTTGTCGCGCCCATGAAAATTCATGGCGAACCGGCCAAAGGCGCTGGCGCCGCAGCCGTGGTGCCAGAGCTTGGCGCATGGTGGCGCAGCAACCCTGCCGCAACCCGTCTGGGCATTACCGTGGCCGGATTCCCCAACCTGTTCATGCTGGTCGGGCCCAATACGGGGCTGGGGCACAACTCCATCATCTTCATGATCGAGTGCCAGGTCGACTACATCGTGCGGGCTCTAAAAGGTCTGCGAAGCCGGGGCCAGACAGCGTTGCGATTGCGCCCGGATGTGCAGCGCGACGACTATGTGTTGATGCAGCAAAAGATGAAGGGCACCGTCTGGTCCTCCGGCTGCAAAAGCTGGTACCAGAATGCCGATGGTCACATCGACACCCTGTGGCCCGGCTACACGTGGGAATACTGGCTCAAGACGCGCCGTTTTCAGGTCGGCGACTACCTGTAAGCCTGCTCAGGTTCAGTGCCCCAGGATCTTCGACAGGAAGTCCCGGCTGCGTTCGTTCTGCGGGTTGTTGAAGAAGTCGTGCGGGTTGTTCTGCTCGACGATCTGCCCCTGGTCCATAAAGATCACCCGGTCGGCCACGGCTTTGGCAAAGCCCATCTCGTGCGTTACGCAAATCATGGTGATGCCCTGGCTGGCCATTTCGATCATCACATCCAGCACTTCCTTGATCATCTCGGGGTCCAGTGCCGAGGTGGGCTCGTCGAACAGCATGATCTTGGGTGTGAGGCACAGCGCGCGCGCAATGGCCACGCGCTGCTGCTGACCGCCGGAGAGCTGCAGCGGGTACTTGCTGGCCTGCTCGGCAATGCGCACGCGCTGCAACTGCTCCATGGCTTTTTCTTCGGCCTCTTTCTTGGGCATCCTGCCCACCCACATGGGCGACAAGGTCAGGTTTTCCAGCACAGTCAGGTGGGGAAACAGGTTGAACTGCTGGAATACCATGCCGACTTTCTTGCGCACGCCGTCAATGGCTTTGACGTCATCGGTGAGCTCCACGCCGTCAACCGTCAAGTGGCCCTGCTGGTGCTCTTCGAGCCGGTTGATGCAGCGGATCAGGGTGGACTTGCCAGAGCCCGACGGGCCGCAAACGACGATGCGTTCGCCCTTGGCCACCGACAGGTCAATGTCGCGCAGCACATGGAAGTTATTACCGTACCACTTGTTGACTTTGTCGAAAGTAATGATGGGTTCAGACATATTGGGATCTCAGCGAAGTTTGCTTTTGTTGACTTGTTTTTCTACCCACTGGCTGTAGCGCGACATGGAGAAGCAGAAAACAAAATAGATGAGGGCAATGAACAGGTAGCCTTCGATTTTGAAAGGGCGCCAGTCAGAGTCCGAATTCAAGGCCAGTGACAGGGCGCCCGTGAGTTCATACAGACTCACGATGGTGACCAGCGAGGTGTCTTTAAACGTCGAGATGAAGTTGTTCATGATGCTGGGCACCACCATGGCCAGCGCCTGCGGCAGCACAATCTTGCGCTGGGTTTGCCAGTAAGACAGTCCCAGTGTGGCGGCTGCTTCAATTTGCCCTTTGGGAAGGGCCTGAAGCCCGCCACGAATCACTTCGGCCATGTAGGCGGCTGCAAACAGGGTGATGCCCACGAGTACCCGCACCAGCACATCAATGTTGAAGCCCTGCGGCATGAACAGCGGGAACATGAACGACGCCATGAACAGCACCGAGATCAATGGCACTCCGCGGATCAACTCGACGTAAATGGTGCAAAACGTGCGTATGGCGGGAAGCTTGGACC
Organism: Burkholderiales bacterium; assembly: GCA_038237415.1. Classification (GTDB taxonomy): domain Bacteria; phylum Pseudomonadota; class Gammaproteobacteria; order Burkholderiales; family Burkholderiaceae_C; genus Allorhodoferax. The sequence goes on from JBBRYR010000006.1 coordinate 89,744, forward strand.
GCCGCCCCAGCGCTACCACCAGCGCAATGGGGAAGGCCATGGCCATGGACAGGGAGGCCAGCAGAAGGGTCAAAGGCAAGCCACCCCAGCGGTCGGTCTCCACCTTGCTGAGGCCCATTGTGTTGCCGTACATGAGCGCAAAAAACACCGTCAACACAATGGCCCAGAGAATCACCAGCCATGAACGCCAAAAGGCCCGCATGCAACTGGCGATCAACAGGCTCAGCATCAACCCGGTGGCCACCAGCGGGCGCCATTGCTCTTCAAAGGGATACCGTCCGAACAAAATGATGCGGTACTTCTCTGCCACCACGCCCCAGCAGGCGCCTACGCCGTCCACACGGCAGGCATCAAAGTTGGGCTGCCAGGAGGCCCGGAAGATGGCCCAGCTGAGAAATTGCGGGATCAGGTAGAGCAACGCGCCGCCAATGACGACCGTCATGAGTGTGGTCACCCAGTCGGCGAAAAGATTGAAGCGGATCCACGCGACAAGGCCCTCGGTTTGAACCGGTGCCGGTCGCGCTGCGATAGGTTGGAATGTTTGTGAAGTCATGGTGTGGCCATATTCCGATCAACGTTCCTGAATCGCAGAGCGCGTGTTGTACCAATTCATCAGCAGGGAGGTGCTTAATGAAGTGGTCAGATACACGAGCATGACGATGGCAATGCATTCCACAGCCCGCCCGGTCTGGTTCAGCGCCGTATTGGCAATGGACACCACGTCCGGGTAGCCAATGGCAACGGCCAGTGACGAGTTTTTGGTCAGGTTCAAAAACTGGTTCGTCATGGGTGGAATGATGACGCGCAAGGCTTGCGGCAGCATCACCAGCCGCATGGACTGCCGCGGGTTCAAGCCCAGCGCGGCCGCTGCCTCGCCCTGGCCACGCGCGACGGACTGAATGCCGGAGCGAACCACTTCAGCCACAAAAGCAGCCGTGTAGACCGTGAGGCCAATCAGGACCGATAGAAATTCCGGCGTCAGCGAGCCTCCGTTTTCGATGGAGAAATCACCTTTGGTGGGGAAGTCAAAGGAACTTGGCGCCCCACCGGCCAACCAGCCCAGCACGCCACCGGCCAATACGATCGCCAACGGAGTCCAGAACATGCTCCTGAGCTGACCGGTGGCTTCAAACCGCCCGAACGCCCATTTGCGGTACAAAAAAGCCAGCGCGCAGCCAGCGACCAATCCGAACAGCGCCCACAAGTGGCCAATCGCCCAGACGGGTACCGGAAAACTCAGACCGCCCTTGCTCAAAAAGACGGGGCCTATCACCCAGGCGTCGGCAGAGGCGGGCAGGACTTCGGTGAAGAGCAGGTACCACATCAGAAGTTGAAGCAACACGGGCACGTTGCGAAACAGCTCGACATAGCCGTAGCAAACGCCGCGTACCAGGGCATTGCGCGAAAATCGGCCCACACCCAGTAGCGTGCCCAAAATGGTGGTCAGGATGATGCCAATGATGGCTACCCGCAGGGTGTTGGTAATACCCACAAGAAACGCCTGCCAGTAGGGCTGGGCCGAATCAAACGGATACAGGCTTTCCCCGATATCAAAACCGGCCGGGCCGCTCAAAAAGTCAAACCCGCTCTGGATGCCGCGGATCTTCATGTTGTTCAGTGTGTTGTGCGCCAGAAACCAGACGACCGCAACAATCAGCCCGATGGCGACGGCCTGGTAGATCAGGCCTCTGAATGCCTCACTGCGCCAGGACCAGTTTTTCTTTTTGGGTGGGGACTTCTGCGTCATGGTCTTGCCGTGTCAAAAGTGGACTTGATCAGTCAAAAGGACAAAAAAAACTGCTGCCAGTACAAACGATTTGTACCAACAGCAGCATTCGCCCGGCTAGCGCTCAGCGCAGAATCAACGCACCGGATAGGCGTACATCAAACCGCCCTTGTTCCACTGGTTGTTCAGGCCGCGTGGCAAAGCCAGCGGTGACTTGGGGCCAACATTGCGCTCGAAAATCTCGCCATAGTTGCCGGTCGCTGCAATAGCGCGTGCCAGCCATGCCTTGTCCAAGCCCAGCAGTTTGCCGGTGTCTTCATTGCCGCCGCCCACCAGACGTTGCACCACGGGGTCGGTGCTGGCTTTCATCTGTTCCACGTTGGCTTGTGTCACGCCATACTCTTCGGCTTCCATCAGGCCATACATGACCCATTTGACAACCGCAAACCACTCGTCGTCACCCCGGCGAACCATGGGGCCCAGTGGCTCTTTGGAGATCAGCTCAGGCAGGATCATGTGCTCTTTGGGGTCTTTGGCAACCTTGTTGCGGGTGGACGCCAGACCGGACGCGTCGGTGGTGTACGCAATGCAGCGCCCGGTGAAGTAGGCGTTCTCTGCTGCTTCCAGTTTTTCAAACACCACCGGCTTGATCGCCAGCGCGTTGGCCTTGGAGTAGTCGGTCAGATTTTTCTCGGTGGTCGTGCCGGACTGCACGCACACGGTTTGGCCTTTGAGCTGCTTGGCGCTCTTGATCTTGCTCTTGACGGGCACCATGAAACCCTGGCCGTCATAGTAGTTGGTCACGGTGGAACTCAGGCCCAGTGACGCATCACGGGTCAGGGTGAACGTGGTGTTGCGCGCCAGAATGTCCACTTCGCCGGACTGCAGAGCCGTGAAACGCTGCTGGGCATTCAGGGGCACGTATTTGACCTTTTCCGGATCGCTCAGGGTGGCCGCTGCCAGTGCGCGGCACACGTCCACATCCATGCCAGACCACTTGCCCGCAGAGTCCGCTGCGGCAAAACCGGCCAGGCCGGTATTGACGCCGCAAACGACTTGCCCCCGCGCCTTGATGGCGTCCAATGTCTTGCCTGCGTGCGCGGGCATGGCCAGCAGTGCGCCCAAAGATGCGACTACTGCTGCGGCCAATTTGGCTTGTTTCATGGTCATGAATAGATCTCCAACTTCAATGTACATATTAGGAAATAACGCCAGCCATGTTTCGGCCGGGCGTCAACTCAGGCAGGATGTTAGTCCTGCATTGTCGCGGCGCCCCCCCGGGTTTGCACGGGGATGCCATGCGGAATTTGCATATCTAAATACGAAACCCCAAGTTCCTGTTGAAGCGACCTGTATGACTATGCACAATCCGTGCCATTTCCGTGCGCAGACATCTGGCATGTCCCTTGTGAAATACGGGTTTTCTGGCGTCGCACACGCGACTTCAAAGACGGGTGCGTTGGGGACGACCCGGATGCGGCCCCTGTCGGTGCGCGATACCCTTGCAGGGTTCATTCGTTTCAGGAGTCTTTGTGCGCGCACATTTCAAGTTTTGGCCCAAGCGGCTGCCCCACGCCATCACGGTCCCGGCCACTTCCTTGTGGGACAACCTGGAGACCAGCGCGCGGCGCTACCCCGACAAAGCGGCGCTGGTGTTCTTCGGAACGGTTTTGACCTATGCCGGTCTGCTACAAAAAGCAGAGCGCCTTGCGCAGTGTTTACGGGGGCTAGGGGTCGAAAAGGGTGACAGGGTGGTGCTGAGCATGCAGAACTGTCCGCAGCTCATCATTGCCCACTTTGCGATTCTGCGGGCCAACGCAGTGGTGGTGCCGGTCAATCCGATGAACCGCTCTGAAGAACTCAAGCACTACATCACCGACCCCGATGCCAAGGTGGCCATCACCACCGCGGACCTGGCCGCCGAGCTGGCCCGTGCCAGTGACGCACTGGATGCGAAGGACCGCCTGGCCCACCTGATCGTCACCCATTTTACCGATGCGTTTGACGCCGCCGTGTCGGGCGCCGATGCGCCGCCGGCTGCCTGGAACGATTGGTTGCTGACCCGGCACACACCGCCCGCCCTGCAGGGTGGACAGGTGCTGGACTGGAATCAGGCGATGGCTGCAAATGGCACCTTGCCCGAGTTGCTGGTCGGCCCTGCCGATCTGGCTATTCTTCCCTACACCAGCGGCACCACCGGCCTCCCCAAAGGTTGCATGCACCCGCACAGCAGCATCATGCACAACGCGGTGGCCAGCGGTTTGTGGGGCAACGGTACAGCTGAAAATGTGGTGCTGGTCGTGGTGCCCATGTTCCATATCACCGGCATGGTCAGCGTGATGCACACCAGCATCCGCAGTGGTGCGACGCTGATCATCATGCCGCGCTGGGACCGTGATCTGGCAGGCCGCCTGATCTCGCGCTGGCGGGTGACCCACTGGACCAACATTCCCACCATGGTGATTGACCTGATGGGCAGCCCCCACTTCGGCAGTTACGACCTGTCCAGTCTGGTCTACATCGGCGGTGGCGGCGCAGCCATGCCGCAGGCTGTGGCGCAGCGCCTGCTGGAGCAATTTGATTTGCGTTATGTGGAAGGCTATGGCCTGACGGAAACCGCCGCCCCCTCGCACAGCAACCCGCCCGATGCACCCAAACAGCAGTGTCTGGGTATCCCCTTCATGAGCACCGACGCGCGGGTGGTGGACCCCGACACCCTGCAGGAGATGGCGGTAGGCGAGCAAGGCGAAATCATCCTGCACGGCCCCGAGGTGTTCCGGGGCTACTGGAAGCGGCCCGAGGCCACGGCGGCTGCATTTGTCGAGATTGATGGAAAGTCGTTTTTCCGCTCGGGTGACCTGGGCCGGGTCGATGAAGATGGCTACTTTTTCCTGACCGACCGCCTCAAACGCATGATCAATGCGTCGGGCTTCAAGGTCTGGCCCGCCGAGGTGGAGGCCCTGATGTACCGCCACCCAGCCATCCAGGAAGCCTGCATCATCGCGACGCAGGACAGCTACCGCGGCGAGTCCGTGAAGGCGGTGGTGGTATTGCGGTCCACACTCCAGGACCTGGTAACCGAGCAGGACATCATCGACTGGTGTCGTGAGAACATGGCGGTCTACAAAGTGCCGCGCCAGGTGCAGTTTGTGCAAACCCTGCCCAAGAGCGGCACAGGCAAAGTCATGTGGCGTACCTTGCAGGAAGCAGAAGGAAAGTAATGGCAGTTTCGTTTGAAGAGGCGCTGGGCAAGCCACTCGCCGGCTGGCGGCTGCGCCTCTACACCATCATTTTTGAGGCTGACACGCGGGCGGGGCGTCTGTTTGACCAGTGGCTGATCGCGATCATTCTGGCCAGTGTGGCGGCTGTGGTGCTCGACAGCGTGCAGAGCCTTGGCTCCGGGTTTGACAGGGCGTTTGCCATCAGTGAGTGGGTCTTCACCGTCGCCTTTACGCTGGAGTATGGGGCGCGCTTGCTGTGTGTGCGCCATCCCATGCGCTACGCGCTGAGTTTCTATGGAGTGATTGACCTGCTCGCGCTGCTGCCCACCTACATTGCATTGCTGGTGCCTGAAGTGCACGCCTTGATTGATGTGCGGGTACTGCGCCTGCTGCGGGTGTTTCGGGTGTTCAAGCTGACGGCGTATGTGTCGGAGTACCAGTCTCTGGGGCGCGCCCTGAGCGCCAGTCGGCGCAAGATTCTGGTGTTTTTGGCAGCGGTGCTGATGATCGTGCTGGTCATGGGCACGCTGATGTATGTGGTGGAGGGGCCCGCCAACGGGTTTACCAACATTCCCACGTCGGTGTACTGGGCCATCACCACCATGACCACGGTCGGGTTTGGCGACATCACCCCCAAGACTGACCTGGGCCGCCTGATTGCCTCAGCCATGATGTTGCTGGGCTGGGGCACCCTGGCGGTGCCGACCGGCATCGTCACTGCCGAGATGAGCCTGCGCCGCGCCAGCGAGCCGTCCACTACACGCACCTGCCACGAATGCCTCACCGAGGGCCACCAGGCAGAAGCCAATTTTTGTCTGCATTGCGGCGCCAAGCTGCCGCCGTACCAGCGCGACGCCATCCATTCCAACCAACCGGAGTCCCCCCATGTTTGAAACCGCTATTGCCGGCAGCTTGCCCAAGCCCTCGTGGCTGTCCGAAACCGAAAAACTCTGGCCGCAGTGGAAGCTGGCCGGAGCCGAATTGCAGCAGGCCAAGGCCGACGCCACGCTCCTGTGGATCAAGGCCCAGGAGGACGCCGGGCTCGACATCGTGGGCGATGGCGAGCAAAGCCGCCAGCACTTTGTGCACGGCTTTCTGGAGCAGGTGGAAGGCATTGACTTTGATAACAAGGTCACCATGGGCATCCGCAACAACCGCTACGACGCCCAGGTGCCGCAGGTGATTGCACCGTTGCGACTCAAAGGCCGGGTCCATGCCTTCGAAGCCCAACTGGCCCGTGCACACACCAAAAAGAAACTGAAGTTCACGCTGCCTGGCCCATTGACGATTGTGGACACCGTGGCCGACCGCTTCTATGGCGACAAGCAGAAGATGGCCTTCGCCTTTGCCGAGTTGCTCAACCAGGAAGCACTGGCGCTGCAGGCGGATGGCGTGGACATCATCCAGTTCGATGAGCCCGCCTTCAATGTCTACGGGCAGGACGCTGCAGACTGGGGCGTCAAGGCACTGGAGCGTGCAGCGCAAGGCCTGACCTGCACCACCGCCGTGCATATTTGCTATGGCTACGGCATCAAGGCCAACACCGACTGGAAAGATACCTTGGGCCAGGAGTGGCGCCAATACGCGCAAGTGTTTCCCGCGCTGGCCAAAAGCAGTATCCAGCAGGTGAGCCTGGAGTGCTACCACTCGCATGTGCCGCCCGATTTGATGGCGCTGCTGGAGGGCAAGGACGTCATGGTCGGCGTGATTGATGTGGCCAGCGATGTGATTGAAACCCCTGAGCAAGTGGCCGACACCATCGGCCTGGCGCTGCAGCACGTGCCGCGCAATCGCCTGTTCCCCTGCACCAACTGCGGGCTGGCCCCGATGAGCCGCGAAGTGGCGGTGAAAAAACTCGAAGCCCTGGCGCAAGGCGCGGCACTGGCCCGCCAGCGCTACGGCCAACCGGGAGCAGGCGCTTGATGCAGCACCACACACCCTTGCCTGCACCATTGCCTTTTGGCCAACCTGAAACGGTGGGTTTTTGCCCGGACCGCACTGCCAACCTCATGCGTGTGCTGCAGACCGAGGTCGACAGCCAGCGCCTGCCCGGTGCCGTCGCCCTGATTGCGCGCAAAGGCCAGGTGCTGCTGAACGCGCGCGTGGGCCAGCAGATCCCGGCAAACGCGACGACAGGGGCCACGCCCATGGCGCTGGACTCCATTTTTCGCATCTACTCCATGACCAAACCCATCGTCTCGGTGGCGGTCATGATGCTCATGGAGCAGGGCAAGCTGCTGCTCAGCGACCCGGTCGCCCGGCACCTGCCCGAGTTTGCCGGTGTGCAGGTCGCCCACCATCAGGGCGGCCATACCACCCTGCATAGCCCCAAAGCGGCGCCCACGGTGCAAGACCTGCTGCGCCACACCTCGGGTCTTACCTACGAAATATTGGGCAGTGAGCCCATCCAGCGCCAGTATGCGCAGGCGCGTCTGGGTTCGCGTGAGCACACCAACGCCGAGTTCTCCAAGGCGCTAGCCGCCATCCCACTGATGTTTGAGCCCGGCACCGTGTGGGAATACAGCCGTGCGACCGACCTGCTGGGCGCGCTGGTAGAGGCGGTCAGTGGCCAGACGCTGGGCGTGTTTTTGCAAGAAAACATCCTCGGCCCCTTAGGCATGGTGGACACGTCGTTTGTTGTGCCACCCGACAAACACCACCGCATCGCCGAGCCCTTCGAGAAAGATCCCGATGGTGGCGTGGCCATGCGCCTCATGGACATTCGCAAACCCGCCCCGATGGAAGCCGGTGGCGCTGGTCTGGCGTCCACCGCCGCAGACTACGCGCGCTTTTTGCAGTGCCTGCTAAATGGGGGTGCGCTGAACGGTGTGCGCATTCTGGGCCCGAACACCGTGCGCTACATGACGGCCGACCACCTTGGGAGCATCGGCGTACACCGCGCCGGGCGTTCCGGTGAGTTGCTGGCACCCGGCCACGGCTTTGGTCTGGGCTTTGCAGTGCGCCTGGAAGACGGCGTGGGCGCTGCGCCTGGCACCAAAGGCTTGTACTTCTGGGGCGGTATTGCGGGCACTACGTTCTTTGTGGACCCGGCCAAAGACTTCTTCGCCCTGATGATGATCCAGGCCCCCAACCAGCGCGACTACTACCGCCCGCTGTTCAGGAACCTGGTTTACGCCGCGCTGCTGGAGTAATTGCAAGCCAAATCGGGCTTGAGCCCCCGTGGAATATGCGCACGCAGCTATTAAATCAATAGCGAGCGTCTTGGGGTTTCTTGTCTTTCGGCCAATCCTTCGCTTTTCCGGCGAAATCCGGACGGGGCTGGTGTGAGAAATACTCTGAGACATCAACCGCCTCTTGATCAGAAAGACCGCCTTGCCCGAGCGGGAACTTCTCGTGGAGTCCTATCGGCATGTTGCGCTTGACAAATGCCGCCGCGGTATAGGTGCGGGCCGTGCCTGCGCCGATGTTGAATGACTGATCGCCCCAGAGCGGAGGGTAAACGTAACGGCCATCCGCCTGCAGCAGACCTTCGCCGTCCTTGCCGTGGCAGACTGCGCACTGTGCCGAATAGACCTTCTTGCCGTTTTCAATATCGGGTTTGATCGCCGTGTCAATCTTGCCCACACCGCGGCCGGCGACTTTATCTTGGGGTTTGGTTTCCCCTTTCATCCAGGTGAAATAAGCCACCATGGCCTTCATGTCCGCAGATTCCACCGGCAGCGGCTTGCCGTTCATGGAACGCAGGAAGCAGCCGTTGATCCGGTCTTCGAGTGTGATGATTCGGCCTGCACGCGGGGCATAACTGGGGAAGAAGGCAGAAACACCGACGAATGGCGAACCATCCGCGACGGTTCCCGAATTGAGGTGACAACTGGTGCAATTCAAGACATTGCCGACGTTCTGCGGCAACAAGGCCTTGGTTTCAAGGTGCAGACGCATGCCACGAACCAGTTGCTGGGCATTGGGCTGGCTGAGCAGATTCGCCAGACGCGGCGTTTCAAACAGGGAAGAGTCAGTGGACTTGGGGTCGAGCTGCGCGCGCAACTTTTTCACCTGAGAGGCTTCAACCGGCGCTGCGTTGTTACCCCAACTTACACGCACAAAGCTCAGGATTTCAGCCAGCTCCTGATCGGACAAGCGGCTAAACGCCGGCATGGTGAAGACCCGCTGATGCGCTGCCGTTTGCGCTGTTTTCCAACCCGTCAACGTGATATGCACCAGTGTTGATGGGTCGGCTGAGGCGATAGAGATGTTTTGTGCCAATGACGGAAAAATATCCTTGACGCCTGCGCCATCCTGGCGATGGCAATCGACACAGAATTGAACATACCCCAGCCCACCGCGCGTGGCGAAAAGTTGGGCGGAGGTGCTCGATGGCGCAACCCGAGCGGACTTCGCGGGCATGGGTAAATCGTCCTTGCCGGGGGGCAGCGATTTCAGGTAGGTGGCGATAGCGGTTAGATCCCCATCGCTGAAGTGCTGGGTGCTGTTGTGGATCACCTCAACCATGTTGCCCGACACGCTGGCGAAAGAATTCTGCCCGGTCTTGAGTAACAAGGCGGTGTCTTCCACGGTCCACAAGTTACGCAAACTGAGTGCCCGCCAGGCCTCAACCGTTTCGCCCGCCAGATACAGATCTCCTTTGGAACCCTCCTGTGTCATGGTTTTCTCTTGAAACGCGACACCGCGCGGCGTGTGGCAGGCGCCGCAATGTCCCAACCCCTGTACCAGGTAGGCCCCGCGATTCCACGTGGCATCGTGACTTATATCGGGCTTGAAAGGCGTGTTGTCCAGGAAGGCCCAGTTCCAGAGCGACAAGCCCCAACGCATGTTGAACGGCCAGGACATCTCCGAAGGCTTGTTGGGCTGACTGACCGGCGCAAGCCCCTGATTCAGATAAGCGTACAAGGCGCGCATGTCTTCCCCAGTCATCTTGGCGTAGGACGGGTAGGGCATGGCGGAGTACAGATTGCGCCCATCTGCGGCCACTCCCGTACGCATGGCGCGATCAAATTGCGCAAAGGAATACTTGCCGATGCCGGTTTGCGCATCGGGAGTAATGTTGGTGGAATAGAGCGCACCAAATGGCGTGTTGAGTGCCAATCCCCCCGACATCAGTTTGCCGTTAGGTGCCGTATGGCAGGCAATGCAGTCGCCCAGGCGGGCCACATACTCCCCACGCTTGATCAGCGCTGAGGACTCTGCAGAGCTTGCATCCCGCGGCACAACGATCGCTGACCCCGCCGGTGTGGGCTCGACCGCTTGAGCGCCTTGGCTGACCAGCACAGACCCATAAAAAAATAGTCTCGTGAGGGTTTTGAGGTCAGCCATTGGCAAGATTCCTTTTGGGTCTGTGTCGACAGGGTTGACCTGCACGGCATCGCTGATACCGGTCGCATGCGCGCGTTCGTGGTGGGGCGATCCCTGGGAAACGGGGAAGGTAGTAGCTACCGCCGCAACACAACCGCCCGCCCCCAAAATTCAATCATAGGCATCCACACCCAGAAATTCAAACGCATACGTCAGGCTCCGCATGGCTCACGGCAGAGCGGCACCTGCAAGCGCCAAATAAGCCTCTAGCCCCCGTGGAATATGCGCAAGCAGCTATCAAATAAATAGCAATTCGCGCATTCCGACAACCGGCTACGGTCAGGCCTTGGCGACTTCCAGCACCAGTTTTCCGAAGTTCTCGCCGTTGAACAGCTTGAGCAGGGTTTCGGGGAAGGTCTGCAGGCCCACCACCACGTCTTCCTTGCTCTTCATGCGGCCATCCTTGATGTAGCCGGCCATCTCGGCAATGGCCAGGTGGTAGCGGTCGGCGTAGTCAAACACCACAATGCCTTCCATGCGCGCGCGGTTCACCAGCAGGCTCAGGTAGTTCTTGGGGCCTTGCACGGCGGTGGTGTTGTTGTACTGGCTGATGGCTCCGCAGATGATGATGCGCGCACCACGGGTAATTTTGGCCAGCACGTCGTCCAGAATTTCGCCGCCCACGTTGTCAAAGTAAATGTCCACGCCCTTGGGGCAATGTTCCTTCAAACCCGCGCGTACCGCACCGGGTCCGGCCTTGTAGTCAATGCAGGCATCAAAGCCCAACTCTTTCACCACCCATTCGCACTTGGCCGCGCCACCGGCGATGCCGACCACGCGGCAGCCTTTGAGTTTGGCGATCTGGCCCACGGTCTGACCCACGGCACCCGCGGCACCGGACACCACCACGGTTTCACCCGCTTTGGGCATGCCCACGTCCATCAGTCCAAAGTAGCCGGTCATGCCGGGCATGCCCAGCACGTTGAGCCACTGGGTGAGGCTGCCCATGCGAAGGTCGATCTTGGCCAGACCATTGCGCTTGATTTCATCCTTGGCAAGGGTGGTGTATTCCTGCACGCCAAAGCTGGCGCTCACGTAGTCGCCCACAGCGAAGTGGTCGTTTTTGGAAGCAATCACCTGGCCCACACCGCCAGCGCGCATGACTTCGCCAATGCCCACGGGGGGGATGTAGCTCTTGCCTTCGTTCATCCAGCCACGCATGGCAGGGTCCAGCGAGAGCGCCAGGGTTTTCAGCACAACGCCACCGTCAGCGGGTTCCTCGACGGGCTCCGAGGTATGGCTCCAGTCGCTGGACTTGGGCATTCCCACCGGGCGGGCGGCCAGACGGATTTGGTGGTTGACGAGGTTGTTGAGGTTGGCAGGGGACATTTGAATAACTCCACAGTGGGGGAAACAGGCGCGCATCGTAGCGCGACCGGCATTTCTGTGGGGTTGCCAACGCGACAGGCCTCGGGTAGTACCGGGTTTTGATTGCGTCTATGCTCCGTGGGCTCTTTGAAGGAAACACCCCATGGCTGCAAGCAAACAATCCCGAAAATACGATGTGGTTCTGTACGGTGCCACCGGCTTTGTGGGGCGCCAGACGGCAGCCTACTTTGCCCGGCATCCGCAGGTCAGAACCATGGGTGTGACCTGGGCGCTGGCGGGCCGCTCGGCCGACAAACTGGAGGCGGTGCGCAAAGCGTGCGGTGCGCCCAGTGTGGGCGTGCTGGTGGCCGAAGCCCATGATGCTGCGGCCATGGATGCACTGGCGCGCAACGCCACGGTGGTACTCAGCACCGCCGGACCCTTTGCGCTGTATGGCAGCGAACTGGTGGCGGCCTGTGTGCGCCACGGCACGCACTACGTAGACATCACCGGCGAGACACCCTGGGTCAAAGGATTGATTGACCGCCACCACCAGGACGCCGAGCGCACGGGTGCGCGCATCATCCCGTTTTGCGGGTTTGATTCCATCCCGTCCGACCTGAGCGCCCGACTGGCCCAGGAGGCCATGTGGGCGCAGCATGGCGAGCATTGCAGCAGCGTGAAGACGGCCTTCAGCATTCGGGGTGGTTTCAATGGCGGTACGGTGGCGTCCATGCTCAACATGTTTGCGTCGGGGCAAGCCAAGGCGGTGGCCGATCCGTTTCTGCTCAACCCCGAAGGCATGCGCCCCGCCAGCGCGCAAGACCATGCCGACCCCATCGGCCCGCGGCATGACGCTGATTTTTCTGCCTGGCTGGGGCCGTTCTTCATGGCGCCCATCAACACCCGCGTGGTGCGCCGTAGCGCTGCCTTGCTGGGCTACGGCGAAGATTTTTCGTATCAGGAATACCTGCGTCTGGGCAAAGGGCCTGCAGCGGCCGTGGCGGCCACGGTGCTGAGCGCGGGCTCGCTGGCATCGCAGGCGGCGCTCCAGTGGTCACTGGTGCGCAAGGCGGCGGCACGGTTTGCACCGGCGCCCGGCGAAGGCCCGTCGCAAGACAGCATGGACAAGGGATCGTTCCGCTGCCAGTGGGTCGGCCACAGCGCGGGCGGGAAAAGGGTAAGGGGTTCAATTTCCGACCAGGGCGACCCGGGCAACCGTGCCACCACCAAGATGCTGTGTGAATCCGCTCTTGCGCTGGCATTGCAGCTCGATGACCTGCCGGGTGGCCGCAGCCACGGTGGCTTGCTCACACCCGCCAGTGGCCTGGGCGATGTGCTGGTGCAGCGCTTGCGGCTGGCGGGCATGACGCTTAAAGTGGACGTACCCACCCGTACCAACCGCTGAATCACCATGCCAAAAAAAAATCCAAGCAAACCGGCCACCCAGACCGCGCTGATCACCGGTGCATCGTCGGGCATTGGGGAGGCGTTGGCCCATTGCTTTGCTGCGGCCCATTTTGATCTGGTGCTGGTCGCGCGCAGTGAAGACAAATTGAACACGCTGGCCCAAGCGCTTGAACAGCAACATGGCATTGCCGTGCGGGTGCAACCCGCCGATCTGTCGCAACCCGGCGCTGCCGCCCAGCTGATGGCCGCTCTCAAACGCAAGCGTTGCCCTGTGGACGTGCTGGTGAATTGCGCGGGTGTGCTGGAGCAGGGCGCCTTCACCGCCATACCGCAGCGCAGTCACCAGCAAATCATTGACCTCAATATTTCGGGTCTCACGGCCATGCTGTCGGTGTTCGTGCCTCCCATGGTGGAGCGGGGTAGCGGACGGGTGTTGAACGTGGCGTCCATCGGGGCGTTTCAGCCGGTGCCGCTGCTGGCCAGCTATGCGGCCAGCAAGGCGTATGTGCTGTCGCTCTCCGAATCGCTGTCCGAGGAACTCAAGGGCACCGGGGTCACGGTTACCGCGCTGTGCCCCGGCATCACTGCTACCCACATGCTGGACAAGGCAGCCACCGCCAACGCCAAGGTCAGCCGCATTCCAGATTTTTTGGTGGGTGACGTTGGTGACGTGGCTGCCAGCGCGTTTGACGCCTGCATGCAAGGCGATGCCATCTGCGTGCCGGGGGTTATCAACCAGGCGGCCATGATCGCGTCGCGAGGAGCGCCAAAATGGCTGATTCGCCGTATTGGTGGCCTGCTGGGTCGCAAAGCGTTGTAGTTGTCTATTTTTTTGAAGGATCAGCTTATGAAAGCCATGTGGAATGGCGCAGTCATTGCGCAAAGTGACGATACCGTTACCGTGGAGGGCAACCACTATTTCCCGGCGAGTTCGCTCAACCGGGACTTCGTTCAGTTCAGCAACCACAAGACCATGTGCTCGTGGAAAGGGCAGGCCAGTTATTACTCCTTGCTGGTGAAGGGCGAAATGAATGTGGATGCCGTCTGGTACTACGCAGACCCCAAGCCCGAGGCCGAGAGCGTGCGGGACCGTGTGGCATTCTGGAAGGGCGTTACTGTCTCGGCTTGATTCAAACAGCCTGTCGGCCGCGTTAAGCTATCGGGCATGAAGACCCTGACCCCGACCGACAACCTTTCTCCCCCCTGCGTTACACCTGCCGACCTGATCGCCACACTGTGCGGCCAGGGCTATGCCGTGCTGGACGCGCAAGCCGTGTCGACTCTTTCAGGCGTTCCCCTGAGTGACCTCCATGCGCTGGTGCCTAGCTGGAATGCGCTGCCACCGGATGAATACCTCAAGGATGGTGGTCGCTATCGGCGCAGGCGCCATGCCTGCTTTGTATTGAAGGACGGGACCGCAGAGCAGGTTCCCCACCGCGCCCATTGGCAGCCTGTGGATTACAACGCCTTGCATGGTGGCATGCAGCGGTGGTTTGAGCCCATGGACTCCGCTACGGTTTCCAGCGCAGCATGGCCGAAGCTGTTGCTGTCGCTGGCGTCGGTGTGTTCGCAACTCAAGGGTGCGCAGACGTGGTTTGCGGAAGCGCACCAGTTTCGCATTGACACCACGGACGGCATTGGCCGGCCGACTCCCGAAGGCGCGCACCGGGACGGGGTGGACCTGGTGGCTGTTTTCATGGTCGACCGCCAAGGCGTCAAGGGTGGTGAGACCCGCGTGTTCGATGCAGCCGGACCCAATGGACAGCGTTTTACGCTGAGCGAGCCATGGTCGGTGCTCCTGCTCGACGACGCACGGGTAATTCACGAGTCCACGCCGATTCAACCATTGGCCGAAGGTGGGCACCGCGATACGCTGGTCGTTACCCTGCGCGCAGGTGGATTTCAGAGCGAAACCACGGCCTGATTAACCCTGCTGTTTGCCATAGCAACAAGGAAGAAAATGTCTTGCTCCCCCGCAGAACTCAAGAAGAAAAGCGACGAATTCCTGACCAAATGGGAATCCGGTAAAAACCAGCTCAGTTTTGACGGGTTTGTCGAGTTTGCGGTCACCGTCTCCAGTTTCACGGCATTTCTGGATAGCAAGGGCCTCTCTGGTTTGCACCAACTTGCGCACGCCCTGGAGCAGAGAGTACTGTCGCTGTTTGATGATCAAGGGCACGGCGACGCGATGCCTGTGGCCGCGCTGAATGAGCTGGATACCCATATTGCCGATTTGGGCGCCCGCGTGGCCACCTTTTTGCAGGGCGTTACACAGCCCCTTGTGGAGCGCCGCGCCCGTCAGGAAGGCGATGCGGTGATGGAGTTGCTGCAGGCCAAAAAGATATGGGTGCTGACGCCCGATCCCGCTGCGTGGAAAGATCTGGTTCTGCAAGCGGGACACTTGAAGATTCGGGCAGAGCTGCGTTGCCCGGACGATGACCAGGCGGATGCGCTGGAGCCCGCCATTGTGCTGGTCGACGCCGTTTCCCTGGAGACTGCGGCGTTCGCCGCAACCGTGCGGGCTTTGCGCAGCCGTTTTTC